>CAVQIB010000002.1:0-27144 GCA_963712435.1 uncultured Alphaproteobacteria bacterium | reverse complement strand
TGCCGGCCACAGCCGGATCGACAGGTCGCCCTCGGGGATGCCGAGCGTCTTGCCGTCGATATCGGAGAGTGCGCGAATGCCGCGGCTCCTTGCGGGCAATGATGGCGTAGGGCGCCTTGTTGAACAGCACGAACACCGCCTTGATCGGCGGCGCGCCAGGCTTGTCGCGAAACCGGATCAGTTCGTTGATGTCGACCAGCGCGAAGTCGCTGGTCCCGGCGGCGACGCGGGCGATACCGTCCAGCGATCCGCTGGCGATATTGGTGTTGACCGCCAGCCCCTCCGAACCGAACAAGCCCCTGCTCGCCGCCAGCACGAACGGGGCGGCGCTGGCATCGATTGGTCGATCGAGCGAAAACTGGATCGCGACCGGCGGTCGCGTTTCGCCTGTCGCGCCGCATTCCCAACCGACGCCCAAGCCGAACCCAAGACCGAGCAGTCCCAGCAGCGAAGTCAGGAAGCCGCGAACGGTATTGATCGAAATTACACGCATTGCGATTACTTCAGGCGGTCCGACGTCAGCTGCGGCGCGGGCTATGTTTGTTTCATGGCGCGGGGGGCGCCGGAGGTGGGCATTCTGTCGCATCAAACCTGAATGGCCGATCGAGTGCCACGATTTCGACACCGATCGTTCAGCTTGCATTCGATTGGGAAGCCAACGTGTTCCCGGTGGTTAGCCATACGAGGCCTGCCAGGCCCAGACGACCACGGAGGACATTGAGATGTTCGCGCGCAGAGCCTTGCTTTCATCGATCAGCCGCGCCGTTGTCGTGGCGACAGTCGCTGCGGTGGCGTTGACCGCGTTTGAGCCGTCGACGGCCCGCGCCGGATCCGCCCCGGCAGGCCAAGGCCTGTCGCAGGCTGTGACCAGCGACGCCGCCGACTTCAGCGCCCGTCGGCGACACTATCGTCGCGGCGGCGGTGGCGCCGCGGCGGCGGCCGCTTTCGCCGGTATCATCGGCACCGGTATCGCAATCGCCGCGACACAGAACCGCCGGCACTATTACTACGACCAAAGGCCGGCCTATTACGGCGGCGGGCCGGTCTATTACGGCGGCGGCCAGCGTTACTATCGTAGCCAGCCCTATTACGGCGGCGGTCATTACCGAGGCGGCTACCCCAGCAACCCCTATGGCCCCGGCGGCTCCTTCGATACCCTGTCGCCCCAAAAGAACTGGTAGCCGTCGGCTTTCGGCGCATTGACCCTACGGAGGACATCGAGATGTTCGCGCGTAGACTTGGGCTTTCATCGATCGGCCGCGCCGCCGTCGTGGCGACAGTCGCTGCGGTGGCGTTGACCACGTTCGAGCCGTCAACGGCCCGCGCGGAATCCGCGCCCGCAGGCCAGGGCCTGTCGGCGGCCGCGAGCAGTGACGCCACCGACTTCAGCGCTCGTCGCCGCCACTATCGTGGCGGCGGTGGCGCCGCTGCGGCGGCTGCCTTCGCCGGTATCATCGGTACCGGTATCGCGATCGCCGCGGCCCAGAACCGCCGGGACTATTACTATGACGGTGGCCCGGCCTATTACGGCGGTGGCCCAGTCTACTACGGCGGCGGCCCCTATTATGGCGGCCAGCCCTACTACGGTGGCGGCGGTTATTATGGCGGCGGCTACTATGGCCACCGGTCCGGCGTGCCCTATTTCAACGGTCACCCGATCGCCAGCTGGTAAGCGCCGGCGTCCGAACTAAATCGATCCGCCCGCGCCTTAACGATGCCGGCGGATTTTCCTTGCGTGGATGCGGCCAGGGAACCGGCCGTTAACACGCTTTCCATCGGTTTCGACTAGGTTTGGGGAATGGGTGATTCGCTCGAACGGCTTTATCTGGCTGTCCTCGCGGCCAAGGATCTCGATCCGGCCACGTCGCGAACCGCACGGCTGTTTCAGCGTGGCCCGGCCAAGATGGCCAAGAAACTGGCGGAAGAAGCCATCGAGGTCGTGATCGATGCCGTCAACGGCAATTCCGATGCGGTGGTCCGCGAGAGCGCCGACCTGCTCTACAATCTCACGGTCTTGTGGGCATCGGCCGGCGTGCGTCCCGAGGACGTCTGGCGCGAAATGGAACGGCGCGAGCATCTGCTCGGAATCGCTGAAAAGCTGCCGAAAACGTCCAAGATGCCCAAGGCAGCGATGTCTGCATCGACGTCCGCACCCGCGCCTGCGACCGTCCGGCGACGAATTGTCGCGCTCGAGGGCCGCAGCCTGCGAAAGCGGCACTAAACCTCCCAAATTTCTCCCATTTCCCGGCATGGACAAATTCGCTCTAGGGTGGTTCATCGCGCCATGCTGAGACGAATTTACAATTGGTGCATCAACTCCGCCCACAAGCCGTATTCGGTCTGGATCATGGGCGCGGTGTCGTTCGCGGAAAGCTCGTTTTTTCCGGTGCCGCCGGATGTGATGCTGATTCCGATGTCGCTGGCGCGGCCGGAGCGGGCCTGGTTCTATGCCATGGTCTGCACCGTGACCTCGGTGCTGGGCGGCATCGTCGGCTATGGCATTGGCGCGCTGCTCTATGATTCGCTTGGGCAATGGCTGATCCAGATTTACGGCCTCAGCGGCAAGGTCGAGGCCTTCCGCGCCTCCTATGCCGAATGGGGCGCCCTGATCATCATCGGCAAGGGCCTGACACCGATCCCCTACAAGCTGGTGACGATCACCTCGGGCTTTGCCGATTACAACATCTGGCTGTTTATCCTGTGTTCGATCATCGCCCGCGGCGGCCGCTTCTTCGTGGTCGCCATCCTGCTCAACCGCTACGGCGAATGGATCCGCGCCCAGATCGAGAAGCGTCTGGGGCTGTGGGTGGCGCTCGGCGCCCTCGTGCTCGTGATCGGATTTGTCGTCGCATTCAAGTTGATCTAGGGCATGATCCGATCGGATCATGATCTGCTCGTCGTGATATGCTTTGCCGGTCCGCGGCTTCGGGTTACGTTTCAGGCATGCTTGATCCAACCGGTAACTTCCCCGCGCTGTTCAGGACGCGGGTAGCAAGCGCGGCGCTCGCGATATTCGTGCTGGCCACCACCGCGGCGTGGCCGCAGGCGGCGGTGCCGCCGTCCTCGCTCGGCATCCAGTCGCCGGCCCAGCAATCAATTCCGGACCGGCCCCAACCGCAGCCACCCGCGCCGCAGCGGGATGAGCCTGCACCGCCATCGCCGCCGGAAAATCCGGGCCTGATCAACGAAATCGAGAAATTGTGGAGAGAAATCCAAATCCATCCTGCCCACCCTGAAGGGCCCGCAAGAGGCCATCGAGGATTTGAACACGCGCGCCAGGGATGCCACCAAGGATGCCGGCGATGGTCTGTCGCGCCTGGCCAAGCCTTCCCTGATGGTGACCGGGCGCATGGGCTGCCCGGTTTCGGCCAATGGCGCGCCCGACTGCAAGGCCGGCGCCGACAAGCTCTGCCAGAGCAAGGGCTACCAGGCAGGCAAGAGTCTCGATACCGACGCCGCGGAAAAATGCTCGGCCAAGGTGTACCTGCCAGGCCGAAAGCGCGAGCCGGGTGACTGCCGGACCGAAAATTACGTCACCCGCGCGCTGTGCCAATAGAGCGGCATCCCGAAAAGTCAGCGTCACAACGCAATACTTGACACTGGAAAGATTGCCTTGTTGGTAGGTGTCTGGCATCTCCAGGCTGCCGCCTGGCTCGTTACGAATAACCAGAAGGATTTTTTTGAATGTCCATGCCTGCTCTGTTCAAGGGCCGTCTGTCAATTCCGGTGATCGGCGCGCCGCTGTTCATCATTTCGGTGCCCGATCTCGTGATCGCGCAGTGCAAGGCGGGGATCGTCGGATCGTTCCCGGCGCTGAACGCCCGCCCGCCGGCCCTGCTCGACGAGTGGCTGGTCCGGATCAAGGAAGAACTGGCCGCGCATGACAAGGCGCATCCCGAGCGGCTGTCGGCGCCGTTCGCGGTGAACCAGATCGTGCACAAATCGAACAACCGCCTCGATCAGGATCTGGCGCTTTGCGAGAAGCACAAGGTGCCGATGATCATCACCTCGCTCGGCGCCCGCGAAGAACTCAATCAGGCCGCGCATCGCTGGGGCGGCATCGTGTTTCACGACGTGATCAACCAGAAATTCGCGCACAAGGCGGTCGAGAAGGGCGCTGACGGCCTGATCCTGGTATGCCGCCGGCGCCGGCGGCCATGCCGGCGAGATCTCGCCATTGGCCTTCGTGGCGGAGACAAGCGCGAATGGTTCGACGGACCGATCGCGCTGTCGGGTGCGATCGGCAACGGCCGCGCAATTCGTGCCGCGCGCATTCTCGGCGCCGACTTCGCCTATATCGGCTCCGCCTTCATCGCCACGACGGAGGCCAATGCGGTGGAGGCCTACAAGCAGATGGTCACGACGTCGTCGGCCGAAGACATCGTCTATTCCAATCTGTTCACCGGCGTGCATGGCAATTACCTGAAGCCGTCGATCGTCGCGGCCGGGATGGATCCGGACAATCTGCCGGAATCCGATCCCTCGAAAATGAGTTTCGGCACCGACGCCTCGGGCGAGCGCGCCAAGCCGAAAGCCTGGAAGGAAATCTGGGGTAGCGGCCAGGGCATCGGCAGCGTCGGCAACATCGTGCCCGCCGCCGAATTGATCGCGCGGTTCAAGAAGGAATACGACGAGGCGATCGATCCGCCGCTGTGACCTCATATCGTGTCCCGGACGCGGTGCAGCGCGCTTGGCGCTGCTCCGCAGAGCCGGGACCCAGAGACGTCTGCCACAAGATGGCCCCCGGATCAGCAGCGCATCACTTCGTGCTGCGCTGCGTCCGGGGAACGTAAATTGAAATCGGAATCCAATGGACGCCATTTTTCGCGTGGACGGCAATCGTGTCCTCACCCATCCGGATGCCGCCGGGCCCTGGGATCCGGGCATGCAGCACGGCTCCGCGCCGGCGTCGCTGGTAGTGTGGGCGGCGGAGGCGATTGCGACGCCGGTGCCGATGCACATCGCGCGCGTCACCATCGACCTGATGCGCCCGGTGCCGGTGGCGCCGCTGACGCTGGAGAGCGAGGTGCTGCGCGAGGGGCGCAAGATCCAGCTATGCGCCATCCGGCTGCGCGCCGGTGACGCCGTCGTGGTCGGCGCCACCGTGCTCAAGATCAAGACGCAGGACTTGGCGCTGCCGCCTGAGGTCGCGGACTTGCCTGTCGAGCTTCCGGGGCCGGATCAATCGCGCGTCGAGCCGGCGAATTTTTCCTCGAGCCCCTTCGTATCGGGCATGTCGCTGCGCGCCGCCCGCGGCAGTTTCGGCGTGCCCGGCCCCGGCGCGATCTGGTACCGCGCCGACCGGCCGCTGGTCGAGGGTTCGCCGGTGTCGCAGGCGATGCGGGCGGTGGTCGCGGCGGATTTCTGCAACGGCACCTCGGCCGCGCTGGATTTCCACGAATGGACTTTTATCAATGCCGACCTCACCGTCAGTTTTGCACGGCAGCCGGTCGGCGAATGGATCCTGCTCGATGCGGAGTCCTGGATCGGTCCCGATGGCGCCGGCCTTGCGATGGCGCGGCTGGCGGACGTCAGCGGCTATTTCGGCCGCGCCGTGCAGAGCCTCGTGATCGAGAAGCGCGGATAGGCGAAAGCGTGATGGCCATCCGGATGCTGCGCAGCGCCATCAGCACGTTCACGCGCGTCTTCGACGCGCTGCTGATCCGGAACCCATCGGTAGCAGCAGCTCGTGGGTCCCGGCTCTGCGGAGCAGCGTGAAGGCACGCTGCACCGCGTCCGGGACACGAGCGTTTTCTACCCCACCATCCTGTCGCGGCCCTTTCGGTATGGGGTGCTTGCGGTCGACGACCTCGTGGCGCACACGATGGCCGAATATCGCGCCGCTGCAGCGCGATAGAACGCGCCCCCGCATGGCGCCCCTGCGACAAAGCGCTTTCAAGCCGGCGGCCACACCGTATAGAACACCGGCCAGGTTCAGATTTCCCGACCTTCGAAGGACAGCCCATGCCCGCCTACCGATCCAGGACCACCACCCACGGCCGCAACATGGCGGGCGCCCGCGGCCTGTGGCGCGCCACCGGCATGAAGAACGAGGATTTCGGCAAGCCGATCATCGCCGTGGTCAATTCCTTCACCCAGTTCGTGCCGGGCCATGTCCATCTCAAGGATCTCGGCCAGCTGGTGGCGCGCGAGATCGAGAAGGCCGGCGGCGTCGCCAAGGAATTCAACACCATCGCGGTCGATGACGGCATCGCCATGGGCCATGACGGCATGCTCTACAGCCTGCCCTCGCGCGAGATCATCGCCGACAGCGTCGAATACATGGTCAACGCGCATTGCGCCGACGCCATGGTCTGCATCTCCAACTGCGACAAGATCACGCCGGGCATGCTGATGGCGGCGCTGCGGATCAACATCCCCACCATATTCGTGTCGGGCGGGCCGATGGAGTCCGGCAAGGTCAGCATCAAGGGCAAGATAAGATCGGTCGATCTGATCGACGCCATGGTCGCCGCCGCCGATGAATCCGTCAGCGACGCCGATGTCGAGACCATCGAGCGCTCGGCGTGTCCGACCTGCGGCTCGTGCTCGGGCATGTTCACCGCCAACTCGATGAACTGCCTGACCGAGGCGCTGGGCCTGGCGCTGCCCGGCAACGGCTCGGTGCTGGCGACCCATGCCGACCGCAAGGGGCTGTTCGTCGAGGCCGGCCACCTGATCGTCGACCTGGCGCGCCGCTATTACGAGCAGGACGACGAGAGCGCGCTGCCGCGCAAGATCGCCAGCTTCAAGGCGTTCGAAAATGCCATGACGCTGGATATCGCGATGGGCGGCTCGACCAACACGGTGCTGCATCTGTTGGCCGCCGCCTATGAAGGCGAGATCCCCTTCACCATGCAGGATATCGACCGGCTGTCGCGCCGGGTGCCGGTGCTGTGCAAGGTGGCGCCCTCGGTGCCCGACGTGCATCTCGAGGACGTGCATCGCGCCGGTGGCGTGATGGCGATCCTCGGCGAACTCGACCGTGCTGGCCTGCTCAATCGCGGGCTGCCCATGGTCCACTCCACGTCGCTGGAGGACGCGCTGAACCGCTGGGACATCAAGCGCACCAAGAGCGAGAGCGTCCGCAAGTTCTTCATGGCGGCGCCGGGCAACGTGCCGACGCAGGTGGCTTTCAGCCAGGAACGCCGCTTCGAGGAACTCGATACCGACCGCAGCACAGGCTGTGTCCGCGACGTCGAGCATGCCTATTCGAAGGATGGCGGCCTCGCCGTGCTCTCGGGCAATCTGGCGCTCGACGGCTGCATCGTGAAGACCGCCGGGGTCGACGAGAGCATCCTGAAATTCGAGGGACCGGCGCGGATTTTCGAAAGCCAGGACGCCGCGGTCGAGGGCATCCTCGGCGGCAAGATCAAGCCCGGCGACGTCGTCGTGGTACGCTACGAGGGCCCGCGCGGCGGCCCCGGCATGCAGGAGATGCTGTATCCGACCAGCTACCTCAAATCGAAAGGGCTCGGCAAAGTCTGCGCGCTGGTCACCGACGGCCGCTTCTCCGGCGGCTCCTCGGGACTTTCGATCGGACATCTTTCGCCGGAAGCGGCCGAAGGCGGCCTGATCGGCCTCGTGGAGGACGGCGACCGCATCCGCATCGACATTCCCGCCCGCTCGATCAGCCTGCTGGTGGACGATGCGGTGCTGGCGCAGCGCCGCGAGGCGATGCTGGGCCGCGGGGCCGAGGCATGGAAGCCGGCGAAGAAGCGACCCCGCAAGATAACGATGGCGCTGAAGGCCTATGCCGCGCTGACCACCAGCGCCGCCCGCGGCGCGGTGCGCGTGGTGCCGGACTGAAGCACCCTAAAAAGCGAATCCGCTTTTTCGTCATGGCCGGGCTTGTCCCGGCCATCCACGTCTTCCCTACTTAGCTAGCGCGGATTTCTCACACTGCTGAGTGCATCGGGGCTGCGAATCAGCGAAAGTTGTTCTGCAACAATTTTTCGATGATTCGCGGAGCGCCCCGATGCCGACAGAGTGTAGCGCGGATCTGTTTGGTTTTGGACCTGTTGAAGGCCGCGCGGTGGTGGCGGCATTCGATGCCGGGCGATCACGTCGGATGCAGGAGCGCTGCTTCTGGGCGCGACGGATCGGGCGATCAGAATGATGGATCGGTTTGCCGCATCGTGCTTTCACGATGTGCGGTGCCCGGAACTGATCGAGCACGCAGGTCGCGACGCTGGTCGGCCAGCGGGTGTTCGGGATTGCGCTGGGCTATGAGGATCTCAACGACCACGACGAACTGCGCCATGATCCGATGCTGGCGGTGCTGGCGGGCAAGCTCGAGGCGCGCCGCGAGGATTGCGCGCCGGTGGCCGGCAAGTCGACGCTGAACCGGCTGGAGCTGAGCCGACTGGAGCCGACGCGCTATCACAAGATCAGCCACAATCCGGCGGCCATCGAGCGGCTGCTGGTCGACTCTGTTCCTGGAGGCGCACGAGCGAGCGCCGAAGCGAGATCATCCTTGATCTCGATGCGACCGACGATCCCGTGCATGGCGAGCAGGAGGGGCGGTTCTTCCATGGCTATTACGACTGCTACTGCTACCTGCCGCTCTACGTGTTCTGCGGGCGCCATCTGTTGGCCGCCAAGCTGCGGCGCGCCAACATCGACGCCGCGCGGGCTGCGGTGGAGGAGGTCGCGCGCATCGTCGCCCACATTCGCCGCCGTTGGCCGCTTGTGCGCATTCTGGTGCGCGCCGACAGCGGCTTCGCGCGCGAGGAGCTGATGGCTTGGTGCGAGGCGAACGGCGTGCACTTTCTGTTCGGGCTGGCGAGCAACGATCGGCTCGTCGCCGAGATCGAGACCGAGCTTGACAGGCTGCGGTTCAGAGCCGAGACGCACCGGCAAGCCGGCGCGGCGCTTCAAGGACTTCCGGTGGACGACGCGTCGACAGCTGGAGCCGCCGGCGCCGGGTCGTCGCGAAGGCGGAATGGACAAAAGACGAGGCCAATCCGCGCTTCGTCGTCACCTCGCTCACGCGTGCCGAGGCGCGGCCCGCTATCTCTACGAAAAGATCTACTGCGCCCGCGGCGACATGGAGAACCGGATCAAGGAGTGCCAGCTCGATCTCTATGCCGACCGCACCTCGACCGCCACCATGCGGGCCAACCAGCTGCGCCTGTGGTTCGCCTCGATGGCCTATGTGCTGATGTGCGCCCTGCGCCGCATCGGGCTGGCCAAAACCGTCTTCGCCAAAGCGACCTGCGGCACCATCCGTCTCAAGCTCCTCAAGATCGGCGCGCTCGTCCGCGTCAGTGTCCGCCGCATCAAGATCGCCATGGCCTCGGCCTGTCCGGCGGCCCATGCCTGGGGCTGCGCTGCCACTCGTCTCGCCGCCGCCAACGCTCGCGCCTCGCCCGCCTGACACGCGCCGCCGCAACGCGAACCCACGCGGCATCACCCAGAGGCCCACCGAGACCCAAAAACATCAGACCGCGAGTCGCGCATTCGGCGCCACAATCCTGCATGCCCAACCTTTGCAGCATAGGAAAATCCCATCGCACTTCGCAAAAGCATTCGGTTGTGTGAGAAATGCGGGCTAGACCTTGAGATGTCGTTCGGGCCGGGTGTGAAGTTGACGCGCGCGACGTTGGAGATCGTGCCTGCGGGAATTTGGCCTTTGAACGGGATCGGCATCACCGGGGAGCCCCTGACCGACAACCTTGAAAGGAAGCTTGTTTGGTTGGATGCACTAATGACCGGCGGCTATCTGAAATTTGCAGGCGGGAATTCTGCACCATCAATTCTCTATGGTAGAGACTTCAAGACGCACTGGAATCCATAGCGATCGTCGCGATGCGTGACGATCTCACCTCACACCACCGGCTTGACGCCCTCCAGCGCCGTGACGAGATCGCGGAACCTGGCGCCGCGGATTTCGAAATTGCGGTACTGGTCGAACGACGCGCAGGCCGGCGACAGCAGCACCACGGGATCGGCGAGCCCTGACGCTTCCGCATCGCGCGCGGCGCTCGCGACGGCGACTTCGAGGGTTTCCGAAATCTCGTGCGGCACCCGGTCGCCGAGCGTGCCGGCAAATTCCGCTGCCGCTTCGCCGATCAGATAGGCTTTTCGGATGCGCGGGAAATATTCGGCAAGGCCCGTGATGCCGCCGAGTTTCGGCTTGCCGCCGGCGATCCAGAAGATGTCGGCGAACGACGACAGCGCATGCGCCGCGGCGTCCGCATTGGTGCCCTTGGAATCGTTGACGAACAGCACGTTGCCGCGGCGGCCGACCTGCTCCATGCGGTGGGCGAGGCCGGGAAAGCTGCGCAGGCCGTTTTGCAGGACTTCCTGGGAGATACCGAGCGCCAGCGCGCAGGCGGCGGCGCAGGCGGCATTCTGCGCGTTGTGCAGGCCGCGCAGCGAACCGATGCCGCCGATCCGCGCGATCTCGCTGCGGGCGCCGCCGGCGGCGCGCAGGATGACTTCGCGCTCGACATAGACGCCGTCCGGCAGCGGATTTTTCACGGAGATGCGAACCACGCGCTGGCCCGCCTGCTCGATCCGGTCGGCGGTGTTGCGGCTCCAGCCGTCGTCGACGCCGACGATCGCGGTGCCCTGCGACTGCACGCCGGCGACCAGGCGCTCCTTGACCGCGGCATAATGTTCGAGCGTGCCGTGGCGATCGATATGATCTTCGCTGACATTGAGCAGGATGCCGACCGAGGGATCGAGGCTCGGCGTGAGGTCGATCTGGTACGACGACATCTCGATGACGTGGACGCGGCCCATGCGCGGCGGCTCCAGCGACAGGATCGCGGTGCCGATATTGCCGCCCATCTGGGTGTCGTAGCCGGCGACACGCATCAGATGCGCGATCAGCGCCGTGGTGGTCGATTTGCCGTTGGTGCCGGTGATGGCGACGAACGGCGCGTCCGGCGCATGCCGCCGCCGCTCGCGGCAGAACAATTCGATGTCGCCGATCACCTCGACGCCGGCCTCGCGCGCCATCAGCACCGACCAGTGCGGCGCCGGATGGGTGAGCGGCGCGCCCGGTGTCAGCACCAGCGCCGCGAAATTCGCCCACGACACTTTTCGCAAGTCGGCGGTGATGAAACCGGCCTGCACCGCCTTGACGACATTGTCGGCGCTGTCATCGCCGCGATCACTTCCGCCCCGCCCGCCTTCAAGGCGTGGCAGCTCGCCAGCCCGGAGCCGCCGAGGCCGAACACCGCGACGGTCTTGCCCGCGAAGGAGGTGACGGGGATCATGTAGAAGCCACGGCTAGAGCGACCGCCAGTTCAGCCGAGCCAGTGAAGGCTATCTCCCCCTCCCCCGCGCAGCGGCGGGGAGGGGTCGGGGGTGGGGGGTGCTTCAACGTACTCATTGCCAACGGGTGCGCCCTGATAGACCCCCCACCCCCGACCCCTCCCCGCCACGCGCAAGGGCGCGTGGAGGGAGGGGAGAAGGGCGATATCAGTTCGGGAGAATACCGCCACGCCCGATCACCGCAGCTTCAGCGTGGAGAGGCCGGCCAGCGCCAGCATCACCGAGATGATCCAGAACCGGATCACGACCTGCGGCTCGGTCCAGCCCTTCTGCTCGAAATGGTGATGCAGCGGCGCCATCCGGAACACGCGTTTGCCGGTCAGCTTGAACGACACCACCTGCACGATCACCGAGACCGCTTCCAGCACGAACAACCCGCCGATCACAGCCAGCACGATCTCGTGCTTGACCGCGACCGCGGTCGCTCCGAGCATGCCGCCGAGCGCGAGCGAGCCGGTATCGCCCATGAAGATCGACGCCGGCGGCGCGTTGAACCACAGGAATCCGAAGCCCGCGCCGAGCACCGCGCCGCACAGCACCGCGAGTTCGCCGGTGCCGGCGACGTAATTGATCTGCAGATAGTCCGAGAACACCGCGTTGCCCGTCGAGGTACGCGATCATGCCGAAACTCGCCGCCGCGATCATCACCGGCACGATGGCGAGGCCGTCGAGACCGTCGGTCAGGTTCACGGCGTTGCCGGCGCCGACCATGACGAACGCGCCGAACAGCACGAAGAACATGCCGAGATTCAGCACCACGTCCTTGAAGAAGGGGATCACCAGCGAGGTCGAGAACGGGACTTTTCCGAGCCGGGTCAGCGCGTAACAGGCCGCCAGCGCGATCAACGCCTCGATCAGCAGCCTTATTTTGCCCGCGAAACCGCTATGCGACTGTTTCGTCACCTTCAAATAGTCGTCGTAGAAGCCGACGAAGCCGAAGCCGAGCGTCACCGCCAGCACGATCCAGACATAGGGGTTGAGCGGATTGGCCCACAGCACGGTCGAGACCACCACCCCGGACAGGATCATCAGGCCGCCCATGGTCGGCGTGCCCTTCTTGCTGATGAGGTGCGATGCCGGGCCGTCGGTGCGGATCGGCTGGCCCTTGCCCTGGCGCAGCCGCAAATGGTCGATGATCCAGGGACCGAACAGGAAAACGAACAGCGCGCCGGTCACCATCGCCCCGCCGGTGCGAAAGGTGATGTAGCGAAACACGTTCAGAGCCGTGCGGAACACGCCCAGACCGGGAACCGTGTTGGAAAGGTCAATCAGCCAATAAAACATTCAATCCGCCCTATACCGCGGCTTCATCATGCGCGGCCTTGCCGGGAAAGCGCTTTTCGAGCGCCGTTACAATCGGTTTCATCTTCGTACCCAGCGATCCCTTGATCATGATCGCGTCACCGGCGCGAATCGCCGATACCACCTGCGCTTCGAGACTAGCCGAATTCTCCGCATAGCCGCCCCGTTTACCGGTGGAAAGCGCGTCCCACAAGTTGCGCATCAGCGGACCGCAGCAATACACCAGATCGACGTTGTTGGCCTTGATGGCCTCATTCAGGCCGAGATGCAGCGCCGGGGCGGTCGGCCCCAGTTCGAGCATATCGCCGAGCACCGCGATGCGCCGGCCCTGCGGGCCGACCGCGGCGCTGCCGAGCACGTTCAGCGCCGCCGCCATCGACGCCGGATTGGCGTTGTAGCTTTCATCGATCAGCGTCGCCTCGCCGTTGCCGACCTCGAGCGCGCGGCGGGCGCCGCGGCCCACCGCCGGCTCGATCTGCGACAGCGACAGCGCCGCCAGCGCGAGATCCGCGCCCGCCAGCGAGGCGGCGGCCAGCACCGCCAGCGAGTTCATCGCCATATGGCGGCCGGGCATGCCGAGTCTGTAGGTGACGTCATGGCCGAGGATGTTGGCGTGCACGGCCGAGCGGTCCGGATGCAGCGCGACGTCGATCAGCCGCGCGTCGGATTTCGCGTCCGTGCCGAACGAAACGATCCTGTCGATGCCGAGCTTTTTGGCGCTGCGTCGCAGCCTTGCGAACTGCGAATTGTCGCGATTCAGCACCACCGCGCCGCCGGGCTCCAGCCCCACGAAAATTTCCGCCTTGGCGTCGGCAATCGCCTCGATGCCGGCGAAGAACTCCAGATGCACCGGCTCCACCGTGGTGATGACGGCGGTGTGCGGGCGTATCATCCTGATCAGGGTTTCGATTTCGCCGGCATGGTTCATGCCGACCTCGAAGATCGCGAACTTGACCTGTGACGGACAGCGCGCCAGCGACAGCGGCACGCCCCAATGATTGTTGAACGACGACGCCGAGGCATGGGTCGGTCCTTGCGCCTCCAGCACACGCCGCAGCGCCTCCTTGGTCGAGGTCTTGCCGACCGAGCCGGTGATGGCGATCACCTGCGCATCGAGGCGCGCGCGCGATGCAATTCCCAGTTGGACGAGACCGGCGAGCACGTCGTCCACCACCAGGAGCGGCGCGTCGGGTGCGAATTTTTCGCGCTGGGCGCGTTCGACCACCGCCAGCGCAGCACCTGCCTTCAGCGCGGCGGCGACGAAATCATGGCCGTCATGGACGTCGCCCTTGATCGAGAAATAAGCATCGCCCGGCGCGATGGTGCGGCTGTCGATCGAAAGGCCCGTGATCGCTTCGGGCAACGCGCCCTGGATTTGCGCGTGCATCGCCTGCGCCATGGCGCCGGAAGTCCATAACGGTGCAACGCTCATGCCACCCTCGATGAAAGTGCTGACGCCACCGCGTCGTGATCACTGAACGGCAGGGTGCTGCCAGCGACGATCTGCCCGGTCTCGTGGCCCTTGCCGGCGATCAGCAGCGCGTCGCCCGGCTGCAGTGCCGCGATCGCGGATCGAATCGCCTCGGCGCGGTCGCCGATTTCCATGGCACCTTTCGCCGCGGCCAAAATCGCCGCGCGAATGAGTTGCGGATTCTCGCTGCGCGGATTGTCGTCGGTGACGATGACGCTGTCGGCATTCTCGGCGGCGATCGCGCCCATCAGAGGCCGCTTGCCGGCATCGCGGTCGCCGCCGGCGCCGAACACCACCACCAGTTTGCGTTTGGCGTAAGGACGCAGCGCCTGCAGCGCCTTTGCCAATGCATCGGGCTTGTGCGCGTAATCGACGAAGATGGGCGCGCCGTTGCGTTCGGCGACCCGCTCCAGCCGGCCCTTGGCGCCCTCCAGCAGTTCGAGGCTTGCGAACACCGCTTTCGGCTCGCTGCCGGTGCTGATCGCGAGCCCCGCGGACACCAGCGCATTCTCGATCTGGAATTCGCCGACCAGCGGCAGCCGCACCTGATAACTCTGCCCGCGATGTTCGAGGGTCAGCTGCTGCGCGAAGCCGTCGATGTCGGCATTGACCAGGCGAATGCCCTCGCCGGCGCCATCGCCGTTTCTGCCGACCGCGACGATCCGCAGACGTCGTGCCCGCGCCGCATCGATCACCTGTTGCGAGCAGTCGTGATCGGCGGAGATCACCGCCGCGCCATCGGCCACGACCAGGTCGCGGAACAGCCGCAGTTTTGCGTTCAGGTAATGCGCAACATCAGGATGGTAATCCATGTGGTCGCGCGAAAGATTGGTGAAGCCGCCGGCGGCGATGCGCACGCCGTCGAGGCGGTATTGGTCGAGCCCGTGCGACGAGGCCTCGAAGGCGAGATGGGTGACGCCCTCGCCGGCGATGTCGTCGAGTTGCCGGTGCAGCGCGATCGGATCCGGCGTGGTCAGCGAGCCATAGATGGTGCGCTTCGGCGACACCAGCCCGATGGTGCCGATGCTGGCCGATTCGTGACCGAGCCGCTGCCAGATCTGGCGCGTGAAGGCGGCGACCGAGGTCTTGCCGCTGGTGCCGGTGACCGCCGCGATGGTCTGCGGCTGCCGCGGATAAAACTTCGCCGCCGCCAGCGCCAGCGCGCGGCGCGGGTTCGGCGTGGTGACGAAGGGCACGCGGATGCCATCAGCCGGCGGATGATCGCCGGCGATCGCCACCGCACCGGCGGATATCGCCGCTTCGATGAAACGCGCGCCATCGGTCTTGGCTCCGGCCAGCGCGAAGAACAGGTCGCCCGGCTTGACCGCGCGGCTGTCCATCGCCAGGCCCGACACCTCGGTCGCACCCGCGACCACGACCGTTCCGGCCTGCGGGGCAAGCGTGGCGTCGTCGCTGAAGAGGTCGCGAAGTCTCATTATCTTCCAGTCCGGCCGGCGCGCGCGCCGCTTATCGATCTGAAGTCTTTAAGGAAATTCGCGGCAACCGCGGCAAGAACTTCGAATCGGGCGGCAATGGAATGAGCCTTACTGGCTTCCCCTGGATGCCGCAAGAATAAGGCGGTCGGACGGCGGCAGATCGAACCGCGGCTCGACCCCCAGAAGCGGGCCGATGCGGGCGATCACCTTGCCGCCGGTCGGCACCGCGTTCCAGCCCGAGGTGATGAAGCCGTGGGTTTCCGGCAGCGGCTTCGGCTCGTCCAGCATGATCAGGATCTGGTACTGCGGATTGTCGGCCGGCATGATCGCGGTGAACGAGTTCAGCACCTGCTTCTTGGAATAGCGCCCGTTGACGACCTTTTCCGAGGTGCCGGTCTTGCCGCCGACATAATAGCCCTTCACGTCGGCCTTCTTGGCGGTTCCGATCTCGGCGTTGAGCCGCATCAGGTAGCGCATCTTGTCCGATGGTCTCGGTCCTGACCACTTTCTTCGCCATCGCTCTCGCTTCCTCTTCGGTCCGCTTGAGGAATGTCGGCGGGATCAAATAGCCGCCGTTGATGACGGCGTTGATGCCCATCACCGCCTGCAGCGGCGCCACCGAAAGCCCGTGACCGAAGGCGATGGTGATGGTGTTGAGTTCGCCCCAGCGCCTCGGCACGATCGGCGAGGCGCTCTCGGGCAGTTCGGTGCGCAGCCGGTCGAGCTGACCCATCTTGCGCAGGAACGCCTTGTGGGCCTCGACGCCCTGCGACAGCGCCACGCGCGCCGCGCCGACGTTGGACGAGAAGGTGAAGACTTCCGACAGCGTGATGGAGCGGCCCAGCGGATGGGTGTCGTGAATGGCGAATTTGCCGTAATGCAGCGCGCCGCGGGCATCGAACAGGGTGTTGAGATTGGCCTTGCCGGAATCCAGCGCCATCGCCAGCGTCAGCGCCTTGAAGGTCGAGCCCATCTCGTAGACGCCGGTGGTCAGGCGGTTGATACGATCAGGATCGTGCGCCTCCTTCGGATTGTTCGGATCGAAGTCCGGCAGCGACACCATGGCGACGATCTCGCCGGTCTTGACGTTGGAGACGAGGCCCGAGGCCGCCTTGGCCTTGTATTTATCCTTGGCCTTGAGCAGTTCGTCGCGCAGCGCATGCTCGACGCGCAGATCGATCGACAACTCGACCGGCCGCTGCAGCCGGTCGGTGGCGAAGCCGGCGCGGTGCAGATCGGCCAGACCGTTATTGTCGAGCCATTTCTCCATCCCGGCGATGCCCTGGTTGTCGATATTGACCAGGCCGATCAGATGCGCGACTTCGGCGCCGGTGGGATAGACCCGCTTGTTCTCGCGCAGGAAGCCGATGCCGGGAATGCCGAGGCGGTGGATGTCATGCTGCTGCTTCGGGGTGATTTCACGCTTCAGCCAGACGAAGCCCTTCTTCGACGCCAGCCGTTGACGCACTTCGCCGGTGTCGAGATCCGGCAGCGTGGCGGTGAGAAGCTCGATCGCCTCGTCCTTGTCGATGATCCGGCGCGGCTCGCCGAACAGGCTGGGCGACTTGACGTCGGTGGCGAGCACCACGCCGTTGCGGTCGACGATGTCGGGGCGGGCGGTGGCGATGCGGTCCTGCGACGCGGTGCGGCGCGCGGCGTGGCTGTCGGCGCCGATCGCGAACATCACGAGCCGGCCGCCGATCACGGCATAGATCGCCGCGAAGGCCAGGATGGCAAACCCGACGCGGGCGCGCGCCTTCGCCGACGCGGTCGACGTTGCGCCCGTACAGCAGGCTGCGGATCAGCCGCTGCCGCCATGGTTCGGTGGGTCTCGCGGCTCTTCGTCGCCGGCATCGGTCATCGCTGATCCCGCGGCACCGAGCCTGTGACGGTAGTGGCATCGACCGCGGCATCGATGGTCTCGAGCATCGCGCCGATCGGATCGGGATCGCCCGGCTTGAAGAAGCGCGGCGGCCGCTCGGGCAGGTTCTTCATCGAATCATATTGCGTGGCGACCAGCGGCTTCAGCGGCAGATGGCGGTCGGCGAGGCCCTGCAGCCGCTCCGGCGCATCGAGCCTGGCCCATTCCGCGCGCAGGCCGGCGATGGCTTCGCGCTGCTCGCGAATTTCCGCGTGCAGCCGCAGCACGCGCTCGGTGCGCGACGTGGATTCCATCTTGATGCGGTAGACATAGGCGGCGGCGAACACCAGGGCGGCGATCACGAAGAGATGGATGATGCGCATGGTCAGCCTCCCCTCATCACGTCGTCGAGAACGGGCCATGCCGGCAACGCCGCGGCGGCATGCGCCGCCGCTTCGGTGCGTTCGGCCGCGCGCAGCTTGGCCGACCGCGCGCGCGGGTTGGCGGAGACCTCGTCGCCCCCGGCCGTGACCGGGCGTTTGGTCAGAATGACGAAACTCGGCGCGCGCCTGGTTCATTTCCGGCAGATGCCGCGAGCCGCCGCCGGCTTTGCCGCGTTCGACCAGGAAATTCTTGACGATGCGGTCTTCCAGCGAATGAAACGACACCACCACCAGCCGGCCGCCCGGCTTCAGCACGCGCTCGGCGGCCGCCAGCGCCAGATACAGCTCGTCGAGTTCCGCGTTGACGAAAATCCGCAAGGCCTGGAACGTGCGGGTCGCCGGATGGATTTCACCCGGCTTCGGCCACACCACCTTGGAGACGATGTCGGCCAGCGCCCTGGTGGTTTCGATCGGCGCTTCCTTGCGGGCGGCGACGATGGCCTTGGCGACGGGGCGGGAATAGCGCTCCTCGCCGAAAATATAGATGATGTTGGCGAGATCGGCCTCGGAGGCGACCGCGATCACGTCGGCCGCGGTCGGGCCGTCATGGCCCATCCGCATGTCGAGCGGGCCGCCCAGCCGAAACGAGAAGCCGCGCTCGGCCTGGTCGAGCTGCATCGAGGAGACGCCGACGTCCATCACCACGCCGTCGACCGAGGACAGGCCCTGCGCGGCGCAGATCTCGGCGAGATGGGAGAAGCGGTCCTCGACCAGCGTGAGCCGGCCAGCCGACTGGTCCACCAGATCGAATCCGGCCGAAATGGCCGTGCGGTCGCGGTCGATGCCGATCACGCGGGTTCCCGCGATATCGAGGATGGCCCGGCTGTAGCCGCCGGCCCCGAAGGTGGCGTCGACATAGATTCCGCCGTCGCGGGGGCGAAGCATCTCGATCGCCTCGCGGCCGAGCACGGGAACATGACGCGGAGTCAGCCGGATTCATGCCCCGGCTCCGGGCGCGATCCGGGGTGACTTGCCAAAACTGGACGCGAACGGCCCCATTGCGCCTCAAATGTCTGCACTTCGCCGGGCTTTTCCGGTCGAAAAGCACCGTTCGAACCGAAAACGCAGGCACGATTGCCGATCCCGCGTGACCCCGATCGCAAACCCCGAGTTCCCGATGGAATTTGCTGGGCTGCCATGGGATCTCAAGTGCCGGGATTTCGAGCGTCAATGCGGCCTCGGCCGTCCCCAAACCGGTTCGGCTCTTCACCACTTAGTAACGTCAGTTAGCGTTAAGAAAGCGTTGATGGATTTGGGCGGATTTCGCGCCCGAACGGACCGCGCGGCGATTCCCGCGCCATGCGCCTGCAATCATGCCGATTGGCCGCGTCAAGTGATGCTTCCCGCACACACCCGGCCAAAATGCGAAGCCCGCGGCCGGCTCACGGATTGCGCCGGCGACATCGTAAAGGAATAGTAAATGAGGTTCGCCTTGAAGGCGCACCATTGCCGTTCTCCTGCCCGGATTGACCTGTCCTATGCCGCCCGGTTCGTTCGCATCCAACGGTATTGATTCGAGGCGTCGCGCCGTCCCGCTCCCGAGGACCAACGCGGACATGAAGACCTTTACCCCGGATTCCTCGATCGCCTCCGACGTCATCCCGTCGATGAATTACGGCGACCGGAACAAGGGCCGGCTGCCCGACATGATCGTGCTGCACTACACCGGCATGCCCGATGTCGAAGGCGCCATCGCGCAGCTGTGCACGGCGGGCACCGACGTCTCCGCGCATTACATCGTGCTGGAAGACGGCCGCATCGTGCAGTGCGTGCCGGAGGCCAAACGCGCCTGGCATGCCGGCGTGGCGGTCTGGGCCGGCGAGGAAGACATCAATTCCTGTTCGATCGGCGTCGAGATCGTCAATCGCGGCCATGACTGGGGCTATCCGGATTTTCCGCTGCGCCAGATCGCCGCCGTGATCGCGCTGTGCCGGGGCATCATGCTGCGCCGCCAGGTGCCGTCGCACCGCGTGCTCGCCCATTCGGACGTCGCCCCGGCCCGCAAGAAGGACCCCGGCGAGAAATTTCCCGTGGCATTCCCTGGCCAATTCCGGCGTCGGCCACTGGGTGCAGCCGGCCCCGATCGTGCGCGGCGAGACCATGAAACTCGGCAGCATCGGCGACGACGTGCTCGGCCTGCAGCAGGCGCTGGCCAAATACGGCTACGGCATCCCGACCACGGGAAAATACGACGGCCCCACCATGGAAGCGGTCACCGCCTTCCAGCGCCACTTCCGCCCCGCCCGCGTCGACGGCGTCGCCGATCATTCGACGCTGGTCACCCTGCAGGCGCTGCTGGAAACGCTTGCCGGCCGAAGCTGTGGCCGTCGCGGCGAAGTAGCACCCGGCCGATTCTGCCGGACGATTGACCTTGCTCAAGCCCGGACGCCGCGTTTTCGGCGACAAGCCGCGCTAGCGGCATGAGCACGGAAATCAAGCGATGTCATTTGAGCGCGTCCTGCGCTGGGCACTGGTAGCGATCGCCATCGCGGGACTGTCGGCGGGAATTCTCGCCTGGCTGGCCGGCCGGCCGGATCTCGCCGATCTCTGCTGGACGCTGGCGACCGCGCCCGTCGTGGCGGGACTGGCGTTCTCGATCGTCAGGGATTTCCTCGCGGGCCGGTTCGGCGTCGATGCGATCGCGCTGGTGTCGATGAGTGCGGCGCTGGCGCTCGGCCAGCCGCTGGCCGGCGCCGTGGTCGCGCTGATGTATTCCGGCGGCAACGTGCTGGAGGATATCGCGATCGCCCGCGCCGAGCACGATCTGCGCGCGCTGGTCGATCGCGCGCCGCGCGAGGCGCGCCGCCAGGTCGATGGCCGCATCGAGCAGGTGCCGGTCGACGCCGTGGCGGTCGGCGACCGCCTGCTGGTGCAGGCCGGCGAGGTCGTGCCGGTCGACGGCGTCGTCATCTCGGACGCGGCCGTGATCGACGAGTCCGCATTGACGGGCGAACCGATCCCGGTGGCCCGCGCGCGCGGCGGCGCCATCCTGTCCGGCGCCCTCAATGCCGGCGCGACCTTCGAAATGACGGTGACCGCGGTCGCCGGCGAAAGCACCTATGCCGGCATCGTGAAGATGGTCACCGCGGCGCAGACCGCCAAGGCGCCGTTCGTGCGGCTGGCCGACCGCTATGCGCTGGTGTTCCTGCCGGTCTCGCTGGCACTGGCTTTCGTGGCGTGGTGGATCTCGGGCGATCTGATGCGCAGCCTCGCGGTGCTGGTGGCGGCGACGCCGTGTCCGCTGATTCTGGCCGCCCCGGTCGCCTTCATCGCGGGCGTCGCCCGGGCGGCGCGGCGCGGCATTCTGGTCAAGGGCGGCGGCGCGCTGGAAGCGCTGGCGCGCGCCCATACCGTGCTGTTCGACAAGACCGGCACGCTGACGGTCGGCGGCGCGCGCCTGCTGTCGATCGAGGTGGCGCCGGGCGAGACCGCCGAAGAGGTGTTGCTGTTCGGCGCCTCGCTCGAACAGGCGTCGCATCACGTGATCGCGGGCGCCATCGTTCAGGCCGGCACCGAGCGCGGCCTGAGCCTGAAGCTGCCCGAGCGGGTCAGGGAAACCATGGGCTCGGGCCTGCGCGGCGTGATCGAGGGACGGCGGATAGAAGCCGGTTCGCGGGAATTCGTCATGGCCGGCGGACCAACTCCCGAATGGGCGACCCGGGCGATCCGGCGCGCCTCGTGGCGATCGGCGCTGATCGTGTTCGTCGCGGTCGAGGGACGGCCGATCGGCGCCCTGCTGCTCGCCGACGAACTTCGGTCCGATACGCCGCGGGCGATCCGGCTGCTGCGCGAGGCCGGCATCGCGCGCATCGTCATGGTCACCGGCGACCGCGCCGGCGCGGCGCAGGCGATCGGCGCCGCCCTCGATCTCGATTCCGTGCTGGCCGAGCGCGTTCCCTCCGACAAGGTCGACGCGGTGCGCTCCGAGCAGCGGCTGCATCCGACCATCATGGTCGGCGACGGCATCAACGACGCCCCGGCGCTGGCGGCGGCCGACGTCGGCATCGCGCTCGGCGCGCGCGGCGCCAGCGCCTCGTCGGAAGCCGCCGACGTGGTGATCCTGGCCGACCGGCTCGACCGGGTCGGCGAGGCGATCGCGATCGCGCAGCGCGCGCGGCGGATCGCCGTCCAGAGCATCGTCGCGGGCATGACGCTTTCGATCCTCGCCATGCTGGCGGCGACCTTCGGCTGGCTGCAGCCGGTGCCGGCGGCGCTCGTTCAGGAGGCGATCGACGTCGCCGTGATCCTCAATGCGCTGCGCGCGCTGACCGCGGGTTACGGCCACACCGGCCGGACCATGACCGCCGCGGCCGGACGCGAGCTGCATCGCGATCACCTCGCCCTGATCGGCCATCTCGACCGGCTGCGATCGATCGTCGATGCGCTCGACGATGCCGCTCCGGAGAACGCGGCAGCGCTGATCGCCGAGGCGAACGCGGCTGGTTCAGGACCAGGTGGTCGCCCACGAGCGCGACGACGAGGGCCATGTCTACCCGCAGCTCGCCACGGTCCTGCGCGAGAGCCACGGCCTCTCCGCCATGAGCCGGGCGCACCGCGAGATCCTGCATCTCGCCCGCCTGCTCGCCCGCGTCGCCGAAGACCTGCCGTCGGAAAAGGTCGACCGCTATCTGATCCGCGACGCGCAACGGCTGATCGAGGCGGTCGAGACGCTGGTGCGCCTCCACACCGCGCAGGAGGAAGACATCTACGAGGCGGTCGCGGCGCGGTAGAGCAACTTACGCCGTCAGCGCCTGATCTCCGTGATCGCCACCTTGACGGCCGAGCCCTCCTTGAAGATGCGATAGTCGTATTCGACGGTTCCGCCGCCCGACAACGCCAGGTTCGCCGTGCAGATCGTTTCCGAGTCCGACGCCGAAACCTTCTTGATGAAGTTGTATTTCGTGGCGCTGAACTTGTTCTGCTTGTTGAGGTCGGACAGCGTGTCGCGCGTGGTCTGCGCGTCGCAGGCCGGGATGCTGCCGATGCTGCCGAGCTTGCCGATCAGTCCCACGCCGGTCGCCAGCAGGGTGATGGCGATGCAGACGTACAGGAAATAGCGCAGCCATGTCGGCCCGGTCCGCGCCGCATTGGCCATGACCACGCTGCCGACCACACCGGACACCGTGGAACCGTAATTCGGCGACGCCAGATCCTTCTCGTTTTCCATGATCAAAACCCCATAAATAAAGGGTGGACCTTAGAGCAACCCGTGCCGCTGGCAAACGCGGTCTTCCGGATCATCGATTTCGACCGCCGCCGCGGGCCTTATCGGCTTGACGCGGTGGCCTTAAGCCCCCATCACAGGCGCGTCAGTCGGCCGGACGGCCGCTCCCGCTACGGTCGAAAGGCTGCGGGAGAGGAAAGTCCGGGCTCCATCGACATACGGTGCCGGATAACGTCCGGCGGGGGCGACCCCAGGGACAGTGCCACAGAGAACGAACCGCTCCGCCTTCGCCCTTCGGGGCTTCGGCGCAGTAAGGGTGAAAAGGTGCGGTAAGAGCGCACCGCGGGTCCGGCAACGGAAACGGCATGGCAAACCACACCGGGAGCAAAACCGAATAGGGACGGCAACGCGGGATGTTCGCGCAAGACGATAACTCCGCAGGGCGATGTCAGGCTCGCCGTCCGGGTAGGTTGCTCGAGGCCCTGTGCAAACAGGGTCCCAGAGGAATGGCCGTCACGTATCGTCCACGCAAGCTGGATGGTGCCCTACAAAACCCGGCTTACAGGCCGGCTGATATCTTTCGACAATGAGGGGTTCGGCGTAACGCGCCGGACCCCTCGCCATTTTGCGATGGTGCCAGACGCGAGCACCGACACATACCCCGACTCCCTCATGGTGAGGAGCGTACCGGGCAGCGCGCTGGCGCTGTCCGGTACGCGTCTCGAACCATCTGGCACGCCCGGCTTTGCTCGCAAGCTGATGAGTAATGCGGACCTCATCCTGAGAGCCGAGTTCTTCGCGCGGCGTCTCGAAGGATGGAACAGGAATGTGCCAGATGGTTCGAGACGCGCGTCGGGCAGCGCAAGAGCGCTGCCCGACGCGCTCCTCACCATGAGGGAGTGGGGTGTGTCGCCCGAGAAGCGACGCGGACTTCATCCTGATCAGACCGCCGCTGGCGGGCGTCGCGAAGGATGGAGTGACTTGCGCTTTGCCAGTCGTTGCAGCGACGCGAAATCACCGCGGATGAGTGCTTCCTTCTTGGCGCGGCTCCATCGCTTCAGCCTTCGCTCGTTTTCGATGGCATCGGTGATCCGATCGAACCACTGCGCGAAAACGAGTTCGACCGGTCGACGCGAGGCTGTGTAGCCTTGAAACGTGCCGTCGTTGTGTTGCGCTATTCTGATTTCGAGCGAGGTTCGGCTGGTTCCGACGTAGTAGCTCCCGTCGGAACATCTGAGTATGTAGAGCCAGGCTCCTTCGGCCATTCTGGTACACGCCCCATCTTCGGCATGACGTCAATCATCCCGCTTGAACCGATAATCGAACGCGCTCCCATCCGCCTTGATCAGCCCCACCGTCGGCGTCGGGAAATGCACCGGCAGGATCAGCGTGTCGGTGTCGGCCACCTCGGCGAAGAATTTGCGGCGCGAGACCGCCGACTGTTTCGCGTCCCAGTCCGGCTTTGCCGACCAGTCGGGCTCGCGGCACTGGATCGCGTGGTGCATCAGGTCGCCGGCCACCACCGCGCGCTGGCCGCGCGAAAAAATGTTGACGCAGCAATGGCAGGGCGAGTGGCCCGGCGTCGGCGTCAGCGTGATGGTGTCGTCGAGCGCGTAGTCGTCGTCGACCAGCAGCGCCTGGCCGGCCTCGACGATCGGCAGGCAATTGTCGCGGAACACGGTGCCGGGCGGATTGGCGCCGCGCGCGTGCTCCGCCTCCCAGGCCGCGTATTCCTTCTTGTGGAACACGTATTTCGCGTTCGGGAAGGTCGGCACCCAGCGGCCGTCGCGCAGCACCGTGTTCCAGCCGGTATGGTCGATGTGCAGATGGGTGCAGAACACGTAGTCCACGCTCTCGTAGCTGACGCCGAGCGCGAACAATTCGTTGCGCCAGCGCTCCTTGCCGGGAAAATCGAACGGCGGCGGATGGCCCTTGTCCTCGCCGGTGCAGGTGTCGACCAGGATGGTATGGCGCGGGGTGCGGACCACAAACGTCTGGTAGGTGATGACCATCAGCCCGAGTGCGGCGTCGTACACCTCCGGCTCCATGGTCGCCAGATGATGTCTGAAGACGGCGTCGTCATAGGCCGGGAAAAAATCCTGCGGCCGCCGCCACGGGCCTTCGCGCTCGATCACCGCATCGATGGTGATGTCGCCGATCCTGATCTGCTTCATCGCGCGGCTCCGCCGCGATCTTCGTCAGCAGCGCCGTCAGCGCCTCCGGCGCGGTGACGTTGGGCGAATGGCTGGCGTCGATCTCGTGATAGCGCCAGGCCGGATCGTTCTTCGTCATTGTTGCAAACTGCCCGAAGGTGTCCGCCGGCGTGATGCGGGTGGCGTAGATGTAGCTGCGCGGCAGGGTCAGCGGGCCGCCCTGCAGCTTGAGCGCGGTCTCGAAGCACTTGATCGGCATATGGACGCGGCGCGTGCTCAGCCATTCCTGGTCGGCCGGCGACGTATCCGGCGGCGTCGGGTTCGGCGGCATCCGCCACTCGCCGCTGTCCTTGAGCTCCTGCATGCGCGGCCGCGCCACCTCGTTGAGATCGAGCAGCGACTGGCCGTCGGCGGGCACGAAGGCGTCGACATAGATCAGCTGCGTGACGCGGTCCCGGGCGCGGTCGGCGACGCCGGTGGCGACCATGCCGCCATAGCTGTGGCCGACCAGCACGATGTCGCGCAGGTCCTCGTATTTGATGACGTTGAGGACGTCCTCGATATGGGTTTCGAGATCGATCGACGGATTGGCCAGATGCGCGCGCTCGCCGAGGCCGGTGTAGGTCGGCGTCACCAGGCGGTGCCCGGCCGCTGCCATCAGCGGGTGCATCTTCTTCCAGGCCCAGCCGGCCGACCAGGCGCCGTGGCAGACGAGAAAAGTCTTGGGGGACGGAGCGTTCATCGGGCGTTTCCATTTGTGCAGTTGGCTGTTGGATACTACTGCCCATCGCGCGCTGTAAACGTCGCGGCATAGTTCAGCCGCGTCATTCCGGGGCGATCGCAGATGCGAACCCGGAATCTCGGATTCCGGGTTCGTGCTTCGCACGTCCCGGAACGACGATGGAAATAGAACAACGATGAACACTGCGGCCTATGCGCTGGTGCTGCTCGGCGCGCTCTCCGGCGGATTCGTCTCCGGCCTCGTCGGATTCGGCACGGCGATGACGGCGCTGGGGATCTGGCTCTACGTGCTGCCGCCCTCGCTCGCGGTGCCGCTGGTGCTGATCTGTTCGGTGGTCGCCCAGACCTCGACGATGCCGTCGATGTGGCGCAGCTTCGACCTCACGCTGGTCTGGCCGTTCCTGATCGGCGGCCTCGCCGGCGTGCCGCTCGGCGTCCTGCTGATCGCCCATGCCGATCCCAATGTCTTCAAGCTCAGCATCGGCGTGCTGCTGCTGGTGTTTCCGGTCGCGCTGTATTTCCAGCGCAAGCCGATGGCGTTCACGTTCGGCGGCCGGGTGGCGGATGCGGGAATCGGATTTGCCGGCGGCATCCTCGGCGGCCTCGCCGGCCTGTCCGGCGCGCTTCCGACCTTGTGGGCGAGCGTGCGCGGCTGGGGCAAGGACGAGCGGCGCGGCGTTTTCCAGACCTTCAACTGGACGGTCCTGTTCACCGCGCTCTGCCTGCAGGCCGGCATGGGCCTCGTCAGGCTGGACGTGGTCTGGCTCGCAGCGATCGCGTTCCCGGCAACGATCACCGGCGCGTGGCTCGGCGCACGGGCCTATCGCGCGCTGAGCGACCGCAATTTCAGGGATCTGGTGCTGGCGCTGCTGTTTCTGTCCGGCGTCGGGCTGGTCTGGAGCAGCATCGGCGTGCGGTAGCCGTGCATGCTCCGTCAGGGCTGCAGGCGGATGCGCGGCCGCCGGTCCGGTATCGCGCCTCGCGCCCAGCACCATGCCGCCGGCGACACCGACGCCCAGCACGTACATCCAGCCCTCGTGAAAATCGAACAAATGCGAGTTGAACAGCGACGTGAAGATATTCTGCACCACCACCATCAGACCGATCCACGCCGCCAGGCCCTCGCCGCGAAACAGCATCAGATGCAGCCACCACAGCGCGTAGAGCACGACGACGCCGAGCACGCCCCACTGGATCGCGACGTTCAGGGTCTGATTGTGCGGATTGCTGACGACCTGGCCGCCGGCGAGTACCTTGGGCCCGGTCGCCGCCTGCTCGAACAGCCCG
>CAVQIB010000001.1:552500-764078 GCA_963712435.1 uncultured Alphaproteobacteria bacterium | reverse complement strand
CTTACGAGAACACGTCGTATTCGGATACATTTTTGGCTTTCCATCCGAGATGCTGGCCGCAATCGCTTCAGCCACGGAGCAGGTGCGGCACGATCCCCGCAACTTCGACGACCGCGATGTTCAGCTCGCCTGCATCGTGGCAGCGCACGCCGCCGCGCGCGCTCAGGATGCGGCGCTAGCGACGCTAACTAGCGATGTCGTCTTGCAGAAGCTTCGTGGCGCGACGGGATCGACCACAATCTTCGAAGCTATTTGCGTTCTTCTTACCTGCGCAGGTGCGTACCTCGATCCGGAGATCCGCCACAAGGACATTGGCCAGCGCCTCGAACACATCGCGTTTACGATGCCGCCTTCTCCGGCCTTGCTAGAAGTGACCTCGGCTATTGCGGCGCTCAGGGGTGTCCAGCCTTCGCTATCACCCAATCTCGGACGGGCCGCCGCCGCTGCCCGACTTGGCAGTCCCTAGATCGCCGCTACTAGCTGCGTGCCGCGTTTTCGGAATAGTTCGATCTATCCCTCACTTGGCTTGTCGTGCTCGTCCCACCCGCTGCCTCGGCCATTGCTTTCTGAAACGGGCTTGATGCCCGCTCGATCGAGAGTAGCGACCTGGATCCGCTCCTGGAAGGACGACCAACGCTAGCCAACGGCAGCTTCGGGAGTACGCCGTAAGCGGTGTCGGCAGGCAGTGAAGCGGGTCTGTTCTCGATCATCCAGGGACGTTACGTTTACCGTGGTCGAATCACCGATAGACGAACCTCGCAAGCCGGGCTCTCCACTGCGACGCGTTGCGCCTCGCCACGATTGCCGGGCGCGTCGTCACAACGGCTTCAGTCATCCTCGTTCCAGGCGTGGAATTGGTCGGGCCGATCCCGCCGAGTTACAATTCTATAACACTTTCGCCGCGGCGCTCGGCAGCAAGTCCCCCAATCGTCATGCCGGGCAGGAGTTCGTCAAGCTGCTGACCCCAGCCTGCTACGAGGCTGGTATTCAAGGCGCACGGCATGGAGCCCGGACTTCCGAAACAGCAATAACGGGACGCGGCGCTGCATGGGGCTTGCGGTTGGCCGCCTCTCCTTCTCTCACTTTGGTGACATCGCGACACATCGGTCCGCCACTCCCCACGAGCAAAGCACAGGCGAACGCTGATCCGGTCAACGGCGCGGTTGCTGCAGGAAGGTAGCTCGCGATTGCCTGCAAGCACAGATGAGCGCGAATACCAGGCCCATGGAGCAAAACTGGCTACCTAGCTAAAGGGGTTCGAGGCCCTGCCTGCGCATCACGGTACGCGCGGTTTCGCTTTGGAGGAATTCAATAAGGGAGTTTGCAGCCGTTCGATCCTGGGCTGATGTGCTCAATCCAATTGTGAAGACGATGTAATCCTGCAAGGGCACCGGGAACGGCCCAACTACTTGAGCACCCGCTACCCCGACCAGCAAGTTCATAGCTGCAAACCCCAGTTCCGCTTCCCCCTCGCGACAGCAGCGGCTACATCGTCAGGACGAGGCTGTGCCTTTGTCTTGGATTTCGACTGATCAGCAATGCCCAGCTGGGCCAGCACCTTTTCCACATGAATGCCGCTTGCTCGGCCGGGGCTATAGGCTATGGATTGCGCCTTCATAACCGCTGCCTTGAAGGCTTCTGGCGTTGAGATGTCGGGCTTAACAGCGCCGGCCCGAATCACAACACCAGTGCCATTCCTAAATAGTTCGCGCGCCGTCCCGCCGACGATCTTGCCTTGTTCGCTGAACATTCGGATGAACTGTGGGTTCAGGACGGCAAAATCGAATGGCTCGCCTGCTTCGATGATGCGTCGGCCATCTGCCCCAGAGCCATAGCGTGGCACAATCTTGTGGCCTGACTGACGCTCGAACAGAGGATCCAATTCTTCCATTAATGGCGTCATCCCCGCGAGCCCAATTACTCTGACCTCCGCGGGCAAGGCTGGCGCCGTCCACATTACAACCGACGCCAGTTCGTCGGGGGTCGGCACGCGCGATCTGCTTGCGTGAAGGCATTCAGGCTTCCACGAACCGTACCCAGGCTCGCAAAAAATGAAGGAAAATCAAGCGGCCCGTTTGCGTTCTCCGCTCTCCGTTCCCCAAAAGTCTTGCAAAAAGTACGGAGGTGAGTGCAAGCAGAACGCGTTCAATATCAAGGGATTACAAGAACCGTACCAAATCGGCGAAGTCCGGAGGTTTGGAGAGAAATTGCCCGAGAGAGAGAATTTAAGCTCGCGGCGGCTCACCACAGTGCGGAGGTTCGCTGGCGAATGTCCCAAACATGTGGAATTTTATCGCGGCCGGAACGCATCAGAGAGACTTTGCAAAAATGGAGTGGCGGAGGGATTGGGATCTCGAACTCGGCGTACGGCGGGCGCTTCGCCGGCCTATTTTCACGACACCGCCCGGCGAAATCGTTTTTGGCAAGGTGGTTGCGGCCACTCATGCGGCCATGGCACGCCTATTTGCCTGATCATTTTCAGTACTGCGCAGAACGGCCATCAATATGCGGCGCGCCGGTAGAAGAGGCCAAATCCATGGCGTCCCCGGTTTGCTGTTCGGCCGACCTCGAACGGCGCCGACCATCTTGCGCGTGATCATCTCCTGCTGTTGGCGCAAGTGGTCACCAAGAAGCTTGTTGCGAGTTATGTAGCCGGCATTCACGCCGGGCACCGTGTGGTTCATCAGCAAATGAATGTCCAGGTCTGCAATACCCGCAGTTTGGGCAACGGTGCGGTAAGTCTGCCGAAGGTCATTGCCCCACTTCGCAAGTGTGGCTCTATCCTCTTTGTGCTCGACTATATGCCCGCTGGTACTGTCAGCCGGAAAAAGCCACTCTTGCGCCTGGGCGGGATAGAGCACTCGCCCGAGACGCATGACGCGCACCATACTGCTGATCATCGCGCGTGATAGCGGGATGTCGAACGCCTTCTCCTCACCTCCCTTTGGCTTGGGTATGTGCAGGATTCTGGTCCGGAAATTCAGGTGTTCGACCCTGGCCCGCTTCAGCGCATCCGGCCGACTGCCTGACAGAAGCAGGAAGAAGTGGAACTCTCGGCGAATTGGGTTCTCCAGTGCCCTAAGATCGCCGACCCAGGGACCAAGCTCGGCGAGCCCCAGCGCCGTATTGCGCCGCTTCTCGGCGTTCCAATCGACTGCGATCACCGGGTTTTCCGCAGGGAGCGATCGCGTTGTCTTGCGTGCATGGTTGTAGATCGCGCGAAGGCTGCGCATGCACCCGTTGGCGATGTACGGGCCATTGTCGGCAGTAATCTTCTCGTGACGCAATGCCACGACGCTTGGATCGTTGCCGAGCACGGAGAGCGACTGATCGAGCCAGTCCGCCATCAATCGCTCCACATGGTCGCGGAAATTCTCGATCGTCCCGTCACTCCGCCCCTTTCGCTTGAGGTGCGCATCACGGTACCGCGCCCAAGCAACGCGTAGGGTAGGACCGGTCTCCTTCTTTCCTATAGCCTTGATCCCGTCATTATCGACACCCTCAGCATCTGCTGCCTTCTTTGGCCGAGGGTCAATACCCTTTGCGATTGATCCCAACAGCGTCTTGGCCTTGGCGCGCGCTTCGCGGGTGTTCAATTCACCGACTTCGCCGACCTTGATCCGGATAGACTGTCGCTTGCCGTTCGCGCGCAGGTCGCCCTGCACCATGAAGGTTTTTGTCCTCTTGCCAATGACGACAAAGAAGCCGAACAGCTCGGCATCACGGACGAGCCGCTGCCCTGACTTTGTGAAGGGGAGGGCGAGAATAGCCTTGTCGGTAAGCGCAAGACGGTTCGAACGCATGGCATTAAAACGGTTTTAAAACGGTGAACTTTGGCGTGTCCGTCTCTGGGTCTTGATTTTCAATTCTACGCTAAGATGCGAGAACGTCAACAAAACTGTGCTCTTTTCGATGTCTCGTCGTATAATTTCTTGCTGCGGAAAATCGCCGAAAACGAATGGTGGCAAACTACGAATCTGGGGGTCAGGAGTTCGAATCTCTTCGGGCGCGCCATCGATTTATTTGCTCTGTGAGGAGCATGCCGTTCTAAACCGTAAATTAAAGCGGTGATTAGAACGGTGAAATTCCGGGGCGACATCCGAGCCGGACGACAAGCGCACCGCACCTGATTCCTGGCGCGCACCCCGGCAGCCGCTCAGCAACATGGCGATGCTGGCGTTGATCGAACGGATGGCTGCGCCGATGTGTCGGCGCAACGCTTTCGATCGATCTTCCGCGACTGGCGCGCGAGCGCACCGATTTCCCCGCCCCCGATACTGCGACGGGGTGGACGGAGCACCTGCCGCCCGCGCGCAGCAGCCGCGGGGACCCCGGCCGGCGGCATTCCGCGCGGAAGGCAAAAATGTCTCCGGCCTGCCGTCCACACAGGCGCGCCGGGCCTGCGGTTTGAGCCTTTGGTGTGCGTCGGCTCAGCGACTCACGGTCTGGGAAGAAACGAACTGCCCTCGGCAATCAGGAAGTCCCGCAAGGATCGCGTCGCTGGCATGAGGCGCTTTGCGGCAAGGCGGACGACGAGCCAATTGCGCAGCATCGGAAGCCCGACGACATCGAGCGCAACGAGGCGACGCTCGTGGATTTCGGCGGCGCAAGTATGGGCCGAGATGAAGGTCAGTCCGAGACCAGCCATCACGGCCTGTTTGATCGTCTCGTTCGAGCCGATTTCCATGCCGATCACCGGGATGATTCCCGCGCTCGAGAAAAAGGCTTCCATCAAATGCCGCGTACCCGAACCAAGCTCGCGAACGAGGAAACTCTCGCCCGCAAGCGCGCTCGGCGAAAGGTCGGCGCGGCCCGCGAGCGGATGATCGGGCGGCGCAACGAAGAAATATGGATGCGGTCCGAGCAAGTGGCTTTCGACTTCGGCCGTTTGCGGCGGCCGCCCCATGACGCAGAGGTCGCATATCCCAGCCTCGAATCTCTCCATGATGTATTGGCGATTGCCCACGACCAATTTGACTTCGATCTTCGGATGCAGTCGGGAAAATGCCGCCAACATGCGCGGGGCGAAGTATTTCGCCGTCGACACCACCCCTACGGTCACGCGCCCGGCGTCGAGCGACTGGAAAGCGAGCAGCGCCTCGCGGCATTCCTCCAATGCGTTTTCGACTCGTTGCGCGGCGAGAAGAACCTCTTGTCCGGCCGGCGTCGGCTCAAGTCCGCGCGCTGTCCGTTCGAAAAGCGGCAAGCCGATCTCTTCTTCGAGTTGCCGGATTTGCATCGTCACCGCCGGCGGCGTCACGTTGTTCGCTTCCGCAGCGGCCGCAAAACTCCCCAGGCGGGCCGCGCTCGCGGCAAACCTTAGGTGCTTCAGGGTGATATTCCGCATTAAGCGCCCCTGAACCGAGCATTCAGCAGATTCAAATTTACTGAAAGCGGCCCATAGGGCAAGCTCGTAATCAACCTGCCAAGGAATGTCGCGCTAACGAAGCGTGATTTCTGATGACCAGTCATCCTTTGGCGGGAGGACAAACTCACGTTCACCGACTTTTCGGCGCGGCCCGCGCGGCGGGCGGCGAGTGGCGGACCTTTGACGGGGAGAAACGCAGATGAGCGACCTGAAAACCCGGTATATGGGATTGATGCTGAAAGCACCCCTGGTGGCGTCGGGTGCCCGCCTCTGCGACTCCGTAAACACCATTGTGCGGCTCGAGGACCAAGGAATTGCCGCGGTGGTTTTGCCATCGCTATTCGAAGAACAGCTCGGCCTCGAAACGATACAGGTTCACGACGACGTCCAACGCGGCGCCGAAAGCTTTTACGAATCGTTGCGCTTTTTCCCCGATTTGGAGACCTCCAGTCTGGGCCCGGACAGGTATCTCGATCTGATCCGCGACGCCAAGTCCCGCGTGGACATCCCGGTCATCGCAAGCCTGAACTGCCAAACCCGCGATGGATGGATCGAGTACGCAAGGCTTATGCAATCGGCAGGCGCCGATGCGATCGAACTGAACGTCTACTCGATCGTGACGGACCCGAGGCAGACCGCAGAGCAGGTCGAGCGCGGCTACCTCGAACTTGTTTCGCACATGAAGAGGACTCTCCGGGTGCCATTGTCCGTCAAGCTGTCGCCGTTCTTCACCGCGCCGGCCAATTTCGGTCTTCGCCTGTCGAAGGCGGGCGCCGATGCGCTGATCCTGTTCAGTCGCGTCTGCGAGTCGGACTATGATATCGAGGACCGCGAAATCATCACGTCGCTGAAAGTGAACCCGCCGGACGAGCTGCGCGTTCGGCTGCACTGGACAGCCATCATGCACGGTCAGGTCGCTGCGGACCTCGCGATCGCCGGCGGCGCACGCAGCGAGCGGGATGTGGTGAAATGCATCATGGCGGGGGCGCGCGTGGTCTACACAGCCTCCGCACTCCTGCAGAACGGCACGGAATACGCGGGTCGAATGCTGACGGCGCTTGATGGCTGGCTTGATGAGCATGGCTACGTCTCTGTCGAGGAAATGCGCGGAAGCATGAGCTATTGCGCTGTTCCGGATCCGACGACCTATGAACGGGGCGACGCCGTGGCCGCGTTTCGGCCCTATGATTTGTGAAGCGGCGACTTTCCGCGCCATCCAAGCTGTTGCCCAAGTCGACGACCCGTGCGCAGCCCAGGGCGGGCGGCGTGCACAGGCGGTGAACGAGAGCGTCGCGCAACTCGCCGCGCGCCTGAGGGCGTTGAACGCAGCTCCGGGCGGTCGGGTTTGGTTTTGTTAAAGGCACGCCGTCGATCGGCGAGGCCCTGCAGCCCCGAATAGGGCGCGGCGCTCATCCGGGCGAAATCCTTTACAGGGCCGCGCAAGCCTTGCGTTTGCCTGGGCGAGGCCGGCAAGCTAAGTCTCCGCAGACGGCCCGGGATCGCACCAAGTCGCCGGAGTCCCCTCTGTTGCTTGTCCGGTCTTCCTGGCGCTCAAGGCATTCTTATGAAAATCCTCAGACACCGGATCGAGCTCGAGACCGTCGAGCCCATCCAGATCATCGACATGACCGAACAAATCCGGGACTGGGTCGCTTCAAGCGGGATCAAGGACGGTCTCCTGACCCTGATCTCGCTGCACACCACGGCGCGGGTCAACGTCAACGAGCGCGAGTCCGAGCTTCAGCGCGACATGGTCACCCACCTGAAGCGAATGGTTCCGCGCGACGGCGACTATTTGCACAATCTCGCGCCGGTGGACGGCCGCGACAATGCTCACGCGCACCTTCTCGGGCTTTTCATGAACTCGTCCGAGACGATCCCGCTGTCCGGCGGCGAGCTCGTCCTCGGCGGCTGGCAGTCCATCTTTTTCATCGAGCTGGACGGACCGCGCGAGCGCCGGGGGCTCGAGCTCCAGCTCCTGGGGATCGACTGATCCCATGACGCCGGACGATATCGCAGGCTTCTACGCCAGGCGCGAGGACCTCGATCCCGAGGACTATATCGAGCTCGACTTCGACTTCGAATGCGCCGGCGACCCCCGCGAGGCCGCCGCGCATCTTTGCAGCGAGCAATCCACCGCGCAGTGGCGGCGCGTCGGCGTCGACGAGGATTTCCGCCCGCGCTTTGCCGCGAAAGTGCTGGAGCTGGCGGCAGAGCCGCGCCCGTCCGGGTTCAGCATTCCGGTGGAATGCGCCGCGCGCGGGCCCGTCCATGCCTGCCGCGCCACCATCGCACACCCGCACGGCAATTTCGGCCCCCGCATTCCCAATCTGCTTTCCGCGGTCTGCGGCGAAGGCGTCTTCTTCTCGCCCGGCATTCCTCTGATCCGGCTCCAGGACATCCGTTTCCCGGACTCCTATCTGGCCGCGTTCGAGGGTCCGAGATTCGGCGTCGCCGGGCTGCGCGAGCGCCTGCAGGCCTTCGACCGCCCCATCTTCTTCGGCGTCATCAAGCCCAACATCGGGCTGCCGGCGCAACCCTTCGCCGAGCTCGGCTATCAGAGCTGGCTGGGCGGGCTCGACATCGCCAAGGACGACGAGATGCTGGCCGACATCCCGTGGTGCCCGCTTGCCGAGCGCGCCGCGCCCTGGGCGAGGCGCGCCGCCGGGCCGAGCGCGAGACCGGAGTGCCCAAGATCTATCTCGCCAATATCACCGATGAAGTGGACCGGCTGGTCGCGCTGCACGATCTGGCGGTCGAGAAAGGCGCTAATGCGCTCCTCGTCAACGCGATGCCGGTCGGCCTGAGCGGCGTGCGGATGCTGCGCCGGCACGCATCCGTTCCGTTGATCGCGCATTTTCCCTTTATCGCCGCATTCAGCCGGCTGGCGGGCTATGGCGTTCACTCCCGCGTGCTCACCCGCCTGCAGCGGCTGGCCGGATTCGACGCCGTCATCATGCCCGGCTTCGGCCGCCGCATGATGACCCCCGAGCACGAGGTCCTGGACTGCGTGCGCGCCTGTCTCGAGCCCATGGGGCCGATCAAGCCCTGCCTCCCGGCCCCTGGCGGCAGCGATTGGGCCGGGACGCTGGACGGCGTCTACCGCAAGGTGGGAAGCGTCGACTTCGGCTTCGTGCCCGGCCGCGGCGTGTTCGGACATCCGATGGGACCCAGAGGCGGGGCCGCCAGCATCCGCCAGGCCTGGGACGCCATAGCGCAAGGCATTCCTCTTCGCCACCATGCCGCCGCCCATCCGGAGCTTCGGGCGGCCTTGGAAGCATTCGGCGATCGGAAATGATCCCCGCAGCCCATGCGGACCGGGAACGGCGGCGGCGCGAGCATTCCCGCGCGGTTTGCTCCGGCGGACCAGCCGGCATTGACGAAATATCGAAGATCGCGTATCTACGAAAATATGAAAATAGTGCCGAAGGACATGCAGGCCGCGGCGACGGAGGCGAGCGAACTCCTGAAAGCGCTCGCCAATCCGCACCGGCTGATGATCATTTGCCAGTTGATCGAGCGGGAGCGGTCGGTCGGAGAGCTTGCGGACCTTCTCGGACTGCGTGATTCGACCGTCTCGCAGCACCTCGCGCTGCTGCGCAAGGACGGCCTCGTCACGCCGCGGCGCGACGGCCAGACCGTCTGGTACTCAATCGCGAGCGCGCCCGCGCGCGAGCTTCTGACCACGCTCTATCGCGTCTATTGCGGGCAGGCGCCGGCGTGCGCGCCGCCGCTCGCGCGACGGACGTCCGCATCCAAACGCCGCCCGGCGAGGAGTCGGGAATGAGCAGATCGGTTCCTGCGCTCGCGCCAGCGTTGACGATCGCAGCGGCGGTGTGGATGGCCTTGTCCGCGCCTGCCGCGGCGAACGACGGGTTCACCGTCGCGCCGGTCATGGTCGGCGACGAGAAGGCCGTGTTCGCCACGGTGGAAAGCGCCAATGTGGTGCCGGCGCGGGCGCGGATCGGCGGCACCGTCGCGCGGCTCGCGGTCACCTATGGCGATCATGTCGAGCGCGGCCAGACGGTCGCAACGATCGGCGACGAAAAGCTGATCCTCCAGATGAAGTCGCTCGATGCGCAGATCGCCGGCATCGACGCGCAACTTGCGCAGGCGCAGACCGACCTTGCCCGCGCGGAAAGCCTGTTCGAGCGTGGAACCATTCCGCGCACGCGGCTCGACGAGGCGCGCACAGCCTTCAACGTGGCGAACAATCTCCATCGCGCCCGCGTGGCCGAGCGCTCGGTGATCGAGCAGCAGCTCGCCGAAGGCAATGTGCTTGCTCCCACCTCCGGCCGCGTGCTGAAAGTGCCGGTCACGCCCGGCACGGTGGTGCTGCCCGGCGAGCCGGTGGCGACGATCGCCGAGCAGAATTTCGTGCTGCGCCTGCGCGTGCCGGAGCGCCATGCGCGCTTTCTCAAGGCGGGCGATCCGGTGCGGCTCGACGGCGAGGAACTGGGCAAGAGGGCCCCCAGTTCGGCGTGATCCGCCTGGTCTACCCGCAGATCGAGGACGGCCGCGTGGTCGCCGACGCCGTGGTGCGAGGGGCTCGGCGACTATTTCGTCAACGAGCGTGTCCGGGTCTGGGTGTCCGGCGGCGAGCGCCCGGCCTTCGTCGTGCCCGCGCGCTTCCTCACGACGCGCTTCGGCGTCGATTACGTCCGCGTTCTGCGCGACGGCGGCGCCGCAGACGATGTTCCGGTCCAGCGCGGGCGCGAGCAGCCCCGTCCGGACATGCCGGACGGCCTGGAAATCCTGTCCGGGCTTAAAGTGGGCGACCGGCTGGTGCAGCCATGAAGCTTGGCCTGTCCGGGCGGCTCACCGCGGCGACCATCCGCTCGCCGCTCACGCCCCTTGTTCCTCCTCGCGGCGCTCGCGGTCGGCCTCATCGCGCTGCTCGTCATTCCGCGCGAAGAGGAGCCGCAGATCAGCGTGCCGATGGTCGACATCCGCATCGTCGCCGACGGGCTTAAAGGTCCGGACGCGGTCGAACTCGTGACCAAGCCGCTCGAAGCGATCGTCAAGGGCATCGACGGCGTCGAGCACGTCTACAGCCAGACCCAGGACGACCGCGTGATGGTGACGGCGCGCTTCCTGGTCGGCACCAAGGCCGAGGACGCGATCCTGCGCGTGCACGAAAAAATCCGCGCCAATTACGACCGCATTCCGGTCGGCATTCCCGAACCGCTGATCGTCGGCCGCGGCATCAACGACGTGGCGATCGTCGTGCTCACGCTGTCTCCCAGGCCGGAGGCGGCCGCGCGCTGGACCGACAAGGACCTGTACGAGCTTGCCGACAAGCTGCGCGCCGAGCTGATGAAGGTCGACGATGTCGGCCTCTCCTACATCTCGGGCGGCAACCCGCAGCAGATCCGGGTGGAGCCCGATCCGGAAAAGCTTGCGCTTTACGGAATCACGCTGCAACAGCTGGTCGGCAAGGTGAAGGACGCGAACCGCTCCTTCATCGCCGGCCAGGTGCGCGAGACGGGCCTGACCCGCACGGTCGCGGCCGGCCAGACGCTTTCCGGCGTGCCCGATATCGGCCTTCTCCTCGTCACCAGCCGCGACAATCGCCCGGTCTATGTGCGCGATCTCGCATCGTTCAGGGGCTCCTTGCTGGGTTCGCTGCTCTTCTTCTCGTGGCGCTTGGATTGGAGTTGATCGGACAAGTCACGATATCGCTGCCTGCTGATCTGGGCGGAGAAAATCCGGTCGATTTCGCGAGCGGGGGCTTCCGCGCCGCGAACAGCGTCGTCCACCTGCCGGTCGACGCGACCACCTGGGACTGGGTCGCGCCGCCGGTCGCCGCCGCCGTTGCCTGCGGGGTCTGGGGCTGGGTGTGGTCAGGGACCGCCAAGAACACAAGCCTATGGGCCGCAATCAAATCGGCTTGAAGTCGACGTGCTTCCCGCCTGCCGCTTGCGTTGGAAGGGGGCTCGCCTATCCGGTCCGGCCTCTTCGATCGCAAGCGTCGCCGGATCGATGCGGCCGCTCACACTCGCGCTTGACGTCCCGGCGCTCGGCAGAGCAATAGATTCGATCGTCGCTCAAGTCGGGATCATCGGGAGGCACGCTTGGACACGGTTCAATCGCGAGGACGAATTACTGCTGGTGTCGCTTTTGACATCCCGGGCATGGGCTACAAGGATCCGCGAACGGGCCAGATCGAGGGCTTCGAGACGGACCTCGCCAGAGCCATAGCGGACAAGCTGCTCGGCGCGCCTGACCGCATCGATTTCTCTCCAGTCACGGACGAACAGCGCATCCCGGCATTGCAAAGCGATCTGGTCGACATGGTGTTGTCACAGATCACGATCACTCCGGACCGCGTGGAGCAGGTGGATTTCTCCGTTCCCTACCTCGTCACGCGCGAGGGGCTTCTCGTGCCCAAGGGAAGCAGCATAAAGGGCTTCGACGACCTCAAGGGCAAGCGCGTCGCCGCCACTGCCGGCTCGATCTCGCTTCGGCGAATGCGGGCCTCCATGCCGGACGCAACGCTGATCGTTACGCCCTTGAGTTTCGGAGGTCTGGAGGCGGTGGCGAAGGGCGAAGCGGATGCCGCGTCCAACGATATGATCAACCTGCTGGCGATGCGAGGAGCGTCTGATCACGCGGATCGGTTTGACATCATTGATATCGGCGACAGGTTCGACGAGAAGCCCTTTGGCGTCGCGGTCAAGAAGGGCAGGCGATCTCTCGTCGACCTCTTGAACCGGGCGATCGAGGACCTCAAGGCGAATGGCGAAATCGACCGACTGCTGAAAAAGAACATCGCGGGCGCGAGCGGATCGAACGGACGATCTTGATCGTCGTCCAGCGATCGTCGGCAGACCCGTATCGCGCCTTTGCGAAAACGCACGCTTGCCCGCTCGAGCCGGACATGGCGCCGTCTCGGCGGCTCGCAGGCTGGGTGCTTCAGCCTCACGAGTTCGTGAGCGCAGGCGGCGGCGGCAGCCTGAAAAATTGATTGGGCGCGCCTCGTTCCGGCGGCGTTTCGTCGGTTTTCCGATCTCTGTGCGGCAGCGTGTCGGTTGAACAGCGTTTGATCTTTGTAGATCATTCGTCCTGCAATCTTGCTGCGCCGGCAGCATCCATTTATGCGGTAGGTGGATTTTCGGCCCATTGGCCTCCTGCGCCAATGCGCCCGTCACCGATTTTTTTTTGGGGAGATCGAAATCAATGCAAACAAAATCGTGTGCAAGAAAGATCCTCTACTCAGGAGCGCGCCGCCGGATCGGCGCCGTCATGACGAACTGAAGTATCCTCTCGGGGGGCGCACGGATGAATCAGACGCCGTCTGAATTCCTTCCGCCTGCTGCGCCGAAAGCGGTGTGCGTTGCATCCTGGATTGGTGACCGGAGGCTGAGGCCGCCAACGCGCCGCGACCTTCAGTAAATCGATCCGAAGAAAGGACCGGAACCGTGGCGGGGACGACGGAGCGCAAGGACATGACGGCGGAGCATCGCCGACTCGCCGAAGCCGAGCGCGGCGCGGCCAGATGGAGACGCTGGGGACCCTATCTGAGCGAACGTCAGTGGGGAACGGTGCGTGAGGATTACAGCGGGGACGGCAACGCCTGGTCCAATTTCCCGCATGAGCAAGCCAGGAGCCGCGCCTATCGGTGGGGTGAAGACGGCATTGCCGGCGTTAGCGACGATCAGCAGCGTCTCTGCCTGGCGCTCGCCCTGTGGAACGAACGCGATCCTTATTTGAAAGAGCGGCTTTTCGGCCTGACCGGGCCGGAGGGCAATCACGGCGAGGATGTCAAAGAGTATTACTATTATCTCGATGCGACGCCGACGCATACCTATCTTAAAATGCTCTACAAATACCCTCAAGGGGAATACCCATACGCCCAACTCCGCAACCGCAACCCGTCTTGGGACAAGCTGTCGCCGGAGTTCGAGCTGATCGACACCGGTCTGTTCGCTGAGGACCGCTATTTCGACGTCTTCGTCGAGTACGCCAAGGCCTCCCCGGACGACATCCTCATGGTTGTCACGGCCCACAATAGAGGGCCGGACGCGGCGCCCCTGCATATCCTGCCGACGCTTTGGTTCCGCAATACGTGGTCATGGAAGAACGGCGCGCCCAAACCGAGGATCGCGCGGCTGGACGGCGTCGGGCTCGAGGCGCAGCATGAAAAACTGGGAACGTTCAGGCTCTATTGCGAGGGCGGCCCTGAGCTGCTTTTCTGTGAGAACGAGACCAATTTCCGCAAGCTGTACGGCTCCAACCAGGCGGAAGGTTATTTCAAGGACGGGATTAACAGCTTCGTCGTCGAGGGCGACGCGGCGGCCGTCAATCCGCTCGGGGTCGGCTCGAAGGCCGCGCCGCACTACCGCGTAAGCGTTCCCGCGCGCGGCGCCGCCACGGTCCGGCTGCGCCTGTCCAATACGCAGCTCTCCAATCCGTTTGAAGACGCCGATGCGATTCTGGCGCGGGCCCGGAAGGACGCCGACGATTTCTATGCCGACCTGCAGAAGGATCTCGCCGATCCGGACGCGCGGCTGGTGCAGCGGCAAGCTTTGGCGGGCATGATCTGGACCAAGCAGTTCTATTACTACGACGTGCCCGAGTGGCTGAACGGCGATCCGACGCAGCCGGCCCCGCCGGCCGAGAGACGGCGCGGCCGCAACTCGGACTGGCAGCATGTCAACACGGCGGACGTGCTGTCCATGCCGGACAAGTGGGAGTATCCCTGGTTCGCCGCCTGGGACCTCGCGTTCCACTGCTTGCCGCTGGCGCTTATCGATCCGGCCTTCGCCAAGGAGCAGCTCGTGCTGCTCACGCGCGAATGGTACAGCCATCCGAACGGTCAGTTGCCGGCCTACGAGTGGAACCTCGGCGACGTCAACCCGCCGGTGCACGCCTGGGCGACCTGGCGTGTGTTCGAGATTGACCGCAAACAGCGCGGCGATCGCGGCGATCTCCGGTTTCTCGAGCGTGTCTTCCACAAGCTCCTGCTCAACTTCACCTGGTGGGTGAACCGCAAGGACGTCGAAGGCCGGAACATCTTTCAGGGCGGCTTTCTCGGCCTCGACAATATCGGCGTATTCGATCGCTCGCGCCCCCTGCCGACCGGAGGTTACATCAACCAGGCCGACGGCACGTCCTGGATGGCGATGTACTGCCTCAACATGATGCGGATCGCCTTGGAGCTCGCCCGCCACAACGATGTTTACGAAGACATCGCGACCAAGTTCTTCGAGCACTTCCTGCACATCGCCGAGGCGATGACCGACTTCCAGGGTGGCGGCGCCGGCTTATGGGACGAAGAGGACAAGTTCTATTACGACATGCTGCGCACCGACGACGGCGCGGCCTACCGGATGCGGCTGCGCTCGATGGTCGGGTTGATCCCGTTGTTCGCGGTGGAGGTTCTGGAGCCCGAACTGCTTGAGGAGCTGCCGGGGTTCCATCGGCGGCTCAAATGGTTCCTGAATTACCGCCCGGATCTCGCGGCGCTCGTCTCACGCTGGGAAGAACCCGGCGCCGGCCGCCGGCATCTGTTGTCTTTGCTGCGCGGCCACCGCATGAAGCGGTTGCTTGCGCGGGTCCTGGACGAGAGCGAATTCTTCTCCGACTACGGCGTGCGCGCCCTCTCGAAAGTCCACGGCGCCAGTCCCTATCGTTTCGGCTGCGGCGGCGAGCAACATACCGTCACCTATCTGCCCGGCGAATCCGACAGTTACATGTTCGGCGGCAACTCCAACTGGCGGGGGCCGATCTGGATGCCGGTGAATTTCCTGCTCATCGAATCGATGCAGCGCTTCCACTACTATTATGGCGACGACTTCAAGATCGAGTGCCCCGTCGGCTCGGGTCGCTACGTCACCATTCTGGAGGCGTCTGAAGATATTTCGCGTCGGCTGATGAGCATCTTCATGCGGGATGGCGACGGCCGACGCGCGGTGTTCGGCGAGGTCGAGAAGTTCCAGACCGATCCGCATTTTCGCGATTACGTTCTTTTCTACGAGTATTTCCATGGCGAGACGGGCCGCGGCGTCGGCGCCTCGCATCAGACTGGGTGGACGGGGCTGATCGCCAAACTGATGCAGCCCCGGCAAAGACCGGGCAAGGCGGAAGCGTAGGAAATGCCGGTGGCGGCGAAACGGCTGAGCCTTGCGCAAGCGCTCCGCGCGCACTGGCCCGAATACCTGATGGAAGCCTGGGGGCTCGGAACGTTCATGGTTTCCGCCGGCGTGTTTGCGACAGTGCTCGAATATCCCGGTTCGCCCGTCTACGCAGCGATCCCCAATGGCGGAATACGTTTGGCGCTGATGGGACTAGCCATGGGACTGACCGCAGTCGCCATCATCTTTTCGCCCTGGGGCAAGCAGTCGGGCGCCCACATCAACCCGGCGGTCACGCTCGCCTTCCTGCGGCTTGGCAAGATCGCTCCGATTGACGCGGGACTCTATATTCTCGCCCAGTTCCTCGGCGGAACCGCAGGCATCGTTCTGGTCTGGGCGTTGCTCGGAGCCGCCTTTTCCGAACCGCCAGTCGGCTTCATCAACACGCTGCCGGGCCAAGCAGGCGTCGCGGTCGCCTATTTCATCGAGGCGGCGATGGCGGGCGGTCTCATGCTGGTGGTGCTGACGGCTCTCTCGTTGGAGCGAACGACGCCTCACGTCGGATACTTCGCAGGCGTCATGGTGGCGGCCTACATCGTCTGTTTCGCCCCGCTGTCGGGCATGAGCATCAACCCGGCGCGGACATTCGCCTCGGCCGCCCCGGCCCGCGAGTTTACATATCTCTGGCTCTATTTCACGGCGCCGGTGCTGGGAATGCTCGCCGCGGTCGAGCTTTTCCATTTGGCCAAGCTGGGGCGCGGCTGGTTCTGCGCCAAGCTCAACCACGACAGGGGCTTTCGCTGCATCCATTGCGGCTACGAACCCGCAAGCGGCGACCAAGGCCCGCGTGGCGGAACGCAAAGACCTGACGACCGCGCAAGGGGATGAGGACGAACGCCCATGACGGATCAGTATGACGCAATCATCGTCGGCAGCGGCGCCGGAGGCGCCAGCGTCGCCTACAAGCTGACCAATGCCGGCCGTCGGGTGCTTCTCCTCGAGAAAGGCGGGCGCCTGCCGCGGGACGGCTCGACCCTGGACACGAAGGCCGTGTTCAAGGACGGCGTGTTCAAGAACAAGCAGACCTGGGTCGACGGCCAGAACCGGGAATTCATTCCGGGCGAGTATTACAATGTCGGAGGCAAGACCAAGTGGTACGGCGCGGCGCTGTTGCGCCTGACGCCGCGAGAGTTCAAGGCCGACGAGGAGCATCAATGCCTGGCGTGGCCGTTCGGCTATGAGACGCTGGCGCCGTATTACGATGAGGCGGAAGAGCTCCTCCACATCCAGACTTTTCAAAACGAGCCGGAACTCCAGGCGCTCCTCGACAGGATCACCGGCGCCGACCCGGCGTGGAAGCCGCAGCTGCTGCCGCTCGGGCTGAAGCGGGCGATCCTCGACGATCCCAATGAAGCGAAGCACTTCGACGGCTACGCGTCGGCGTCCGGCTACAAGTCCGATTCCGAATGGTGCCTGCTGGAAAAAATCAAGGACAAGCCAAACTTCACGCTGATCACCGGGAAGCCTGTCGTCAAGCTCGTCGCCTCGGACGCCGACCCGGCGATCGTGACCGGAGTGGCTTGCGCGGACGGGTCGACATATTCGGCGAAGGTCGTCGTTCTCGCCGCTGGAGCGATGACGTCGCCTCGCCTTCTCGAGGACTACCTTCATGCGACCGGGCTTGTCTCGAGCCTGCCCTGCGCCGGCGCGGTCGGCGCGAATTTCAAGCTCCACATCAACTCGGCGGTCATCGGCTTCTCCCCGTTTTCCCGACACGATGTCCTTCGCAAGACGGCGATCATCTACAACGACGCGTACCCGCATTCGACCGTCCAATGCCTTGGCTGGATCGACGGCGACATCCTCGGCGTTGAGCTGCCCGCCGCGGTGCCGAAATTCGTCGTGCGAGCCGCCGGCGCGCGGGCCATCGGCTTTTTCGTGACGACGGAAGACGGCTCCCATCCGGAGAACCGCATCGTCTCGTGCGCGGGCAGCGGCACGCCCTTGATGGATTACGAGCTGCATCGAATCGAAGCGTCGTTCCGGGAGCATCGGAATGTCGTCAACGCGTGGGTTCGGCGTTTGCTGCGCGCCGGCCTCGTCGGGGCGGACAAATATATGGGGCTCGCCGGCACGGCGCATGCGCTCGGCAGCATGGTGACCGGGAACGATCCCCAGAGCACGGTGGTCGACGCCGACGGAAAAGTCCACGGAATGCAGGGATTGTATGTCGGCGACGGCAGCGTTTTGCCGCGGTCGAGTTCGGGTGAATCCGGCGTTGACCATTTTCGCTTGGGGCTTGCGCCTCGGCGACCACCTGGCCGTGCGAACGGCTTGATCCAATCGTCATTCAACTGGAAGCAGGGGAGCTTCGCCATGGACAATGCAATTGCAATCGGTTTCGACGATACGCGCAAGAAAGGACTTCGCCTTGCCGCCGGCGCGGTGGTGGCCACGATTGTGCTTGAAATGATGATGCGCGTCGGGGCGCCGACCATGTTGGGCATCGCGCCGATGAGCCCCGCCAACCTCGTGACCAATATCCTCGGACTTCCGCAGGGCCATATCCTGGGAGCGATCGCGCATTTCGGTCTTGCCCTGGTCGTTTTTCCGATCGGCTACGTGCTCATCGCCTTCCGGCACTTCCCCGGCCCCTATCTGCTGAGAGGGGCGCTTTGGGGCGTGCTCTTGTGGCTGCTGGCGATGGTCGTGGTCGTTCCGCTGGCTGGGATGCCGATCTTCTTCGGGTTCGGAATGCCGATGATGGCTGCATTGGCGGCGCATGTCGTCTACGGCGTCATTCTTGCCGCGATCGTCGGCAAGCCGGACTGACGCCCGCAATTGACGCAGTCGGCAGAACGGGAGAGCGCATCGACATGATGGACCTGTCAAACAAGATAGCGATGGTCACCGGCGCGGTCGGCAATTTGGGCGCGGCGGTCGCGTCCGTCCTGGATGCCGCCGGGGCGAAAACCGTCTTGATCGATCGCTCGCAGGAGCGTTTGGAGCAGGTCTTCGAATCAAGGCCCGAGCGCTTGCTCGCCGGAGGCGTGGACCTGACCTCGGAAGACAGCGTGCGGGAGGTCGTCGCGTCCGCGCGGGGGCGCTTCGGCCGCATCGACGCTCTCGTCAATACGGTCGGCGGCTTCCGCGGCGGCAAAGCCGTGCATGACGAAGACCTGTCCACGTGGGACATGATGATGATGGTCAACCTGCGGACCACCGTTCTCATGTGTCGCGCGGTCATCCCGTCGATGCTGGAGAACGGCGCCGGCTCGATCGTCAATGTCTCGGCCGGCGCCGCGCTCACCGGCCCCCCGGGTCTCGCCGCCTACAGCGCCTCAAAGGCCGCCGTTCTTCGATTCACGGAGAGCCTGTCCGCCGAGGTCAAAGCCGCCGGGGTTCGGGTCAACGCGGTGCTGCCCGGCACGATCGACACGCCGCAGAACCGGGAAGCCATGCCCGACGCAGACGCATCGAAATTCGTCAAGCCGGACGCAATCGCCGATGTGATCGCCTTTCTTGTTTCCGACGCGTCGCGGGCGGTGACCGGCGTTTCGCTGCCGGTCTTTGGCCGAGGTTAGCCGAGCCTCGGAGGAGTTCTCATGACGCGTGATCCGGCGGGCGGTTCGATCGCCTATGTCGACACCGCCCAGATGGTGGAAGTCGATCGGGCGATGATCGAGGACTACCGCATCGAGCTCATCCAGATGATGGAGAACGCCGGCCGCAACCTGGCGCACCTGGCGCGCATGCGCTTCCTCGCCGGGGACCCGCGCGGCAAGCGGATCCTGGCGATGGCCGGGGGCGGGGGCAATGGCGGGGGCGCGCTTGTTGCGGCGCGCCGGCTCCACAACTGGGGCGCCAAGGTCAGCGTCGCCCTGGGGCAATCGCCGCAGGCGATGACCCCTGTTCCGGCGCATCAGCGCGACATCCTGCAGCGCATGGGCGTGCCGGGCGCGGACCTCCAAGCCGACCCTGATCGAACTCGGAGCGAACGCGAGCGCACCGCCGTTCGAGCTGATCCTCGACGGCCTCATCGGTTACAGCCTCAGAGGCGCTCCGACCGGACTGATCGGCGACCTCATCCGCATGGCCAATGGCCAGCCCGCGCCGATCCTGTCGCTCGATGCGCCGTCCGGCGTCGACACGACGAGCGGAACGGTCTTCGATCCTGCGATCAAAGCGGTCGCCACGATGACGCTTGCCTTGCCGAAGGAAGGCTTGCGCGTCGCGGGCGTTGCGGACCATGTGGGCGAATTGTACCTCGCCGACATCAGCGTCCCGCCCGCCCTCTACGGAAAGCCGCCGCTCCACATGGAGGTCGGGCCGCTGTTTGCGAAAGAAGACGTCATTCGCCTCTGGTAGCGAGAAAGCGAAGCGCGGGTCGGCCCCGGACAGGCTTCAAGACGGCTCCGCATCGTTATCGAAGATCAAAGCGGCCGCTTGTTTGGGATGGTCGCGCTTAAAATGAATTTCTTGCGCCGGAAAGTAGATCGTTTCGTAGGCGCGGATCGTTTCCGCCGGCGGCAAACCCTCTTGGCCGCGCGAGAGGGCACGCTTCAGCGCCGTCGCAAAACTGCAATCGACCCAAACCGAGAAGTCGTAGTGGCGATTGAACTCGCGCTTCAATAGATAGATTCCTTCAAGGACGATGACGTCGATGTTTTCGTAATCGTAAACATGCTTCCGGTATTTCGTCGCGGTTTCCTCGGCATAGTCGATTTCAACGTGGACAGAGCGGCGGTCCCTCAATGGCAGGACGAGTTGCGAAAACATCTCGTCAAACCGAATGGCGTGCCGATAGAAGTGCTCAGCGGGATCCGTTCGGCTGAACCGTTTGTCGGGAAGGTTCAACCAGCCGTCAATGTTGAGATTCGCCGCGTTCACGCCGGCCTCTTGTAGTCCGGCGGACACCCGCGCGGCGAGCCAGCCTTTGCCCGCCCCATCGATGCCGCTCATCGCGACCAGCGCGGCGCGATCTTGCACGGAGCGCCGCAGTTCCAGAATCCGGTCGACAACGATCCGAGGGTCACTCACGGCTTCCTCATTCGAATTTTTCGTACGGGACAGGCTCAGTCAAGTTTCAGCGGCCTTGACGCAAAAAGGGACAGCGAGAAATCCTAGAGCGAATGCCGTTCCGGTGGAATTGGAATTCGCTCAACTCGTTGCGTGATCGCATTTTCCGCGGGCACTTGCGCCGGAGCACGCTGCGCTCGCCGCCCGTCCGCAAGCCGGCGCGCCGAGCGGATCGCAGGGACGATTTCTTGCCGCAATTAGCGTGCTTGGTCGGCGTGCGTCGGGGGACGCGCGTTGCCGCTGCACACTGCAGGGCGGCGCGGAGTACGAGTGGGGGAAGTATTGGCTCGGTTGCGGGTCCGCGCGATTCCGTTCGGTATCGCCGCGCTGGTTTCAGGGTTTGTCCTTCAATCGTCAGGGACGCTGGCAGGTCCGGCAGACATCGGATCGCGCGCTGCGAGCGTTTCCGTGTTCGGGACGATTCACCCGGGCATTTTCCGGCTCCGGGCGCCCATAGGTTCACAGCCTCCCATCGACAGCGTCCGATTGGCAAGGCTGGGACCTCAGGTCGAGACCGATGCCGCGGCGGACGAGCAGGACACGCTGGACGCGTCCGCGCCCTCGTGGCGGAACGCGTCCTTCGAGGAACGCTTCGGCGACTTCGATGACCGTCCTACGTCATTCAACGAACGGTTCGCCTCGCTCGACGATCGTCCGGCGTCCTTCGACCAGCGTTTCGGCTGGGACACGCGGGAGCTTACGGGCAGCATAAGGCTGCCGCCCGAGCAGGACGCGCGGCCAGCCGGTGCGCCCATGCCGACTGCTTCCAAGAGCCCTGTTCGCCCGCGGCCAGCGCGCCGGGATGATGTCGCGATTCCGGAGGACGGCCGCACCGCGATCTACGATATCACGGCGCGTGCGGTGTACCTGCCCAACGGGCGCAAGCTGGAGGCCCATTCCGGGCTTGGCGGCTTCATGGACAATCCCCGCCATGTGCACTTGCGGATGCGCGGGGCGACGCCGCCGAATGTCTACAATCTCACTTTGCGCGAGCGACCGTTCCACGGAGTTCGCGCCATCCGCCTCAATCCCGTGGACGGCGGCAGGATGTACGGTCGCGCCGGCATCCTCGCCCATACCTACATGCTCGGTCCGAACGGCCAGTCGAACGGATGCGTGTCCTTCAGCAACTATCCCGAGTTCCTGAACGCCTACCTCAAGGGTGAGGTCGCCCGCCTGGTGGTGGTCGAGCGTCTGGATAACCCGCCCGGCCCCAAGCTCGCCTCCGGTTGGCTGCCGGACGCGGTCAAGAACTTTTTCAAGCCGTCCGATAACAGCGGCCAATATGCCGCCGCCGGCGCGCGCTGACGCGCCGCCTCAAGGGCGCCACCGAGGCGCGGTTTAGTCCGGGGACGTCATTTTCGGACGCGCACGCCCCGAGGTGGGGCAGTCGGCGAACCACCGCTCGCGAGCGCGGCCGGATGAAGCGCGATTGACCGTGTCGAGCGCCTCTGCTCGACTTGGTCTCGATGCGCCACTCTTGGACGGACCGCGTTCCCATCGTCATGCCTGAACCCGGCGACAATCGCAGAACGGACGGGATTGCGTCGGCGGCCGGGCACGACGGTCCGGAGGCGGAACCGGAACGTCCGCGCAAGATCATCCACGTCGACATGGACGCGTTCTACGCCGTCGGTCGAACAGCGCGATCATCCGGAGCTCAGGGGCAAGCCCGTCGCTGTCGGTGGGGCGCGGGAACGCGGCGTGGTCGCCGCCGCGAGCTACGAGGCGCGCAAGTTCGGCGTCCGGTCCGCAATGCCGTCGGTGACGGCGCGTCGGAAATGTCCCGACCTCATCTTTGTGAAGCCGCGGTTCGACGTCTACAAGGACGTGTCGCTGCAAGTCCGCGCGATCTTCGCGGAATACACGCCGATCATCGAGCCGCTGTCGCTCGATGAGGCCTATCTCGACGTGACCGAGAACCTCCAAGGCATTGCATCTGCGACGGAGATCGCCGAACGAATCCGGGCGACGATCCGCGCCGAGACGCAGCTGACGGCGTCGGCCGGCGTCTCCTACAACAAGTTCCTCGCCAAGCTTGCGTCCGACTATCGCAAGCCCGACGGGCTGTTCGTCATCACGCCCGCGATGGGGCCGGGCTTCGTCGAGGGGCTTACGGTGCAACGGTTTCACGGCGTCGGGCCGGCGACCGCCGCGAAGATGAACCGGCTCGGGATTTTCACCGCGCTTGATCTGAGGGCGAAGGACCAGGTCTTTCTACGGACGCATTTCGGCAAGGCCGGTCCGCACTATTACAACATCTGCCGGGGCGTCGATAACCGGCCGGTCCGCGCCGATCGCGTCCGGAAATCGGTCGGCGCCGAAACGACGTTCTCGCGCGACCTCACGGGCTTTGACGAGATGAGAGCGGAGCTCTCGCCGCTGATCGACAAGGTCTGGCGCTATTGCGACAGCGCCGGCGTGCGGGCGCGAACCGTGACGCTGAAAGTGAAATTCGCGGATTTTCAGATCATCACCCGCAGCCGAACACAGCATCGCGCCGGTCGCCGAGCGCTCGATGTTCGCCTCGATCAGCGCGGAGCTGCTTGCGGCTCTGTTTCCGATGCGCGAAAGGGGTCCGTCTGATTGGCGTAACGCTGTCGTCATTGTCCATCGATCTGCGAGACGACGATCCACAGATGACGCTCGCGTTTTGACCGGCTCGCCCTCGACCGACCGGCCCCGTCCGCCGCCCCTTCCGCCGCCCGCGGCTGCTTGCGCTGTCGCTAGCCGCGCGGCGGCCGGCGCCGCTCGTGGAACCAGGTGCGGTATTCCGTCATCTTCGCGCGCTGCCCCGTCGACGCACGCCGTTTGCACGTCGACGCCTCGTCGCTCTTCTCCGGCGCGCCCCAGCGCAGCTCGACGCAGTCATTTAAATTGTACGCCATTTCGAGCTCCGCCGCGCGGTCGACCACGTCCTTGAGCGCAAGCGTCCACGCGGAGCCATCGCTGCGCGTATAGGAAAAATTGCGCGCCGAAAGGTCCGACGCGAGCACGCGCTGCAACTCCGCCTTCACGTCCGCGACGCTCTTGTCAGCCGGCATGGCGTACCGCTCGGGCCGCCGTGCGACGCGATCCGGAAACCCGCGCACCACATCGATCGCGATCAGCAGTCGCAGATCGCGCGACGGCGTCGCGAAATCTTCCCACGCGCCGGTCGTCTCGAAAATCGACGGACCGTCCGGCATGTCCGCGTCGCCGCGCCCGCTGATCTGGAACTTCCGCCCGTTCTCGACCGAGGTCACGCGCGCCTTCACTTGTTCTTCGAGCGCTGTGATCGTCTCTTTCATGGCGCGCAACGGATCGAGCTGCGCCGGCGAGATCACGTCCTCCATGCGATCGTAGAAGTCTTCGACCCCGAGCCGCGACTGATCGAGCGAAAAATCGCCATACTGCGGATTTTCGCGCGATTTCGCGATTGGTCAGCCGCCGCAAACGGCCGTTCTCGCTCACGATCGGCCGGAACCGCTTGAACCCGGGGCCGCCGAGCGCGGGGTCCTGCGCAAACAGGAAGTTGCCGCGCCAAAAACGTTTGACCGCGACCGTCCCGTCGGGCTGCGCGTCGACGGCGAGCAAGACGCCCGCCGCGCCATCCGCCTGCGGCACGCGACGCGCCAGCACCAGAAGGTGCCCGTAGGGATCGGCGTACACGGTCCCCGGGCGCAGCGTCTCCTCGTTCAGCGGAACGGGATAATAGTCGGTGTTGTCGTCGCTCGCCGCGGTTCGGCCCGAGCCGGAATGGACGCCGTCGGCGACGGTAAAGCGCAAGTAATGGCCAAACCCCGCTGCCAGTCCCGCCGGCCGCGGCGGCGGTCCCACCGGCTTCGCCGCAGGCGCGCTCGGCAGGGGCGTGGCCGGCTGGCCGAACATTCCGAACAAGGCGCCAGATGCCGCGGCTTGTTCAGGGGAGAAGATCGTTTCTTCCGGCGGGGCGGGTCGCGGCTCCTCGTTCTGGATGTTCCACCACGCATGGCATTTCGGCGGCGCGCCGCCGCCGCCGCGCGTGCACTTCGCGTACCCGTATGGCAATCCGATCTTGAAAGCGAAATACGCGCGCAAGAAGTACGGAAGGTCGGCGCAGTCGGGACGAATGAAGAGGCCCATCTGGTCTTCGCCGAGACCCAAATGGTTGAACAGGAAGTTGCGCGACCGATCGCGCAGCACGACATGCAGGGCCGGCCACGACGGCGCCGCGTCGAGCGGCGAGTCGAACAGCTTCTCGATCCATGCGGAATACAGGTTTTCCGTCGCGCGATCCCAGGCGTTGCGCACGGGCCAGACGCTCCCCTGCGTTCCGCGTGGCCGCGGCGGCTCGGCGGCGCGCACGGCGATGTCGCGCGTGATGGTGCTGCACTCGGCCGGGGCGTGGTCGCGCGCGAGCGTCGCGCGCCAGGTCCCCGCCGCCGGCGCGGCGACCTCGGCGATCCAGACATAGGGCGGCCCGCCGCGCCGCTCACGCGACTTGGCCGCGACGCTTCCGTTGGGCGCGATCAGCGAAAGCTCGCCCTTGAGCGGCTTCTCCGCGGCGAAGACGACGCGCAAAGGCGCGCCCTTCCACGGCGCTGTCGGCGAGGACAGGACCGCGAGCTCGGCTGCGTCTTCGCAGGCGCCCAATGGACCTTCGGCCCGGGCGTCCGCGACCGAGAGGAGGAATCCGAAAAACGCGCCTGCGATCAGCGACAAGGCTGTCACAGGCGCAGCAGACTGGCGTGCTGGAAACAATCGAGCCCCCTGGCCCCCAAAGCGCTACCTAATAATACTGCGAAAGCTTTGGCTAAATCATGGCGAAATCCATTGCCGGCCGAATTCGCCTGCGGCCACGGTCTGCAGGGCAGATGACCGGATCAGTACGGAACCCCGCCTTTCCGAGCATCTTTCAAAGCCTTGCTGTACCACTCGAACTCGTCCAGGAACCGCCCGACATAACGTTCGTGCTTGCGGTCTCGCGGCGTCCCGTCATCGTCGAACTGGTCCTGGACCTTGGGCATGGGAAAGAGCGATGGAATGCTCGGCATCCCAAGCTCACAAAGGGTGGCGCGGAGCTGCATCGCCGCGCGAACGCCGCCGAAAGCTCCGCGCGAATAGCAGGCGATCGCCGACGGGCGCCAGAACCACTCCTCCAGGAAATGATCAAGCATGTTCTTCAGCGCCGGCGGAATGCCGTGATTGTATTCGCCGCTGACAATGAGAAATCCGTCGGCTTGGCGGATAAACCCGGCGATGGTTTCCAGCGGCTCGGGCGCCTCGTTCTTCGGATATTCCTTGTACATTTTGTCGAGCAGCGGCAAGCGATGCTCCAAAGGGTCGATCAGCGTGCTCGCATGGCCGCGGTTCCGCAGTTGCGCCTGCATGAATCGGGCGAACTTGATGCCTTGGCGCTCCGTGCGGACCGAGCCATACAGAACCACGAAATGCAGAGACATTGGTCGGTCTACTCTCTTAAAATCGGACCATCGACGAACTCGCAGTTCGCCGCAGTCATCTGACCATTCGAATTCCCATTCTTTGACGAAATTTTCCGGCTGTCGGCGAGGTCATGCGTAACGCGGCCTAGCGGCTAAAGCCGATCAAAAACTGTCGACGTCGACGACAGCTTCGGCAAAGGCTTGTGGGGCTTCCTGCGGCAGATTGTGGCCGACGCCGCCCTTGATGATCCGGTGCGCATATTTGCCCGAGAATTTCTTGACATAGGAACTGGCGTCCGGGTGCGGCGCACCATTAGCATCACCTTCAAGGGTAATGGTCGGCACGTGATGAGCCGGGCCTTCGGCAATCCGCTTTTCCAGATCGTCGTATCTCCGTGCCTTCGCCAGCGGAGCCGCCAGTGGTAAGTCCGAATCACGAGCTGCCGCACCGACGTGGTCCGTTATCCGAGGACGCTGCGCCGCGACGAACGGTTGTGCATCGTGCCGATGTCCCGCCGGCGCGGCGAAGGAGCCGCCAAGCGGTCGGTTAACATCCGCGAGGTTCTCAACGCGATCTGTCTACGTGCTGTGGACCGGCTGTTCGGTGGCAGGCGTGCCGAATGACCTGCCACCAAGAGCACGGTGCTTTGCGGTACGGCATCCTGCCGGATCGTGGCGGCCGATGAGAGAACCGCATCCACCACGGCCTTACGTCGCGGCCGGCCAGAAGCCGGGCGATGATGTCGGTCCGACGGCGGCCCATCGACACCAGCGAGGCATGGCCTGCTCGAAGAGGGCATCCGTCAACCCGCAAGGCTACGACGCGAGAACCGACGGTTAGGACGCCGGCGGCTCGTTTGGTCGATACGCTCGGCCTGCCGCGTGAACGATACGCGGTTCATCCCGCCGACATCTAGGATCGTGACGGCGTCGAGATGGCTGTCGAACGGCGTACCCGCGCCAGTTCCCCTGCATCGAACGCATGATCCACGGCCGCATCGGGCCGAAAGCCGCCGGGCCTCGGCGTAAACCGGCCGACAATGAAGTGGTCAACGGCGATGGCGCCACCGGCTTCAGCGTGCCGAAACGATGGATTGTCGACGAACCTTCGCCATGGGTCAGTCGATGCGCCGGCTGATCGCGCGATTTCGAGCGCCTCGCCCGAACCGTCGTAGCCTTCGTCCGCCTCCGCAGATCCGATCATGCTCCGAAGGCTGATAAGGCCAACCCCCTCAGCATAAATCCGATCTTCCTGGATCGGCTCTCAAGGGTAATGGTCGGCACCGCGATGGCCGGGCCTTCGGCAAGCCGCTTTTCCAGATCGTCATATTTCGGCTCGCCTTCAGCTAGACCGAGCCGCCAGCGGTAATGCGGCGGCGGCAATGGTCAGCGCAGCTGCACCAAAAAGACAGCGGCGCTGACGGTCAATTTCTTCTGACATCTTGCTCGTATCCCTCGGCGAATCTCCTTGGCCCTAATCCACGCCGGGCGGCCTATTCACCGCAGCAGCTTGTCGAGCGTGATCGGCAAATCGCGCACGCGCGCGCCGGTCGCGTGATAGACCGCGTTGGCGATCGCCGCCGCAACGCCGACGATGCCGATCTCGCCCACGCCCTTGATGCCGAGCGGATTGATGATCGTCGTCCGGCTCGTCGACGAAAATCACCTCGATGTCGTGCGACGTCGGCATTCACCGGCACATGGTACTCGGCGATGTTGGCATTCATGATGCGGCCGAAGTGATGATCGACGAGCGTCTCCTCGTGCAGCGCCATGCCGATGCCCCAGACCACGCCGCCCATGATCTGGCTGCGCGCGGTCTTGGCGTTGAGGATGCGCCCGGCCGCGACCGCGTTGACGACGCGGGTGACGCGGATGACGCCGAGCTGCTCGTCGACCTTCACCTCGGCGAAGATGGCCGAATGCGTGTTGCGCGCGTACTGCTGCCAGCCTCCTCGAAGCTGTTTGCCTTCTCCTGTTCGATGCGATCGACGCCGCCCGCGGCGCATCGCGTCCGCGATCGATACGGCGCGGCTCTCGCCCTGCCGGCTGACGATCTTGCCATCGGACAGCGACGACGTCATCGAGCGTCGCGCGCCGCGAGCGGCGAATTCGGCATCGCTCTTCGCCAGCCGCAACAGCTCCTTGCGCACCTCGTCGGCCGTCGCCCGCGATCGCGTTGCGACACCGAGGCCGCGATCCACGATCCGCCCTCGACCGGCGACGTGCGGCAGCGTCGAGTCGCCCAGCTTGACGCTGATGTTTTCGATCGGCAGGCCGAGCATGTCGGCCGCGACCTGCGCCATGATCGTGTAGGTGCCGGTGCCGATATCCGATGTCGCGCAGGCGACCTCGGCATGTCCGTTGGCGGTCAGCACGATGCGGGCGGCGGTCGGCATCTGCAGCGCTTCCCACATGCCGGTCGCCATGCCCCAGCCGACCAGGTCCGCGCCGTCGCGCATCGAGCGCGGCTCGGGATTGCGCTTCGCCCCAGCCGAAGGCCGCTGCGCCCTGGCGATAGCATTCGCGCAGCTTCTTGCTGGTGTAGGGAACATCCTCGTTCTGGTCGCGGTCCGAGTAGCACTGCAGCCGCAACTCCAGCGGATCGATCTTGAGCGCGACGGCGAGCTCGTCCATCGCGCATTCGAGCGCGTAGACGCCGGTCGCCGCGCCCGGCGCACGCATGTCGGACGAGGTCGGCAGGTCGAGCCGCGCCAGCTTGTGCACATAGTTCGCGTTGGCGCACGTGTACAGCAGGCCCGACCAGCCGGTGTCGTTGCGCGAGAACTCCTCGAACTGCGACGTCACCGCGATCGCCTCGTGGGTGATCGCGTCGAGCGTTCCGTCCGCCGTCGGCGCCGAGCGCAAGACGCTCGATCGTGGCCGGCCGATAGCCGAGCCCGTACATCTGCTGGCGCGTCAGCACGAGCCGCACCGAGCGCTCGAGCGCCACGGCGCCGAGCACGGCCAGCACCACCTGATACTGCGGGCGCAGCCCCGAGCCGAACGCGCCGCCCACGAACGGCGACATGACGCGCACGTCGTCCGACTTCATGTCGAATACGCCGCAGAGATAGCGCTGCACGTTCTGCACGCCCTGCGTCTTGTCGTAGACCGTGAGCTTGCCGCCGCCGTCCCACATCACCGTCGAGGCATACAGCTCCATCGGGTTGTGATGCTCGATCGGAATGAAGTATTCGGCCTCGTGGCGCACGGCGAGCCGCGCGCATAGGCGCTGTCCGCGTCGCCGCGCGGCTTTTCGGGCTTCTCGACGACGAAGGCCGTCGTCGCGCTGCGCGTGCAGGTCCGTGGCGTGCGCTTCCTGTTCGTACTCGATGCGCACGAGCGAAGCGGCGAAGCGCGCGATCTCCCATTCCTCGGCGAGCACCAGCGCGATCGGCTGTCCGCTGAACACGATCCTGTCGTCGTAGAGCGGACGGAACGGCGACCCCTTCTCGGGCGCGACATCGTCCTTGTACGCCTCGCTCGAGTCCGCCATGCGCGGCCGGTTCTCATGCGTGAGAACGTCGATCACGCCTTGGACCCGCAACGCGCTGCTCGTGTCGATGCGCGCGATGCGGCCCTTCGGGATGGTCGACACGACCACGTAACCGTAGGCGAGGCCGGGGACATTGAACTCGCCTGCATACTTGGCCTCACCGGTGACCTTGGCGCGGCCGTCGATGCGGGATGTCGCGGCGCCGATATACGATGTCATGGGCTTGCTCGTTTGCGGGTATTGTTGAAACAAAATCGCGGCGGCCGGCGCCGGCTCGCCGGCTCATCGCACCGCCTTCACCGACTGCGATTGCGGCGTGCGCTTGCGCCGCCTGGGTCAGCGTGCGGACGATCGCGCGGCGCGCCAGGTCGATCTTGAATGCGTTGTGCGCATAACCCCTGGCGTCGTGCAGCACTCGATCGGCCGCGTGCGCGAACGCCGCCTCGCTTGCCGGCTGCCCGCGCAGCGCCGCTTCGGCCTCCATGTCGCGCCACGGCTTGTGCGCGACGCCGCCCAACGCCAAGCGCGCCTCCTTGATCGACGCCGCCTTCGAGCTCCAGTGCGGCCGCGACCGACACAAGCGCGAAAGCATAGGAAAGACGATCGCGGATCTTCAGGTAGGAGTAGTTGGCCGCGAACCCCTTCTCGGGAAGCTCGACCGCTGTGACGATCTCGTTCGGCGTGCAGATTGGTCTCATGCTGCGGCGTGTCGCTCCGGCAGCCGATGAAAATCCGTGAACGCGATCGCGCGCGCTCCCGCCGGCCCCGTCACGTGCACCTTCGCGTCGAGCGCGGCGAGCGCGACGCACATGTCGGATGGATGCGTCGCGATGCACGCTTCGCTCGCCCCGAGAATCGCGTGCATCCGGTTGACGCCGTTGAGTCGCCGAGCAGCCGGTTCCGGGCTCGCGCTTGTTGCAGGGCGTTGCGGTGTCATAGAAATAGGCGCAGCGCGTTCGTTGCAGGAGATTGCCGCCCGTCGAGGCCATATTGCGCAGCTGCTGCGACGCGCCCGCCAGGATCGCGCTCGCGAGCAGCGGATAGCGGCTGCTCGATCAGCGGATGATAGGCGAGATCGGAATTCGGCACGAGCGCGCCGATGCGCACGCCGCCGCTCGGCGGTTTCCTCGATCGTGGTCAACGGCAGCCGGGAGATGTCGATCAGCCGCGTGGGGCGTTCGACGTCCTCCTTCATCAGGTCGATCAGATTGGTGCCGCCGGCGATGAACTTCGCCGTCGGATCGGCGGCGATCTGACGCACCGCATCGGCGACGTCGTTCGCCCGCGCATACTGGAAATTGATCATGACCGATCCCCCGTTGCGCCCATCGCCTGCTCGATCGCCGCGACGATGTTGGGGTATGCGCCGCACCGGCAGATATTGCCGCTCATGAGTTCGCGGATCTCGTCGGCGTTGCCTGCCTTGCCTTCGGCGATCAGGCCCGCCGCCGAGCAGAGTCTGTCCGGGCGTGCAATAGCCGCACTGAAACGCGTCGTGATCGATGAACGCCTGCTGCAGCGCGTGCAGACCCGCGTCCCCGGCGAGTCCCTCGACGGTGGTCACCTGGGCGCCGTCCTTCATCACGGCAAGCGTGAGACAGGAATTGATTCGTCGCCCGTCCACCAGCACCGTGCAGGCGCCGCATTGACCGTGATCGCAGCCCTTCTTGGTGCCGGTCAGATCGAGATGGTCGCGCAGCGCGTCGAGGAGGGTGGTCCAGGGCCTGACTTCGAGCCGCGCCGCGACCCCGTTGACGGTGAGAGCGATCGGAATTGGTTCCGGCATCGGGGTTCTCGCCTCGATGGTCCGGGCTGTGCTGGTTTGCGCCATTTGCATCTCCGCATGTCTGGCCACGGCTCTCCCGACGGAGAAGCGATCCTCGGATCGGCGTTCCACCGGACCGCATTGGCCAAGCTACGAGACCAATCGGACACGGATGACAATCGTTCCAAGTGCGATTCGGATGGTTGATCGTTCGCTGGTAACGGAATGCGCAAGCCCCGCGCGGGCGCTCATCACGCCGGCGCAGCCCTCGCTTGCGATAGCCTTCGAGCCCGAACGCCGAATTCGCTGCCGATGCCAGTCGCTGGCGCCCGAACCGGTCGCGCCGCACATCGAATGCGGGCGACCCGCATGACGGCGCGTTCTCGGCCGTCGGCATGCCTGCGATTCGTCTAGCCGCGCGCCAAATACGGCCCAGCGCATTTTTTTGGCGCGACCGCTACCAGCCTGCAAGCGGCAGATGGGCGAACGAGGTTCCGAACCCCGACACCCATCGCAGCCACTCAAACAAGCCGATGCAAGCGAAGAAAACAAGCGTCGCCGCGAGGTCCTGGGCGGCGAACGAAAAGCCTGCGCGACCCTGACCTACGAGAATCGGTCCGTAACGGAACAGATCGCTCGCGGCCACGACGATATCCGCCGCGGCAGCGCCATACGCCGCAAAACCTCACGTTCACCTGGAACTGAGCGGAAACGCAGCGAGAATTGCGCGCCGTCGCCTGCCGGTGCTCAGCCCGATCAAGCGCGGTGCATCCGCGGCCGTGATCATCCGAGCCTCGCTCACAGCCGGCATCGATCGTAGCCTTGCTCGATGCCCTCCATGCCCGAAAAGATCCGATTGATTCGGTTGTCATCGATGATCTTGACGCTGAACTGCACGTCCGAGAGCAGGAGGTCGGACGCGCAGCCGGCCAGAAGATGAACGATCTGGCCCTCCTCGCGTCGCGTTTTGATGGCGCACTTGATAGCCTTTCCGCGGATCGAGTTTCCGTCGATGATGAACCCGCTGCCGCGCATCACGGCATCCGGGCGGAACGCGATGCCCTTTCCTTTCTTGACGAATAGCTTCTCGCAGACGGCCTGGTCCGTCGCCCACGCGCCCGTCAGATCGATCGCATGGGAGGGCGACGACAGAACTGACAGACCGGCCAATTGAACGATCAGCAAACACACCCGCATTGACGAGTTCATGATTCCCCTCTCGGATTGCGCGCGAAAGCACCGTGGCAAAAAAGGTTCTCACGCGGGCGGATGTCTGCGCGTTTGATCGCAGTCGGCTGCTTGGAACGGCCGGTCTTGCCGCTTCGCAAACAGTAGCGTCGCCGTCCGAGCAGGACAACTCCTTGTGCATCCGCTATGTCGTTTGGTGCGCGCGGGGCTGCACGGTCTCCGCCGCTTGCCTATCGCGATCGTGTAGAAATAAGCCTCACCGCCGTCCCTCCGGCACGCGGCGCCGATTGCCGGAACGCGGCTGCAGGCATGCTCGTTCTCGATGGAGGGCAAGCCGTACGGGCTCAGCGCTCAGCGCGTAGAGGTGAAGTCGTCGATGCGGACCGAGATCGCGCGCAGCAAGACGCCCCTGTCTCGCCGGTTCCTTCTCACGATCCTTGTCCGCCTCCCGCTGGTCGCGGGCTTTGTCGTGGCGAGCAACCGGCTCCTTTTTGCGCGGCGCCAACCTCGCTTCGACGCCGATGTCGAGCGCACGATCGTCGCGGTCGTCGACCATATGCTGCCGGGCGACGAACTGCCCGGCGCGCTCGCGCTCGGCATCGACCGACGCATCGCCGCGTCGACCGATTCAGAACTGCTCCGGAGCCTCGCCCAGGGCGCCGCTTGGCTCGATGGCCGCGCGCGCGCCGCGGGGGCGTCGCGCTTTACCGCGCTCGATGCGGCCGGTCGGGAGGCCGTGCTTCAGGCCGCGCTTTCCTCCGACGCCGAAGGGGCGGACGCGATCGTGCGGACACTGCGCACACGCGCCCTTACGCTTTACTACACCGAGCCCGCGATCATGTCCGCCTTCGCCTATAGCGCTCCGCCGCAGCCGGAGGGGTTCCCCGATTTTCAGGACCCGCCGCGATGAGCGCCGCGGAGTGGGACGTCGTGGTGGTGGGAAGCGGCGCCGGGGGCGCTGCTGCCGCTTACGGTCTGTGCGAACGCGGTCTCTCCGTGCTTGTGCTGGAGGCCGGGCCGCGTTTCGATCCCGCCGCCGATTACGCGCAGGCCGCGCCCGATTGGGAGCTGCGCGACTTTCCGGAAAAGCCGGGCTCCCGCGGCGACGTGATCATGGCCCGTGGCCAGGCCTTGTCGCCTGACGAACCCTTGCTCGCCTCGTTCGACAGGGTTTCGGGCCGCCAGGTGGGCGGCCGCAGGCGGGAGATGGGCGAGTATTTCCATGTGCGCGGCGTCGGCGGCAGCACGCTCGCATTTACCGGCGAGGCGCATCGCCTGCATCCGCAATCCATGCGGATGAAGACGCGCTTCGGCGTCGCCGCCGATTGGCCGATCGACTATGCCGAACTCGAGCCGCACTACGTGCGTGCGGAGGAGCTTGTTGGCGTCGCCGGTCCGCCTGCGCAAGGGGCGCGCTGGCGCTCGAAGCCGTTTCCCTTGCCGGCCCACCCGCTGTCCTATGGCGCGCGCACCCTCGGCCGGGGCGCGGCGGCGCTCGGCCTGGGGTGGGAAGCGAACAGCCGCGCCGCCCTCTCGGCGCCCTATCAGGACCGCCCGCCCTGCAATTATTGCGGCGCCTGTCACATGGGCTGCATGCCGGGCGACAAGGGCAGCGCGGACGTCACGTTCGTCGCCGCCGCGCTACAAACAGGCCGCTGCACGCTGCGCCCCAATTCGCCGGTGGTGCGGATCGAGGCGGGGCAAGGCGACCGCATCGCGGCCGTGCTGGTCGGTCGTCCCGACGGCCGTCTCGAACGCATCGCCACGCCCCATCTGGTGCTGGCCGCAGGCGCGGTCGAGACGCCGCGGCTCCTGCTCTCCTCGGACAAGCTCGGCAACGAGAGCGGCCAGATCGGCCGGAACTTCATGGAGACCCTGGCGGTCGCGGTGACGGCGCTGCATCCGCAGCCCCAGCACGCGCGGCGCGGCCTGCCGAGCGACGCGATCTGCTGGGACTTCAACGCGCCCGACGCCATCCCCGGCGTGGTCGGGGGCTGCCGCCTGCAGAACGCCTCGGCCGAGGCCGGCTTGATGGGCCTGTCGAGCTTTGCCTGCAACGCCGTGCCCGGTTGGGGCCGCGATCACGCCCGCAGAATGCGCGAGGCCTGGGGGCATGCACTGACGGTCTCGGCGATCGGCGAAAGTCTTCCCAATCCCGTCGCCCGGGTCGACCTGGACATGGGCGCGCGCGACAGGTTCGGCGTTGCTTTGCCCCGCATCACCTCGCACCTGACCGAGGCCGACATTTCCCGCCTGCGCTTCATGGCCGGCAAGTGCCGCGAGATCCTATCGGCCTGCGGCGCCGCGGAGATCATCAAGTCGGCGTCGACCTGGGACGCCTTCAACTCCACGCATGTCTTCGGGACATGCCGCATGGGCGCCGACCCCACCGCCTCGGTGGTCGACCCGAGCCTGCGCTCGCACCGCTGGCGCAATCTGTGGATCACCGACGCGAGTGTGTTTCCGTCTTCCGGCGGGGGCGAGGGGCCGGCGCTCACGATCGAGGCGCTGGCGCTACGCACGGCCGCGCGCATCGGCGCCCTGAACGCCCGCGGTTCTTCAGAAATGCCCCGATTGCGTGCGCTGCCCGTCCGCAACCTCACGCGCGGGTTCGAGCGCCGACGGTTCGTTCGGAACGGCTCAACGCAGACCCGTCAGAAGAGACAGCAGGCTTCGATCGAGCGTGCGCTGCACGAGCGTCGCAAAAATGGCTTGCCCGATGGCCCGGCCTACGAAGCGGGACATTTCGGGGGCTTCGGCGCCATGCTGACCGTTGGCGTGACCAGCCCTTGGCGGAATGATGCTCGGGCTGGCGACGCCGTCGCCACGCGCCCCGTTCACCGGTCCGCTTGCTTTGATCTGCTCGATGATGTCGTCGAGGGGATTTGCGCCGGTGTCGTAGTGAACGACCATCGACCAGGCATGCCGATTGACTTCGACATGGGTCACGCCATCGAGCGCCAGCACCTTCTTCTCGATTTCGCCGGCGGACGCCGGATCGCGCTGTAGCTGCGGGACCTTGAAACGCACCCGTCCCGGGACGTGGTGGACGCAATAGGCCATGCCACCCTCCTTTGACACGTTCCGCTACGCGTCTCGCCTGGATCGGCGGGCCGCAGCGCGACTTGCTTGCCTGGTGGAGCGGCCCACCGCACGCTTCATGAGTGAGTATTAGGCTGCGTTAGTCAAAGTCAAGACTTGCTAAAGCTATTTATAATTAATATAAACTTGGCGGTCTAGTTTAGTACGGTTCCAATCTATGGTCTCGGTCAGACTATCGAGGGCTTAATACCGGCCGCCGCCATGAGCGACTCCTCATCCGCGGGCTTAACCGTGCTCCGCGCGCGCGAGCGGCTTCTCCAAAGCCCCCGCCTTTGGATAATGACAAGAAAAGACAGGGCGCGCCGCTGAAGGCGTCGGAACGAACGTCCCGTCCTCGCCAGCCGTTGGCCGACGGAACGCGGGGGTGAGCGGCCGCGTCGCACGTCGTGGCAAGACGAGCCTCGCCCGCACCGGACACGAACGACAGAGGCTACGCGAACGAGCGCGGGCCTTCAGCCGCCGGGGCGGTCCGTGCATCCGGCAAACTCAATTGCCGTTCAGACAATGAGCCGCGAAGCGCCGCTCGTTCCGACGGCGGTTTCGGGAACGCTTGGGCGGACAGCGCACGGCCGAGCAGAGCCAATGTCGTTCCATTGTGGAGCACCGCCGCGGCGATGGGGGAGAGCAAGCCGGCCGAAGCCGCAACGAAGAGAGCCGTGTTGACGCCGATCGCCGCGCGGAAATTGCTGCGGATCATGCCCATCGCGTTCAGCGCGGCCTCGCGCGCATCGGCGACGGCGGCGAGACGATCGTCGAGCAGCACGATGTCGGCGGTCGCGCGCGCGATATCCGCCCCGAGCGGCATCGCGATGCCGACATCCGCGGTGACGAGCGCCGGCGCATCGTTGATGCCGTCGCCCACAAACGCAATTCTGTGCCCCTCGCGTTGCAGGCGCTGCAAAATCTCCGCCTTCTCCTCTGGCTGCAGCTCGGCGAAGACCTTGTCGATGCCGATCTTCTGGGCGAGCGCATCCGCCCGCGCCTGGCGATCGCCGCTGAGCATGATGAGCGAATCGACGCCTGTTCTGCGGAGGCGCGCCATCGTCTCCGCGCAATCGGCGCGCAATTCGTCACGCAGCCCGATCACGCCGATGGGCGTGCGGCCGAGCGCGGCGTAAAGGAGCAGCTTTCCTTCCGCGCTCAGGCGTCGGCTGACCTCCTCGTGCTCCCGGAAGTCGATTCCTTCGTGATCTTCCAGGAAATGCCGGCTGCCGATCAGCACCTGCTCGCCGTTCACCTTGGTCTTAAGTCCGTGCGCAATCACGACATCGACGTCATCATGATGAACATGCGACATGCCTTGTTGCCGCGCGGCGCGGACGATGGCGTCCGCAACCGGATGGCGCGAATGCTCCTCGATCGACGCAGCCAAGGCGAGCAGGCGCGCTTCCGGGCAGATATCCGGCGCGAGCAGGATCAGATCGGTGAGGGCGAGATCGCCGCGGGTGAGCGTGCCGGTCTTGTCGAACACGAAGGTGTCGATCCGCGCGAGCTCCTCGATGCTTGGCCCGCCTTTGATCAGGATTCCCTGACGCGCTCCTTCCGACATTGTCGACCGGATCGTCACCGGCGCGCTCAGCTTGACCGCGCAGGAGTAGTCGACCAGGAAGACGGAAATGACGCGGTTGATGTCGCCCGTCAGCAGGAACGTGGCGGCGCCGAGCCCCATTGTCACGAGCACTCGCCCATTGGCGAACTCCTCGGCGAGCCGTTCGGTCTCGGACTTGGCGGCGAGCGACTCGCGGATGAACGCCGCGACGCGCGCGGTGGTCGTCTCGCTGCCCACGCGCCGCGCCTCGATCCGCAGCCGGCCGTTCTCCAGCGTGCTGCCGGCGATGACATCCGCCCCCGTTTCCTTGCGGACGGGCACGCTTTCGCCGGTGACGGAAGCTTCGTTGACCTGAGCGACGCCGTCGATCACCACGCCGTCCACCGGCACGAGGTCGCCGGCGTCGATGACGACCGTGTCGCCCGTCGCAACCTCGGCGAATGGAATGCGGGTCAGCGTCCCGTCGCGCTCGACCCAGACAGAAGCCGGATGCGGGTGCAGCAGGTGCTCGAGCAATTCCTCCGAGCGGCGCTGGGTGCTTTCTTCGAGATAGTCGCCGGCCTCCATCAGCGAATCCGTGACGAGCGCGGTGACATATTTGCCCTGCGCCGCGCCGAGGGAGACGGCGGCTGCGTCCAGCAGCTGGACGGTGACCCCTTTCGTCATAAGCGACCGGACGCCGCGGACGAGGCGCGGCGCGATCGCCGCCCAGGTCAACAGGCGACCCAGCGGGGCCGGCAGCAGGAGCGACGCCACGAGGATCGCAGCGCGCAGCGCGAGCGGCGCAAGCCCTGAGTCCTCCGCGCCGCGGGCCTCGCGAAACGGCACGTCTCCCGGCGCAAGAAGCGCCAGCTTGCGAAGCACCGCGCGCCGAGCCGCCGGCGTTCCGTCATAGTCGACGATGACGGACTCCGCGCCCGCGTTGATGCGGACCGACCGGACGCCGTCAATCTCGGCGACAATGCCGGCGAGGTGATCGGTGTCGAGATGCGGCCGCCGCAAGAGCGGCGTCTTCAGCCGCAATCGCCTCGGCAGCTCGTGAACGACCACTGGATCCTCGGCCCGGCGCGGGGGGCGCGCGCCTCCCCCGCCGAGCGCCGTGAAATCATCGAACCGCATGGATGGTCAGCTCACCCCTCGCGCGCCGCTTTGATTTCGGACTCGGCGTCGCGAAACCGTTCTTTCGTTTCTTCCATCCCGCTCTGGATGTTGAGCCAGATTTGCATGACTCCGCGAATCGCGGCGCGCTGGAACGCTTCATTGGTGAGGACGTAGGTCAAGGCGCCGCCCACCAGCATGCCCATCACGAACCGATTGTTCAGGAGACCGAGCGCCGGCGTGCCCGGGGCGGATGCCTGCGCCGCGGCGGCCGGCGGCCCCCAGCCCGGCGGCCCCCAGCCTGGCGCAAACCCCGGACCGTAGGGATAGGCATAAGGAAATTGATGCGCGCCCTGCCAGGCCGCCATGGGCGCCCCCCACGGCGGCCCGGCCATGGCCGGGCCGTAGCCCTGCCCGTACCCGCCATGCATTCCGCCATGTCCGCCGGGGCTTCCCGGAACGCCGCCTGCTCCCTGCGAAGCTTGGGCCTGCCCACCGGACGCCGGGCCGGCGCCGCCTTGATTTTCCTGCGGGTTCATCGCTGCGTCCTTTCACCTGCGTCTTTTTTCACGCGCTCTCGCCCGGGCTGGGAGCGGATGCCGCCTGATCGCTTTCCGCCCGGCTCCGGCCGGCCAGGTAGAGCGCGCCGGCGCCGACGGCCAGCACCGCAGCGACGCCGGTCACCGGATAGGCTCTGGCGAGATGGGCCGCGGCGCCGATCAGAACGCCTGCCCCGGCGCCCAATGCCGCGTTCCTGACCACGTGGGAGATGGCCTCTTGGGAGGTGATTTCATGATCCCGCACGCGCAGGACATCGGAAAACGCCGTCCAGCCGCCCGCAACCATCGCGCCGGCGGCCCCTGCGCGTAGGAAAAAAGGACCGGGCGGCACAAAGTGACCGATGTCGAAGTCGCCGCCGCGTTGAAGTTCGCCCAGGCTGGTCATTTTCGTTCCTCATTCATGTCGCTGACATTCGCGTCACGCTTCCGCTTCGCGTCGTTTTGGTCGCTGTCCTGCTCTGCGCCGGCCTTGGGCCGCGCCACCCCGGAGAGCATGCTCATGATGGTCGGGAGGTTGGTCGCCAGCAGCGCCGCGGCTGCCCCGAGCACGGCGCCCGTCCAGAAATCGCGATCGTCCATGCCAAGCAGCTTGCCGATCGTATCAGCGCTCAGGTCGCCGCGAGACAGCCGGTCGAACGCTTCTTTGAGATCGGCATGGTCGACTCGCGCCTGTCCGTAAGGCGGCGCAGCGCCGCCGGCGGCGGCGTGATGGCCTGCGGTCGGGCCGCCGTCGCCGAGCCCCATCGCATGCGCTCCGCCGGGCGAAGCGGCCGCCCCCGTTTGCGGCCACGCCGGTTCGGGGCCGAAATAATACCAGCCGAAGGGAGGTGGGGATCCGCCCACCCCTCCGGAGTAGGCGCCGCTCGTCGCTTCTGCCTCGGCTGAATGCGGCGTGTCTCGATCGGGCTCTACCGACATCGTTCTCCCCTGCCGCTATGTGACGTGTCCTGCATTCGTGTATCAAAGCTGACGGGTGGGCTTCTTTTTAACCTTTCTAAAACGCGTACCATGTAATTATTCTAAAGAACTGAGTATAACTGTTCTAAACGCCACTCAGTATAACTATCTAAACTAACCACCCTGCTCTTGAGCCTTGATCAAAATCAATAACAGCCGCTAAAAAACTCTACAAGGTGCTGACAAGCTGAGTATCTGTTTGGAGGGCGCCTAGCGCGCCCCTCGGCGAAGGAACCATGAGTCCCGAACGTTTGCCGCTCGCTATGGCAGGAGAAGGGGAGCGGGTCACGATCGTTGCGGTGATCGGTGGCCGGGCTCTGCAAAAGCGGCTATTCGATCTGGGGCTCGTCGTCGGCAAGGAACTCACGGTCATCCAGCGCCAATCCACGGGTCCGATGGTCGCCGCCGTCGGCGACGCCCGCCTGGCCTTGGGGCTGGGCGTGACGCATAAGATTCTGGTCACGCCGGTTATTGACGAGGGGGAGCGATGACGGAAAGTCTGAAGGACCTGGCGATCGGCGAACGGGCGGCCGTCGTCGGCTTCCGGGAAGGCGCGAAACACTATCGGCAGAAACTCCTGGCGATGGGGCTGACGCCCGGCACGCAACTGAGCGTTGTGCGGGTGGCTCCCTTGGGCGATCCGGTCGAGATCAAGGTGCGCGGCTTCTCGCTCAGCCTGCGCAAGGACGAGGCGGACGCGCTGCAGATCGAAAGGCTGATCGGATGACCGATTTGACCGTCGCCATTGTCGGCAATCCCAACTGCGGCAAGACCACGCTTTTCAATGCGCTCACGGGCACCCAGCAACGCGTCGGAAACTGGCCCGGGGTCACGGTCGAGAAGAAGGTCGGCCACTTCGTCTTCAAGGGCGAGCGGGTGGAGATCGTGGACCTGCCCGGCGTGTACTCGCTCAGCGCCGCCGGCGGTTCGACCTCGCTCGACGAACAGATCGCGCGCGACTTCATTCTGTCGGGCGAGCCGAAGCTGATCGTCAACATCGTCGATGCGTCGAACATCGAACGAAACCTCTACCTCACCACGCAATTGCTGGAGATGGGCGCAACCGTCGTCGTCGCGCTCAACATGGTGGACATCGCCAAATCCCGACATATCGACATCGACGCCGAGGCGCTCGCCAAACGCTTGGGCTGCCCGGTGATTCCGATCGTCGCCTCCGCGGAGAAAGGCATCGAGGCGCTGAAGGCGGAGCTGACCCACACGGCGCTCAAGGGATTGCCGTCTCCCGCGCGCTTCGCCTACCTGCCTGAGGTCGAAGCGGCGATCGCCGAACTGATGCCGATCGTCGGGACGGCGAAGGGGGCGTCATCCCGCTGGCTCGCCATCACGCTCCTGGAGGAAGGCGAAACCTCGGCGACCCCCGCCGACACGGCCGCGCAGCAGGCGGCGGCGCGCCACAGAAAGACGCTCGAAACGCGGCTCGGCGCCGACGCGGACACGCTGGTTGCGAGCGGGCGCTATGATTTCGTGAACGGGTTGACCGCCGCGACCGTGCGCAGAACGACGCTGCTGAAGAAGACGGTGTCGGACAATATCGACCGGATCATCCTCAACCGCGCCTTGGGCATCCCGATCTTCCTCGTGGTCATGTATTTGATGTTCATGTTCACGATCAATATCGGCGGCGCCTTCATCGATTTCTTCGACATCGCCGCCGCCACGATCTTCGTCGATGGCTTCGGCCATCTGTTGAGGGGCGCGGGAAGCCCCGACTGGCTGGTCACATTGCTCGCCGAGGGGATCGGCGGCGGCATCCAGACGGTGGCCACGTTTATTCCCGTGATCGCCTGCCTGTTCCTCTTTCTGTCCGTGCTGGAGGATTCCGGCTACATGGCGCGCGCGGCGTTCGTCATGGACAGGCTCATGCGCTTCGTCGGACTTCCCGGCAAGTCGTTCGTCCCGCTGATCGTCGGCTTCGGCTGCAACGTGCCGGCGATCATGGCGGCGCGCACGCTGGAGAACCAGCGCGACCGGACGATGACGATCATGATGGCGCCGTTCATGTCGTGCGGCGCGCGGTTGCCGGTGTATGCGCTGTTCGCTGCGGCGTTCTTTCCGGTCGGGGGCCAGAACCTCGTGTTCGCGCTCTATCTGATCGGCATCGGCGCCGCCATACTCACCGGACTTGTCCTCAAGCACACGCTGCTGCAGGGAGAGAGCTCGCCTTTCGTGATGGAGCTTCCGCCCTATCATGTCCCGACGCTCAAGGGCATCGCGCTGCGGACCTGGGACCGGCTGAAGGGCTTCGTGCTTCGCGCCGGCAAGGTGATCGTCGGCATGGTGGTGGTCATCGCCTTCCTCAATTCCTGGGGGACCGACGGCAGCTTCGGCAATCAGGACTCGGAGAAATCGGTGCTGTCGCAAATCGGGCGCGGCCTCGTTCCCGTGTTCGAGCCCATGGGCATTCGCGAGGACAACTGGCCCGCGACCGTCGGCGTCTTCACCGGCATCCTCGCCAAGGAAACCGTTGTCGGCACGCTCAACACGCTTTACTCGAGCATCGCCGCGGACTCCGCGGAGGCGGCCGAAACAGAAGAGAAGGCCTTCGACTTCTGGGGCGGCATCGACCGCGCATTCGCCTCGATCGGGGTCAAGCTGAACGAGGCCCTGGACAAGGTGCAGGACCCGCTCGGCTTGAACATTGGCGACGTGAGTTCGCCAGAGGCGGCCGCCGAGCAACAAGGCGTGAAGGCCGGCCTGTTCGGTTCGATGGCGACCTTGTTCGACGGACAGGCAGGAGCGTTCGCCTATCTGCTCATGGTGCTGCTGTACATGCCATGCGTCGCGGCGATCGCCGCCGTCTACCGGGAAACGGGCCGGGGCTGGGCCATTTTCATCAGCGTGTGGACCACGCTGCTCGGGTACGGGACCGCCGTGCTGTTCTATCAGGCGGCGAGGTTCGGCGAACACCCGGCGTATTCCACCGGGTGGATCGTCGGGATCTCGGCGGCTTTCGTCGCCGTGTTCTGGGCCATGCGTTACCTCGGAAAACGCGACAAACGGCCGAAAACGGTCATCGTTCCCGGCGTCTGACACGGGTTGTGGAAAGGCCGGGCGCGAGGATGCAAACCGCATGTGGGAACCCGGCGCCGTCCGATGCTGCTTGATTTGAAGACATATCTGCAGACGCACAGGCCGGCGAGCATCCTCGACCTGGCGAACCACTACAGGATCGATCCTGACGCCTTGCGCGGCATGCTCGACCACTGGATTCGCAAGGGAAGGGTGCGGCGGCTCGACCTCGACGATGCGCAGGATGGGTGTTCGCATCTGGGCGCATGCGCGGCCTGCGGCAGCGCATGCTTCGAGGTCTATGAATGGCTCGATCGTGCGGAGGACGGACATGCCCCTTCTCCTGATCGGCATTCATAAGGACGAGCTGGAGTTCGGCGATCGCGTCGCGCTCAGCCTCGGCGATCAGGTGGATGTGCTGCGGGTGGAGAAGGGCCTGAACGGCGCCAACCCGACGCCGGACGGGCTGTTTCACTACAGCATCCGCCACGCCGAAATGTACCATCAGGTGCTGCAAAGCGTCGCGCGCAAGCAGGGGCCGGTGATCGATCTGCACACCGGCCTGAACAAGGACACGCGGTGCGCCGACGTCTACTGCCACAGCGAGCGCTTTCTCCGCTGTCTCGAGCAGGAAATCGCGTCGGGCCGCGGGCGCTTGGCCGGCCCCGAGGATGTCAGGCTGATCCGCATCGTTGCGCACGACGCAGCCCGCGGCGGAAAACGCCTCGGAGCGATCGGGGGCGCTCGTCCGGTGGTGTGGACTTACATCCCCGAGACGGTATGGCGGAATCCGCGTTTCCTTTATGTCGGCGTCGAGGTGTTCCTGCCGGCTCCGGGCGCCGGAAGCGCGGAGGATCATCGGTTCGCCAGCGAACTCGTGCGGCTCGCCGCCGACTGCGCCACGCGGATTGCAGGCAAGGAGCACGGCGCGACCGCGCCGGCGTGAAGACCCTGCGCGCGAACTCGACCGGCGGGATGTCCACCTCGCGCATGATCGCCCGCGGCGAAGATCTCGCGTGACGGATTCATGCTCGGCCGCTCAGCCGGGGCCGGACAGCGTGCGCACCGGTTCCTTGAAGCGATCCCACTCCGTCGCCGTCCAGATTTCCGTCTGGGCGTGCCCGAAGGTGCGGATCAGCGTCGAGACGAGGGCCGCCGTCTCGATGTCGGGCGCGCGAAAAACATCGAGATAGTCGCACGGGCCGAGCACCGCATAGCTGCTGATCCATTCGACCTGCGGACACTTCTGGCGGACCCGATCCATGGCGTGGCGTTCGAGTTGCTCGAGCGCGGCGGGGAGCGCGCGGCATCCGGACTGAAGGCGCGTCAACATGATGAAGATCGCATGGAGACACCTCGCAGAGGCTGCTGCCGGCGAAGCCTATGTCTGGAAATGCGGAAGCTTTTGATTCCGATCAAGAGCGCGCCAAAGCCTCGCGTTAACGTGAATGCTTCAGCTCATGCGCGGCATGCCGTGATCCGCCGCACGATCATCGTGTGCAAGGCAATGCGCGCTTTTGGGCGAGGAGGCCGCCATGCGATTGAGCTCCAGCGCGTTTGCGGACGGCGGGGTCATCCCGCGCCGCTTCACCTGTGACGGCGAAGACGCCTCGCCTCCGCTCGATTGGACGGATGCGCCGTCCGGCGCGCGCAGCCTGGTCTTGCTGTGCGATGATCCCGATGCCCCGGCAGGCACTTGGCATCACTGGGCGATCTACGATATTCCGGCCGATCGAACCGGCCTTGCGGACGATGCCGACCGCGCCGGCACATCGGGGTTCAAACAGGCGATCAATGACTTCCGGCGGCCCGGCTACAATGGCCCCTGTCCGCCGCGGCGGCACGGAGCGCATCATTATCATTTCCGCCTGCTTGCCCTTTCCAGCGCTTCGCTCACATTGCGCGAGGAGCCGACCTGCCGCGATGTCGAACACGAAGCGCGCAAGCACGTTCTTTCCGAAGCGACGCTTGTCGGGATCTACGAACGCTAAGAACCGCCTCGGCGCAGCCATCCGAATCTGAAGGACACGGGAGACAACGGGACGATGGACCGCGATCTCACACGCAACTGGATGTGGTCGGAGGCCTGCGAGATGCTGGCGCGCGCCGAGCGGCTGCACCGCGAACTGTTCCGCCCGGCCGGGCTCGCCGCGCGCACGCCGTCCTGGGAGCCGCCGATCGACATGCTGGAGACGGAACGCGAGGTCATCGTGCTGGTCGCTCTTCCCGGCGTGCATCTCGACCAGGTGGACGCGGGCGTCGATGGAAACGAGCTGGTGGTCGCCGGCACGCGCGTGCTTCCCGCCGAACTCGCCACCGCGGTCATCCATCGGCTCGAACTTCCGCAGGGCCGCTTCGAGCGCCGCGTGCGGCTTCCCCCTGGGCGCTATAGCGCGGTCCGCCGGGCGGCCGCCGACGGGTGCCTTCTCATCACGCTGCAAAAATCGGGAGCTTTCCGTGGCTGACACCGAGCTGCCGAGCGAGGCGGAGGAGACGACGGGCGGGCCGGCGGCTTCCGCGCGCCCCGTGCCGCCGGACGCGCTCATCATCGTTCCGGTCCGCAACACCGTTCTGTTTCCCGGCCATGTGATGCCGATCACGATCGGCCGCCCGCGCTCGATCGCCGCCGCCCAGCAGGCGCTGCGCGACCAGCGGCAGGTCGGCATCCTGATGCAGCGGAATGCGGAGGCGGACGACCCCGCGCCGCTCGACATGCACCGGATGGGGACGGTCGCAAATGTCGTGCGCTACATCACGGCGCCGGACGGCGGCCATCACCTCGTGTGCCAGGGCGACCAGCGTTTCCAGGTCACGGATTTCCTCACCGGCTGGCCGTTTTTCGTCGCGCGCGTGCTGCGGGTTCCCGAACCGGACGCCTGGTCGGCGGAAATCGAGGCGCGCTTTCTCAATCTCAGGGCGCAGGCCGCGGAAGCCGTGCAGTTGCTGCCGCAGGCGCCGCCGGAATTGCTGGCGGCCGTGCAAGCGATCAAGTCGCCGGCCGCGCTCGCCGACCTGACGCGCGACCTATATGGACATCTCGCCGGACGAAAAGCAGGAAATCCTGGAGACCGTCGACGTCATCGCCCGGATGGAGAAGGTCTCGCGCATGCTGGCGCACCGCATCGAGGTGTTGCGGCTGTCGCACGAGATCGGCCGGCAGACCAAGGCGGCGCTCGACGAGCGTCAGCGCGAAGTTCTGCTGCGCGAGCAGATGGCGGCGATCCAGCGTCAACTCGGCGAAGGCGACGAGGGCAAGGCGAGCGAAATCGCCGAGCTGAGCGAACAGATCGCCAAGGCGGAAATGCCGAAAGAGGTCGACGAGCAGGCGCGCAAGGAGCTGCGCCGGCTGCAGCGCATGCCCGAAGCGGCGGCCGAGTACGGCATGATCCGCACCTATCTCGACTGGCTGATCGAGCTGCCCTGGGCGCTGCCCGAGGAAACGCCGATCGACATCGGCGAGGCGCGGCGCATTCTCGACGAAGACCATTACGGGCTGGAGAAGATCAAGCGGCGCATCATCGAGTATCTCGCGATCCGCAAGCTCGCGCCGCATGGCAAGGCCCCGATCCTGTGCTTCGTCGGGCCGCCCGGCGTCGGCAAGACCTCGCTCGGCCAATCGATCGCGCGCGCGATGAACCGCAAATTCGTGCGGGTGAGCCTCGGCGGCGTGCACGACGAGGCGGAGATCCGCGGCCACCGGCGCACCTATATCGGCGCGCTGCCGGGCAACATCATCCAGGCCATCCGCAAGGCCGGCGCGCGCAATTGCGTGATGATGCTGGACGAGGTCGACAAGCTCGGCTCGGGCATCCAAGGCGATCCCGGCGCGGCGCTGCTGGAAGTGCTCGATCCCGAGCAGAACAACACGTTCCGCGACAACTATCTCGGCGTGCCGTTCGATCTGAGCCGCGTGGTCTTCATCACGACGGCGAACGTGCTCGACACCATTCCCGGGCCGCTGCGCGACCGCATGGAGATCATCGGCCTCACCGGGTACACCGCGGACGAGAAGTTCGAGATCGCGCGCCGCTATCTGGTCCGCCGGCAGATGGAGGCGAACGGTCTGCAGCCCGGCCAGGTGGAGATCGCCGACGATGCGCTGCGCGACATCATCCAGCGCTACACGCGCGAAGCCGGCGTGCGCAATCTCGAGCGTGAAATCGGCAAGACCCTGCGCCACGCCGCGGTGCGCATCGCCGAAGGGCAAAGCGGGCCGATCCGCATCGCGTCCGAGGATCTTCCCGCCATTCTCGGCGCGCCGCAGTTCGAAAACGAAGCGGCGATGCGCACGAGCGTGCCGGGCGTCGCGACCGGCCTCGCCTGGACGCCGGTCGGGGGCGATATTCTGTTCATCGAAGCGACGCGCATTCCCGGCAGCGGCAAGCTCATCCTGACCGGGCAGCTCGGCGAGGTGATGCGGGAAAGCGCGCAGGCCGCGCTCAGCGTCGTCAAGAACCGCGCTCAGTCGTTCGGCATCGATCCCGGCCGCTTCGAGAAGGCGGACATCCACATCCACGTGCCCGCCGGGGCCATTCCGAAAGACGGCCCGAGCGCCGGCGTCGCCATGCTGGTCGCGCTCGTCTCGCTCCTGACCGAGCGCACCGTGCGCAGCGACACGGCGATGACCGGCGAAATCAGCCTGCGCGGGCTCGTCCTGCCGGTCGGCGGAATCAGGGAAAAGGTGGTGGCCGCGCACCGGGCCGGGATCAAGCGGGTCATGCTGCCGGCGCGCAATCGCAAGGACTACGACGATATCCCCGAACTCGGCGCGCAAAGAGCTCGAATTCGTCTGGCTCGAACAGGTCGACCAGGCGGTCGCATCCGCTTTGGAAGCGCACAATGAAGGCCAGGATTCATCGGCGGGCGCGACGCCGCAGAGACGGGCGGACGCGCGCAAGTGAGCTTTGGCGACTGCGGCCCCCCTGTCGCTCCGCGGCCTCGGCGCCGGCTTCATCGTTCAGTCACGCGCCGTAGACATCCGACAACGCGATCTCCAGCCCTGGCGGATCGAGCGCGATGTTGTTTGCCGTCACGATGCGCGTCAGGATGGTTTCGCCGCCGCCGCGAGCGTGATGGATGATGCGCGGCTTTTCCGGATCGACGATGAGGTAATGCGCGATGCTTGGCACGCGGAAATAGTCTGCAAGCTTCACCGACAGATCGATGCTGCGCGTCGACGGCGACAGCACCTCGACAACGATGACGGGATTGGGGACCTCGACGGCGGAAGGGGCAAGCTTGGTTCCGCAATAGACCAAAGCGTCCGGCTCGTAAGCGGTCGCCGCGTCGATGCGCACGGTCATGCCGTCTGGAAGCGCGTGACACGGGAGCCGGCGCGCCCGAATGCCGGCGAGCAAGACCGCGTGAATGGCGGCCTTCCGCTCGGCGTGAGCCGCGCCCTCCGGCGACATCGCGACGACCGTCCCGTCAGACAGTTCGTAACGCCCCGGCTGACCGCGAGCCCAGGCCAGGTATTCGTCGACGGACATCCGCATTTTCGGCAACGCGCTCATTTTGCGATTATACGTGATCGACGGGCGGGGCGGAACCTCGCCTCAGGCGTCGCGCGCGGCGAGCGCGGCGGCGCGGATTTTGGCGAGCGTGGTCGCCGGCGTGATCGCTTCGGGGTCGATCAGCAGATGGATGATGGCGGGCTTGTCCGCCGCCTGAGCGGCGCGGAACGCGGCGGGGAAGTCCTCCGTGCGCTCGACCGTCACGCCAAAGCCGCCGAAGGCGCGCGCATAGGCCGCAAAGTCCGGGTTGCGCAGCGTCGTCGCCGATATCCGCCCGGGATATTCACGCTCCTGATGCATGCGAATCGTGCCGTAGATCGCGTTGTCGCAGACGATATTGATCACCGCCAAATCGAATTGCACGGCGGTGGCGAACTCCTGGCCGTTCATGAGGAAGTCGCCGTCGCCATTGACCGCCACAACGGTGCGTTCGGGAAACAGGCGCTTCATCGCGACCGCCGACGGCGCCGCATAGCCCATCGAGCCGGAGATCGGCGCGATCTGCGTCGCGAAGCGGCGGAAGCGGAAGAAACGATGGATCCACGCGGCGTAGTTCCCGGCGCCGTTGCAGAGGATGGCGTCCGCCGGCAGGTTCTCGCGCAGCCAGACCATGATCGCGCCGAGATTGACCGCGCCCGGAACCTCGGTCGGCTCGCCCGACCAGGCGAGATAGTCGGCATGCGCGGCTTGCGTCTCGGCGCGCCACGGGATGACGGATGGCGGCGCGAGCGTGGCCGCAGCGGGGGCGAAGGCGGTCGGCGTCGCATGAATGGCGAGATCCGGGCGGTAGACGCGGCCGAGCTCCTCCACGCCCGGATGGACGTGCACGAAGGTCATCTGCGGAGCGGGTATGTCGATCAGCGTGTAGCCCTGCGATGGCAGCTCCCCGAGCCGCCCGCCGACCACGAGCACAAGGTCGGCCGCCTTGATCCGCGCGAGGAGTTTCGGGTTGGGGGCGATCCCGAGATCGCCCGCGTAGCCGGGATGCAGCGCATCGAACAGGTGCGCGCGGCGGAACGTCGTCGCGACCGGCAGCGCGAAACGTTCGGCAAAGCGCGCGATCGCCGCATGCGCTTCGGCCGACCAGCGGCTGCCGCCGAGCAGCATGATCGGGCGCTGCGCGGACGCGAGCAGCGCGTGCAGCTTCGCGATCTCCACCGGGCCGGGCGAGGTCTCGACCGGCTCGAAGCCGGGCGCGGGCGGCGCGTCGATGCGCTCGCTGAGCATGTCTTCCGGCAGCGCGATCACGACCGGGCCGGGCCGCCCGCTCGTCGCCACATAGAAGGCGCGCGAGACGAGTTCCGGCACGCGGGCGGGATCGTCGATCTCGACCACCCATTTCGCCATGCGGCCGAAGAAGCCGCGGAAGTCGACCTCCTGGAAGGCGTCGCGCTCGCGCGTGTCGCGGCCGACCTGGCCGACGAACAGCAGCATCGGCGAGGAATCCTGCTGCGCGATGTGGACGCCGGGCGAGGCGTTGCTCGCGCCCGGCCCGCGGGTGACGAAGCACACGCCCGGGCGTCCGGTCGCCTTGCCGACCGCTTCCGCCATCATGGCGGCGCCGCCCTCCTGCCGGCACACGGTGACCTGGATGGGACGGTCGTGGAACGCGTCGAGCACGGCGAGATAGCTCTCGCCCGGCACGCAGAACACATGCTCGACGCCGTTGACGATGAGCTGATCGACCAGCGCTTCGGCGGCGGTGCGCTGATTGGCCTTCGGGCGCATGCTCGGTTGAAATCCTGCCGTGAAACGTTCGTGCCGGGCTGCGATGCTGCGCAGACCGTCAGCGCTTGATCGGCGCGAACGGCGCCGAAATCATCAGGCAGGTCCGCTGTTCGAGCAGAAGCCCGGCCTCGGCGTTGAGCCGCACATAATTCTGCCAGTCCGGATCGGCGAGCATGTTCGCGCGCTTGCGGGCGCGGTCGGCCGCGTCCTCGTAGGCCCACAGATGCACCAGGGTGTTGAGCTCGCCGGTTTCGCTGAAGAGGTAAGCGAGCGGCTGGCCGAGATGGCGCGTCTGCGCGGCCATGCCGTTCTTCTGATAAAGGTCGAGATAGGCGGGGACCGATCCGGGCTTCAAGCGATAGGTTCGGTGATCGACGAGCACGCTGTCCTCCATGATCTGCGTCGCGCGGCGCGCGCGCAGCGATCATTCGGACCCGGAACGCGGTGTCAATAGAGGGGGCGGCGGACCCGTCGCCCGCTCTAACGCGGCAGACGAAGCGGCCAGGTCGCCCGCGCGTTCGTTCTGCTGTCGAACGGCGATCGGGGAGCGGCGCGACGCCGATCAGTCGTCTTCGAGCTTGCCCATGTGATGCTGGGAATACAGCTCCAGACCGAGCTTGGAGACGAGATCGAGCTGCGTTTCGAGGAAATCGATATGCTCTTCCTCGTCGTGCATCAGCTTCTCGAACAGGTCGCGCGTCACATAGTCCTTCACGCTATGGCAGTGAGTGGCCGCCTCCTCGTACAGGGTGCGCGCCGAAATCTCGGCGGCGAGGTCGCACTCCAGGACTTCCTTGACGTTCTGGCCGATATGAAGCGGATCGAGCACCTGCATGTTGGGGAAGCCTTCGAGAAAGATGATGCGATGCACGAGCTTGTCCGCGTGCTCCATCTCCTCGATCGATTCCTTGCGCCAGTGCTTGGCGAGCGACAGAAATCCCCAGTTCTCCAGCATGCGGTAATGCAACCAGTACTGATTGACCGCGGTCATCTCGTGCCGCAGCGCCTTGTTGAGATACTCGACGACCCTCGCTTCGCCCTTCATACCGACCGCTCCGTTCCTTCAATTCATACGGCGCAACGCGCGTGCGCGCATCCCGCAAACTGATGGATGGCGAAGGCCGTGGCAAGTGGAGGCTGTGCAAGAAAATTGGACGGGCCCCAAGGGGGGCCACGGAATGCCGACGGGTCGGCCGCCTACGCGGCCGTCAGCGCAGCTTCGACGCCGGCGGCCGGGACGCCGTCCGCCAGCGCGCGCGGGCAGCAGGCGCAATCGCCGGAGCACTTGACCGTCGCCTGGTCCATGATGCGCCGGATCGTCCGTGCGCACCGCCCGCACTGCGCGCTGCAGCCGAGGCAGCCATAGACCTGGCTTGTCATGCGCGGTCCGTTCGCGCGCAAAACGGCGCGAATTTGATGATCCGACAAGACGTTGCACGAACAGACGATCATTGGGCGGCAATTCTCCGTGACGCCTATGGACGCACGACCCTGTACTCTCAAGAGATAATGCAGATGCCTTTCGTTTGCAAAAGGAAAGATTTCATTAGAACTTTTCCAGGGAATGCGTCTGTCGACAGCGTATCCGCGCTTTACAGAGAAATATCATCATAACGTCGCCGAGTTTAGGAGGTTACTGTACGTATGATAAAGTATTGGTCTGCGAATACAATGCGAAAAGATTGTTCGTTAAAGAACGTAATAGATATTTATTATTCACTATAAGCACTAGCGCGTAATTTAATATTGTATATGACTTCAGTTGCGATCTCGCGCCGGGATTTCGAGCTGCGCCGGAGCTCCTCGGTCGAATACTTACTCCCGTCCTGAGGCGTCAATCGCGCAATTCGCCGAGCGCGGGCCAGCGATACACCGAGGCCGTGCGGCGGATCAGGGCGGTCGCCAGCGTCGTGCCATTGTCCGATCCGGTCATGACCACCATGCCCTGACCGGTCACCGGGAAGATCAACATGTAGGACTGGTAGCCGACATTCTGGCCGCGCTTCATGAGGACGAGGTCCGACCCGACGCCATCGATTGCGCCTCCAAGGCCATATGGCCCCACGCCCTGCCGGGTCAGCATCGCCCGCGCGGTGGCTTGGCCCAGGATTGCCGGTGCCTCGCCGCGAAACGCGCGCGCGATCGCGATCAGCAGCTTGGCGAGGTCGGTCGGGGTCGACCACAGGCCGCCCGCGGCGAGCTCGGGGACGGTGCGCCAGCCGCCCGGCAACGGCGCGCCGGCCGCGTCGTGGCCCACCGCGGCGCGGCCCGCGAGCGCGGGCGGCAGCGGTTGCAAGAACATGCTGTTGGACATGCCGAGCGGCAGCAGGACGAGGTCCTGCATCGCGGCCTCGAAGGCGCGGCCGGTCACGGTCTCGATCAGCGCCTGCACGATCTCGTAGCCTCCGCCGGAATAGGCATAGCGGACGCCGGGCACGGACTCGACCCGGACCGGCGGCGAATTCGCCGGCGGCGCGCCCTCGAGGATCTGAACGAGACCGGGCAGGGGCTCCCCCGGCGCATAGCCTATATAGCCGGGCACGCCGATCCCTGCCGTCATGCTGAGCAGCCCGCGCAAGGTCACCGGATGCCCCCGCGTGAGCCCGCTGGCCGGCAGCCGCCACGCGGTCAGTTGGTCGTTCACGTCGCGATCGAGCGAAAGGCGGCCCTGATCGACCAGGCGCAAGGCGGCGACCGCGGTCACGAGCTTGGACAGCGAAGCGGCCTGATACAGCGTGTCGGCCGTGGCGCCGCGGCCGAAGGCCCGCGCCCAGGCCAGCATTCCCCCGTCGATCAGCGCGACGCTGACCGACGGGATATTCAGCGCCTGCATCGCCGCGGCGAGATCGAGCCGTTGCGGCGCGCCCGCCCCGGGCGGTTCGATCGGCAGGTCGCGCTCGATTTCCGCGCTGTCGCGCGCCAGCCCTTGCGCGTACAAGCTCGTTGCGCCCAGAAGGCATGTTGCGACAAAGAAGGCGCGGCGGTTCAAGGGCTGCGTCATGGAAACGGCCTTGCTGCGCGGGCCATGCTTGGTTTGTTTCGAAGGCTGGGCGGGCGCGCCAAATTCCTGATCCTCTGCGCCCGACCAATCGCCACAAGCGGCGGGGATGGTCACCCTGTCAATCTGCAGGTCCCTTGCGGGTAAAGGCGAACGACATGCCTGCCAGCGCCATCGACTCGACGATCTTCCGCGCGATGTTCGCGACGGAACCCATGCGTCAGGTGTTCTCCGACGGCAACCGCGTCCAGAAATATCTCGATTTCGAGGCCGCGCTCGCCCGTGCGCAGGCGCGGCTCGGCGTCATCCCGCCCGAGGCGGCGGCGGAGATCGCGAGCCACTGCGACCTCGGGCAATTCGACCTGGCGGCGCTCGCAGCCGACACCGCGGCGATCGGCGTCCCGGTGCAGCCGGTCGTCAACCAGCTCGTGCGGCTGTGTCGCGACGGGCTCGGCGAGTGGTGCCATTTCGGCGCGACCACGCAAGACGTGATGGACACCGCGACCATCCTGCAAATCCGGGCGGCGCTCGCGCTCATCGAAGCGGACATCGCGGCGATCGCGGCGGGTCTGGCCGGGCTCGCCCGCGCCCACCGCGACACGGTCATGGCCGGGCGCAGCTATCTGCAACAGGCGATACCGACCACCTTCGGTCACAAGATCGCCGGCCTGCTCGCCGCCTTTCTCCGGCACCGCGAGCGGCTGGACGAGATCAAGCCGCGGCTCCTGGTCGGGCAGTTCGGCGGCGCCGTCGGCACGCTCGCCTCCCTCGGCGATCGCGGACTTGCGGTGCAGGCCGCCCTCATGCAGGAGCTCGGCCTCGGCGTGCCGGACATGTCCTGGCACAGCGCGCGCGATCGCATCGCCGAAATCGGCGCGTTTCTCGGTCTGCTCACCGGGACCTGCGGCAAGCTCGCGCTCGACGTGAAGCTCCTGATGCAGACCGAGGTGGAGGAAGCCGCCGAGCCGGTCGCGCCGGGCCGCGGCTCATCGAGCACCATGCCGCAGAAACGCAACCCGGTCGCCTCGGCCCTGATCGGCGCGGCGGTTCCGTTCGTGCGCCGGCATGCCGGCGCGCTCATGGAGGCGATGGTCGAGGATCACGAGCGCGCGAGCGGGGCGTGGCAGATCGAGTGGATCGCGGTCCCGGAGATATTCTGCCTCTCCGCCGGGGTGCTCGCGCATACGCGCGTGCTGGCCGAGGGACTCCGGGTCGATCCCGCGCGCATGCGCGCCAATCTCGACGTCACGCGCGGCCTCGTGATGGCGGAGGCGGTGGCGATGGCGCTTGCCCCCAAACTCGGCCGCCACCGCGCGCATCGCCTCGTCGCGGAGATCAGCCGGCAAGTGGCGGCGACCGGGCGGCCGCTCGCCGATCTCCTCGCCGAAAATGCGGAGATCGCCGGGTGTCTCGACCGCGCAGCGATCGCGCGGGTCACCGAGCCCGCCAACTATCTCGGCGCGGCGGGCGAGATGATCGATCGCGTGCTCGCGCGCTATGATAGCGGTACCGGATGATCCGGCCCATGTGTATGAGAGGGTTCACGTCAGTCGAAGCATCAGCATCCGCTCCGGCCGTTGCAGGCGACGGTTCTGGGGGACGCCGATCGGCCGCGCAGGGACGAAGATGTTCAACGAACTGAAGGCGCTATTTGCGGAATTGACGGGCGGCACGAAGCATCCCGCGCGCTTCGGCCCCGACGACATCCGGGTTGCGGCGGCCGCGCTGATGGTCCATGTGGCGACGCTCGACGGCGACCTTACGCCCACCGAGCGGGGGAAGCTGCACGATCTGCTGAAGACGCGGTTCAAGCTCGACGAAGCCGCGACCGCCGAACTGGTCGAGGCCGCGGTCGCCGCCGACCGCGAAGCCATCGACTTTTACCAGTTCACCAGTCTTCTGATGCGGATGCTCGACGAAGAGCAGCGCCGCCGGATCATCGCGATGATGTGGGAGATGGTCTTCGCCGACGGCAGCGTCACCGAGTTCGAGGACAATGTCATGTGGCGCGTCGCCGACCTCCTCGGCGTACCCAACCGCGAGCGGATCGAACTGCGTCGCGCGATTGCGGACGACGCGGGGGAGGCGGATCGCGAAACCTGACCGCACGCGATTGCTTCATAAGAAGCGGCGCCGCCCATGCAATTGGAATGCGAATTGCTTTAGACAATGTGATTGGCGTATGTGATCGGCCTCACAGAACGCATAGGATCGCCCGCTGCATCTGTCCCGCATGAGCAAGCCCGTCCTGCTGATTCTCCATCAAGAGCACTCGACCCCGGGTCGGGTCGGCCATCATTTGCAGGCGCGCGGCGTGCCGATGGACGTGCGCCGTCCGCGTTTTGGCGACGTCCTCCCGGACACGCTCGCGGGTCACGCCGGAGTCGTGGTGTTCGGCGGGCCGATGAGCGCCAACGACCCCGACGAGTTTGTCCGCTACGAGATCGACTGGCTCGCGGTTCCCCTGAAGGAGCAGAAGCCGCTGCTCGGCATTTGTCTCGGCGCGCAGATGCTCGCGAAACATCTGGGTGCGCGCGTTTGCGTTCACCCGGAGGGCAAGGCGGAGATCGGCTACTATCCGATCCGGCCGACCGCGGCCGGGTTCGATGTCTGCCCGGTCTGGCCGAACCATGTCTATCAGTGGCACCGTGAAGGCATCGACCTGCCGCACGGAGCCCGCCTGCTCGCGCAGGGCGACATTTTCAACGTCCAGGCGTTTGCCTGCGGTCCCGCCGCCTATGGCATCCAGTTCCATGCCGAGGTCACCCACGCGATGATGTGCCGCTGGACGACCAGCGGACACGAGCGGCTGTCGCTACCGGGCGCCAAGTCGCGCCTCGAGCATTTCGCCGACCGGCCGGTCTACGACGCCGCCATTCGCGCCTGGCTCGCCGATTTCCTCGACCGGTGGATTGCGCCCGCGCCCGCGGCCCCGCCCTGGCGCACGGCATCTCTGCGCATCGCTTGACCGTCTTGCGGCGCTCGCATTTGCATACAGAGTGCGCCGATCCTCTCCTGGGATTGCGCCTGAATCCCCTTAAAACGAAAAGCTTACCACGCTGCTTAACGGTCGACTCAGACGCGTCGGCGAAAATGAGCAACGCCAGAAAAAGAGGTGGAGCTCATGTTTCGCAAGTTCGGATTTTCAGCATTGGCTGTCGCGGCGCTGTCGACGCCGGCATTCGCAGCCGACCTCCCGTCTCGCATCCCCGCGCCCGTCTACGTGCCGCCGCCGGCCTTCGTCTGGTCGGGCGTCTATATCGGTGCGACCGCCGGATATGCGAAGGCGTTTCACCATTACGACGATCTCCAAGGGGCCTTTCTGGGCTACCCGGGGCTTGCGGACGCACGCAGCGACGGGTTTGCCTTGGGCGGCACGCTGGGGATCAACTTCCAGGCGGGCAGCTTCGTCTACGGCGTCGAGACCGACATAAGCTGGCTCAACAATGAGACGACCTATGTCGATCCCAATGGCGGCATCAACAATTTCTTCCCGTCCGAAACGAACAAGCTGAACTATCTCGGCACCGTGCGCGGCCGGCTCGGTCTCGCGGTCGACAGCACATTGATCTATTTCACTGCGGGCTTGGCCTATGCCGATGTCCAGAACGCCGTGCAATACAATTCCTTCAGGTTCCCGACGTCGAACGTGCCTTTCTATAATGTCGACAAGACGCAATTCGGCTGGGTCGTCGGCGCGGGCGTCGAATATGCGCTTGCCCCGAACTGGACGATCAAGGGCGAGGCGCTGTACGCGGATCTCGGCACGGAAGACGCGAACTGGACGCCTCCGCCTCCCGGCTCGCCGACCTTTCCCCTCAACGCCAATTACAACCTGCGCTGGGATACGTCGGCGGCGATCATCCGCGGCGGCGTGAACTACAAGTTCGACTGGCTTTCGCCGGCGCCGGTGATTGCCCGATACTGAGCGGCCGCGCGCGAACGCGATTCGATCGCGGCTGCGCGGAACGCGAACTCCACGCAACGGCGGGACTCGACAGATGATCGGGACCCGTCGCCCGCGTGCGGATGAGCATGGAGAAATCCCGGCGTTACATCGCTGCGCGATGAAGCGCTCGTGCGGCTGGTCTGCGACGGCGACGACTGGTGCAAGACGACTTCGGTTGGTGGAGCCGAGGGGATTTGAACCCCTGACCTCCGCAGTGCGATTGCGGCGCTCTCCCAGCTGAGCTACGGCCCCACGCGTGCTCCCGATCCTGCGGGAGCAGCGATAACAGGCTCATTTAGGTGCGCGTTCCGGAGGGTGTCAAGGACCGGTCCGTTTGCACCGGTTCGCGCCGCCGGCGCACCCGGGCGATGACGACCCGGAAACATGTTGCATCGCCCCGTGCAGACCCGCGAGAATCATGCGGCGAGGTCGGCGACGACGGCGTCGAGCACGGGAAAGCCCGCGCGCGTCACGCGCAGCCGTCCGTCGGGCGCGGTCTCGACGAAGCCATAGCCCATGAGATCGGCGATGCGGCTGAGATCGAGCGGTCTGCCGGCGATCTCGGCGTAACGCTGCGGATCGATGCCCTCGGCGAGGCGCAGGCCCATCAGCAGGAATTCATCGGCCTGGGCGGCGCGCAGCAAGGCCTCGTTCTCGACCAGCCCGTCTCCCTTCTCCTCGACAAGCGACAGCCAGGCTTCCGGCCGCTTCTCGGTCGCCGTCGCGTATCGCTTGCCCGCGATATTGAGGCGGCCATGCGCGCCCGGCCCGATGCCGGCATATTCGCCATAGCGCCAATAGACGAGATTGTGCCGGCACTCGGCCCCCGGTCGGGCGTGGTTCGACACTTCATAGGCCGGCAAGCCGGCGCGGTCGCACGCCTCCTGCGTCACGTCGTAGAGCGTACGCGCCGTATCCTCGTCCGGAATCACAAGCCTGCCCGCGCGGTGAAGCGCCTCGAACGGCGTCTCCGGCTCGATCGTCAGCTGGTAGAGCGACAGGTGCTCGCCCGTTTCCGCGATCGCGCGCGCAAGCTCGGCCCGCCATTGCGCGGGCGTCTGGCCCGGCCGCGCATAGATCAGGTCGAACGAGTGCCGTGCGAACGCGCTGCGCGCGACGGCGACGGCGGCGAGCGCTTCCGCGACGCTGTGCGTCCGTCCGAGCGCTGCGAGCGCCGCATCGTCGAGCGCCTGCACGCCGAGCGAGACGCGGTTCACGCCGGCGCTGCGGAAGCCGCGGAAGCGCTCCGCCTCGACGCTGGTCGGGTTCGCCTCGAGCGTCACCTCGACATCGGGCGCCACCGTCCAGCGCCGGGCGATCGCATCGAGAATGGCGGCGACGCTCGCCGGCTGCATCAGCGAGGGCGTGCCCCCGCCGAAGAAGATCGTGGAGACGGTCCGTCCGGGCGTCCACGCCGCCGTCGCCGCGATCTCGTCGGTATAGGCGTGCACGAAACGCGCCTCGTCGACGCCGCCGTGGCGGACATGGCTGTTGAAGTCGCAGTACGGGCATTTCGAAAGGCAGAACGGCCAATGGATATAGACGCCGAAGCCTGGCCCGGCTGGGCGCGGTTCGTCCCGAGCAAGGCGGGTCACGGAGGCAGCCTTAGCGCGGCTCAAGGCAGGCCTCCGCGAGCTTGAGGAACGCCCGGGCGCGGTGCGACAGGCCGCGCCCATGCGGGGGCAGGCCGTGCTTCTCCTCGCCGGTCATTTCGCCAAAAGTGCGGTCGTATCCGTCCGGCAGGAAGATCGGGTCATAGCCGAACCCCGCGCCCCCGCGCGGGGGAAACACGATCTGCCCGCTGACGCGGCCCTCGAACTCCTCCCGATGTCCGTCCGGCCAGGCGACGCAGAGCGCGGAGACGAAATGAGCCCGGCGTGCGTCCGTCGCGTTCGCCTCGCAGGCCGTAAGCTGGCGTTCGACGTCCGCCATTGCGCGCGCGAAATCCCGGTCCGGGCCGGCCCAGCGCGCCGAGTGGATGCCCGGCGCGCCTCCAAGCGCGTCGACGACCAGCCCCGAATCGTCGGCGAAGGCGGGCAGGCCGGACGCCTGCGCTGCGCTCATCGCCTTGATCGCCGCATTTTCGCAAAAGCTCGTGCCCGTCTCCTCCGGTTCCGGCAGGCGCAGTTCGCCGGCCGACGCTGCGATGACGCCGTAGCGCGCGAGCAGTTCCCGCATCTCCCTGAGCTTGCCGGGATTGTGGCTCGCGATCACGAGCCGCCCGACGATCGGACGATGCGCGCGCTCGTTCACATCACCGCCATCTTCTGCAACTCGATCAGCCGGCCGACGCCCCTGCGGGCGAGGGCGAGCAGCGCCAGGAACTGCGTCTCGGTGAACGGCGTCCGCTCCGCCGTCCCCTGGATCTCGACAATGCCCCCCGTGCCGGTCAGCACGAAATTGGCGTCGGTGTCGGCGTCGGCGTCTTCGGCGTAATCGAGGTCGAGCACCGCGCTGCCATGGCAGATGCCGCACGACACCGCGGCGACGTGATCGCGGATGGGCTCGCCGCGCAGGATGTCGCGGGCCTTCATCCAGCCGAGGCAGTCATGCAGGGCGACCCAGGCGCCGGTGATCGAGGCGGTGCGGGTGCCCCCGTCCGCCTGGATGACGTCGCAGTCGATCGTGATCTGCCGCTCGCCGAGCGCCTCGAGATCGATCACGGCGCGCAGGCTCCGCCCGATCAGGCGCTGAATTTCGACCGTGCGGCCATTCTGCTTGCCCACGGCGGCTTCGCGTCGGGTGCGCTCGCTCGTCGCGCGCGGCAGCATGCCGTATTCGGCGGTGATCCAGCCGCGCGCCTGACCCTTGAGCCAGGGCGGCAGCCGATCCTCGAGGGTCGCCGTGACCAGCACATGGGTGTCGCCGAACTTCACGAAACACGAGCCTTCAGCATATTTGACGACGGCGCGTTCGAGCGAAATCGCGCGCAGCTCGTCGGGCTGTCGGTGGCTCGGACGCATTGTTTTTCCTCTCCTGCTCGTGAATGTCGGATCGGCAGGTCGATCGCTCGTTGTAGGTTGGCCGACCGGAAGCGGCAAGTGCCCGCTTGAACTCGCCCGCGCGCAGGGACAATTCTGTCAGGAGCAGAACCAAGGAGAGGCCGCCCAGTGCCCCAGGATGTGCCGATCGGGGCGAGCGAAGGAAGCCTCGTCCACTTGAACGAGCGCTCGCGCGAAATCTTTCGCCAGATCGTCGAGAGCTATCTCGCGACCGGCGAGCCCGTGGGGTCGCGCAACCTGTCGCGCCTCATTCCCATGACCCTGTCGCCCGCCTCGATCCGCAATGTCATGCAGGACCTGGAGCAGGTGGGGCTGATCTACGCCCCGCACACGTCGGCGGGGCGGCTGCCGACCGAGCTGGGCCTGCGGTTCTTCGTCGACGCCTTGATGCAGATCGGCGATCTCGCCGAAGAGGAGCGGCGGTCGATCGAGGTGCAGGTCAAGGCGGCCGGCCAATCGATGGAAAGCGTCCTGATGGAGGCCTCCGGCATGCTGTCGGGCCTCACCCGCGCCGCCGGCGTCGTGCTTACCGCCAAGTCCAACCTGCGCCTCAAGCATATCGAGTTTGTCCGGCTCGAGCCCGAGCGCGCCCTGGTGGTGCTGGTCGCCGAGGACGGGCAGGTCGAGAACCGCATCGTCATGCTGCCGCCCGGGCTGCCGAGTTCGGCGCTGACGGAAGCGTCGAACTTCCTCAACCGGAATATCCGCGGCCTGACGCTGATGGAGGCCAGAGGCGAGCTGGAGAGGGCGTTCGAAGCCAGTCGCGCCGAACTCGACCAGCTCACCCAGCGGATCGTCGCAGCGGGTCTTGCGAGCTGGTCGGGAGGCGACAGCGACGAGCGCAAGCTGATCGTGCGCGGGCACGCGCATCTCCTCGACGACCTCCGGGCGCTGGAAGATCTCGAGCGCGTGCGGCATCTGTTCGATGATCTCGAGACCAAACGCGGCCTCGTCGATCTGCTCGGGCGGGCGGAGCAGGCCGACGGCGTGCGCATCTATATCGGATCGGAGAACAAGCTGTTTTCGCTCTCGGGCTCCTCGACCATCATCGCGCCCTATCGCGACGCCGCCGGCCGCATCATCGGGGTGATCGGCGTGATCGGGCCGACGCGGCTCAATTATGCGCGCATCGTTCCCATGGTGGACTACACCGCCAAGATCGTCGGCAAGCTCCTAAGCGGCTGAGGAAGCAGGGTTATGGAGAAGGTCGCGGGCGCCGCGGGCTTTGCGCCGGCTTGATTTTCCCGGTTCGCGGGGCGATATCGAGGCAGATCATTTCATACGACGGACAGGAACCGATGACGGAAAACAAGGCTCGCAGACCCGAGTCCGCCGACGGCGAGCCAAGCGCAGCCGCGGCTCGCGTGCGCGCGGCAGAGTCGAAGGAACACGCCGCCGCCGGCGAATTCGAGGACTTCGCGGGCGCGGAACCGGCCGAAGCGGCTCAGGCGCTCGCGGCCGAAGTTGCCGATCTGAAGGATCGGCTCCTGCGCACGCTCGCCGAGATGGAGAATTTGCGGCGGCGGACCGAGCGCGAGGTTGCCGACGCGCGCGCCTACGGTATTGCGGGTTTCGCCCGCGACACGCTCGCCGTCGCCGACAATCTGCGCCGTGCGCTCGATGCGATCGCGGGCGAGGGGCGCGAATCGCTCTCGCCCGCCATGACGTCGTTCGTCGAGGGCGTCGAGCTGACCGAGCGCGAACTGCTCAAGGTCCTCGAAAAGCACGGGATCAAGCGGTTCGACCCGCTGGGCGAGAAGTTCGACCCCAATGTGCATCAGGCGATGTTCGAGGTGCCCGATCCGTCGTCGCCGGCCGGCACGGTGGTGCGCGTGGTGCAGGCGGGCTTCATGATCGGCGAGCGGATGCTGCGCCCGGCTTTGGTCGGGGTGGCGCGGGGCGGACCGAAGGCTGCGCCGCGCGAGCCGGGCCAGGCGAACGACAATTCGGCGAGCGAGGAAGCGCCGCAGGGCACGATCTGACCGGCGTCACCCGCGCGGATTGACGCCGTCGCGCACGGCGCGGAAGCGCGGAAAGGCGTCCCCCCAGTTGTCGGAGCGCGCGATCCCGACAAAGCGGACATAGGCGCCGGAGCCGAAGCGGACCCATTGCACGAGCTTGATGGGGGCTTCGGTCTTGACGTCGCGCGCTTCCGCGAAGAGCTGGTGGGTCAGCAATCCTCCGCCGAGCCGCAGCATTTCGGTGCCGATGATTCGCAGCTCTTTGAAGTTGCCCACGCCGGAGAACAGGTTCCGGGCGAAGATCTCGCGCGCGGTCGCTTCCTCCGGGCTGCCGCGGCCGATCGAAACGATCAGCACCGGCTGTTCGCTCGGCTCGAGCGTGTCCTTCGGCCCCTCGGTCAGAATGGCGCCGGTCGCGGCGATCACCCGCACCGGCCGCATCCCGGAGAGCTCGCTGAAGCGCAGCGGCAGGAGCTTCATCTGCTCCTCCATCGGAACGCTCGCGCGCATGGTCAGCGAGGACAGCATGGCCCGAACCGCGGCCTCCGAATAGGCATCCACGGCGTCGTCCGGCACCTCGACGACGATCAGCGCCGTCGAATCGAAAATCGAGGTCAGCAGGATCCACTTTTTTGACTTCCGGTCGCCGTCCTGGCGGCCGGCGACGAGCGTGCCCTTTCCGCTCCGGTGCGGGAAGGCCTCGCGGGTTTCCTCGACGATGCCCTGCTGCTTCAACGCGTCCTTGCTGATCTGCTTGGCGGCCTCGGAGTGGGCTTGCGCGGCGAGGTCGAGGATGAGAACCGAGGCCCCGGTGGCCTTGTCTTCGAAGCCCGGAAAACGGTCGGTTTCCGCAAGTCCGCTCGCCGGCGCGAGGCCGATCCTCGATCCGGTCGGATAGACCGCATCGGCGGCGTGGCCGGCGATCGCACCGAGCGCGCCGAGAACCACAGCAGCCGCCACGCGCAGGCTGAACGTCCTGATCATTGAGAATCCCCGACTTGTCAGATAGGCAACGCCCGAATCCGAAGTTCGGTCGGCGGCTCCCTTGTGGGACCGATCAGGCGGCCTTGATCGCGCCCGATGATATTCGGATATCGCCGGAAACGATACGCCCTTTCCCGGGCTTGGCTCCTGCTCTCGCGCCCAGGCGCGCTTTCCGCGAGGTCCGGGCCAGGCCATGCTCGGTCTTGTCCCAGCGATAGGGATCGCGAACGAGCTTGAAGGCGGCCTGCCAGGCGGCGAGAGACAGGAGCAGCCAATGGATCGGCACGAGCAGCAGAACCCAAGCGGTCGACAACAGCCGCCGGCGCGCGAGCCCGACCAGCCCGAGCATCACCGACGTGACGTAGCCCCCGACGAAGGCGCCGCCATAGAGCGCGGCTAACAGCCTGCCCCTCCAGTCTCCGCCGGGCGCGGGCGCGAGCGCCGTGAATTCCAATGCGAGCGCGGCGAGGAACAGGGGATGCACCAGGGCCGCGAGCACCGTGCCGCCGACGACAAGCTGCAGGGTGATGAACCCGGCTGGGCCGAGATCGCGCAGCAGGCGGATCGGGGCGCGCATGTGGACGAGCCAGGTCTGCATCCAGCCCTGGAACCAGCGCCGGCGCTGCTTGAGCCAGGCGGAGAATTGCGCCGGCGCCTCCTCGTAGGTCGTCGATGCGATCACGCTGCTCACATAGCCGAGCCGGGCGAGCCGCATGCCGAGATCGGCATCTTCCGTGACATTGTGCGGGTCCCAGCCGCCGGCCGCCCGCAGCGCGGCGGCGCGGAAATGCGGCATTCGGTAGCAAACTCACCACAAGCCACAGAATGATTCGCGCAACTCGATCAGCCCCATTTGTCAAGACAACACTCACAGGATTTGCCGCCACGCATCCACGCATTTTTGACAACAGAATATTTGCCATTTCCAACGAATCGGTTAAATGGGAGGGATGACATTGCGCGTTCGCCATCAAGGCCGAAATCGCCGCCCTTGAGCAATCGCTCAAGGATAGCCCTGACCCGCGCCTCGTGAAATTGCAAGAATTGCAGCGCGTGTTGGCTCTTTACGAAAACAGCGCAACTCACACGCCACCAGCGCCACATCCTTATGCGGCCGACCCGCCTGAGCGCCGGGCCGGGCGCAGGCAGTTACCGGAACGAAAGCAGGCTCTTGCGATTGCGAAAGCCCACCTTCGGGCTGTTGGCGGAGGTCCAGTTAAAACCGCCGATCTCTATGCCGTTGTCCGCTCCAACGGCGTTGAATTGGCCGGCTCTGATCCGCAGAACAATTTTTCGGCCTTGCTTAACAGCAGCGATGAGATGGTCTCCCACGGGCGCATAGGGTGGTCACTTAAAACGGAGCCTTACAAGCTCAACGAAGACGCGTTCGCTTCTTCAATTACGGAGCGACGTAACGAATCGAGTGAAGGCCCGGACTATGCCGGGCCTTCATCGTAGACTGGGGGTAGCAAAGCGCGGGGTCGGGCTTTCCATCCAAGGCCCCGAGGGTGCAAGTCCCTCTACCTCCACCGATCCACCGTCAGAGGGCCAACCTTGGCCGGACAACCCTCTGGCTCCCGAGAACCCAAACCACGGCCTCGCCGTAGTTAGGAGTACCCCGTGTGGCAAGCCGTCTTGTTAGACGACGAGGGCGCGACGCCCTCTAAATTCTCCATACCAAAATATGTAAATCTCGGTCCAGCGCGATCAAGCGTTCTTCCGCTTGGCGCGAGCGATTCCGCATGTCATCTCATCATCCACAAATACGATTCCGGAAATCTCCAAGGCAACTTTCATTGCCGCTAGATTATTCGCGATCGGAACCCGCCGGCCAGCCTCAAAGTCGCGCACGGTCGAAACGCCGACGCTCGCGGCCTTCGCCAATTCATCCTGTGATAACTCAAGCCACGCCCGAGCGGCGCGACACTGTTCCGGGCTCATGCCTTCTAGATAACCCGACCAATGTTTTTCGTCAACTACAACGATTTACGTTGACGCCAGCGCTTTCATCTATTATCAATGAGGTCAACGGAAAGCGTTGGCCTTATGTCGCAGCATTTCCTCCTCTCCTCAGCCGCCCGGACGCTCTCGATAGCGTCTGTTGCGCGCATGAGCGATGAGGAAGCCCGCGAAGCCTTCCGCCTGATCCGCTGGTCCGAAACCAAGGGCGCGCCGGTTTGCCCGCGCTGTGGGTGTGTCGATCACTACGCCTTCAAGACCCGCCACCTTTGGAAGTGCAAAGCTTGCTCGCATCAGTTCAGCGTCACGTCGGGCACGATCTTCGCCAGCCGCAAGCTTCCGATCCGCGACTATCTTCTGGCGATCGCGATCTTCGTGAACGGCGCGAAGGGCCATAGCGCCCTTCAGCTCAGCCGCGACCTTGACGTGCAGTACAAGACGGCCTTCGTGCTGGCGCACAAGCTCCGCGAAGCCGTCGCCGCCGAAGCCAAGGACAAGACAGTTGCCGGCGAAGTCGAAGTCGATGGCGGCTACTTCGGCGGCTACGTTAAGCCTGCGAACTTTAAGGACAACCGGCGCGACCGTCGCCTTGCCGTCAACCAGATCTGGCAAGCGCCGCGTCGTGGTCGTGATGCGCGAGCGCCAGGCCGCACGCTTCCTTTCGTGTTCAAGTCAGAGGACGCCTCGCTCCCGACGATCGGCACACGCGTACAGACTGGCAGCACGATCTACGCCGACGAAGCGACGCATTGGGACGTGCTGCACGCTCGGTACCTGCACGAAGCGCATCAACCACAGCGAGGCTTATTCGGACGGCGAAGCCTGCACGAATATGGCTGAAAGCTTCTTTAGCAGGCTCCGACGTGCTGAAATCGGCATTCACCATCACATCGCTGGCCCGTACCTCAACGCCTACGCCGCTGAAATGGCTTGGCGCGAGGATAACCGGCGCATCAGCAACGGCCTTCTCTACCTTGCGATGGCGGACGCCGCGCTCAAGCACTCCAAATCACAACAGTGGACCGGCTACTGGCAGCGGAGGGCAACGGCATGAGGCCCGCGCGAACCGAGACGTATGAGCACACAGTTTCTGGCTTGCTGGCAAAGCGAGCCGAACTGTTCAACGAAGCCGAGCGCATCCGCGATCGTCTCGCTGAGATCAAGAACGATGTGGGCGCGATTGATCGCGTGCTCGGAACACTCGGCTATACCGGCGACCTCGAAGCTGAAATGCCGCGCCAGAAACGCGAGGTTATTTTCGGCCGGGGCGAACTCACGCGCGCGATATTGAGCGAACTGCGTGGTGCTGACGGACCTATGACCAGCCGCGAGATTGCTCGCGGCGTGATCACATTGAGCGGACAGGACGCGCGCGACCGCAAGTTCCTCAGCGAGCACACGAAGCGAGTTTCCAAGGCGCTCCGCACTTTGCGAGATGAGAATGTTGTGCGGTCTTCGGTTGATAAAAAAGGAAATGTAATGTGGGACCTAAGAAGCCTTCAATTCAAAGACGATCTTGGGTAGGCGGCTCCTTTGACTTGTTATAAATTACGGCGACATCGAAAAGCGCAAGGGCCGTCATCGCCGCTGTGGACACCGAATAAATAAAGTCAACAACGAGATGAACACAAAAACAGGCGAAGGGAACGCGCTCGCGATGAACGCGGCAATTAAGGACACCACTTGAACGAAGATAAAATGCACGAACCGTGACGTCAGATCAAGGTAATACGAATTTTCCCGCCCCTCCTCCGATATAACTTCAAATATTTCACTGGTGGGAAAGGCAAGAACAACAGCCATGGAGCCAATCGAAAAACCAAGGAGGTTAGGTACAATCGAAAACGTCAACTGAGCAGTGGTGTCCTTCCACCACAAGGGGCATAAAACAACGCTGATAATCAACGATAACCAAAGTGCCGGCGATGTTAGAACAGCGCTTAATCCGCCGTACACTCTCAAGTAGGTGGAAAGGCTGTCGCCAGCCCCTTCCCAATTGCTATGGGTTCTTAATCGCTGACGTAACTCGCGAAATGAAGTTTGCACCCTCATCCAGTAAGACATAGAGGCGCTTCGGAAATTGCGCAGTTGAGACTTCAAGTTTCTTTCCATCAGCGTCGCGACCTTCGCCTTTTACGAAGCCGTTGCCTTCGCTAGCGACCTCTGCCAATTCCCTAATCTCTGGCGTAGCATTCAGATGATCCGCTCCGGCTGCCTTTGTATATTTCTCATCAATCTGGCGCGCGTTAGCTCTTTTGAGCCGATCAAATACTCTTCTTCTGGCGGCCGGCGAGACAGTGTCGGCATTCGGAAGAGTCTACCCGGATAGTGAGTGTCCGCAGGTTGGATAGGGACAATATCCTGTCCAACGCCCTCTTCTCCGGAACTAGTGACACCTCTACTTCAGGACTTTCAAATCCAAGCAACTCTTGCGACAATAGCCTGCTAAAGATAGCCAAGCAGGTGTTGGGGCCGAGACGGTCACCAAATTCGTTTTTAGACTTAAAGTATAGCTTGTGATTATTCTCAGATAGGATGTAATTGAAAGTTCGATAGTTTGGCCTCGCTGAATTCGGTATTCTAATTGTGTTCTTCAGAGAAGCTGACAACTCGTCCTCGTTTTCTAAATCTAGCCACGGTCTCCTCAAGTCAATCTCTGACCACATCAAAATGCGACCGGTGTAAATACCGTCGCCACTGTGACCAACCGCGGCGATAGGTTCCGTAATCTTGGCATAGTCACTTGCTCGTGCCTTCACGAGAAATCGCGCGGCTCTTCGCAGAAGCGACGCATAGACCCCCGATGGGTGGGGGTTGGCTGCAAGATTTAATATATAGATTTCGATTGTGCGCGGCCTCGCCATGTTTTCCTCCCCAAAATAACGCGAGAAGAGCACAATGTCGGGTTTCGCGCAAAAGCCGAACCAACCTTGGTGAGCTTGCTACCGAATGCCGGAAAATTCCACATGTCTGTCCGTCATTCACAAAAACGATCCAAGAACCCTCCAGGGCAGCTTTCATTGCCGCTAGATTGTTCGCAATCGGAACTCGCCTGCCAGCCTCAAAATCGCGCACGTTGCGCAATCTCGCGCGCTAAGAAAGACTTCGCTCGCCTTAACTTCGCAAGCGATCACCAAAGGAGGCTTCCATTATCGCAGTAAAATGATAACTAGACCGAACGATTGCCGCCAAGACGTACGCCACGAAACTTGCCCAAAGGACAACAGCCCAATACCAGCTATCATTCGCAAGAATATGTGCAGGAACAACTACCAAAAACGGAACAGTTATAATCGCTAGCACAGCCGAAACGATAATGGTCTGTATCATGTATCTGGACGCTCGGCGAAAAATTCTAGATTCTCGTATTTCTCTCAAAATTGCTCCCTCGGCTGTTCTAACATACGTATAAAAGGCAAAAAGAAATGCCGATGCCGCAGCGGATATATTAAAAACAGATGCATAGAGAGCGTCAAGATGCCAGTTGCTCGCTTTTGCCGCCAAAAAAGTATTCGCCATACCAATATGCGGCCGCGGCCGCGGTGACAGCAATTATAAATGGCCCAGCTTTTTCCCAGGTTAAGCCGAGCATCTACTTATCCATAAAGTTCGTGTAATACCAATGGTTGGCTTGGTGAGTTTGCTACCGAATGCCGCGGAAATGGTTCGACGAGCCGCCGAGCGGCAGGGGGAGGCGGTGGCGCGCGAGGCCCGGGAGAAGCACGTCGAACAGGCCCGCATATTCGGCGGTGAACATGCGCGTGAGCCAATTGTCCTTGGTGTTGTCGATGGTGAGTTGCGCCTGTACGCAGGCGAGCTTGTCGTCATGCGTCAGGAAGGCCTCGAACGCGCGCCGCAACTGGTCGGGCTCGGGCCGGTCCTCGGCGTCGAAGACCGTCACGAAGGCGCCGCGCGCGAAGGGAAGCGCGATGTTGAGCGCCTTCGGCTTGGTGCGCGGCCCGATTCCGGGCGCAATCACGAGTTCGTAGGGCCGGCCGAGCCGCATCGCTTCCAGCGCGGCGCGGGTCGCCTCGTCGTCGGCTTCGAGGACGAGCTTGATGTCGAGCTTTTCCAGCGGCCAGTCGAGCGCGTCGAGGGACGTAATGAGCTGCTCGACCGTAGCCGCCTCGCGATAAAGCGCGACGATCACCGTATAGGCCGGCAAGCAGGCGTCGGGCCGGCGCGGCAAGGGCGGGGTCGGCCGGGTGGCCGCCATGAGGCCCAGCAGCCGCAACGCGATCCAGGCGATGAAGACCACGGATAAGAAAACGCCGAGTCCGGTCGCCATCAGCTCGGGCGCCGCGATCGTGGCGCCGAACGCAGCCATCGCGGCGGCGAAGCAGTCCGATCAGCGGCCAGGTTTCTTTGCGCGGGGCTGCGGAGAGATCGGGGCGTCTGGTCAAGAGGCCGAACGCCGCGCGCCGGCCAAGCGGAGCGGCGGCGTTGCGATCGACAAAACGCGCCAGCCGTTCGGCGGTGGTCAGCCGGATTCGCCGGCGCAGCTCGGGCGAGCCGTTTGCCGCCGTGCAAAGCCGCCGCGCGGCGACCCCGCGCGGGGCGACGACGAGGACAAGCTCGCCCTCCGGGATCATCAGCGGGAGGAGGCCGGCGGCGCTCGCCTGGATGAGGCGCTCGTCGCTCACCGGGCAGGCCGCGCGCGGCGGCGTTTCGAGCGGCTCGAACGCCATGCCGAGGCTTTGCGCAAGCGCGCGCATATACGTTTCTTCCGTCAGCAGGCCCGAGGTGATGAGGACGCGCTCGGCGGTCACGCCGATCGCGCGGGCCCGGCGTTCGGCGGCGGCGATCGCGCCGGCCGGCAAGCGATGCCGCACGCAGTCGAGTTCCGGACAACGACCGGCCGGTTCATGCACCAGGGCGCGGCCGGCGTCGCGGCGCGGGCGCAATCCGTCCGCAAAGTCGAGGGCCCAAGCTCTCGATCCAGGCGTGCTCGCGCCGCTCATTGTGCGTCCGGAGGTCGGCGTGCTCGGACATTCGAAAAGCCCCGGGCTTAAGCGCTGATCCGGCGCGCCGATTAGGTTATAAGGCTCGTGCTTTGCGAAAGCGGCCGGACACAACCTCAGATTATAGGAGTATCGTTGAACATGCGACTTGCAAAAACCTGGGGTCGTCTCGCGCGGCGTGAAGGCCGGCTGATCGCGATGCTGCTGCTCGGTTTGTCCGGCCTGGTTGCGCCTGTTCCGCTTGGATCGACGGCGGCGAACGGACAGGCCGCGTCGCCCGGCGTGCCCGTCCCGAGTTTCTGGGATCCGCGCCGCCGGCCGGAACGGCCCGACCTGCGGCTCACCTTGATCCGCTTCGTCAGCGAGGTCGATTACCCGCCATTCAACTATGCCGGCCCGGACGGCAATCCGGCCGGCTTCAATGTCGAACTGGCGCGGCTGATCTGCGAGGAACTGAAGGTCGATTGCACCGTGCAGATGCGCCGGTTCGACACCTTGATCGAAGCGCTCAACGAGAATCGCGCGCGACGCGGTGATCGCCTCGATCGCGGTCTCGCCCGAGGCGCGCCGCCGCGTCGATTTCAGCGATCCCTATTACCGGCCGGTCGCCCGCTTCGCCGCGCGGCGCGCTGCGATGCGGCGATCCCGTGACGCCGGAGCGGGTGGAAGGCAAGACGGTTGCGGTGGTGGCGGGAACCGTCGCACGAGGCCTATCTGCGCACCCTGTTCACCGAGGCGCAGGTGAAGACCTATCCGACGTCCGACGAAGCGCGCTCGGCCTTGCAGCGCGGCGATGTCGATCTCCTGTTCGGCGACGGGTTTTCGCTTGCTTTCTGGCTCAACGGAACCGAATCCGGCGATTGCTGCGGCTTCGTCGGCGGGCCGTTCGTGGAGAGCCGGTATTTCGGCGAAGGCATCGGCATCGCCGTCAAGCGCGGCAACGACGTGCTGCGGCAAGCCATGAACTGGGCGCTGTTCCGGTTATGGGAGAAAGGCAAGTTCGCCGACCTGTGGCTGAAATACTTTCCGATCAACCCGTTCTGACCGGCGAGGCGCGACGAACCTGATCGTTGCTGGGCGGATGATGTTTCCGGGAGATGACAATGTCGGCGGTTGAGGCCCAAGACGCCGCGCGGCTGCTGCGCGAACTCGCCGAAAAGTCGAACGCCTGGCCGTTCGAGGAGGCGCGCAAGGTCGTCGCGCGCCTGAACAAGCGCCCGAAGGACGCGGTGATCTTCGAGACCGGCTACGGGCCGTCCGGCCTGCCGCATATCGGCACGTTCGGCGAGGTCGCGCGCACGACGATGGTGCGGCACGCCTTCCGCGTGCTCACCGAGGACAAGATCAAGACGCGGCTGATCGCGTTTTCCGACGACATGGACGGGCTGCGCAAGGTGCCCGACAACATCCCCGACAAGGAGCATGGTGGCGCGGCATCTGGGCATGCCGCTGACCAAGGTGCCCGACCCGTTCGGCACCCATCCAAGCTTCGGCGAGCACAACAATGCGCGGCTGCGCGCCTTTCTCGACGCGTTCGGGTTCGACTACGAGTTCCTGTCCTCGACCGAGTGCTATCTCTCCGGCCGCTTCGACGCCGCCGCTGCTGACCGTGCTGGCGCGCTTCGATCAGGTCATGAACGATCATGCTGCCGTCGCTGCGCGAGGAGCGCGCGCAGACCTATTCGCCGTTTCTGCCCGATATGCCCGCGCACCGGCGTCGTGCTGCAGGTGCCCATCGTCGCGCGCGACGTCGCCGCGCGGCACGATCTCCTACGACGATCCGGAGACCGGCGAGCGCATGACCACGCCCGTCACCGGCGGGCGCTGCAAGCTGCAATGGAAGCCCGACTGGGCGATGCGCTGGGTCGCGCTCGGCGTCGATTACGAAATGGCCGGCAAGGACCTGATCGATTCCGTCAAGCTGTCCGGCGCGATCTGCCGCGCGCTCGGCGGCGCGCCGCCCGAAGGCTTCAACTACGAACTGTTCCTCGACGAGGACGGGCAGAAAATCTCCAAGTCGAAGGGCAACGGCCTCACCATCGACGAGTGGCTGCGCTATGCGAGCCCGGAGTCGCTCTCGCTGTTCATGTATCGCGAGCCGAAGGCGGCGAAGCGGCTCTACTTCGATGTGATCCCGCGCCATGTCGACGAGTACCAGCAGCATCTCGAAGCCTATGCGCGGCAGGACGCGCGCGCGCGGCTCGCCAATCCGGTGTGGCATATCCATGCCGGCGAGCCGCCCGCGGCCGACGTCCCGATCTCCTTCACCATGCTGCTCAATCTCGTATCGGCGTCGAACGCCGAGAGCGCCGAGACGCTGTGGGGATTCATCGGGCGCTACTGGCCGGGCGTGACGAAGGAGTCGCATCCCAAGCTGCGTGACGCTCGTCGAATACGCGATCCACTATTTCCGCGACTTCGTGCTGCCGGCGAAGCGGTTTCGCGAGCCGACCGATCCGGAGCGCGCGGCGCTGCTCGACCTGCGCGACGCGCTCTCGCAATTGCCGGAGGATGCGCCGGCGGAAAAAATCCAGGAGGTCGTCTACGAGGTCGGGCGGCGCGAGCCGTTCCTCGACACCTCCGGCAAGAGCAAGGCGAAGGACGGCAAGCCGGGCGTGTCGCTCGACTGGTTCAACATGCTCTACCAGGTGCTGCTCGGGCAGGAGAAGGGCCCGCGCTTCGGCTCGTTCGTCGCGATCTACGGCCTGAAGAACACCATCGACATGATCGACGGCGCGCTCGCGCGGAGCGCGTGAGCGGCGCTGCGGCGGAGTTCTTCGGCTGCCATTTGTGTATTGCGCGCGACGGGTGGGGGCAATCGCGCGCAAGCGGCAGTGCTGCTCACCCCGACCGCAGCACGAACCGGCGATTGTCCATCTGCACCGGTCGCGCATTCATCGGATAGAGCTTCGCGAACGCCGCGACATCCGCCTCGGCGACCTCGACCGGCTCGGCGAGCAGGAGCCACTCGACCGTTTCCGCGCAGGGCGGCGTCGTGAGCGACCCGGCATAGCGGTAGTAGGCGAGATCGCCCGGCAGCAGGCCGTTCGGATCGATGGCGGGATCGGCCTTCACCGCGGGCCCTTCCTTGTCCGGCATGGTCGTGACCACCTTGTTGAACGCCGGATTCGCGCCGCCTGTCGTCATCAGCACGCCGACCACGGCGAGCGCGCCGGATGTGTGCTGGTGCACGAAATGCGCCTCCATGGGGAAACGCTTGCCGTCGATGAGATGCTCGCTCGGCCGGTGGAAATGGAACTGCACCAGCCGGTACTCGTCTTCACCGAGGAAAAGCGTCGAGCCCGGCCCGGCATTGAGCTGGATCGTGTGGCCGTTATTGACGATGGCGTCGGCGCTGTTCGCCCATTTGATCTTGAGCGGCGGAAGCTCGGCGCGGATCGTGGCGCCGATATCGATCGGCGATTGCTGCGAGCCGGCGGAACAGACGCGGCTCGCGGCGTCGAGCGCCCCCCAATGCGGGGGTCCCTCCGCGCCTTCGTAGCTCCAGTGCGCGCCGTCTGCGGCGCGAACGCCGGACGCGCACAGAGGGCACGCGGCAAGTCCGGCAAAGAACGTCAGCGCGCGACGCCGATCCAATTCCATCTGCGATGCTCCTCCTGCAAGGGCGGACAGTGCCGCTCCTCTAACCCGATTTCGCCGCAAGTTGCATGGCGCGGAAAACGCCGGCGGCAGCATTGGTCACGCCGTCGCGACCGCCTTGAAGAAGGTGTAGCAGAAAACGCCGTCGGGTTCGGCCGTGCGGTCGAGATCGCGAATGCCTTGCTCCCAGGCCGCTGCGTCGATGAGCCCGCCGGCGATCGCCGCCGCGCGCACGCCTTTCACCATGGCGTTGAACGTGTTCCTGGTGAAACCCTCGACGAGCTGCGGCCGGCTGGCATCCACATAGACCATGCGCGGAGACACCGTGACGGCCTCGAACCCCGCCGCGGCCAGCAGCGGATAGAGCCGCCGCCCGATCAGCGCGTCGCCGCCCAGGCGCGCCTGGAGATCGACCAGACACCGGACCGTGCGCTGCGCGGCCGCGCTGTCCGGGTGGAAATAGGTCGAGCCGTGGTCGCCTTCGATCGCGGTGATCGAGCCGCCGGGCTTCAGCAATCCGCGCAGCCGGACGAGCGCGTCGCACGGATCGCGCAGGTGCTCGAGCACGAAGCAAACGAAGACATGGTCGAAGCTGTGCGGCCGGAACGGGAGATCGAACAAATCGGCCTGGAGAAACGCGACATTGCCGATGCCCGCGCCGTCGATGCGCATCTTCGCGGCCCGCAGCGATTCCGCCGAAATGTCGACGCAGGTAAAACGCGCGCGCGGGCTCGCCGGGGCGATCGTGACGGTCTGGGCCCCGACCCCGCAGCCCGCCTCCAGCACCGCGCTCCCTTCGGGGTAGACCGTGTCCCAGTGCAGCAGTTCGGCGAGGCTCGAGGCCTGGTCGAGCAGCCGCTGGCTCTCGCGGCCGGAATAGCCGTGCACATAGCCCTCGCCCGCGGCGGCGACGTCGCTCATTGACTGGCCCACACGATGCGAGCCACCCAGAGGACCTCCTCGGCCGACAGCGCGCGGTCGGTATGTTCCGGATTGAGCGATTTCAGCTCGAGCGTCTTCGCTGTCTTGCGCTTGAGTTCCTTCGCCATCACCTCGCCTTCCCTGGTCTTGACCACGACCCGGTCGCCGCGGCGGATCGGGGCGGAGGGCGAAACGATGATCACGGTCCCGTCGCGATAGGCGGGCTGCATCGAATTCGCCGGAAATCTCCAGCGCATAGGCGTGCTCGTCCTCGACCGCGGGGAACGGAATCTCGTCCCAGCCCTTGCCGACCGGAAAGCCGCCGTCGTCGAAAAACCCGCCCGCGCCGGCTTCCGCAAAGCCGATGAGCGGCACCGCCTGCTCGGCATGGCCCGACGCGTCGGTGATCAGCTTGACGAACTCCTCGACCGTCACCCCGGTCGCGGCGAGCGACTTCGCCACCGACTCGGTGGAGGGCCAGCGCGCCCGCCCGTCCGGCGTGACGCGCTTCGATTTGTTGAACGTCGTCGGGTCGAGGCCTGCGCGCTTGGCGAGCCCGGAGGCCGAAAGGCCGGACCGGGCGGCCAGGCGGTCGAGCGCCGTCCAGATTTGGGCGTGTGTCAGCATCGGGCGACCTCCCGCGCAGCGGCTGCGCCAAGGGGGGTTAGGCGATGGTGGGGATTATAGGAATTTTAGCCTGAGCGCGCCAGATATCCACACCCCCCGATCAACAACAATCCTGCCTGGGCGAGAAGCGACCGCGCGGCCGCCTTCAACGGCTCACGCTCCGGGTCAGCCGGACCACGAGCCAGATCGGAATCACCAGCACCGCGCCGAGCAGGAAATAGCGCCACACCCAGACGATCGCGTCGAAGCCCATGTCCCACGCCGAGCGCACCAGGGCTTCGATGCTGTGGACGATGTCCAGCGGATCGAGCCCGATCGTCGACAGGATCACGCCGACGAGGATCGACAAGAGCACGAGCCGCACCACGACGGACAAGGGCGATCCGCCGAGGAAACGGGCGAGATCGCGATGGGTGGCCTGGCGTTCGGGACTGGAGAGCTGGCGTTCGGGAATGGACATTGCACGGCTCCGGCGAAATCTGAGCGGGAGCTTATAGCATAGCGCGGCTCACCCGCGCTTGCGCCGCCCGGTGCGCGCCGCCGCCGCGTCGGTGACGCGCCCGCCCGAAGAGGGCGTCCGCTCGGCCGCCTCCAGCATATGCAGCAGCGTTTCCAGCCGGTCGGCGTCGCCCGGCTGCTTGTCGAAGCGCAGCCGGCTGATGCGCGGGAAGCGCATCGCGATGCCGGAGCGGTGGCGCGTCGAGCGCTGCAGGCCCTCGAAGGCGACTTCGAAGACGAGCCCGCGGCCGCGCTCATGCACGACCTCGCGCACCGGGCCGAAGCGGTCGACCGTGTTGCGCCGGACGAAACGGTCGATCTCGGCGAGTTCGGCGTCGGTAAAGCCGAAATAGGCCTTGCCGACCGGCACGAGTTCCTCGCCCTCTTCGCCTGCGGTCCACAGGCCGAACGTGTAGTCGGAATAGTAGGACGAGCGCTTGCCATGGCCGCGCTGCGCATACATCAGCACGGCGTCGATCACGAACGGATCGCGTTTCCATTTCCACCATTGGCCTTTCGGGCGGCCGGGCAGATAGGGCGCCGCGCGGCGCTTGATCATCACGCCTTCGATCGCGTCGGCGTCGATGCCGGCGCCCGCCGCGGCCGGGCTCGCGCGCGCTTCGGCGAGCGCTTCCCAATGGGCGAACGGGATGAGCGGCGAGAGGTCGATGCGCGGCGAGGCGAGCCGCGCGACGAACGCTTCGAGAAGGCGCCGCCTGGCCGAAAGGGGTTCGCCGCGCAAGTCCTCGCCGCCTTCGGCGAGGAGGTCATAGGCGCGCAGATGGGCGGGAAACTCGGCGAGGAGCTGCGCCGTGACCGTCTTGCGATTGAGCCGCTGCTGCAGCACGCCGAACGACTGCACCTCGCCCTCGCGCTTGATCAGCAATTCGCCGTCGAGCGCGCCGTCGACGGCGAACGCGTCGACGAGATCCGGAAAAGCGTGCGAAATGTCTTCGCCGGTGCGTGAATAGAGGCGCGCGATGCGCCGCCCGTCGGGGCGCGTTCCGGCGACCGCCTGGACGCGGATGCCGTCCCATTTCCATTCCGCGACAAAGTCCGCCGGGTCGAGCTTGGCAAAGTCGTCCGCCTCGATCGCATGCGAGAGCATGGGCGGGCGGAACGGGGCCGGATCGGCGACGAGCGGTTTGTCCGTGCGGCCTTCGACCCAGGCGAAGAGATCGAGATAAGGCGGCGTGAGCGCGGGCCAGAGAATCTCGATCTCGTCGGGGTCCCTGCCGCCGAGCGCGGCCACCGCGGTTTTCGCGAGCCGCGCCGAGACGCCGATGCGCAGCGCGCCGGTGACGAGTTTCAGGAGCGCCCATCGCCCCGTTTCGTCGAGGGCGTCGAGCCAGCGCGCGAGCTGCGCCGGCAGCTCGGCCTTGCCGAGCCGCGCAAGCGTCGTGACCACCTCCGTGAGGGAGGGCGTTTCGACCTCTCCCCGGCGGGGAGAGGTGGTCCGAGCGTCAGCGAGGTCGGGTGAGGGGGCGCGGACGTCATGGGGCGCCCCGGGGATAGGCCCCTCGCCCCGACCCTCTCCCCGCAGGCGGGGAGAGGGAGCGCCGGGCGCCGGCTCCGCATAATCGTTCTCATCCTCCCCCGTGGAACGGGGGAGGGGAACCGTGCGCAGCACGGGGGAGGGGGCGCTTTCGGGGCGGACATCATTCGCCCCCTCCACCGCCCCATGGGCGGTCCCTCTCCCCCGCGAACCGAGCGGGGCAGGATGGGATCCAGATTGAGACGGCGCTTGCGCGGGCCACAGCAGCGCGACCGTCTCGGAGAGGTCGCCGACATAGTCGTAGGACAGGGCGAACAGCACCGGGTCGGAGCGTTCGGCGATCAGCGTGCGGATCAGGCCGGGCTTGGCGTGCGCAAAGGACAAGGCGCCGGTGAGCGCCGCGAGCGCATAGCCGCGCTCGGGATCGGGCGTCGCGCGGAAGAATTCCGTCATCAGCCGCAGCTTGGCGTTGCGGCCGTGCTCATAGGCCAAGCGATCGAGCAGTTCGGCAAACCGGTTCATGCCGGACCGCTCTCGTCGTCTGTCTCGGGATGCGCGGACGCTCGGACATCTCCTTCGCCTCTCCCCGCTTGCGGGGAGAGGTCGGATTCCGCGCGGGCAGCGCGGAATCCGGGTGAGGGGGGCTTGGCGTTGGACTGCCCCTCACCCCGACCCTCTCCCCGCAGGCGGGGAGAGGGTGAAGCAATGACGTCTTGCGCCGCGCCTGCCTCTGCGACGACTGCTTCCTCCTCCTCGCCATAGCCGACGAGGTGCAGCGGCCGCGCGCGCAGACCTTGCGTCTCGCACCAGTGCACCAGCGCCTCCTCCGCGCCGTGCGTCACCCACACCTCGGCTGCGCCCGTCGCGGGGATCACCCGCGTGAGCCCGTCCCAGTCGCAATGGTCGGAGATGACCAGCGGCAGCTCGACCCCGCGCTGGCGCGCGCGCGCCCGCACCCGCATCCAGCCCGAGGCGAAGCAGGCGATCGGGTCGGGGAAGCGGCGCGTCCACAGGTCGCTCAGCGCCGAGGGCGGACAGAGCGTGATCGCGCCCGCAAGCTCCCCTTTCTTGGCGTCGCGAACGAGCCGCACGTCGCCAAGGTCGAACCGGCTCGCATAGTAGCGCGTGATCGTCTCGATCGCGCCATGCAGGTAGACAGGCCTGTCGTAGCCCGCCCCGCGCAGGAGCGCGATCAGCCGCTGCGCCTTGCCGAGCGCATACACGCCGACGAGATGCGCGCGCTCGGGAAACAGCGCGAGCGAGCGCAGGAGCTTGGCGATCTCGCCCGCGGGATCGCCGTGCCGGAACACGGGCAGCCCGAACGTCGCCTCGGTGATGAACACGTCGCACGCCACCGGCGCGAACGGCGCGCAGGTCGGGTCGGGCTGATCCTTGTAGTCGCCCGAGGCGACGATGCGCAGACCCCCGCCCTCGACCAGGATTTGCGCCGAGCCGAGCACGTGTCCGGCGGGATGGAAGGTCACCGCGACCTCGCCGAAGCGCACGGTCTCGCCATAGCCGATCGGCTGCGTCGCGCCGGCGAACCCATCGCCATAGCGCAGCCGCATCAGGTCGAGCGTCTCTTGCGTCGCCAGCACATGGCGGTGCCCGGCGCGCGCGTGATCGGAATGCGCATGGGTGATCAGCGCCTTGTCGACCGGGCGCAGCGGGTCGATGTGAAATCCGGCCGCGGGGCAGCACAGCCCGCCGCGCGTCGGCGTGAGCAGTTCTTCCGGACGCATGGATGTGAGATAGGCCATAAAGGCGGCGATGCGAGGCCTGGTCGAGGCGTCGCACCGCCGCGTTCGTCTCATCTTCCTTCGCTTCCCCGTCGGCTTTGCCCTGTTGGAGATGCATTCATGACCACCGAACTGCTGATGCTCGCGCTCAGCGCCGTGCTCGGCTTTGTGCATATCGTTCTCGCCTCGCACTGGAAGAGCAGCGCCTACGGCTATCGCTGGGCGATCGGCCCGCGGGACGAAGCCGTGCCGCCGCTCGGAGGCGTCGCCGGACGCCTCGAACGCGCGAGCAGGAATTTCGGCGAGACGTTTCCGCTGTTCGTGGCCGCTGTCGTCGTCGCGCATCTGGCGGACCGGCATGGCGCGATGACGGTCTGGGGCGCGCAGCTCTATTTCTGGGCGCGCGTCGCCTACCTCCCGCTCTACGTCTTCGGAGTTCCGGTGGTGCGGTCGCTGGTGTGGAACGTGGCGGCGCTCGGGATCTTTCTTATCCTGTTCGCCCTGTTCTGATTGGCCCTTAAGCGTGCCTGGCCGTAAACGCCCGCCCGCGCCGGCAGCGACGCCCGGCGTCGACGCAGGCGCCCTGCCTCCGCCCTTCGCGCGCTGGTTCGCCGCGCGCGGATGGACGCCGCGCCGGCATCAGATCGAGCTGCTCGCCGCGGCGCAGGCCGGGCGCTCGGCCCTGCTGATCGCGCCGACCGGCGCCGGCAAGACGCTCGCGGGCTTTCTGCCGACATTGGTCGAGCTGGCGGGATACTCTGCTCCCTCCACCCTCGAGGGGGAGGGCCGGGGAGGGCGGTCCGATGCTGATCTCCTGGCGAAAAACGTACCCCCCTCCCGCCGATCCCCGACTTCGTCCGGAATTCGACGGCCTCCCCCTCAGGGGGGGAGGTAACAACATCGGGTCCGCAGCGGGCGGTCTAAGGTCCCGCGGCCTCCACACGCTCTACATTTCGCCGCTGAAGGCGCTCGCGGTCGACATCGCGCGCAATCTGGAACGGCCGGTCGCCGAGATGGGCTTAGCCGTCCGCATCGAGACGCGCACCGGCGACACGCCCGCGAGCAAGCGCGGCCGGCAGCGGCGCTATCCGCCCGACATTCTGCTGACGACGCCCGAGCAGCTCGCGCTGCTGCTGGCGAGCGCCGACGCGCCGTTCCTGTTCGGCGGGCTGCGCCGCCTCGTGCTCGACGAGCTGCACGCGCTCGTCACCTCCAAGCGCGGCGACCTGCTCGCGCTCGGGCTCGCCAGCCTGTTCCGCATCGCTCCGGCACTCACCACGATCGGCCTGTCCGCCACGGTGGCGGAGCCGGATGAATTGCGGCGCTATCTCGCGCCGCAGCCGCCCGGCGGACGCGCGCTTGCCGAACTGATCACGGCGGATGCGGGGGCTGCGCCGGTCGTCGTCATGCTCGACACCGCCGAGCATCTGCCCTGGGCTGGGCACTCGGCGCGGCATGCGCTCGGCGAAATCTACGCGCTGATCAAGCGCCACCGCACGACGCTCGTCTTCGTCAATACGCGCAGCCAGGCGGAGATGCTGTTCCAGGAGCTGTGGCGCATCAACGACGATGGGCTTGCGATCGCGCTGCATCACGGCTCGCTCGACGTCGCCCAGCGCCGCAAGGTGGAGGCGGCGATGGCGCAGGGATGGCTGCGCGCGGTCGTCTGCACCTCCTCGCTCGATCTCGGCATCGACTGGGGCGATGTCGATCTCGTCGTCAATGTCGGCGCGCCGAAGGGCGCGTCGCGCCTGACCCAGCGCATCGGCCGCGCCAACCATCGGCTCGACGAGCCCTCGCACGCCGTGCTGGTGCCGGCCAATCGCTTCGAGGTGCTGGAATGTCGCGCCGGCATCGATGCGGTCGCGGAGAACGCGCAGGACACGCCGCCGCTGCGCACCGGCGCGCTCGACGTGCTTGCCCAGCACGTGCTCGGGGCCGCCTGCGGCGCGCCCTTTTGCTCCGACGATCTCTACGCGGAGGTGCGATCGGCCGCGTCCTATGCCGGGCTTTCGCGCGCCGACTTCGACGCGGTGGTCGACTTCGTCGCGACCGGCGGTTATGCGCTGAAAGCGTATGAGCGCTTCGCCAAGATCAGGCAAGGCAAGGACGGACGCTGGCGCATCACCCATCCGCGCGTCGCCCAGCGCTACCGGCTCAATGTCGGCACCATTGTCGAAGAGGCGATGATCAAGGTGCGGCTCGTGCCCTCGCGCGCCGGCGGGAAGGGTCCCGCGGGGCCGGTCGGGCGCGGCGGACGCGTGCTCGGCGAAGTCGAGGAGTATTTCATCGAGACGCTCGCCCCGGGCGATACGTTCGTCTTCGCCGGCGAGGTCTTGCGCTACGAGGCGCTGACCGAGGACGCGGCCTATGTTTCGCGCGCCGCGGCCGAGGACCCCAAGGTGCCGGCCTATGCCGGCGGCAAGTTCCCGCTGTCGACCTATCTCGCCGAGCGCGTGCGCAGGCTCCTGGCCGAGCCGAAGGCCTGGGCGAAGCTCCCGGACCAGGTGCGCGAATGGCTCGATCTGCAACGCGCGCGCTCGCGCGTGCCGCAGGCGGGCGAACTCCTCGTCGAGACATTCCCGCGCGCCGACAAGCACTATCTCGTCTGCTACCCGTTCGAGGGGCGGCTCGCCCATCAGACGCTCGGCATGCTTCTGACCCGGCGGCTGGAGCGCGCCGGACTGCGGCCGCTCGGCTTCGTCGCCAACGAATATGCGCTCGCCGTGTGGGGCCTGCGCGATCTTTCGCGCGCCGTCGCCGACGGCGCGCTGTCGCTCGCCGCTTTGTTCGACGAGGACATGCTGGGGGACGATCTCGAGGCCTGGCTTGCCGAATTGGCGCTGATGAAGCGGACATTCCGGCAATGCGCGATCATCGCCGGCCTGATCGAGCGCCGCACGGCCGGCGAAGAAAAGACGCGGCGGCAGATGACGGTCTCGACCGATCTTCTCTATGACGTGCTGCGCCGCCATCAGCCCGATCACGTCTTGTTGCGCGCCGCCCGGGCGGAGGCCGCCACCGGCCTGCTTGACATCCGCCGGCTCGGCTTGCTGCTCTCGCGTGTCCGCGGTCGAATCATCCATGTCGCTCTCGCGCGCGTCTCCCCGCTGGCCGTTCCGGTCATGCTGGAGATCGGCCGGGAGTCCATCGAGGGGGAGGCGTCCGATGCGCTGCTTGCAGAGGCGCAGGAGGAGTTGGTGCGCGAGGCGATGGAGTGAAGGCGGCGCATTCGCCGCCTTTGTCCATCGGCGCCGCCATGTTCAAGTCCGGGCCGTAGAACCGGTCGAGGGGCGCTGCTGATGGAGGCGAGAGCGCAGCCGTCGGCGGCCGTGTCGCCTGCTTGCGCATGCGAGCCGCCCTCGCTTGTCGCGGAAGCGAGCGCAAAGCCGCACAAGCGCCAGGACAGCACGATCGCCATCGACGGAATCGACCTGCTCGCCGATCTGTCCGGCGCGCTCTACTGGCCTGACGAGGGATTGCTGGTCGTAGCCGACCTCCATCTCGAGAAAGGCTCGGCCTATGCGGCGTACGGCCTGCTGCTGCCGCCCTACGACACCGCGACGACGCTCGAACGGCTGGCCTGGGTGATCGCCTTCTACAATCCGCGCATTGTCGTCGCCCTCGGCGACAGCTTCCACGACCGGGGCGGGGCGTCGCGTCTCGGCGACGAGGACCGCGCCGCGCTCATCTCGCTGCAGCACGGGCGCGATTGGGTGTGGGTTGCGGGCAACCATGACCCCGATCCCACCCGCGGCGTCGGCGGGGAATTCGCGCAGTCGGTCGCCTGCGGCCGGCTGCAGTTCCGCCACGAGCCGAGCGCGGAACGGCGCAGCGGCGAAATCGCCGGGCACCTGCATCCTTCGGCGCGGGTGAGCCAGCGCGGGCGCACGCTGATCCGGCGATGTTTCGCGGCAAACGAGCGCCGGCTGATCCTGCCGGCCTTCGGCGCCTATGCGGGCGGCTTGAACGTGCGCGATCGCGCCTTTCTGAAGGTGTTCCGCGCGCTCTCCTTCACCGCGCATCTGATCGGCGACCAGGGCATCTACGCGCTGCCCGCAAGCCGTTGCCTGCCCAGGTGAGCGGCGGGCGGGCGGCCGGTCCGGCGGTCAGTCCCGCCGGAATACGATCGAGGCGAACCAGCCGGTCGTAAGCGCCATCATGGCGGTGAAAATCCCGTACAGAAGCCCGTATTCGCGCGCTGCGGTCACCACAAACCGCTCGAAGCCGACCTTCAGGATTTCGAAAGCCGAGGTGGTGCGGGTGATCAGGGCGCCGTCGGCGAACAGCATGACGTCGACCGAATAGCTGCCGACCGGCGCCTCGGCCGGCAGCGGAACCGAGGCGCGGAACAGCGTGGGCGCGAGGAAGGTCACCTCCCGCGCCGACTCCAGATAAAGCCGCCGCTCCACCTTCAGGCGCAGAAACGCCTGGCGGAAGGCGTCCTCGCGCACGACATCGGCCACGTCGGGACCGATCTGCTGGCGCAGGATCGTGTTGTCGAAGCCGATCTGCAGACGGCGCAGCGCCTCCGGATTGGTGATCTGGTCGAACGGGCGGTTGGAAAAGATGGCGAGATAGGACGGCACATTGACGAAGGTGCGCGACTCGACATTCACCCAGATGCCGGCCACCTGCTCCTTGCGCAGCGTGAGCAGGCTCTGCCGCGGGCCGGAGATGATCGCGGTGATGTCATAGCCGAACCGCCGCTCGGGCGCGGTTCCGTCCCGCTCGATCGCGCCGAACAGGACAAGCTCGGCGCCGGAGAAGACCGAATTGATCAGCACGCGCTGCGTCGACAGCGAGACGACGAGCCGCTCATTGGCCATAGCGGCGGACAGGCTCGTCGCCACAAGCAGAAATAGCGCGGCGAAGGAGACGGCGCGCCTCATCGCTCCCCCGCCAAGAGACGGAACGAATACACCTCGCCGGGCGGAAGGAAGAGATTGATCGCGAACCGCAGGCCGACCAGGAAGACCAGAAGCCCGAGCAGGAAGCGCAGCCGCTCCGAGCGCATCTTCTGTCCGGACTGCGCCCCGAACTGAGCCCCGATCACCCCGCCGACCATCAGGATCAAGGCGAGCACAGCATCGACCAGATGGTTCGTCGCCGCATGCAGCACGGTTGCCGTCGCCATCGTCACGAGGGTGAGCACCATCGAGGTGCCGATCACCACATTGGTCGGGACGCGCACGAGATAGATCAGCAGCGGCACGAGGATGAAGCCGCCGCCGATGCCCATGACGGCGCCGAGAAACCCCATGAGCCCGCCGATCAACCACACCGGGATGACCGAGACATAGAGGCGCGACTGCTTGAACCGCACTTTGATGGGGAGCCCATGCAGCCAGGTGTGGCTGCCGGGACGGCGCGCGCCGACCCGTTCGCCCTTCTGCAGACGGATGATCGCGCGGACGCTTTCCAGGATCATCGCCCCGCCGACCGAGCTGAGCAGGATTACGTAGGACAGTGCGATCACAAGATCGAGCTGGCCGATCGCGCGCAACTGGGTGAACAGCCACACGCCCATGCCGGTGCCGATCAGTCCCCCGACGAGCAGCATGAGGGCAAGCGCGAGGTCGATCGCGCGGCGTCGCCAATACAACAAAGCGCCCGAGAACGACGAGGCCGCGATATGGCTCGATACGGTGGCGACGGCGACCGCCGGCGATATGCCGATGAAGATCAGCAGCGGGGTCATCAGGAAGCCGCCGCCGATCCCGAACATTCCGGAAATGAAGCCGACCGCGAGGCCCATCGCGAAGACGACAAAAACATTGACCGGGAGGTCGGCGATCGGAAGATAGATTTCCAAGGCGCGTCTTCCGCCGGCGCGCTTTCGTCGATACGCGCCGCAAAGGAGCTGCGAGGCCAGTCCGTACACGATGCTGCGACCGGGCGAAGCCGTACAGGCTTGAGCAACAAACTCAAGCGGATTCACGCCGATGCCTGGCCGAAGACGCGCGTGAGCCGACACGTCGCTCGGCCGGATCGACCCGCCGCGATCGCCCGGGCGCGCGCCGGCGCGCCTACTGCTGACCCTGACCTTCCGCGCGGGGCTTCGTGGAGCCGCCCTCGACGTCCCATCCGCCCGGCGGGGTTTGCACCGTGATCGCTTGTTCGGGCTGCGGCTTGGCGACAAAGGCGCTAGCCGCGCGGCGGGCTGCGGCTTGCGTCTGCGGATCGAGGCGAGCGGCGATGTCGTCGCGCTTCTGGCCCGCGTCCTTGTCGCCTTTCGCGGCGGCGATCGAAAACCATTTGAAGGCTTCGGCGAAATTGCGCTCGGTTCCGACGCCGCGGGCGTGGAGGATGGCGAGGTTGTACTGGCTGTCCACCACGCCGTGTTCCGCGGCCTTTCGGAACCAATCGAGGGCCGCCGCGTGATCGGGTTTCCCCTCGGCCCCTTCGGCGCACAGGACCGCGACATTGTGCATGGCGGTGGCGTTGCCCTGGGCGGCCGCGGCGAGATAGAGCCTGCGCGCCTCCGCCAGGTCCTTTCGAACGCCGGTCCCCTTCTCGTACAGGCTGCCCAGCCGGAACTGGGCGAGCGCAAGCCCGCCTTCCGCCGCCCGGGAAAACCAGGTCGCAGCCGCGGCGATGTCCATGGTCACGCCGCGCCCCTCGGCATAGCGCAGCGCGACCTCGTAGGCGGCGGCCGGGTTGCGCTCGGCGATTCCGGCGAGCAGCGGCCTGGTCGCGATCGCCGGCGGAAGCGGCTCTGTCGGCCACGGCCGGTTCGGGTCGAGCGCGGGCCTGGCCGGGGGCTGCGCGGCGGGCTTCGCGCTGTTTCGCTGGGTTCCGACCGAGCCCGTGGCTTCCTCGCGGGCGGCCTGCGGCGAGCCGCCCTCGGAGGGCGGTGCAGGCTGCGGGGATGCCGCCGGGTCCGACGACGCGAGCTTGGTCGCGAGTTGGGTCGCTTGGTCGTCCGGCTCGGCGGGGGCGGCGGGCCGGGGCTCCGGAATCTGGGCCACGGCGGCAAGCGGATCAGGCGGGGCGGCGGGCGTCGACGCGATCTCGGTCGGAGCCGGCGGCGACGCGGCCGCGGGGACGGCCTGGGCGAGCGCGGGCGGCCGCAAGCGGTCGGCCAGGCGTTCGCGACCCGTGCCGAGGAGATCGGCGGACGAAAGCGCAATCCCGGCGGCGCCGAGGCCGACCAGGATCAGGCTCGTCGAGACGAACATCGACTTGACGCGATCGGTGAGCTGGGAGCTCGCCGCTCCGGGGCCGGCCTCCGCCAGAACGTCTGCAACGTTGGCGGGAGGGTGTTGCTGTTCGCTCGCCGCCTGGGCGGCGCGGCGCGCGGCGACGATGAAGTTCGGCCGGACCGACGCCAGGCCCGGGCGATCGGACGCTGTCGCCTCGCGCGCGGGAGGCTTTGCTGCGGCCTTGCGGCCGGCTGCGCCGCGTCCGCCGCGGCTGCGCGGCGGTCCGGACCCAGGCTCGATCGGGGCGTCGGGAGGAACGCTCGTTTCCGCGCTGATGGAGGGAAGGGGCGCCGTCCCGGGCGCGCCCTCGGCCGCTGACGCAGCGCCGGCGGCCAAGGCCGCGGTCACGGCGGTCGTCTGCGCCGTCTGCGCCGTCTGCGCCGGCGCGGACGCCGGACGCGTGCGCGGTGGTTCTCCCCGCAGGTCGGGCTCGGCCGCGATCCCGGCGGCATCGTCGCGTTTGCCCGGGTGTTCTTCGAGCCGGTCGAGCTTGTCGGCCAGGCTTTGGATGCGATCCTCGAGCGGGGCCAGCGGCGGCCATTGCCCGCCCGGCCTGTTCATCTGCTCGATCAGGTCGGCGAGATGGCTGAGGCGCTGCTCGAGCGGACCGAACGCTGCCCGGTCGGTCGTCGGTTGCAGGCGATCGATCTTCTCTCCGAGCTGACCGATATGCCGCTTGATCGGCTCGAGCGCCGCTTCGCCGTCGGCGAGCAGGTCGAACCGGTCGAGCTTCTGCGCCAGCGCTTCGATCACGGCGGCGGAGTCGGGCGGAGCCGGCGTCGTCGACTGATCGATCTTTTCCGCGAGCGCGCGGACTTCCTTGAGGAGCGCGGCGAGCGCATCGCCCGAGGCGATCTGGTTCACGATGCCGCGTAGCGCATCGATGGCGTTGTCGAGCTGGCGAAAGATCAGCGGATCGGGGCCGAGATCGCCGATCTGATCGATCTTGCGCGACAGCGTCTGGATGGCCTGGTCGAGCTCCGCCGGCGCGAGCCAGCGCGCGGCTTCGCGGAGCTCGGCGAGCCCGCGTTCGATCGCGGCGACAGCGGGAGCGTCGGCCGCGGCGCCGTGCTCCACGATGACGCGCGCGCCGAGCGCGCGCACCTCGTCGGCGAGCGACTGGAAGGCGCTGCGCGGCACGAGATTGTCGACGGTCCGCGCGATGCTCCCGAGCTGGTCGCGCAGTTCGGCGACCAATTCGTCGGCCCGGCAGGGCGAGCGCAGGATTTCGAGCTGCGTGGTGAGGAATTTCAGCTGCTTTTCAAGGCCGCTCAGGTCGGGCGTCTCGGCCGCAGACGGGTCGGCTGCATCAGGCGCGACCAGTCGCCCGAGCTGGCGCGTCACGTCGTCCAAGCGCCGGCACAGGGCGGCGAGGTCGCGATCAGGCTGGGCGAACCGCTCCCCGGTCGCGGGCGCAGACAAGGCCTGCAGGGATTCGGCTAGGCTTGGGGAGGCAGCCAGAGCAGCATCGTCGCCGGGGCGGGTTGGATCAAGTTCGGCGGGCGCGACTGCAAGGACGTCGGGAACGACGGACCGCAGCCAGTGTCGGAATCCAGCGCCGCTGAGGCGGGCGGCGGCAGGGTCGGTGTCCCGCACCTCGCGGGGCCCCCCATGTACATGCGCGCGCGCCCCGCTCATTTCGCCTTCCTGGCACGGAGTGGACTGCCGAACCGGAGCCCACCGACCATTGCGCCCGGCGATCAGTGCCGCGCGCCGATGATTCGAGGCAAGACCCCCCGGCCCGCTCCGACTTTCGGCGAAGCACGGTAAAGAAGCGGTTAAGTTTCACCTATGTTCGCCCTTTAAACCGACCGTGTTGCCGGTCCGGGCGCGCTTGTCCGCGGCGCGCGCGCCGCACAGTTCGACGGACCGACGTGGGCGTCGCCGCGGGCGCGTCGTGTAATCGTGCGGGCGCGGACGCGCGATGCCCACCGGAGGATCATCAGCCCGGATCACTCTTGGCCACCGGCGCGCGCGCGTTCGGCAAGGTCCTTCAGGACGGATCGCAAGCCGGGGGCATCCGTGACGCGGGAGGGAAAGGCAAGTCGCAGGGTCGCGTCGCCGAGCGCAAGGTCGAGCCCTTCCGGATCGAGCCCGGTGACGCGCCACGCTCCACCGGCGGCGCCGAGGAGCCTGGTCGCGTAGAGCCCGACCGCCTCGGCGTGGTCGGCGTTCATGTGCTCGACCGCGCTCTCCTCCGCCGCGATCAGCGCGTCTGCGCCGGCGAGCGGGGCAAGAACGTCCTGGGCGGCGAGATCGGCGGCGCGCGCAAACCCGCCATTGAGATGCGCCGAGACGACGGTCATGCGCCAGAAGGAGAAATCGGCGAAGCCGGCATAGAGCTCGGATTTCGGATGCCGGGCGAGAAACCGCCGGGGCAGGCGCGGATCATCGTCGCGGCGGACGAATTCGCCGAGCACGGTGAGCCGCGGATGGGCGAGCGGGTCGCCCTTGCCGCTCGCGGCGAGCAGGACGGAGGCGCGGCCGTCGCGTTCGAGATTGGCGGTGTGGGTGGACAGGCGCGAGACGAGGATGATGCGGCGACGCGTCCACGTCCGTCGCCACATTCACGAGCGAGGCGAAGGGATAGCCGGTATGGCGGTCGAGCGTCGCAAGCGTGCCCGCGCGGGTTGCGCGGAGCAGGCGCTTGGCGACCTCCACCGGGTCGAAGTCCTGCGGGGGCCGTGCGTTTTCCGGAATCCGGCCGGGCATGGAACCGGGCAGGGGGCGCTGCGCCTCGGGCATCGGGGTCCTCCATTTCAATCCATCGCAGGCATCAATAAGGCGCTCGCGCATCAATGGGGTGGCTAAATCAATCGTGAATCACTAGACTTGCTCATCACTTGACGTCGGCGGGCCAATGCGCGGCGTGACCCAAGGTCACATTTCGGCCCAGCTTTGCGGGCTTTCAAGGCCCTGAATTCGACCGTCACGGGAAAGGCCCAATGCCCACCATTGCCCTCGTCGACGACGATCGTAACATCCTTACTTCGATTTCGATCGCCCTCGAAGCGGAAGGTTACCGCATTCAGACCTACACCGATGGCGCGTCCGCGCTCGACGGCTTCAAGACGAGCATGCCGGATCTGGCCATTCTCGACATCAAGATGCCGCGCATGGACGGGATGGAGACGCTGCGCCGGCTGCGGCAGAAGTCGGACGTTCCGGTGATCTTTCTCACCTCGAAGGACGAAGAGATCGACGAGTTGTTCGGCCTGAAAATGGGCGCCGACGACTTCATCCGCAAACCATTCTCCCAGCGGCTTCTGGTCGAACGCGTCAAGGCGGTCCTGCGCCGCGTGACGCCCAAGGACGGCGCCCCGCCCAAGGAGACCGACTCGGCCAAGGTGCTCGAACGCGGGCTGCTCCGCATGGATCCCGAGCGCCATACCTGCACCTGGAAGGGCGAGCCCGTCACGCTCACGGTCACCGAGTTCCTCATCCTGCAGGCATTGGCCCAGCGCCCGGGCGTGGTGAAGAGCCGGAACGCCCTGATGGATGCGGCCTATGACGACCAGGTCTATGTCGACGACCGCACCATCGACAGCCACATCAAGCGCCTGCGCAAGAAGTTCAAGCAGACCGACGACGATTTCGACATGATCGAAACCCTGTACGGTGTCGGCTACCGCTTCAAGGAATGAGGCGTCGCCCGCCGTCGGGACATGCGGCGAGCGCTGATTGCGGAGACATCCGGCGGCCTCACCGCGGCGCATCAACCGGCGAGACGCAGTAACCGTGCTCGATCGTACCGCCGAGACCCATGGGACTGGGTTCAGTCCGACGCAAAGTCCGCCGCCCGCCCGGGCCCGGCGCGCATTCACGCTGAGCCGCCGCCTGCGGCGAAGCTGGCTCGCCTCCCAGCTCACGCTCCGCGCGGTCCGGAACTGGCTACGCTCGCCCGACCTGCGCGCCAAGGCCTGGACCATCCGGTTGGGCCACAACCGGTCGGAAGCGTGGCTCAGGGCGGCGCGGGCGCGCCGCGCGCTCGTGCGCGCGACGCGGGCGGGCTGGCTTGCGTCCCAGCCCATCCTGCGCGAGACAGCCGCGCGCTCGGTGCGTGCGGCCAAAGCGGCCGGCCGCGCGGCCGAGCGGGTCGCCGCCGCCGCCACGCCAGCCGTCAAGGCGCTCCGGCTCGACAAGCTGGTGCGCCTCCTGCTCCCGGTGTGGCGGGTTTTCATCACGGCGACGTTCTCGAGCCTCACGCGACGCATCGTGTTCCTCAACGTCGCCGGCCTGCTCGCTCTGGTCGTCGGCATTCTCTATCTCACCCAGTTCCGCGCCGGGCTGATCGACGCCCGCGTGCACAGCCTGCTCGTGCAGGGCGAGATCATTTCCGGGGCGATCGCCTCCTCCGCGACGGTCGATATCGACACCATCGCCATCGATCCGCAGCGCCTGCTGGAGCTGCAAGCCGGCGACAGCTACGATCCGTCCGACGACGTGCTGTTCGGCAATGAGTTTCCGCTCAATCCCGAGCAGGTGGCGCCGCTGCTGCGTCGGCTGGTCACGCCCATCAACACGCGTGCGCGCATCTATGACCGCGAGGGCGTGCTGTTCATGGACAGCCGCAATTTCATCGGGCGAGGCGACGTGCTGCGCTTCGATCTGCCGGCGCCGACGGTGGAGAAGCCCGGCCTCGTCGAGCGCACATTCATCGCGGTGCGCCGCTGGCTCAGTCGCGGCGACCTGCCGCGCTATCGCGAGATCGGCCCGGAGGAAAGCGGCAAGACCTATCCGGAGATCGCCCAGGCGCTGGAAGGGCACAAGGCGAGCGTGGTGCGGATCGACGATCGCGGCAATGTCGTCGTATCGGTCGCGGTGCCGATCCAGCGCTCGCGGGTGGTGCGCGGCGCGCTGCTGCTGTCGACGCGGGGCGGAGACATCGACGCGATCGTCGAGGCCGAGCGGCTCGCCATCGTCAAGGTGTTCCTGGTCGCCGCCGGCATCATGACCGTCTTGTCGCTGCTGCTCGCCGGCACGATCGCGGGGCCGGTGCGCCGGCTCGCCGACGGCGCCGAGCGGGTGCACCGGCGGATCAAGGCGCGGGAGGAAATCCCCGATTTCACGGCGCGGCGCGACGAGATCGGCCATCTGTCGGGCGCCTTGCGCGACATGACCAGCGCGCTCTACCGGCGCATCGAAGCGATCGAGAGCTTCGCCGCCGACGTCGCCCACGAACTGAAAAACCCGCTCACCTCGCTCCGCTCTGCGGTGGAAACGCTGCCGCGCGCCAAGTCGGGCGAAAGCCAGGCGCGCCTGCTCGCGGTGATCGAGCACGACGTCAAGCGCCTCGACCGGCTTATCTCCGATATTTCCGACGCGAGCCGGCTGGATGCCGAGCTGCAGCGGCAGGACTCCGCGCCGATCGATCTGCGCCGGCTGCTGACGACCGTGGTGGCGATCGCCAACGAGGTCAAGAAGAGCAATGTCGGCGTGACGCTCGGCTTCGAAGGCGGCGGGCCGCGCCATTTTCTCGTCACCGGACACGATTCGCGCTTGGGGCAGGTGGTCCATAATCTCATCGACAATGCGCGTTCCTTCTCGCCGCCCGGCGGCGGCGTGCGCGTCACCTGCCGGCGGCTCAAGGACGAACTCGAAATCGTGGTCGACGACGACGGACCCGGGATGCGGCCCGATGCGGTCGAAAAGGTGTTCGACCGGTTCTATACCGACCGGCCCGAGCAGGGCTTCGGACAGAATTCCGGCCTCGGCCTGTCGATCTCCAAGCAGATTGTCGAGGCGCATGGCGGTCGCATCTGGGCGGAGAACCGGGTCGAGACTCAGTTCGACGGCGAAGAGCCGACGGTGCTGGGCGCCCGCTTTGTCGTTCGACTGCCGACAATGTGACCAGGATGGCGCCGACCGTCCACGGCTCCGTCGTTCTGGTCGGCCCGCATGCGATCCTCATGCGCGGGCCCGCGGGGGCCGGCAAGTCGCATCTCGTGTTGCAGGTTCTCGCCGCGGCCGAGACCGGGCTGTTCCGTTTCGCACGCCTGGTCGCCGACGACCGGGTCACGCTCGCGGCCGCGCACGGGCGCTTGATCGCCTGGCCGGCGCCCGAACTCGCCGGTCTGCTGGAGGTGCGCGGTCTTGGCATTCGCCGCGTGGCGTTCGAGCCGATGGCGGTGGTGACCCTGGTCTGCGACCTCGCCGACGCGCAAGCGCAACGCATGCCGGAGGGCTCCGACAGCACGACGGTCATTGAAGGAATCACGCTTCCGCGCCTGTCCGTGCCGGCGGGAGTTGATCCGCTACCGATTGTCGCGGCGGCGCTCAAAACCGAGCGGGGGGGCGCGTAAATGCGTTGCCTTTCCGCGTGTTTGCCGCGCCCGAGCAGAATTCGGCCGGATTTTCCAGCAGACGCATTGAAGTCCCATGTTGTGCCTGTTCCAGACGAAACGACGACATCGGAACGAACGCGCTCGGCGGCGGACCGCAGGCGATGCGGGCCTGATCGGCCGGGCGAGAGGCGCGCCGCCAGGTCCGCCCGGGAGCCGAGCCTGCCGCGGAACCGGTTCCGTTCCGACGCGCTGCACCACGTCCGTTCAGCGCCCAAAGAGCCTCTTGCGCTTGGCATGCAGGCTGTCATGATGGTGCTTGGGTGCGGTGCAGCAGATGCGCCGCGGGGAGTTCCCATGATCGGGCTTGTTCTCGTCACTCACGGGCGTCTCGCCGTCGAGTTTCGATCCGCACTGGAGCACGTGGTCGGCCCGCAGAGCCAAATCGAAACCGTGACGATCCAGCCGACCGACAATGTCGAACAAAGCCGCAAAGACATCATCGAGGCGGTGCACCGGGTGGACACCGGCGACGGCGTCGCAATCCTCACCGACATGTTCGGCGGCACGCCGTCCAATCTCGCGATCTCCGTGATGAGCCGGCCCAATGTCGAAGTTCTGGCCGGCATCAACCTGCCCATGCTGGTAAAGCTCGCCAAGATCCGGGCCGAATGTCCGCTCGCGGAATCAGTTGCGGCGGCGCAGGAATCCGGGCGTAAATACATCACGATCGCCAGCAGGGTCCTCGCCGGAAAATGAACGAGCAGGTTCAATCCGAACCCGATTGCCCACCGGACGCTCCGGAGCCCCGGCCCGGAGCGGTCGTGCGTGACCTGCAGATCGTCAACCAGAAAGGGCTGCACGCCCGCGCCTCCGCAAAATTCGTGCAGACGGTCGAGCGCTTCGACGCCCAGGTCCGCGTGTCCCGCTGCGGCGAGACCGTCGGCGGAACCTCCATCATGGGGCTGATGATGCTCGCCGCCGCGCCCGGCACCTCCATCCGGGTCGAGGCGGTCGGGACCGACGCCGCTGGCGTGATCACCGCGCTGGAAGAACTGATCGGCAATCGCTTCGGCGAAGAGGACTGACGGGGGCAAGCCCCGCCGCCGCGGCCAGGGCGACATAAACATATCTTTATATGTCATTGCAGGTTTGGCGCAGCCCTGCTATAGGCGCGGCTTGCCCGTCCCGGCGCGCCCGGGCGCGATCCCATGACGATGGAGCCTGCAATGACCGCCTCGCCGAAAGCCGCCAAGCACCCCGCGCATCCGTCCGGCCACAGCGCGGGCGCGGACTTCGCGGTGAAGGACATCGGGCTCGCCGAGTGGGGCCGCAAGGAGATCGCGATCGCCGAGACGGAAATGCCCGGCCTGATGGCGACGCGCGACGAGTACGGGCCGCTGCAGCCGCTGCGCGGCGCGCGCATCGCCGGCTCGCTGCATATGACGATCCAGACCGCGGTGCTGATCGAGACGCTCAAGGCGCTCGGCGCCGATGTGCGCTGGGCCTCGTGCAACATCTACTCCACGCAGGACCACGCGGCGGCTGCGATCGCCGCGGGCGGAACCCCGGTGTTCGCCGTCAAGGGCGAATCGCTGACGGAATACTGGGACTACACCCACCGCATTTTCGAATGGGCGGACGGCGGCGCGCCCAACATGATCCTCGACGACGGCGGCGACGCCACCCTGCTCGTCCATCTCGGCCTGCAGGCGGAGCAGAACCCGCAGGTGCTGCATCATCCGACCAACGAGGAAGAGGAAGTGCTGTTCGCCGCGATCAAGCATCGCATCGCGACGACAGCCCGGCTGGTACGCGACCATGGCGAAGAGCATCCGCGGCGTCACCGAGGAGACCACGACGGGGGTGCATCGGCTCTATCAGATGGAGAAGGAGGGGCGGCTGCTCTTCCCCGCCATCAATGTCAATGACAGCGTCACCAAGTCGAAATTCGACAATCTCTATGGCTGCCGCGAAAGCCTCGTCGACGGCATCCGCCGCGGCACCGACGTGATGATGGCGGGCAAGGTCGCGATGGTGGCCGGCTTCGGCGATGTCGGCAAAGGCTCGGCGGCGTCATTGCGCCAGGCGGGCTGCCGCGTGCTGGTCGCCGAGGTCGACCCGATCTGCGCGCTGCAGGCGGCGATGGAAGGCTACGAGGTCATCACCATGGACGAGGCGTCGCCGCGCGCCGACATTTTCGTCACCGCGACCGGCAATGTCGACGTCATCACGGTCGATCACATGCGGCGGATGAAGGACCGCGCCATCGTCTGCAATATCGGGCACTTCGATTCCGAGATTCAGGTGCAGGGGCTGCGCAATCTGAAATGGCACAATGTCAAGCCGCAGGTGGACGAGATCGAGTTCCCCGACGGCAAGCGCATCATCCTGCTCTCGGAGGGCCGGCTGGTGAATCTCGGCAACGCGATGGGGCACCCGAGCTTCGTGATGTCGTCGTCCTTCACCAACCAGACGCTGGCGCAGATCGAGCTGTTCACCAACCCGACCAAGTACGAGAAGAAGGTCTACACGCTGCCCAAGCACCTCGACGAAAAGGTCGCGCGGCTGCACCTCGCCAAGATCGGCGCGAAGCTGACGCGGCTGTCCGAGAAGCAGGCGACCTATATCGGCGTGCACCTCGACGGGCCGTACAAGACGGATCAGTACCGGTATTGAGCCTGCACGGTCTGCATTGAGGGGGCGTCGTCGCGGTCTACCGCGACCGCCGCCACGCCTTCCAGTCCACCGGCGCGGACTGCGACCTCGCGCTGCGCTCACGCGATGGGCGCTGTCATGGATTCACGCAGGTCTGAACGCAAAGCGTCAACACGGGAGCCGGCGGCGTGAGAGGCCTGCGCGAGAGCGAAGCCAGCATGGCGGCTGCGGCGGACCGGCTCATCGCCTGGTGGGCCGCGCTCGCAGGCCGCTGGAACCCGATCCTGCTCATCGTCGCCGTGTGGGCGGTGCTCGTGCTGCCGCTCGTCTGGCTGCGCGGGTTCAACTCGGACGACGGGGTCGCGGTGACGCTGGCGCAAACCGCGCTCATGGACGGGCAATGGCTCACGCCGCACATGTTCAACCTGCGCTTCGCCGAGCGGCCGGTGCTGCTGTCGTGGGTGATCGCGGCGCTCAGTCTGCCGTTCGGGAGCGTCAGCGAATTCACCGCGCGGCTGCCGATCATCCTCTCTCTGCTCGGCGGCTGTCTCTTGATCTTCGACCTGCTCCGGCGGGTGGCGAGCGTTCCCGCCGCGCTGTTCGGCGTCGCCTTGTTTCTCGCCTGTCCCCTCGTCTTGCGCGCCTATGTCATGACGACCGCGGACCTGCCGCTCGCGGTGCTTCTCTTTCTCGCCTTCCATGTCTGGTGGACCGGCTTTTCCGCCGGGCGGCTGACGCTCGTGCGGTGGATCGGCATCGGCGGCGTCCTCGCGCTCGCCGCCCTTTTGAAAGGGCCGCAGCCGGTCGGTTATTTCTTCCTCGGCGTGGGCGCGTTCGTGCTCGTCAGCCGCTCCCGGGCGCAGCTTCCGGGGCTGGCGCTCGCAGGCCTCGTCTCCGCCCTTCCCGTGGCGGCGTGGTACATGCATGTCTACGCGCCGGGCGACGAGACGACATGGGCGATGTTCATGCGGCTCGACAGGGTCGGCGCCGCGAGCCTGCCGCACCCGTTGCGCGCGGCGGCGAACATTGCCGTGGAGACGCTGCCCGCCTCGATCCTGGTGAGCCTGTTCTTCCTCACCGGGGCCGCGCGTCGCGGCGGGAAGGGCCCGTCTTCGTTCGTCGCGGCGCTCGCATGCTATGCCTTTGCCTGCACCGTGGCCCTGCTGTTCTGGCCCGGCGGGGAGGCCGCCCGCTATTTCTTCCCGATGGCGCCCCCGCTATGCGTTCTCGGCGGGCTCGCATTCGACAGCCTCGCCCGCCGCAGGCCGCTGCTGGTCGCGCCCGTCCTCGTCGCGACGCTTGGCATTCTCGCCTATGCCGCCGTGTATTCGGCAATCGCCGCGCCTGTGCTCGCCGCCCAGTTCCGATCCTCGGAGATCGACGCCGCGCGCCTGATGGAGCGCATGCGCGCCGCGCCCGCGCCCGTCTACCGGGCCGGGTCGGCGGCGTTGAACGAGTTTTCCTATCTGCCGGTGCGCGTGATCACCGTGGTGGATCTGCGGATGCTCGACACAATCCGCGGTCCCGCCTGGCTCGTCGTGCCGGCGGACGCGGCCGACGATCTTGTCGCCAAGCGGCAGGGCGCCCTTCGCTTTGTCATGGCGTTCGGACGCGGCGAGCGATGGCGGCTTCTTCGGCTCGACGATTGATCGCCGGTTGCAGCGATGACGGCGGCCGCGCAATCGTCGCTGGCACGTCGTCCGCCGATCGGCTTCAAGCACGCGCGGACATGCGCGTTGAATGCAGGCGCTGTCCGCGATAACAGTCGGGCGGGGACGACGGCCGGTTGCAATGAGCGGAAGAGGGGAAAGCATGCCAGTCGCGCTCGCTGCGAACGCGAGTCTGCCGGAGGTTTCCGACCTCGGCCCGGCGTCCGCAAGGGCGGCGCCCGAGATCACGATCGTCGTCCCGACCCTCAACGAACGCGCCAACATCCCCATTCTCGTGGCGCGCCTGCGGCGGCTCCTCGCCGGCGTCGACTGGGAAGTCGTGTTCGTCGACGACAACTCAGGCGACGGGACGGCGGCGGTCGCGCGCGCGATCGGCGAAGCCGACAGCCGCGTCCGCTGCATCCGGCGCATCGGCCGGCGCGGCCTTGCCGGCGCGCTGCTCGAAGGCATGCTGTCGAGCCAGGCGCGCTTCGTCGCGGCGCTCGACGCCGACCTGCAGCACGACGAAACCTTGCTGATGGCGATGGTCGAGCGCCTGCGCCAGGGCGATGTCGATCTCGTCGTCGCCAGCCGCTACATCGACGGCCAAAGCGGGGAGGGATTCGCCCCGGCTCGGGCGCGCGCGAGCCGCTGGTCGTCCGTCATCGCGCGCCGCTTCCTCGGCGTGGAGCTGACCGACCCGATGAGCGGCTTTTTCATGATCCGCCGCGAGACGGTCGAACAGCTCGCGCCGTCGCTCTCCTCGCAAGGCTTCAAGCTCCTGCTCGACATCGTGGCGACCGCGCGGGGCAAGCTCCGCGTCGTCGAACTGCCTTACGTGTTCCGCGCGCGCCAGCATGGGCTGAGCAAGCTCGACACGCGGGTGATTCTCGATTTCGCCGCGCTCGTGATCGCCAAGCTCACGAACGACGCGGTGTCGCTGCGCTTCCTTCTGTTCTGCTTTGTCGGCCTCACCGGGGTCGCCGTCCACATGTCCGCGCTGGCGCTGGCCGTCGATGCGGCGGCGCTGCGCTTCAGCGTCGCGCAGGCGGTCGCCACCGTCGTCGCCATCACCTGGAACTTCGTGCTCAACAATCGCCTGACCTATCGCGACCAGCGTCTCACGGGATGGCGCTTCCTGACCGGGCTTCTGTGGTTCCAGGCCATCTGTTCGGTCGGGGCGGTGTCCAATGTCGGCGCGGCGAGCTGGCTCTATGACAATGGCCCCGGCTGGTGGATCGCCGGCCTCGGCGGCGCGGTGATGGGCGCGGTCTGGAACTATGTGGTGAGCGCCGCCTTCGTCTGGCGCCAGCGCTGAGCGACGCCCCAAACAACGCCAGAAACGGCTGCTTTTCTGTTTCTTGCCGCCGGTCAGCGCCGGTATACTCATTGAGTTGGGGGGGGCGGATCATGCGCGTCGGGAAGGAGACGATATGTGCCGCTGGATTGCCTATCGGGGTCAGACGATCGCGCTCGAGCACTATGTGACCGCGCCGGCGCACTCCCTGATCGCGCAGAGCATCCACGCGCTTGAATCGACCGCGAGCACCAATGGCGATGGCTTCGGCCTCGGCTGGTACGGCGAGCATGTCGAACCCGGCCTCTACCGCGAGGTGCGCCCGGCCTGGTCGGACGAGAACCTGCGCTATCTGTGCCGGCACATCCAGTCGCATCTGTTCTTCGCCCATGTGCGCTCGTCGACCGGCACCCCGACCAACCGGCCCAATTGCCATCCCTTCGCCTGCGGCCGCTGGCTGTTCATGCATAACGGCGTGATCGGCAACTGGGCGCGCGTGCGCCGCCGGGTTGAGGCGCTGATCCCCGACGCGCTCTACGGCTCGCGCGTCGGCACGACCGATTCGGAGGCGGTCTTTCTCGCCATGATGGGCGCAGGCGCGGATCACGACCCGATCGGCGCGACGCTGCGCACGCTCGGCGTTCTCACCGCGATGATGAACGAGGAGGATCGGCACGAGCCGCTGCGCTTCACCTCGGCGCTCGCCAATGGCCGCGACCTCTACGCCTTCCGGTATGCCGCCAACACGTCGGGCAATTCGCTGTACTACCGCTCCGCGGGCGCCGACGTGGTGATCGTGTCCGAGCCGCTCGACCGCGACCATTCCGGCTGGACCGAGGTGCCGGAGAACCACATCGTGGTCGCCCGCGCGGGCCGGCCGGCGGAACTCGTCCCCTTCGAGCTCGCCCACTCCGTCGCCGCGGAGTGATTGCGCAGCACCGCCGCACTGCGTTCGGCTTACGGAATGACGGGCAGAGCTACATCGCTGAGCCTCACGCCCGCTGAACCAGTTGTAATTCTGGTTCTCCCAATACCCGCCGCGGTCCTCGTTGGTGACCTCCATGGCGATCACGTATTTCGGGTTCTTGAAGCCGAGCTTGGTCGGCATGCGGATCTTCATCGGGAAGCCGTAGGCGCGCGGCAGGATGGCGTCCGCGAACTTGAAGGTCATCTGCGTCTGCGGATGCAGCGCGGTCGCCATGTCGATCGTGGTGGTGTAGCCCTCGGCGCAGCGGAACCAGACATATTTCGCGCGCGTGTCCGCTCCGACGCGGCGGAGAAAGTCGCGCAGCGGCGCGCCGGTCCAGCTTCCGATCGCGCTCCAGCCCTCGACGCAGACATGCCGCGTGATCTGCTTCTCCTGCGGCAGCGCATGCAGCCGGTCGAGCGTCCAGGGCCGCTTGTCGTCGACGAGCCCGCCGACCGCGAGCGCGTAGTCGGCCGCGTCCACCTCCGGCGCCTCGTCCTCGGGATAGTAGGCGTTGAATGGGAACGGACGCGTGATCGCGCTCTCGGGATAGGTCGGCGCGAGCTTGGTCGGGCTGAAGATGAAGGCCTGCACCCGGTCGTTGAAGCGCGAGACGACGCGCAGCGCGCTCTCCGCCGCCTCGCCGTCGACGATGTCGCAGCCGGTCAGCAGCGCGATCGCGCCGACGCTCGCCGCCCCGCGCAGGAACAGGCGGCGCGACGGGTCCGGCATGAGCTTTGCCGCGTCCCTGATCAGGAGCTTCGGATCGACGCCCGGAATAGGCCTGCGCATGCGCGACATGGATGCCTCCTTGTGCGTTCAGCGGCCGCGGATCATCGCGCGCAGGCTTTTCGGAACGAGCAGGGCGAGCGCGATGTGCACGACGAGAAATCCGACGATCGCCGCCATCGCGCCAAAATGGACGTAGCGCGCCGCGTCGTAGCCGCCGAACAGCGCGGTCAGCTCCTGGAACTGGACCGGCTTCCAGATCGCGACGCCCGACAGGATGATGACGACGCCCGCGGCGATCACGCCGCTATAGAGGAGCTTCTGCACCGCATTGTAGGCCGAGATATCCTCATGCGAGAGCCTGCCGCGCAGCGCAGCGACGAGGTCGGACGCGACCTCGCGCGGGCGGATCGGCAAGAGCTTGCGGCGGAACCGGCCGGTGAGGACGCCGAGCGTGACATAGACGATCCCGTTCACGACGAGCAGCCACATGGCGGCGAAATGCCAGAGCAGCGCGCCGGCGAGCCCTTGGCCGAGCGTGATCTCGTAGGGAAACACGAATGGGAACAGCGGCGAGGCGTTGTAGATGCGCCAGCCCGAGCCGATCATCACGACCATGGCGAGCGCATTGATCCAATGGGTGACGCGCACCCAGGCCGGGATGGATCGCCGCGCCCGATCCTTTGTTCGCGTCGGCGTCCGGATGCGGCTCGCAAACCCTCGCTATGCTTTCGGCGCTCATGGACACCCTCGTGTATTCCGCGATTCCCCATCAATTCGCATCGCCATCGGCCGACGTTACACGTCGAACGCGCGTCGGCGCGCGGCGTCGGTGCTGACCTACCTCGCGCGCACAAGGCCGGCGCGCGGCCGGCGGGAGCGCTCCCCGCCGGCCGTTTGCACGCGTCGCCGCGATCACATCGGCAGGAGCACGGTGTCGATCACGTGGATGACGCCGTTCGACTGCAGCACGTCGGCGACCGTCACCGCCGCGGTGTCGCCCTTGGCGTCGGTGATCATGAGCTTGCCGGGGCCGGCCTGCTTGATCGTGAGCTCTTCGCCTTGCACGGTCTTCAGCCTGGCCGTGCCGTCGCCGTCCTTCACCGCCTTCATCAGGTCGGCGGCCGTCATCCGGCCCGGAACGACGTGATAGGTCAGGATGCCGGTCAGCTTGCCCTTGTTCTCCGGCTTCACGAGACTGTCGACCGTGCCCGCCGGCAGCTTGCCGAAGGCGGCGTTGGTCGGCGCGAACACGGTGAACGGTCCGGCCCCCTGCAGCGTATCGACGAGGCCGGCCGCCTTCACGGCCGCGACCAGCGTCGTGTGGTCCTTGGAATTCACCGCGTTCTGAATGATGTTCTTGGACGGATACATCGGCGCGCCGCCGACCGTCACGCTTTTCTCCTTGCCGTTCATCTTGTCCTGCGCGGCGGCGGGCAGGATCGCCGTGCCCGACAACAGCACGAGCGCGGCGGCGAACAGCGTCAGACGCTTGGACATCGAAGTTCTCCTTGTTTGCACAATGGCGTGAGACGGCGCCACCGCCGGCGGCGGGACGTCCGGAGACGAAGCCGGCCGCGCGGCCGCAAGCGAGCCGGGCGAGGCGTTCGTCGTCGGGCCGAGCTACGGGGTTGCAGGCCGCGGGTTTCATCGCCGGCGGAAATTCACCGGCTCGTGAGATGGCGACGGCCGTCAAACACTCTGCCGCCATCTCCACCGCAGACAATTACGTTCACCTCTCCCCGTGGGGGAGAGGTCGGCGAACATCGCGGTTTTAGCGATGCGAGCCGGGGGAGGGGCCAATGACTATTCGTTGTGCTCCCCCTCACCCGGGTTCCTCGCACGCAGCCAGGCCTGCGCAGGCTGCGTAAACTTGCCTGCGTTGCTCGGAACCCGACCTCTCCCCGCCGGGGAGAGGTGTACGCTCATACGCTCACCGGTCCTGAACTTCTTTCGGCTCACGACGCGCCCTCGATTGTCGCGCTTCCCTCCGGACCTCTGCATTGCTACATGCTGGGCATGGCCACTCATCCGATCGAAAACATCCGCAATTTCTCGATCGTTGCGCATATCGACCACGGCAAATCGACGCTCGCCGACCGCCTGATCCAGACCACGGGCGGTCTCTCCGAGCGCGAAATGGATGGGCGCGAGCAGGTGCTCGAACTCGATGGACATCGAGCGCGAGCGCGGCATCACCATCAAGGCGCAGACCGTGCGCCTCGCCTATCGCGCGCACGACGGCAAGGACTATGTGCTCAACCTGATCGACACGCCCGGGCATGTCGATTTCGCCTATGAGGTGAACCGCTCGCTCGCGGCCTGCGAGGGCTCGCTGCTCGTGGTCGATGCGAGCCAGGGCGTCGAGGCGCAGACGCTCGCCAATGTCTACCAGGCGCTCGACAACAATCACGAGGTCGTGCCGGTCCTCAACAAGGTCGACCTGCCCGCCGCCGAGCCGGACAAGGTCAAGCAGCAGATCGAGGACGTGATCGGGCTCGACGCCTCGCATGCGATCGAGATCTCCGCCAAGACCGGCCTCAATATCGACGCGGTGCTGGAGGCGATCGTCACCCGCCTGCCGCCGCCCCAAGGGCGATCCCGACGCGCCGCTCAAGGCGCTCCTGGTCGATTCCTGGTACGACGCCTATCTCGGCGTGGTCGTGCTGGTGCGCATCGTCGACGGCGCGATCAAAAAGGGCCAGCGCATCCGCCTGATGGGCACGGGCGCGAACTACGAGGTCGATCGCGTCGGCGTGTTCACCCCGAAACTGACGGAGGCGGCCGAGCTCGGCCCGGGCGAGATCGGCTTCATCACCGCCTCGATCAAGGACGTGGCCGACACCCGCGTGGGCGACACCATCACCGACGAGCGCAAGCCCGCGGCGGCGGCGCTGCCCGGCTTCCGCCCCGCCATCCCCGTCGTGTTCTGCGGCCTGTTTCCGGTCGACGCCGCCGACTTCGAGGATTTGCGCGCGGCGATGGGCAAGCTGCGCCTCAACGATGCGAGCTTCACCTACGAGATGGAGACGAGCGCCGCGCTCGGCTTCGGCTTCCGCTGCGGCTTTCTCGGGCTGCTGCATCTGGAGATCATCCAGGAGCGGCTCGCGCGCGAGTTCAATCTCGACCTGATCGCGACCGCGCCCTCGGTGATCTACAAGATGACGCTGACCGACGGCCGCGAGATCGAAATCCACAATCCGGTCGACATGCCGGACCTGGTGAAGATCAAGGAAATCCACGAGCCGTGGATCGCCGCGACCATTCTCACGCCCGACGACTATCTCGGCAGCGTGCTGAAGCTGTGCCAGGACCGGCGCGGCGTGCAGGTCGACCTCTCCTATGTCGGCAACCGCGCGATGGTGAAGTACGAGCTGCCGCTCAACGAGGTGGTGTTCGACTTCTACGACCGGCTCAAATCGGTGTCGAAAGGCTATGCCTCGTTCGACTATCACCTGACGGACTACCGCCCGGCCGACCTCGTGAAGATGCAGATTCTGGTCAACGCCGAGCCGGTCGATGCGCTCGCGATGCTGGTGCACAAGACGCGGGCGGAAAGCCGCGGCCGCGCCATGGTGGAGAAACTGAAAGAGCTGATCCCGCCGCACATGTTCCAGATTCCGATCCAGGCGGCGATCGGCGGCAAGGTGATCGCGCGCGAGACCGTGCGCGCCTTCCGCAAGGACGTGACCGCGAAATGCTACGGCGGCGACGCGACGCGCAAGCGCAAGCTCCTCGACAAGCAGAAGGAGGGCAAGAAACGCATGCGCCAGTTCGGCAAGGTCGACATCCCGCAGGAGGCTTTCATCGCCGCGCTGAAGGTGGATGTGTGAGGGGGTGGGGAAAAGAGACGAGAAACGATGAGGCTGACTTACGACCGCAAGTACAACATCGCATATTTGCGCCTCCGACCGAAAGGGGCGGGGGTGGAAACGCTTCGTGTCAGCGACGAACTGAATATCGACATCGCTCCGGACGGCTCGGTCTACGGGATTGAACTGCCGAACGCCAACGAGCAGCTTCGCGCCGGGGACGACGGCGAACTGGTTCTCGTCGACGCAAACGACGGTCGACGAGTCGCCATGCCGCTCACGCCTTGACTGGCATCGGCGCGCCTTTCGCGAGGACGTGACCGTACGGTTCCCGATGTCGGGAAACCGCGTCCTCCGCGTCGCTTGCGTCGAGACCGACCGGGAGATTCGTGGTTTGACTGCGTTCTTCGACAGGGATGCGCGGAAGCCGTCATGACGCTGACCGTCAAATATCGGGCCGAGGACAATGCGGCCTACATCCGTCTGTCGCAGCAGAAGATCGTCGACAGCGCGGAGGTCGCTCCGGATGTCGTCTTCGACTACGACGCAGAAGGCCGCATCGTCGGCGTCGAATTGCTCGATGCGAGGGCCCAGCTTTCTCCGGAGCTTCTCGTCGAGGCAGCCTGAAGCCGGTAGCCCGTAGGATGGGTTGAGCAAGAGCGAAACCCATCAAGCGACCGGCGACGATGGGTCTTGTTTCACTCGACCCATCCTACGAGTTGATCGCCACCCACCTCCGCCGGCTTCCACCGGCCGTAGCAAGGCCACCCAGCGTAGCAAGCGTAGCCCGCAACTGCGCGAAGCGAAACGCGGGGACTTCGCAACGATCCCGGATTTCGCTCTGCTCAATCCGGGCTACGTACCTACGTGTGCCCGACCTCCGCCGAGTCCATCCTCCCCCGTGAAACGGGGGAGGGGAACCATGCGCAGCATGGTGGAGGGGGCGCAGCGGCGGGAAAAAAGGTCGGCGCATCGCGTTTATGGCGGGAACGGCCCCCCTCCACCATCCCCCCGGATACATTGAGTGGCGGATGACGCTCTGCTACTGACGCTCTGCTAGGCGGAACTACGCGAAACGCGTTCGTCATTGCCGGGCCGCGCTACGGCGGCAACGCGTGGCGTCAGTCGCAGTTCGCCTTGACGACCCGGCAGGTTCCTTCCGGCGCGCCGAGGCCGCATCCGCGCCGCGCGGTGGAGAGAACGCCGTCTTCGGACGGGCCGATGCCGACGCCGTACCAATATCCGCCGGAGCGGCTTTCGACATAGGCGAAACAGCGCGTTCGCGCCGCCGCCTCGACATTGCAGTCGCCGCGGCCGCAGCCCTGGAGCGCCTCGGCGCGCGCCTGCTGTTCGGTCTCTTTGCCGAAGGCGTAACCCCAAAAGCCCTTTCCGTCCGCTGCGACCGCCACCCAGCCCTCCGCATGGGCGCGCGACGATGCGGCGACAGTGACGAGAGCCAAGGCCGACATTGCGCTGAGAACAACGGCTGCAGTCCTGACAGAGCTCACCATGGCGTTCCTCCGCGTTGTTTCGCCGATGACGACGATCGCTTGCTGACGATCCGAGAGAGCGCCGATCGGCGCACGGTCGGATCATCCGGGTCAACGACTCACCCGCAACCACCAAGACCCGAGATGCGGCGCGTCGCAGATCGGTCCACGCCCGCATCAGCCGCGCAACCGTCGGCGGCAGCCGGCCATCGATCACCTCGCCGTCGGAGATGCGGACGCGCGCGCGATATCCCTGCGCGATATCCCTGATAGCGGACATGGACATGCGGCGGATCGTGATCGTTGAAGAACATCCGCACCGCGATTCCAAGAAAATACGCGATCGTCGGCAAGGCTCTGTCCGCTTATTGGTCTTGAGCCTATACCTTCAGCTCCGAGTCGTCACGCCCCTGGAATTCACCCGCTTTGCCGCCCTTCTCCGGCCCAACATCCTCCATATCTGCTTCCCATGCAGCCCATCATCTCCATCCGCAATCTCTCCAAGACCTACGCATCCGGCTTGCACGCGCTCAAGCGGATCGATCTCGATATCCGCCGCGGCGAGATATTCGGCCTGCTCGGTCCGAACGGCGCCGGCAAGACGACGCTGATCAGCATCATTTGCGGCATCGTCAATGCGTCCGAAGGGACGGTCACGGTCGATGGCCACGACATCGTCGGCGACTACCGCGCGGCGCGCGCGCTGATCGGGCTCGTGCCGCAGGAATTGAGCACCGACGCCTTCGAGACGGTGTGGGCGACGGTGAGCTTCAGCCGGGGGCTGTTCGGGAAGCCGAAAAATCCCGCCCATGTCGAGAAGGTGCTGCGCGAGCTGTCGCTGTGGAGCCGCAAGGACTCGAAGATCATGACGCTGTCGGGCGGCATGAAGCGCCGGGTGATGATCGCCAAGGCGCTCTCGCACGAGCCGAAAGTCCTGTTCCTCGACGAGCCGACCGCCGGCGTCGATGTCGAGCTGCGCAAGGACATGTGGGACAGCGTGCGCGCCTTGCGCGCGGCGGGCGTGACGGTGATCCTGACCACGCATTACATCGACGAGGCCGAGGAGATGGCCGACCGGATCGGCGTCATCAACAAGGGCGAGATCGTGCTGATCGAGGACAAGGCCGCGCTGATGCACAAGCTCGGCAAGAAGCAGCTGACGCTGGAGCTGCACAAGCCGCTGGACGCCATTCCCGCCGAACTCGCCGCCCATGCGCTGCGGCTCGCCGCCGACGGCGCCGAGCTGATCTACACCTATGACACGCAGGGCGAGCGCACCGGCATCACCGCGCTCCTGAAGGACCTCGCCGGCGCGGGCATCCGATTCAAGGACCTGCACACGACGCAGAGTTCGCTCGAGGACATCTTCGTCGATCTGGTGGGGAGACGGCAATGAATTGGCGCGCGGTCCAGGCGATCTATCTGTTCGAGATGGCGCGCATGCAGCGCACGCTCCTGCAGAGCGTCGCCTCTCCGGTGATCTCGACGTCGCTCTATTTCGTCGTGTTCGGCGCCGCGATCGGCTCCCGCATCACCGAGATCGAGGGCGTGAGCTACGGCGCCTTCATCGTGCCGGGGCTCATCATGATGATGCTGTTGACGCAGAGCGTCGCCAACGCCTCGTTCGGCATCTATTTCCCGAAATTCGTCGGCACGATCTACGAGCTTCTGTCCGCGCCGGTGTCGCCCTTCGAGATCGTGCTCGGCTATGTCGGCGCGGCGGCGACCAAGTCGATCATTCTCGGGCTGCTGATTCTCGCGACCGCCGCCCTGTTCGTGCCGCTGCGGATCGCGCATCCGGTCTGGATGCTCGCCTTCCTCGTGCTGACCGCGGTGACCTTCAGCCTGTTCGGCTTCATCATCGGCGTCTGGGCGGACGGCTTCGAGAAGCTGCAGGTGATCCCGTTGCTGGTCATCACGCCGCTGACGTTTCTCGGCGGCAGCTTCTATTCGATCAGCGTGTTGCCGCCGCTCTGGCAGACGATCACGCTGTTCAACCCGATCGTCTATCTGGTGAGCGGCTTTCGCTGGAGCTTTTTCGAGATTGCCGACGTGAATGTCGGCGTGAGCCTGGCGATGACGCTCATGTTCCTGACGCTGTGCCTCGCGACGGTCTGGTGGATATTCAAGACCGGCTACCGGCTCAAGAGTTGAGCGGCCACGCTGCGGTCGATCATTGCCCGTGCGTGATCGGCGCTCACGATTCGGTAAACGCATTCGCATCATTCGTGCACAGTGTTGTGATCTCATCGAACGTAACCTCGGACGCGGCGCCCCGTACCTGCGACAGGTGAGGCGAAGGTCGCCCCATCGTCAAACATCAGGAGCACGCCATGTCCTTTGCCAGAGATCGCTCTGTTTGCTTTCGGCCTCGCCATCGTTCTTGTCGCCGGCGGCGTCGGCGCCGACGCTGCGACGTATCGGAAAGGTTCGGTCGATTGGAGCAACGCGTACAATTCGACCGTCATGCCGAGCCCGACGGTTCCCTCGCCCGAGGAACTGCTGTTCGAGCGGGCGAAGGGCGGATTCAATTGAATCTTCGACGCTGACGGGTCTCGCCGCACCTTATCTTAGGGGCTGGCTTTTGCCAGCCCCTAAGACAACCCGAAGGTCAGGCGGATTTCGGCGCGCAGCATTCATTCGTAGACGAACAAACGCACACGCCGGTCCGCTCGCGCCCGCCCCGTTCAACGGCGCGGCGGGGAAGCTCCATCAATCGCGCGAAAGGGTCGGGGTCATTCGTGCGGCTCCGCAAGCGCGCCGTCCGGCATGGCGAGAAAGATCAGGCCGGCGTACAGGATCATCACGATGCGGAAGGCGTCCGGCACGCCGTTCCACTGGTGCGACATCCACATTCCGAACCACTCGCCGGCGATCGTGATGAAGCCGATCTGCCAGAGCGCGATGCCGAGCGTCAGCCCGGCGACCGCAACCGGCTTCGCGCGATTGAAGGCGCGCGCTTCGCTGCGCAACGCGCGGACGAGACGATACGCGCCGAGCCAGCACAGCGCCGCCACCATGGCTTCGGTGACGATGATGATCAGATAGGCGGCGTGCTGCAGCACAGGATTGACGATGGCGCGATAGGCGATGGTCGCGGTCGGAAAGATCGTATCCATCGACAGCACGTGGCGCACGAACTCCAAATTGGTGCCGTAATCGGTGACATTGCCGAACACGACGAGGCTCGCATGCAAGGCAAAGCCGGCGACGAAGGCGGTCTTGGCGGCGCGGATGGCGAACATCGGATTGGTTCCGCGCGCGGGCTTATTTCGCGAACAGCTTCATCGCCTCGTCGGCCAGTACGCCGCCCGTGATCGAGATGGGCGCGAAGGCCGCAGAAGGCTGCGCCGGCGAGCCCCGTCACCACGGCACGGCGATCGAGCCCGCGCGGGCCGCAACAACAGTCACACATCGTCGCTTCCTCCCGGCGCTGCTGGAGGCCTAGCGCAGATCGCGTCGCGTTCGAATCGACGGCGCTCGCCGCGCCAGAGTGGATTTCGTTCGACACGGGTCAAGTGAAATGCGGGCGACTCGGATTCGCGATCGGCGCAACGAATCACGCCGCGGCATCGGCGCGGGAAGAAGTCGCGCTCACGCGCAGACGCGATCCCGCGAGGGACCGTTTCCGCCCGTGATCCGAAGCTGCGTCCGTAGTGATCCGCATGGTGGGCAGAGGCGATTGCCCAAGTGCCGCCTCACTTTTTGTTTACCAACAAACCATCGACTTGCCGCCGAAGCACGGGGGTGTGGGGGCGCCAAGCCACGATGGCAACGATGGATCGGCTTGTTCCGATTTCATCATTGCCGTCGTGCGCCTGGAGCGATTTCAAAGTCTGGCGGAATCGCATAGCAAGCAACGACCGAGAGCCAAAACGCGTCGCGTACGCGCGGCGGGGTTGAAGCTGCGTGCGCGTTCCCCCGCGACGCGTATCCGTTTTACGTAGCGTTAACCACGTTTCAACAACATGGTTGACGATCGGCCGAGGCGCAAACGTCACCTTTACCAAACTCCGTAAAAAATAGCACGTGTGGGCGAGGCGTATTGCATCGCGTGGGAGGCTTTTGCTTGGGCCTACGAACGCAATTGTCGGCCAGGCGGCTCTTCTAGCGGCCGAAAGGACTCACCGCTCACTTCGGCCTAGCCGTAATGACCTTCGTAGCGATGCCGGCGTCGGTCGGCTATCAGGACCTCGCCTCGACCATCGCGCAGCGCTCATCGCTCAGCGAACGCTGGCGCGAACACGTGCTCAAGTCGCCCTTCGGAACCATTCACGCGGCCACGTTCAGCTTTCCCCGTCCATCGGCGCGAGCTTCCCCGAACCGTTCGGCGAACGGCTCGTCAATCTCGCCAGTCTCGATGTCGGCGCGTCGGACCTCGCCGGTTCGATACCGTTGCGGGTGCTGCTCGATCTCAGCCAAACCGCGCCGAACGAGGAATTCGACGCGGTCAACCGGACCCGCAAAGGCGACCGCATCACGCGCGGTCGGGCCGAGGCGCCCGGCGCACGGAGCCGGCGTCGCTCACACGAATGCGCCGGCCCCTCCCGCGCCGAAGGCCGCGCCGGCGAGTCCCGACTCCGCAGAAAACGCCAGCATGGTTCCCGCGTCGGCGGCCTCGCCGGAACGCTAAGGCCGCTCCGGCGACCGCCGATCGGGCGGAACGCGCGCGCATCGCGCCCTCGACGGCGCGGTCGGAACCCGTCCAGGAGGAGCGGCCGATCGAGATCGCCGCGCTGCCGCCGTCCTCCGACGTCAGACGTTCGAGCCCGCGAACCCGCCCCTCGCGGCAGCCGACCTGCCTGCGGGCGCGCCCTCCGCTTGGGATGACGCCGCACAGCCGTTTGCGACGGACGAAGCGTTCGCGCCTGCGTCGATGGCCTGGGTCGGAACGGCGGGGACCTCAGCGGAACCGGTGCGAGAGACGCGGTTGCAACCGAGCGCCGCCGCCCGCGGTTCATGCGGAAGCGCCCGCCGCGAAGATCGCCGAGGCGGCGCTCGCGCCGCAATCCGCCCCCGAGCCGACTTATGTGGTGGCGAGCGCGTCGGGCGACATCGAACTGCCGCGTCCGGCGGCGCCGCGGGCCGACATCGCGATCGCGTCGCCCGCCGAAAGCGCGCAGCCGCCCGCCGACAACAGGATCAGCGACACCAAATCATACCGGCCCGACACCGCCGTGCCCACTCTCGGCGAGAGCATGGCTCCGACCACCCGCCACGCGCGCATCTATTTCGGCGCAGAGCCGCTGGCCGAGCTTGGCGGCGGGCTGGAGGCGTGGGCGCCGGGCGAAACCTCGATCGTCAACGGGTCGCAAGACGACATCGCGCTCGAGGACGAGGCGCGGCTGGCGCAGATGCGGCTTGCCTCGCTGCATCCCGGCGGCGGCGAAACCATCGTCAACAAGGGCGAAGTCCCCGGCGACGGGCGCTCGCTGCTCAGCCCGGCCGACCGGCTCGGCCTTGTCGGCGAGGAACGCGACAAGGCCGAGAAGTGTCTCGCCAACGCGATCTATTTCGAGTCGCGCGGCGAGCCGGTGCGCGGCCAGATCGCGGTCGCGCAGGTCGTGATGAACCGCGTGTTCTCCGCCTACTATCCGAACACGGTCTGCGGCGTCGTCTATCAGAACGCCCATCGCCATCTCGCCTGCCAGTTCACCTTCGCCTGCGACGGCATTCCCGACATCGTCACCGAGCCGCGAGCGTGGGAACGCGCCAAGACGCATCGCGCGCGACACGCTCGACGGCAAGCAGTGGATGCCCGATGTCGGCAAGGCGACGCACTACCACGCCTACTGGGTGCACCCGTGCTGGGTCCGCAACATGAAGAAGCTCGACAAGATCGGCGTCCATACCTTCTATCGCCCGCGCAGCTGGGGCGACGGCGCGGCGAGCCGATCTGGGGCGACGCCGAACTCAACATAGCGCCCGCCGAAAAGCTTTGATCTCCGACGATTGCGCGCTAGCGCGCGCAAGGCGGACGGAATGCCCCGCGCTCGATGGGCGCTGTTTGTGCCTTCGGCTCCTCGCCCCGCCGCGTGCGCGGGGCACGACGAGTTGATCTCTCCCGCCGCAGCTCACATGTTAGGGGGGCCGATCGTCTCAACGAGGACGCACGGAGATCGCCACCATGAACGTCGTCCCGCGGCTTGGCTGGCGCACGCCGCTCGTCATCGTCATCTGCCGGCTGCGCTGATTGCGCTTCTCACCTTCGGACCGCGCTCGGCGCTCGGCTTCTTCCTGACGCCGATGTCGCAGGCGAATGGCTGGGGCCGCGACGTGTTCGGCCTCGCGCTCGCGATCCAGAACCTGCTGTGGGGGGTCGCGCCAGCCCTTCGCCGGCGCGATCGCCGATCGCTTCGGCACCGTGCGCGTGCTGTGCGTCGGCGCGATCCTCTATGCGCTCGGCCTCGCGCTGATGGCCTATTCGCAGTACGCCCGGCATGCTCCATCTGTCGGCCGGCGTGCTGATCGGTTTCGGGCTCGTCGGGCTGCTCGTTCAACATCGTGCTCTCGGCGCTTCGGCAAGCTCGTGCCCGAATCCTGGCGCTCGCTTTCCTTCGGCGCCGGCACCGCGGCGGGATCGTTCGGCCAGTTCCTGTTCTCGCCGCTGTCCGTCTGCCTGCAGGACGCCTTCGGCTGGCAGAGCGCGCTGCTCATCTTCGCCGGCCTGACGCTGCTGGTGCTGCCGCTCTCGCTTGCGCTCGCCACCCCGCGCGCGGGCGGCGCCGGCCGCCGCTCGCCATGGCGGCCGAGCCGCAATCGTCGCGCGCGGCGCTCGGCGAGGCGTTCGCGCCACCGCTCGTTACATTCTGCTGGTGCTCGGCTTCTTCACCTGCGGCTTCCAGCTCGCCTTCATCACCGTGCACATGCCGGCCTATCTCGTCGACCGCGGCCTGTCGGCCGCAAGTCGGCGGCTGGACCATCGCGCGTGATCGGCCTGTTCAACATCATCGGCTCGCTCGGCTCGGGCTGGCTCGGCACCCGGATGCCGAAGCGCTACATCCTGTCGGCGATCTATTTCATCCGCGCGCTCGCGGTGCTCGTCTTCATCGCTGTTCCCGGTGACGCCGGCGAGCGCGCTCATCTTCGGCGCGGTGATCGGCCTGCTGTGGCTGTCGACCGTGCCGCCGACCACGGCCTCGTCGTCGTGATGTTCGGCACGCGCTGGCTCGCGATGCTGTTCGGGCGTCGCCTTCTTCAGCCACCAGGTCGGCGGCTTCCTCGGCGTGTGGCTCGGCGGCATCGCCTTCGAGCGCACCGGCTCCTACGACGTCGTGTGGTGGCTGTCGATCCTGTTCGGCGTGCTGTCGGCGCTGATCAATCTGCCGATCGTCGAGAAGCCGGTGACGCGGCCTGGCGGTGGCGCGCGCCTGACACGGCATTGCGGGACGCCCTTGTGCGCCCGCCGGCGCGGCGATTAACTTTGGCGTCTCCGAGGGGGCCGCCGGCCCCGCACAGCAGGGGAAATCGCGTGGCGCATTCAAGGCGATCGTCATCCGCAAGAGCGACGGCGGGCAGACCGCGGCGCTCACCGATTTCGACGAGAGCGAACTGATGGAGGGCGACGTCACCGTCCGCGTCGAATGGTCGACCGTCAACTACAAGGACGGGCTCGCGATCACGGGCAAGGCGCCGGTCGTGCGGCGCTTTCCGATGATCGCCGGCATCGACTTCGCCGGCACGGTGGAGACCTCCACCCATCCCGACTGGAAGCCCGGCGACAAGGTCATCCTCAACGGCTGGGGCTGCGGCGAGACCCATCTCGGCGGCTATGCCGAGAAGGCGCGCGTGCAAGGGCGACTGGCTGGTGCCGCTGCCGCCGACGCATGACGCACGCGCGACGCCATGGCGATCGGCACCGCCGGCTACACCGCGATGCTGGCCGTGATGGCGCTGGAGCGGCATGGCGTCACGCCCGACCGCGGCCCGGTGGTCGTGACCGGCGCGGCCGGCGGCGTCGGCTCGGTCGCGGTCGCGATCCTCGCCAAGCTCGGCTTCCACGTGATCGCCGTCGACCGGCCGGCCGCAGGAGGCCGACTATCTCAAGCGGCTCGGCGCGGCCGAGATCATCGACGCGGCAGGAGCTGACCGGGCCGGTCAAGCCGCTCGGCCAAGGAGCGCTGGGCGGGCGGCGTCGATGCGGTCGGCTCGATCACGCTCGCCAATGTCCTGTCGATGACCCGCTATGGCGGCGCGGTCGCCGCCTGCGGCCTGGCCGGCGGCATGGACCTGCCGACCAGCGTCGCGCCCTTCATTCTGCGCGGCGTGTCCCTTCTCGGCATCGATTCTGTGATGTGTCCGCAACACTCGCGAAGAGATGCGTGGAGACGCCTGGAATCCGATCTCGATTCACGCAAATTGTCCACTATGACCGAGGAAATCGGTCTGGCCGACGCCATCGCGGGCGCGCGGCGCATTGCCGAGGGCGCGGTGCGAGGTCGCATCGTGGTCAAGATCGGGTAAACGCGTTCAGAATTTGGCGACGAACTGAGCGCATGCTTCCTTCCGGGTCATGGTTAAGACCCGGTGAACAAGTCGCCGTTTGCGGGGACCGCCATGCGCATGCGCCGCCTGATTCTGTTGCCGGTCCTGCTTGCAATGGCGGCGACCTTTGCCTGCCAAGGCGGGACCGCTCAGGCCCGACGAAGCCAAGCGCTTTGTCGCGGGAAAGCTGTTCTCGTATAACTGTTTCGACGGCACCCGCGGGGTCGGGCCGCATCTTCGCCGACGGGGCGGTGGTCGGGACGCTCCAAGCGCCGGGAAAAGCCGCGCGTTTCGTTGCGATGCCGGTCGGGACGATCCGCGTCACCTCGACGGGGATCTGCGCAGCGCTGCGCGGCGCGATGTTCGAGCCCTGTTTCGATGTCGTGCAGACGAGCAGCACGAGTTTTCGCGGCTCGCTGTCGGGCTTCGGCTTCGCCTATTGCGATTTCGTGCGGCGCAATCCGCGCATGGGATTGACTGGGGCGGACGGGACCCCGGCCCTCAGATTGCGGCCGACCACGTCGGGCAGCGCGACGCGAGCGGCGCCGCCCGCCAGCGCGGGGAATCCGCAGTCCGCGCTTGCGCCCAACAAGACCGCGCCGGTGTCCGCGCCGGAACCGCTTCCGCCGGCGTCGCCTGCCGAAGTCGCGCCTCCGGTCCAGTCGGCCGTGGTCACATTCGAATAGTCACAGCGCGAAGAATTGGCTTCGAATCGACCCAACCCTCGGCGTCATCGTCCGCGCAAGCGGGCGATCCAGTAAACACGATGCTTTTCGGTGTTTACTGGATGCCCCGCCTGCGCGGGGCATGACCACTGAAGAGGGATGATCCAAGGCGAAATCATCACGCACTAGCGCCAGGTTTCGCCGTCGGCCGTCACTCGAGATCGATGCGGAACGGCAGCGCTTCGAATTCGCACGGCGTGTAAGGCGACATCGCCGCCACCGCGGCGCTCATGCGTCCGTTCCGGCCGAGCATTTGGTCCGCGAGCGAGACGATGCGCTTGTTCGGCAGCGCCGTTGGCGACGCCTTGCGCACCGCGAGCGCGATCATGCGTTCGTCCCGGTCGGGAGCGAGCGCACAGGCCGAGACGAAGGCCGCCGCGCTCGATCGGCTGATGCCGGCATGGCAATGCACGACGAGCGGCTGGGTGCGGTCCCAGGCGCGCACGAAGCTGAGAAGCCGTTCGACGTGATGCGCCTGCGGCAGGATATAGCCGTCCAGGGGCGAGCATATGTCGTCCATGTCCAGCCAGAGGTGATTGTCCGTCTGAACTCCCTCGGGAGTTGAGACCGGATAGGTCTTGTTGATGAGCGTGACGATATGGCTCGCGCCGGTCCCGGTGACCGTTTCGTGCAGGCGCGCGAGCGAGCAGACGTGAATCATGCTGCAACCTCCTGCGATCCGGCTTCCTGTTAGCGCCGCTATGTGACGGCTTCAAGCCGCCGCCAGCCGACCGAAGCGGTCGAGATAGCGCTGTTCGGCGTCCTCCGCCGGCCATGGCGTGAGGTAGTCGCGCTCGACCGGCTGGGGCAGGGCCGGGCGCGGCCCGAAAAACCGCCGCGCCTCCTCGGCGGAAAAGCCGGCGAGCCGCGTCGCTTCCAGGAAGGCGGAGGCGCGGTCGGCCGCCTTGACGATGCGCACCACCTCGTCCGGCAGTTCGGGCGGCAGGCCGAAGCGCAGGTGGATCGCGGTGAGCAGCCGCTTCTCCACCGCCTTGTAGGCCTCGCCGATCACCGCCTTGAACGGCGAGATCATGTCGCCGATCACGTATTCCGGGGCGTCGTGCAGGAGCAGCGCGAGGCCGAGCCGCCGGTCGAGCGCGCCGACGCGCCGGCGCGCGATCTCCTCGACCAGCAGCGTGTGCTGGGCGACCGAGAAGATGTGGGCGCCGATCGTCTGCCCGTTCCAACGGGCGACCCGCGCGAGCCCGTGCGCGATGTCCTCGATCTCTATATCGAGCGGGGAGGGGTCGAGCAGGTCGAGCCGCCGCCCCGACAGCATGCGCTGCCACGCGCGCTGGGCGGCATGGGCATCCGTGGGCGGCGCGATCTTGGCTTGCGACATCGGATCGCTCGGCATGCGGCCGGTCATTTCGCTAGCGACGCCTTCGGCGTCGCTCCGCAGCAGGCAGCGTGGCGGTGGCAATCGACCAGGTGGTCGTTGACCATGCCGACCGCCTGCATGAAGGCGTAGACGACGGTCGGTCCGCAGAACTTGAAGCCGCGCGCCGCCAGGTCCTTCGCCATGGCGCGCGACAGTTCGGTTTGCGCCGGGACCTCCGCCGTCGAGCGGAAGCGGTTGACCTGCGGGCGTCCGTCGACAAAGCCCCACAGCAGCGCGCCGAAGCCGGGCCCCGTCTCCATCACGTTTAGCCAGGCGCGGGCGGACGACACCGCCGCTTCGATCTTGGCGCGGTTGCGCACGATTCCCTCGTCCTGCATCAGCGCTTCGATCTTGCGCGCGTCGTAGCGGGCGATCGTCTCCGGCGCGAAGCCGTCGAAGGCGCGGCGGAAGCGCTCGCGCTTGCGCAAGATGGTGATCCAGGACAGGCCGGCCTGGAAGCCGTCGAGCACGAGCTTCTCGAACAAAGCGCGGTCGTCGTATTCGGGAACGCCCCATTCCTCGTCGTGATAGGCGAGATAGAGCGGGTCCTGTTTCGGCCAGGGACAGCGGGCGAGGCCATCCGGGTGGAGAGCGGGACCCGTCATCCGGCCGCCTTCGCGGCGCTCGTTGGGCTCGGCCGGTCCAAGCCGGCCCATGCCGGGTCCACCGGGCGCAATCTTGCGCTCCCGGCGACCAGGTCAAGCCCGGCCGCCGCCGCGTCGGCGACGCGATCGAGCCGCAGCAAGGCGAGGCCGCGCCCGCCCGCGGCGGAGCCCATGGCGCCTACGGTCTTTTCGCCGGCGACGACCGGCGTTCCGGCTTCGGGCGCGACGCCCTCGATCAGCACGGGCACGACGCGGCTGCGCACCGTCGCGCGGTGCTGCATGCGCGAGACCACCTCCTGGCCGACATAGCACCCTTTCGCGAAGTCGACGCCGTTGAGCTTGTCCATGTCCGCCTCGTGCGGGAAGGCGTCGCCATAGGCGAAATCGACCCCGCCGCGCGGCACCCCCAATGCGATGCGATGCGTCTCGTAGGCCGCGGCGTCGCCGAGCGCTGCGCCCTGCGTCCGAACCGTGTCGGCGGCGGTTTCGGGCGGCACGACGGCGCGCCAGCCGAGGGCTGCGAGACGCGGGTCGGCAAACCAGGGCGAGCCCGGCGCGCGCGCGGCGGACTCGGGCGCCTCGTCCCACAGCGCGAGCACGGCCGCTGTGTCCGAGACGTCTTCGACCGTCGCCTTGGCCCGCAGCTTGTAGAAACCGAGCTTGGCGACGAGCATCGCCACGAGCGTCCGCTCGCAGTCGAGCAGGAAGCACGCGCCCGCCGCGTCGGCCGACTGCGCGACGAGGAGATCCGCGATGATCTTTCCTTGCGGGGTGAGAAGCGCGGCATAACGCGGCGTCGCCTCGGTCATCCGCTCGATGTCGGCGGTGAGCAGACCGTGCAGAAACCGGCGTGCGTCCGCGCCGGAAATCTTGATGACGCCGCGATCGGGCAGGAGCGCCGCTTGCATATTGGCTCGCATTCGCCTTCGTCCGGCGCGATCCCGCCCGTCGCGACGTTGCAGCGGAGCATGCCGGAAATGGACCCACGACAAGGTAGGTCACCCAGCGTCACGCCTCAAGGGCTGAACGCGCGCCCCGCCGGGGCTATTGCTTCGACTTGCGCAGCGAGAATTCGCCGGAGGAAATGCGCTTGGGCAGGCTCGCGGCGAACCGTGCGGTCGCATCCTCACCATAGGTGGCCACGAGTTCGGTCAGCGTGACGAACAGCGAAACCTGCGCCATGCACTCGGAGTCGATGCCGTCGAGCCAGGCCTCCATCCAGGCCTCCTTGACGTGGCCGAGGGCGCGCTTTTTCTGATCCTGGTCCGACCGCGTCTTGCGAGCGCCCTGCGCCATCATCGACATGCTGAAAACCCCCGGCCTGCGAGCGAAGTTCTAGCATGACCAGTCGGGCCGACCAGACAATCCTCAACAAAGGGTTAACGCGCAGAGGTCGTGCGCCGCTTCAATTCGCGTAGCGGGCGGTGACCTCGCGGGAGATTTTCGCGCCTTCCTCGAGATAGCGCCGGATGGCGACCTCGGCCGGCGGCGTGCAGGTGCGATAGCTCTGCTGGAAGACGTTGAAGCCGCGATTGAAGGCGAGGATCATCTGCGAGCGGCGCGCCCCGCTCGGCGCTTCGGCGTCGATCAGCGCCTGCATTTCGTTGCGCCATTTCTGGCCTTCATTGGCGCCGCACAAGGCGCGCAGGTAATGCAGCGCGCCGAGGATTTCGGCGAGCCGCCGCAGATCATTGTCGAACGGGGTCGTCTGCGCGGCGGCCGGACCGCCGAGGCCGCCGAGCAGCGCGAGGCAGAGACAGGCGGAGAGGACGGCGCGTTTCATGCCGAAGCTTTCGTGATCGATCGCGTCCTCTATGGGGCGCAAAGGCGTCGGCCGCAAGGCGGGCGGAGGCGCGACGTCAGGCCTACTCTCCGTGCGGCCCGAGCCTTGTGCGGGCCGCTGCGATGATCTGCGGCAGGCCTTCGGTGGTCTTCAGCGTCCCGAGCGCATCCGGGTCGAGCCATCGATAGTCGTCGAGCTCCGCATTGAGGGCGGGCTCGCCGGCGCGCCAAAGCGCCGCAAAGGCGAGGATGACGAAGTGGCGCGCGACGCGGCCCTCCCGGTCGCGCTCGATCGCCTCGCGGTGGCCGGCCAGCGCGACCGGCGCGATGGCGAGGCCGGTCTCCTCCGCCACCTCGCGGACGACCGCCTCGATCAGCGTCTCGCCCGCTTCCACCCCGCCGCCCGGCAGCGTAAACAGGCCATGGGCCGGCGGCCGCGCGCGGCGCACCACCAGCACCCTGCCGTCGCGGAACACGGCGGCGCTGACGGCGAGAATCGGACGCAGCGGATAGGAACGGCCGTTCATGGCGGCGTCGCGCGTGCATACATAGCGGGCATCATGCGGTGCGTGACCTGCCTCGGCAATCGCGATAACGCCCCGCCGGCCGCCCGCCGGTCGGACGCGGATCGGCGGGTGCGCCGGGGCGAAACGCGCGGCGAGGATTGAACAAGCACGCGCTGCGCCGAACGCGTATTAAGGTTACTGAAGACTTGAGGGTTCTTCGATGTGCGGCCGTTACGCCATCACCTCCTCTCCGGAGGCCATGCGGGCGCTCTTCCGCTATCGCGAGGAGGAGCGCTTTCCGCCCCGCTACAATGTCGCGCCGACCCAGCCGATCCCGGTTGTCCGCCGCGTGAACGGCGAGCCCTGCTTCGCGCTCATGCGCTGGGGGCTCATTCCCTCCTGGGTGAAGGACCTGCACGTGTTCTCGCTGCTCGTGAACGCGCGCGGGGAATCGGTCAACGACAAGCCGGCGTTCCGCTCCGCGATGAAGCGGCGGCGCTGCCTCGTGCCGGCCGACGGTTTTTACGACTGGAAGGACGAGGGCGGACGCCGGCGTCCCTATTACGTCCGCAAGAAGGGCGGCGGGCCGCTCGCCTTCGCCGGCCTGTGGGACACCTGGACCGGCCCGAACGGCGAGGAGATGGACACGGTGTGCATCGTCACGACGCGGGCGAACCGCCTGCTCGCGCCGATCCATGACCGCATGCCGGTGATCGTCCCGCCGGAGGCGTTCGACCTGTGGCTCGACTGCGACCGGGTCGATGCGATGACGGCCGCCGCGCTGATCGCGCCCGCGCCGGACGCCCTGCTGGAAGCCCATGAGGTGTCGCTCGCCGTCAATCGCACGGCCAACGATTTCCCCGCGCTGATCGCGCCGCTCGCGGTCGGGCAGGGGGACGCGGCGGTGGGGACGGTGGAGCAGGGGCAGGGCGTCGGCGCGGCAGGCGGGACGGGACTGGCGAGCGGCGCGCCGGCGCTTGCCCAGCCCGCCGCCCGCAAGCCCAGGCCGAAAAAAGACGACGGCCAGGCGGAGTTGTTCTGAGGTCGCAATAGCGGCGGCCCGAGCCCGTAGCCCGGATTGCGCGCAGCAAAATCCGGGACAGGACCTGATCCGCCGGTTCCCCGCATTGCGCTTCGCTCAATGCGGGCTGCTCTTGGTTCGATTTTCACATCGGGGCGATAAGCAGACGATAGTTTTAAGTTCGCGTTCGCATGCTTTGCGCCAGTGCCGACATTAGCCTATCACGCGCAACGGGTCTGCGATTTGACCGCGCACTCAGCACAGGACGCCGGACTTCGGATCGTGGCACGGGCCTGTGCCGGGATCAGCGAAGCCCGCGTGGTTGAGTATTTTGGCAATCTTATTGGCGGCTTTCTTGCCCTTCGTGTGAATTGTACCGGTCTCATGGTCAGTCACCACATAACCTGGACCCATGGGATGGCGTTCGACGACCCACGTCCCCGCTAACGCACCCGAGGGCGCCGCCAAAGCGCAGAGCAGAACAAGGACCGGCAAGCGAAAAAACTTCTTCATGGTCAATTCCTCCAAACCATCCAGGGTTCAGCACAGGACGCCGGACTTCGGATCGTGGCACGGACCTGTGCCGGCGTCGACGAAACCCTTGTCCTTCGCCATGGCTTTGTTGATCTTGCGAGCGGTCTTTGTGGCTTCCTTCTCCGTAAGGCCAAGCATGATTTTGTTGTTGCCTTCGCGGATGCCGTAGTGCGTGCCGTCGTCGGTATAGGCGCTCCACGTCGCGAATGCTGCGCCGGGGAGCATGGCGACAGCGAGCAATAAGACGAAGCCGCAAATAACAGTGAACTTTCTACCTGTCATCGTGTCCTCCTTCGTTATACGCGACACGAAATAGGTGCGACCGGGGCGCGCCGACGATTGTGACTTACATCACGTTGATCGACGATGTTTTGGAAGAACGTGCTCGCGGCCCCCGCTCCTTCGTCATTGCCGGGCTTGACCCGGCAATCCACGCTGACTCCGCCGCATTTGCGGTCACGCCGCATGGATGCGCGGGTCAAGCCCGCGCATGACGAACCAAGGACAGCTGGAATGGCCCGCCTTGCCCGGTTCCGGTAGTGATTTCATAAGTGTCGCGTTGTGCCGTCGAGTCTTCTCATCACCCGCGGCCTATGCCACATTCATTGCATCGGCATGGCTGTGGAGGCGACTATGTTTGCTCCGCCAGTTGCAAAGCCAAAGGCGAAGACCGCCGCACCTTCAAAGAACGCAACGCCGCTTCACCGCGCTGCACCTTTTGGCCATCGTCTTGACGAGGCGGCTCCCATCGTGCCTGAGGTCCTGCGCTCTCAGGGGCAGTCGTTCGATGCAGCGACACGCGCCCACTCTGACCGAGCCTCCGCGCCGACCAACTCGTGGGATTTCGCCTCCATACCTCTCTATCCCCCAAGCTCCGCTGCAGCCTCGCCTACACAAACGCGCCCCTTTAAGGTTACGCTCCGCGCAATCGTAAAAGGCCGCCAGAGCGATGCCCTTAGCGCCGACCGGCACACGTCGCGGGCAGAGTCCGAGCCGCTTGTCAGCCAGTCCGCCGTTGCAAAATCAGGGGAATCGAAACCGCAGGGCGAAGACGGTGAACCCATTCCCATTCCCCACGGTGCGCTGCCCTCTATCTCAGGGGAGCAGGCAGACCGCATTGTCAGCCATCTCAACTACACCAGCAGCATCAAGAACGAGGGGCCTCCCCCCACCGACTTCGGCTTGACCGTCTACAACTTTCTCCCCGAAAACTTCTCGTACACTCATCATGCGGGCGTCCCAGGCACTCCCGCGGGTCCGGGCAGCCCAGGCACGCCGGCTACCCCGGCGAGCTTTGAGGTGACGGGTGATATTCGAGGCGCGATCACGTATCAGGTGACCAATTCCGGTCGTACCGACATCGCTTCTGAGTCCGACCCTTCCATCAACCAAACCAACTATCCGAAGGTTGTCGCCGATCTCACTCCGCCTCCCGCCCCCGTGGTGCACGCCGGACGGCGGTTTATGAAGAATCAGCCCTTCCGCGATCACTTCTACGCCAGGGATCTCACCGTCCGGCACGAACTCTTTCACTGCGACGAGGACGTCCGCTTTGGCGGACAGGGTGTTCAGGCCGCGCAAACGTGGCTCAATACCCAGACCGCAAACTCCGAACGTGAACTTCTGGCCGTGTTGCCCGGCATCATGACGCGAATCGGAAACGCGGTGACGGCGGGGCGGGCCGTTCCGGCCGATGAGCAACGTGCTTACGATAACGGCGCTCCCTTGTATCTCGCGCGCGCCCAGGCCATCAAGCGCAAGGGAGACGCCAACGGCTACGTTCCCAGGCCTGCTCCTGCTCCCCAGGCGCCGGCTCCCGCTCCTCAACCGCCTGGCCCTGCAAAGACTCCCGCTGGGGCGACATCGGGGGCCGCAGCATCCGCAGCAGGGTCTCGCTTCGGGCACAGCTTCGGCGACGTTGCGGTGCGGGGCGAGCAGCCGATCTCGGAGACATCCGCGACAAACGAGACGGCGCTTCCCACCGCGCAGACGGATGCCGGGCCGCCGCCGCCCACTCGTCGCGCGCCTTCGCCGCCCGCGCGCCAGCCTGCCGCGCCGGCCGCTCCCCAGTGCACGATCAGTTCCCGAACGTTGGACACCGCGCCCGACGGCACGGCTGACACACGGACTGTGGTCGGCGTCAACGAGATCGTGTTTCTGACTGCGTCGGCGCCGTCCACGTGGTCGGCAACGGCGGGCGCCATCAACGCCACTGGCGCAAGCGGCGCCTGGGTGTCACCCGCGTCGGCCAAGCCAATGTCTTGTTCGATCACGGCGAGGCCAGCCACCGGCGCCCCGTGCTCGATCGATTTCCGGGTGATTCCTCCAAACGAACGCAAGATGACCAAGACGACCGACCGTGCCTACACCGCCGGACTGGCGGGCTCTGGGTTCGAGGCCACCGCGCTGATCTTGCCGCTCAACGTGTCGTTTTCCGGCATCGAGGTCCGGGAAGAAAAGGTCGCTGGCGAGGCGACCGGCTACTACAAGGACGTCCTGAAATGGGACAAGGGCATGCATCCAAGGGGGACATGGAACAGGGTCGACGCCACCAACAACAACGTCAAGGACACGATTGGCACCATTCCACCCGGTACGCCCGGGCCCTTCGGCATCGGCACCTTTTTTGGCCCATTCCTCTGACCTGGCGTACTCCGAACGACCCGAAAACACATCACTTCGGCACGGCCGACCAGATCCAGGTGATGATCGACAGCAGCGGGGCGGAGATCACGTCCAAGGAAGGTGCTGAGCGCTTGCGGACGCCCTAGCCTGCTGCGCCCGACGCCTTGCGCGAATGAGCGGATGCGGTCAGCCCACCGGCGCCTATCCTTCGTCATTGCCCGGCTTGACCCGGCGCCTATCCCTCGTCATTGCCGGGCTTGACCCGGCAACCACGCTGACCTGCCGCATTTTGCGGTCAGCCGCATGGATGCGCGGGTCTAGCCCGCGCATGACGACTTTTAGCGGGTGCCTGGTCCGCCCGCGGTTCCGCCCCCTCCGCCCTTGCGGGGGAGGGTTGGGGAGGGGGCAAATGCGGGCATGCCGCATGGATGCACGGGTCGAGCCGCGCGTGACGAGGGGCGCGCTGAAATCTTCCGCTTCATCGCGATAAACAGATTTGAAATTCGAATTAACGTTCGTCTTCTTTGGGCTAAAAGCTCACAGTCTTTTGAGTTTCAGGGGGCTCGGACTGTGGACCGAGTTAGGCGAGTGGTGGTTAGCCCCTGTGAGTCAAGGTAGGTTCTAAAACTCGCTTCACTTACTGCATTGTTGGGTCCGAGAGTAACTGTCGTAACCGGCTGTACCTTTCCCTTGTCCGACCAGTCTAGTGCCACATAGGGCACTTTCACGTCGCCACGAGTTCGATAGAGCGTTTCGCACGGCTCCGATAATCGATTGCCGTCTGGTCCGCGAGCGCCAAGAGGAATTATTTGTTGCCTTTCGCCGGGCATTAGTCCGTCGACGTGAGCGTATCTAACCTCCTTCTCTTCCTGGAACGTAGGGTCTTTATATGCGCAGAGATCGAGACCCAGATGAAAGCAATGATCCTGGAACTCGTCCTCATAGGGAAATCCGAGCGTCCGCTGACGTTGATAGATGTGACGAAGGTTTCCGATCAGTTCTTCTACCTGAAGCACAGGATCATACAGGATGCGAAGGGGTTTCGCGGGCATACGAAGCGCGTTGGCTGAGAAGCCAATCGCAAAGCCCTGTCCAGAGGCGGCGTATCGTTGCCACTGATTCCAATCATCCGCATGAAGCGAGAACGAACTCACCATCAAGATCGAGCTCGAATAAGCCAAATCCACGAACTGGGTGACGATCTCAATATAATCAATGTTGACGGCCGGTTTCAGTCGCCGGCAACTTTTTTTAAACACCTCACGACCCCACTTACGCTCAAGGGGATCATTCAACTTATGAAACGCACTCGCCCATATCGATCTCGACTCTACGATTCCCTGGAAACTTGGCTTGTCGCAGTAGTGATATAGGATTTCATCTCGCGCGGGCTCGTAAAGCCGATCTTTGATCATTTTCGCTGCTTTCAACTCTAGGGCTAAGACCATGTCGTCGGGACCATCGTTCTCCTGGCTGCATTTGTACGACACTGGCGACCAGCTCGCCGCATTTGCGGTCACGCCGCATGGATGCGCGGGTCCAGCCCGCGAATGACGAACCGAGGACAGCGCAGCGGAGATGCCGGTCGAGATCAGGTGGGTTTCGGCGAACGGAAAGGCTGACCCCGGATTGAGCTCCGCGAAATCCGGGCTACATCGCGCTGATAGCCGTAACCCGGATTGCGCGCAGCAGGGGAAAGGCGGCCGCTCCCCGAACTACCCCTCATGGTGAGAGCGCGGCGAAGCCGCGCGTCTCGAACCATCCTTCGAGACGCCCGCTGCGCGGGCTCCTCAGGATGAGGCTACAAAGGACGAGATCGCCACACTGCCGCCGCAAACTAGGATACTATTCCTGCACAGCCCGTCCCCACTGCGAGGGGCGTTTCGCGAGCGTCACGAGGCGCGGGGCGGGCGGCGGTGGGCCTTTGCGGGGCGATTAACGCCCGCGCCGCATGGGCGGCCCAAGCCGCATGGCCCTGGCGCGCCGCACCGCGCGTCACTTGGCTTCCACTGGCGGCGACGCCGGGCGTGGTCAGAACGCCGGCCGAGCGTCGTTTGGAGCCCATCAGCGGTGGATAGCAACGGTAAAGTCCACCGGGGGGCATGCGGAGCAAGCCCAAAACCACCGCGCGCGGGACGCCGGGACAACCGGCAAAGCCTGCGGCGACTATGTCCTGTGTGCTTTCCAACCACACCGCACACAGGGCTGCGGGGTTTGCGGCCCCGGCGTTCCGCGCGCCCTCGCTCTTGCGAGGGAGACTTGCGGCAAACCTCGGGCGCGTCCGCGCCGCGAGAACGGTTTCGCCTGGATCGAGCAGATGAACGCGCGCGACAAGAAACCCCCACCGCCTCACACCACCTTGCCGGGGTTGAGGATGCCCTTGGGGTCGAGCGTGCGCTTGAGCGCGCGCATCAGGTCGAGCGCGACCGGGTCCTTGACGCGCGGCGAGGTCGTCGCGCTTGAGCCGGCCGATGCCGTGCTCGGCCGAGATCGAGCCGCCGAGTCTTGCGACGATCGCGTGGACGCAGTCGTTCATCTCGCTGCCAGCGCGCGAGATAGGCGAGCGCGTCCGCGCCGACCGGCTGGCTCACGTTGAAATGGATGTTGCCGTCGCCGAGATGGCCGAACGGGACCGGCCGCGCGCCCGGCACGAGCGCTTCGACCGCGGCGCTCGCCTGCGCGATGAAGTCCGGCACGGCCGCGACCGGCACGGAGACGTCGTGCTTGATCGAGCCGCCCTCGAATTTCTGCGCCTCGGGAATGAACTCGCGCAGACGCCAGAACGCGTTGCGCTGCTCGATGCTCTCGGCGATGGTCGCGTCGCTCGACGACGCCGCGCTCGATCGCGGCGGCGAGCACGTCCTCGAGCGCGTCCGCGCAGGTTGGTCGCGCGCGCTCGACTTGAGCTCGACCAGCACATACCAGGGATAGGCGTGCCGCCAGCGGGTCGCGCAGGCCCGGCCCGTGGCGCGATCGCGAATTCGAGCGGGCGGCGGCCGATCAGTTCGAAACTGGTCGCAGCCCCGCCGGTCGCCTCCTGCGTGAGCGTCGAGAAGGTCGAGCGCCGCGGGCGAGCGAGGCAAGCCCGACAAAGGCCGTCTCGGTCGTCTTCGGCGCGGGAAACAGCTTCAGCACCGCCGCGGTGATCACGCCGAGCGTGCCTTCGGCGCCGATGAACAGGTTCTTGAGGTCGTAGCCGGTATTGTCCTTCTTCAGCTTGTTGAGGCCGTGCCAGACGCGCCCGTCGGCGAGCACCACTTCGAGGCCGAGCACGAGGTCGCGCGCGACGCCGTAGGCGAGCGCGGCGATGCCGCCGGCATTGGTCGCGAGATTGCCGCCGATGGTGCAGCTGCCCTCCGCGCCGAGCGAGAGCGGGAACAGGCGGCCGGCCCCGGCGGCCGCGTCCTGCGCCGTCGCGAGCAGCACGCCCGCCTCGCAGGTCATCGTGTTCGACGCCGGGTCGATCTCGCGGATGCGGTCGAGCCGGCGCAGCGACAGCACGATCTCGCCATCGAGCGGGATCTGCCCGCCGACCAGCCCGGTATTGCCGCCCTGCGGCACGACCGGCGCGCCGAGCTCGTTCGCGAGCGCGAGAATCGCCGACACTTCGTCGACCGAACCGGGGCGCAGCACCACGGCGGAGCGTCCGCGATAGAGGCCGCGCTCCTCGACGAGATAGCTTTCCTGCTCCGCCGGGTCGGTGATCGCATGCTTCGCGCCGACGATCGCCGCAAAACGGGCGATGAGGTCCGGCGCAAGCGGCGGGCGAAAGACGGTGTTCATGAGCGCGGAACCTATCGCACCGCGATTGGCGGGTCGAGGCGGGTCGCACCTCGAAGCTGGCAGACAGATACACCTCTCCCCGGCGGGTCGAGGCGGGTCGCTCCAAGCTGGCAGAAACAGATCACCTCTCCCCGGCGGGGAGAGGTCGGCGAGCGTCGAGCAATGCGAGATGCGAGCCGGGTGAGGGGAAGTGAGTTTATTCCAAAATCCCCCTCACCCGGATTCCTCGCTGCGCTCGAAATCCGACCTCTCCCCACAGGGGAGAGGTGATATTGAGCGAAACCGGATCGTGTGCGACAAGCCCGGCGATGACTATTGCAAGATAACTATTCTAATATGCGTCGAGATCGCAACGTACGCCTCGCGGCGGGAAATGCTGGACCGAACATGACCCTCTTCGCCTCGTTCGCCGCCCTCAAGGCGGCCTGCCTCGATCTGCCGACCGGAAGCCCGGCCGCCGCCGCGGCGGTGGCGAGCCGCGAGGCGCGTCTGACCAAGCCGCGCGGGCGCCTCGGGCGGCTCGAAGGCATCGTCGCCTGGCTCGCGCGCTGGCAGGGCAGGAGCCCGCCGCGCCTCGAGCAGGTCGAGGTGCTGGTGTTCGCCGGCAATCACGGCGTCACGGCGCAAGGCGTCTCCGCCTTTCCGGCCGAGGTCACGGCGCAGATGGTGGCGAATTTCGCGGCCGGCGGCGCGGCGATCAACCAGCTCGCGCGCATCGCCGGCGGCGACGCTTGCGCGTGATGCCGCTCGCGCTCGACCACGCCGACCGCCGACTTCACCGCAGGAGCCGGCGATGGACGAGCGCGCCTTCCTCGACGCGGTGGCGCCGGGCTACGACGCGGTCTCGCCCGAGGCCGATCTTGTCTGCCTCGGCGAGATGGGCATCGGCAACACCACGGCGGCGGCGGCGATCGCGGCGGCGCTGTTCGGCGGCGGCGGCGTGCGCGCTGGTTCGCCGGGCGCGGCACCGGCCTCGACGATCGAGGGCCTTGCGCGCAAGCGCGCGGTCGATCGATCGGGCGCTCGAGCGGCATGCGCGCGCATCCTCGGCGATCCGCTGCGGGTCGCGGCGGCGCTCGGCGGGCGCGAGCTCGCCGCCATCCTCGGCGCGACGCTCGCCGCGCGCCAGATGCGCATTCCGGTGCTGCTCGACGGCTTCGTCTGCACCGCCGCGGTCGCCCCGCTCGCGAAGCTGCGCGCCGACGCGCTCGATCACGCTCTGGCCGGCGCATGTTTCGGCCGAAGCGGGTCACCGCGTCCTGCTCGACGAGCTCGGGATGGAGCCGCTGCTCGACCTCGGCATGCGGCTCGGCGAAGGCTCGGGCGCGGCGCTCGCCGTGCCGATCCTGCGCGCGGCGCTCGCCTGCCACACCGGCATGGCGACCTTCAGCGAGGCCGGCGTCTCGGACCGCCGGAGGGCGACGATCGCTCGCAGGCAAGTCCGGCTCAGCCCCGCCCGTAGGCGTCACCCCGGCGGCGCGTGGGCGATGGCGTGGAAGAACGTGCCGGTGACGCGGCCGCGCCGGCCGCCGGACGTGTCCGAGCGGCGCGGCCCTGGCCGTCGGCGAGCTCGGCGAGCGGCGCGTCGCCGCCGGCAGTCGACCAGGCTCGCGTAGTGGAATTCGTGGCCGCGCACAGCGCGTCCCGCCGGTCCGAGCGGCGTGTCGGCGACGAGCCGCGCCTGCGCGGTAGCCGAGATGCAGCTTGCGCTTGGCGAAGCTGGTCGCGTGCCCGAGCAGCCCGGCCATCGCGTGGCCGACGCCGTCGGCGTCCTCCAGCCCTTCGCCGAGCACCATGTAGCCGCCGCACTCGCCATGCACCGGCCGTCGTCTCGGCGAAGCGCGCAAGCCCGGCGCGAAAGCGCCCCGCCGCCGCGAGCGCGCCCGGCATGCAGTTCCGGATAGCCGCCGGGCAGCCAGCAGACGTCGCAGTGGTCGGGCGGCGCCTCGTCGGCGAGCGGCGAGAACGGCACGATCTCCGCGCCCGCCCTGCGCCAGCCGGCGAGCACATGCGGATAGACGAAGGTGAAGGCCGCGTCCTGCGCGAGCGCGATGCGCTGGCCGGGCGGCGGCAGCGGCGCGGCGGCGTCGCGCTGGCCGCCGGCGCGAGCGGCGCGGCCAGCGTCGATGATCGCGTCGAGATCGAGATGGCGCTCCGCCAGGTCGGCCGAGCCGGTCGAGGTGGGCGGCGAGATCCGCATGCTCGCTCGGCCTGCACGAGGCCGAGATGGCGCTCGGGCAGAGCGAGCGACTGCGTCGCGCGGGATCGCGCCGAGCACCGGCATGCCGAGCGCCTGCGATCGCGTCGGCCGACCAGCTGCGGTGGCGCTCGCTGCCGACGCGGTTGAGCACGACGCCGGCGATCCGCACCGCCGGATCGTAGCGCGGCGAAGCCCTCGCGCGACCGCCGCCGCCGATCTGCGACTGGCCGGACACGTCGAGCACCAGCAGCACCGGCAGGCCGAGAGCGCGCGGCGAGATCGGCGGCCGCGCCGAGCGGCCCGGCTGCGGCCGGGATGCCGTCGAACAGGCCCATCGCGCCTTCGATCACGAGCAGGTCGGCGTCGCGCGCCGCCTCGCGCGGCGAGCGCGTCGAGCAGCGCCGGCGGCATCGCCCAGCTGTCGAGATTGACGCTCGTCGCGGCCGGTCGCCGCGGCGTGGAAGGCGGGATCGATATAGTCGGGGCCGGACTTGGCCGCCGCGCACCGCAAGGCCGCGGCGCGCGAGCGCGCGCAGCAGCGCCGAGCGTCACCGTGGTCTTGCCGGCGCCCGAGCGTGGCGCGCCGATGAAGCCGCGCGCGGCCGTCATGACGCGACGGCGGCGGCGGCCGCGGCGATCGCCCAGGAGCCGCTCGCGCGCCGACGACGATCTCGCCGACGACGATGATGGCGGGCGGCTCGATCTGCCGCGTGGCGCGACGGCGGCGACGATGCGTCCGAGCGTCGCGACCACGACGCGTTCCTCGGGCATGCGTCGCCGCGGCGATCACCGCGGCCGGCGTGTCGCGCGGACAGCCCGCCGCGCATCAGCGCGTCGGCGATCTCGCGCCAGTGCGTCAGTCGCCATGTAGATGACGATCGGCTGGCCGGTGCGCGCGAGCGGCCGCCCAGTCGAGCTCGGTCGTCGCTGCGTCGCGGCGTGGCCGGTGGCGAGGATCACCGCGCGGTTGATGCCGCGCATGCGTCGCCGGGATGCCGGCCGAGGCCAGCCCGCCAAGGCCGGCGGTCACGCCCGGCAGCACGCGGAACGGCATGCCGGCGGCGGCCAGCGCCAGCGCCTCCTCGCCGCCGCGCCCGAAGACGAAGGGATCGCCGCCCTTGAGCCGCAGCACCCGCTCGCCCGCGCGCGCGAGTTCGATCAGCCGCTGCGTTGATGTCGCCCTGCGACGGTCGACGGCTTGCCGCCGCGCTTGCCGGCGAATTCGAGCTTCGCCGCCTGGCCGGCGAGCGCCAGCACGCGCCGGTCGACCAGCGCGTCGTGGACGACGACGTCGGCCTGCGCCAGCGCCGGCGAGCGCGTCGAGCGTCAGCAGCCCGGGTCGCCGGGCCCGGCGCCGGCCAGCCAGACATGGCCGGGCGCGAGGCCGGGCACGTCAGTGCGCCAGCGGCGCGATGTGCGAGAATACGAGCTCATCGACGCACGCTTTCGCCGATGACGGCCGGCCGCAAGCCCGCTATAGGCGATGCACATGGACACGCAAGAGCGCCCGCTGCGGCGCGGCTGGACGACCGGCGCCTGCGCCGCCGCCGCCGCCAAGGCGGCCTACGCGGCGCTGCTGACCGGCGAGTTTCCCGATCCCGGTCGAGATCGCCCTGCCGCGGCGGCGCAGCGCGTCGGCCTTCGCGCTCGCGCCGCCACGAGCGCGGCGAAGGCGCGGCGACGGCCGGCGTCGTCAAGGACGCCGGCGACGATCCCGACGTGACGCATGGCGCGCTGGTCGTCGCGACGGTGCGGCGCGGCGCGGCCGGCGCGCGGCGTCACCTTCCGCGCCGGCGAGGGCGTCGGCACGGTCACGCGGCCCGGCCTGCCGATCCCGCCGGGCGAGCCGGCGATCAATCCGGTGCCGCGCCAGATGATCGCGCGAGGCGATCGCGCGAGGTCGCGGCGGCGACCGGGCAGCCGGGCGATGTCGAGGTCGAGATCTCCGATCCCCGGCGGCGAGGCGCTGGCCGCGAAGACGCTCAATCGGCGGCTCGGCATCGTCGGCGGCATGTCGATCCTCGGCACGACCGGCATCGTCGTGCCCTATTCCTGCTCGGCCTGGATCCACTCCATCCATCGCGGCATCGACGTCGCGCGCGCCATGGGCCTCACCCATGTCGCCGGCGCGACCGGCGACGCCTCCGAGGCCGCCGTGCAGAAGCTGCACGGCCTGCCCGAGGTGGCGCTGATCGACATGGGCGATTTCGTCGGCGGCATGCTGAAATATGTCCGCGCGCATCCCGTGCCGCGCGTCACCATCGCCGGCGGCGTCGCCAAGATGACCAAGCTCGCGCAGGGCCTGCTCGACCTGCATTCCGCGGCGCGGCGCGGTCGACCTCGACGTGCTGGCCGCGCTCGCCGACGAGGCCGGCGGCGTCGCCGCGCTTGCGCGCGCGCATCCGCGCGGCGAACACCGTCGCCGAGGCGTTCGCGCATGCGCCGGCCGAGGGCGTCGCGCTCGGCGACGCGGTGGCGCGCGCCGCGCTGGGACACCGCCGCCGCCGTCGCTCGCCGGCACGCGACATCGCAGCTCGAGATCGCTGCGTCTTCGACCGCGAGGGCAGGCTGGTCGGGCACGCAGCCTTTCGCGCGCCGCTCACGCTGCGCCTCCCGGCCGCGAAAGCGGCGCTGATAGTCGGCGTCGTAGAGCGCGCTCTCGCGGAAATCCTCGCGCCGCCAGCGCGCGGCCGACCAAGATCATCGCCGTGCGCTCGATCGGCTCGGCCGCGAGCCGTCGCCGCGATGTCGCCGAGCGTGCCGCGCATGATCCGCTCGTCCGGCCAGGTGGCGCGGAACACCACGGCGACCGGGCAGTCCGCGCCGTAGAGCGGCGTCAGCTCCGTCGACGATGTCGTCGAGCGCGTGGATCGCGAGATGGATGGCCAGCGTCGCGCCGGTCGCGGCGAAGGCGGCAAGCGTCTCGCCCTCCGGCATCGCGCGAGGCGCGGCCCGACACGCGCGTCAGCACCACGCTCTGCGCGACCTCCGGCATGGTCAGCTCGCGGCCGAGCGCGGCGGCGGCGGCGGCGAAGGACGGCACGCCCGGCGTCAGCGTGTAGGGGATGCCGCGCCGCTCGAGCCGGCGGATCTGCTCGGCCAGCGCGCTCCAGACCGAGAGATCGCCGGAATGCAGCCGCGCCACGTCCTGGCCCGCCGCGTGCGCCGCGACGATACTCCGCCTCGATCTCGTCGAGCGACAGCGGCGCGGTGTCGACGATGCGCGCGCCGGGCGGGCAATAGCGCAGCAGCTCCGGCGGCACGATCGAGCCGGCATAGAGGCAGACCGGGCAGCGCGCGATGAGATCGCGGCCGCGCACGGTGATGAGGTCGGCCGCGCCCGGCCCGGCGCCGATGAAATGCACGGTCATGGCGCGTCTCCCGGCGCGGCGAGCGCGCAGGTGACGCGGCCCGACCGCGATGCGCGGCCGCGATGCAGCCGCGCCGTCGGCCCGCCGCGGCGAGCGCCGCCGCCTCCGCGACCGACGGCACGCCGGCCAGCGCCAGCGACGCGCTCGGAATGGGTGACGCGTGCGCGCGCCGCGCGGCTTCGAGATCGGCCTGCGGCGACGAGCACCAGCGGCACGCCAGCGCGCCGCGCCGCCGCGGCGATGCCCGGCTCGTCGCGCTTGCAGGCTGGCGCGTCGCGAGCATGCCGAGCGCGCCGCGGCCAGGCCGGCGCGCGCGAGCGCCGCGTCGATCGCGGCCTCGATCTCGCTCGCCGGCTGACGCCCTTGCGGCAGCCGATGCCCGCGACGATCATGGCTTGACCCAGCCCATTGCGTCACCGGCATGGCCGGGCGCCAGCCGCTCATTGCCGCCGACCGGCGTCGGCGCGCGAGACGGCGATGCGCGATGAGGTCGCCGCCGAGCGCGGCATGGCGCGCGAGCAGCACGCGCCTCCATCTCCAGCGTCACCGCATTGGCGACCAGCCGGCCGCCGGCGGCGCAGCGCCGCGATCGCGGCGTCGAGCACGCCGGCGTCGCTGCGCGCCGCCGCCGATGAAGACCGCGTCGGGCGTCGGCAGGCCGGCGAGCGCGGCGGGCGCGGCGCCCTCGACGACCTCGAGGCCCGGGCACGCCGAACGCCGCGGCGTTGCGGCGGATGCGCGCGGCGCGGTCGGCGCGCGCCTCGATGGCGATGCGCGCGCAGCGACGGATCGGCCAGCATCCATTCGATCGCGATCGAGCCGGAGCCCGCGCCGATGTCCCACAGCAGTTCGCCGCGCGCGCGGCGCGAGCGCCGACAGCGTCACGGCGCGGATCTCGCGCTTGGTGATCTGGCCGTCATGCTCGAACAGATCGTCGGCGAGGCCGGCCGCGCAGCGGCAAGCACGCGCGCGTCGCGGCGCGGCTTCAACCTCGATCGCCACGATGTTGAGCGGGTCGATGTCGTCGAGGTCGAAGCCGTCGGCGCGTCGTCGCTGCGGATGCGCTCGCGCGGCCCGCCGAGCGCTTCCAGCACGGTGAGCCGCGACGCGCCGAAGCCGCGTCTCGGCGAGCAGCGCGCGCGAGCGCCGCCGGCCCGTCGCCGTCCGAGGTCAGCGCCAGCACGCGCGCGCCCGGATGCAGATGCGGGCGGATCAGGTCGAGCGGCGCGGCCGTGCAGCGACACGAGCGTCGATGTCCGGCAGCGCCCAGCCGAGCCGCGCGGCGGCGAGGCTGAAGGCCGACGGCGCCGGGAACGACCAGCATCTCGTCGGCGCGACATGGCGCGCCAGCGTCGCGCCGACGCCGTAGAAGAACGGATCGCCCGAGGCCAGCACGCAGACCTGCCGGCCGCGCTGCGCCAGCACCTCGCGCGATCGCGCGCGTCGAACGGGCTCGGCCAGGCCGCGCCTCGCCGCGTGATCAGCGCGCCGGCCAGCGCCAGATGCCGCTTGCCGCCGAACACGATCTCGGCGTCCGCGACCAGGCCGCGCGCGCATCGGCGCCAAGCCCGTCGACGCCGTCCTCGCCGATGCCGACGATGGACAGCCAGCGGCGCGGTGCGGCAGCGCTCGGCGCATGAGCGGACTCAGCGAGCGCCATGCGGCGCATCCTCATCCTCGGCGGCACCGGCGAGGCGCGGCAGCTTGCCGAGCGCGCTCGCCGACGCGCGCGATCTCGAGCGTGACGCTGTCGCTCGCCGGCCGCACCGCCGAGCCCGCGCCGCAGCCGGTGCCGGTGCGGAGTCGGCGGCTTCGGCGGCGCCGAGGGGCTCGCCGCGCTATCTGCGCGACGAGCGCATCGATGTGCTGATCGACGCCACGCATCCCTATGCCGCGCGATCTCGCGCCAATGCCGCGCGAGGCCGCGCGCGAGCGCCGGCGTGCCGCTGCTCGCGCTGCGGCGCCCGCCCTGGGCGGCGGTCGCCGGCGACCGCTGGATCGAGGTCGACGGCGTCGAGCGACGCGGTCGCGGCGCTCGGCGAGCGCGCCGCGCCGCGTCTTCCTCGCGCTCGGCCGGCAGGAGCTCGCGCCCTTCGCGGCCGCGCCGCAGCATCACTATCTCGTCCGCAGCGTCGATCCGGTCGACCCGCCGCTCGCCGTGCCGCACGCGACCTACATCCTGGCGCGCGGGCCGTTCGCCGAGGCCGACGAGCGCGCGCTGCTCGACGCAGCATCGGCATCGAGGTCGTCGTCGCCAAGAACAGCGGCGGCGAGCGCGACCTACGGCAAGATCGCGGCGGCGCGCGCGCTCGGCATTCGCGGTGGTCATGCTGCGCCGGCCGGCGCTGCCGCGACGTGCCGTCGGTCGACGACGCGTCGATGAGGCTGTCGCCTGGCTCGATCATGCGCTCGCCTCCGCGACGGCGCGCGGCGTGTAGACCAGCGGCGCGCCGGCCCGGCCGCGCGATCACGCGCGTCTCGCGCCGAGCCGATGATGATGCAGGTCGCCATGTCGGCGTGCGACGCGTCGGCCGCGCGCGAGCGTCGTCACGATCGATGCGCTCGTCCGGCCGGCCGACGGCGCGGCCGAAGATGACCGGCGTCGTCGCCGGCAGGATGCGCGCGCAGCAGCTCGAAGGCCTTGCCGAGCTGCCAGGGCCGCGCCTTGCGAGATCGGGTTGTAGAGCGCGATGCACGAAGCCGGCGCCGGCCGCCGCGTCGAGCCGCCGCTCGATCAGCTCCCAGGGCTTCAGATTGTCCGACAGCGAGATGCGCGCAGAAATCGTGGCCGAGCGGCGCGCCGACGCGGGCGGCGACCGCCAGCATCGCGGTGACGCCGGGCACGATCGGCGATGTCGAGCGTCGCGCCAGGCCGCGGGCCCGGCCTCGATCGCCTCGCAGACCGCCGCCGCCATGGCGAACACGCCGGGATCGCCGCCCGAGACGACGGCGACGCGTCGCGCCCTCGCGCGGCGTGGCGCAGCGCGGCCGCGGCGCGCGCGCCTTCCTCGCGGTTGTCGGAGGCGTGGCGCGCCTGGCCGGGCCGCAGCCGGCACGCGGTCGAGATAGGGGCCGTAGCCGTAGAGCGCATCGGCCGCGGCGAGCGCCGTCGCGCGCCTCCGGCGTCAGCTAGCGCGGCGCCGCCGGGCCCGAGCCCGACGACGGCGAGCGCGCCCGCTCATGGCCGCGCCGCCCAGCCCGGCACCAGCACGATGGAGAAATAGGGCGCCGTCGTCGTCGGGCTTGTCGGCCAGCCGCATCGATCGCGTCGTTCGCCATGGTGCCGCGCTCGACATAGATCGCGCGGTCGAGCAGCCCGGTCGCGGCGAGCGCGCGGCGGACCTTGGGCAGATTGCGGCCGACCTTCATGATCACCGCGGCGTCGGTGTCGGCGAGCCGCCGCGTCCAGCTCGGCCTCGGGCAGCGTGCCGGGCAGCACGGTGAGCACGTCGTCGCCCTGCGCGATCGGCGCGCCGGCCGGCGACCAGCAGCCCGACATGCCGGTGACGCCGGCGATGACCTCGGTCGGATAGCGGTCGGCGAGCCGCACATGCAGATGCATGTAGGAGCCGTAGAACAGCGGATCGCCCTCGGCAGAGCACCGCGACGGTGCGGCCGGCGTCGAGATGCGCGCGCGACGCGTCCGCGGCGGCGTCGTCGTAGAAGTCGCGCGATGCGCGTCGCGATAGGCGGCGCCGTCCTTGGGGATCTCCGTCGTCACCGGATAGAGCAGCGGCAGTTCCTCGACGCCGTCGCGCAGATGCGGCGCGACGATGGCGCGCGCATTGCCGGCGTTGCCGCGCTTGGCGAAATGGCGACCACGTCGGCCTCGGCGAGCGCGCGCACGGCCTTCAGCGTCAGCAGCTCGGGATCGCCCGGGCCGATGCCGACGCCGATCAGACGGCCCGTTGCTCATAGTCCCTGCCCTCGCGAGAGCGTTGACGGCCGCGGCGGTCATGGCGCTGCCGCCCATGCGGCCGCGCACGATGAGCAAGGGAACGCCGCAGCGGATTGGCGGCGAGCGCCTCCTTCGATTCGGCCGCGCCGACGAAGCCGACCGGCATGCCGAGGATGGCGGCGGGCTTCGGCGCGCCGTCGTCGAGCATTTCGAGCAGACGGAACAGCGCGGTCGGCGCATTGCCGATGGCGACCACCGCGCCGCCGAGCCGGTCGCGCCACAGCTCGAGCGCGGCGGCCGAGCGCGTGTTGCCGAGCTTCGCTGGCGAGCTCGCGGCACGCGCGGATCGCGCAGCGTGCAGATCACCTCGTTGCTGGCCGGCAGCCGCGCGCGCGTGACGCCGTGCGCCACCATCTCGGCGTCGCAGAGGATCGGCGCGCCGCGCGCGCAGCGCCGCGCGCGCCGCGGCGACGAAGCCCGGCGCGAACACGAAGTGCTTGCGCCGCCTCGACGACTGCCGCAGGCATGGATCATGCGCACGGCGACGTCGGCCTCCTCGGCCGAGAAGCGCGAGAGATCGGCCTCGGCGCGGATGATCGCGAAGGAGCGCTCGTAGATCGCGTTGCCGTCGCGGAGATAGTCAGCCATCGTGGCGCTCCGCCAGAATGGCCGCGACCCGCGCGGCGCCGAGACGCGACAGGACGGCGGATGCGCGTTCGTCGGGCCGGCGCGCCGCCGCGACGGCGCGCGCGAGCCGCGCGATAGCCGCCGTGAGCGCTTCGACGGGACGTAACCAAGGGCTGCTCCTGCGCCGAGCCGTTGATGACGATGCCGCAGTCATCCTCGCCGCCGACGAGCGTCAAGCGGCGCGGCGCCCGGATGGGCGCAGCCTTTGGCGCAGCCGGAGACGTGAAGCTGCAGCGAGTCGTCGAGCATGGACGCGATCGCCGTGGCGACCGTCGGCGCGAGCGCGCGCGCTGCGATAATTCCGGCAGGCGCAGAGCGGGCGCGCCGGGACAGGCGGCGATCGACGGCGCGGATCGTCGGCGCGCGTCACGAAGCCGAGCGTTGTCGGCAAGCGCGACGCAGCGCGCCCGCGCGCTCAGGCGCGACGCCGATGAGCAAGCAGCGCGCGATCGGGCGCGGTGCGGACGCCGGCGGCTTGCGCGTCGCCCGCCGCTTGCGCCAGACGCTCGAGCGCATCGGCGTCGGCGTGGCCGAAAGGCAAGCCGATGCCGAGCGCGACGCGTCGTCCTCGCGGAGCGGGTGCAGGCCGATCGGCTCCGAGCGCGGGCGCGGCGGCGCAAGGCGATCGTCATGGCGCAGGAGATCGTCGATCGCCGACCGGAAGGCGGCGGCGCCCTCGGCGCGCATGACCGCGCGGCGCGCGCCGTCGGACCCCGCGCCGCGAGCGACGGCGAGCAGACGCATGCGCGGCTTCGCACCGCGTCGTCCGGCGCGACCGCGCCGATGCGCACCGCGGTCGCGGCATCGCCGCCGAGCACGAGCCCGATCCGCGGGCCGCCCGATGCAGGCCTCCGCGCGCAGCCGGACATCGGCGGCGAGCGCGTCGAGATGAAGCGTGCGCGCCCGCCATCGACGACGACCGAAACCTTTGGCTGCGAGCCGATCCTTCAACGCCGCGGCGAGCGATCGCCTCGCGCAGCGCGCCGGCGAGCGCGCCCGCATCGATCGCATGGTCGGGCTCGAGCCCGGCAAGCGGGTCCGACCGCGACCGGCACGCCGTCCGTCACGTCGATATCGAGCGCCGAGACCGCATCGGCGAAGGCGGGCGCGGAGCGTCGCCGTCAGGCCGCGAACCTGGATGCTGCCGCGCGACGGTGATCTCGATCGATGCCGTTGCCGTGCGCGGCGCGCCGCGGCGCACAGCGCCGGCGAACGCGTCGAGCGGGATCGTCGCCCCGCTCGGCGTGAGCCGCACCAGCAGCCCGTCGCCGGTCTGCATCGGCGCGGAGAGGCCGGGCAGGCGCCGCGGCGGCGGGGAGCGGATCATGTGCGCGGCCTCCGCCGCAAGCGCGCCAGATCGGCGTCGATATCGTTGCGCCGCGGATGCCAAAGGCCGCGGCGGCGCGCCGCGGCGAGCCGCTCGGCGATCGCGCGCGCGGCTGCGGGTTTTCGCGCAGCATGAACGTCGCGCACGCGCGGATCGCCGAGATAGGCGTCGTGCACGAGATCGAACAGCGCGCTCGGCACGGCGCCGGTCGTCTCGGCGAAGTCGACCAGGCGGTCGACCGTCTCGGCGAATTCGGCCGCGCCGCGCGGCCCGTGCCGCATCTGCCCTTCGATGAAGCGCGGATTGATCGCGCGCGCCCGCACGATGCGGGTGAGCGCCTGCGTCGAGCGGACGCGCGCGCGGGCGCTGCGGATCGGTGGTGTCGAGCATGATGAGATCGGCCTTGCGCGCCGAGCGAAGCGGCAGCCGCGGCGAAGCCGCCGACGAAGGCGACGTCCTCCGCGCCTTCGAGAAGGTCGCGGCCGGGATCGTCGCTCGTGTGGACGAGCAGGTCGGCGTCGGCGACGCGCGCGGCGAAGGCGCCGGGCAGCAGCGTGCCGTCGCCGTCCGCGCCGCCATAGGCGTGCGAGGCGGCGGCGAGATAGGCGCGCGCCGATCTCCGTCGCGCGTCTGCAGTCGCCGCCGAGCAGCGTCCTCGACGCCCGCGCCATAGGTGCCGGGCGCGGTGCCGAAGATGCGCGCCAGCGCGTGTCCGTCGCCGTTGGCGCGCGCGCGCCGCGGCGAGCGGATTTTCCTCGTCCGTCTTCGTCGCGCGCGGCGACCGCGCGCACGGCGGCGTCGATCAGCGCGATCTGCGCCGGGAACAGGTCGCGGAACAGGCCGGAGATGCGCCAGGTCACGTCGATGCGCGGGCGGCCGATGGCTCGCCGGCGGCAGCACCTCGATGCCGGTGACGCGGCCGGTCGCAGGGTCCCAGATCGGCCGGCAGCCCATCAGCGCCAGGCCCTGCGCGATCTCCTCGCCGCCGGTGCGCAGCGTCGCGCTGCCCCACAGATCGATGACCAGCGAGCGCGGCATCTCGCCGTGCGTCCTGCAGATAGCGCGCGGATCACCTCGTCGGCGGCGAGCCGCGCCGAGGTCGATCGCGGTCGGCGTCGGCAGGGTGCGCGGGTCGGCGGTGAACAGATTGCGCCCGGTCGGCAGCACGTCGCGGCGGCCGCGTGCGGGCGCGCCGGCCGGGCCCGGCGCGACGCGGCGGCCGTCGAGCGCGGCGAGCAGCGCCGCGCGCTCGGCCTCGGCGCTCGCCTGCCGCAGCGGATCGGCTCGTCGTCCGTCGCGGCGCGCGGCCGTAGATATGCAGCCCGTCCTTGACCGCGAGATCCTTCAGATCGCAGAGCCAGGCGTCGATGCGGCGCAGCGCCTCGTCGGGATCGGCCGTCGGCGTCGACGCCGGCCTCGCGCGCGAGCCCGGTGCGCTGCGCGGTCTCGACGATCAGCCGCGCCAGGCGCTCGCGGCGGCGGCGGTCGAGCCCGTCGGCCTGGGCATATTCGTCGACCAGCCGTTCGAGCTTCGCGCGCATCGCCGGCAAGGCCCGTCGTCGACGAGCGGCGGCGGCAGATGGCCGATCGTCACCGCGGCGATGCGGCGCTTGGCCTGCGCGGCCTCGCCCGGATTGCTGACGATGAACGGATAGATCACCGGCAGGGGCCCGACGACCGCTTCGGGAAAGCAGGCCGCGGTCAGCGCCACCGCCTTGCCGGGCAGCCATTCGAGCGTGCCGTGCGCGCCCATATGCACGAGCGCATCGACCTTCGCCACGTGCCGCAGCCACAGGCCGAAGGCGACGCAGCGCGTGGCGCGGCGGCAGCAGCGGATCGTGATAGTCGGCGCGGCGGTCGGCGCGAGCGGCCGCGGTCGGGCGGCAGCGCGACCAGTGACGTTGCCGAACAGGCGCGGCGCGGAAGCGGAACGCGCCGTCGCGCACATCCGGATCGGCGGCGGGGTCGCCCCAGGCGGCCTGCACGCGCGCGGCGACTCGCGGCAGTGCGAGAGCTTCGTAATCGGCGAGCGATCACCGCTTGTATGGCGCCCACGCCTGCCGCTGGCGAGTCAGACTCTCCCCTCGAGAGGTGCGAGCGCAGCGAGCGGGTAGGCGCATCGCCTCGATCTGCCTCACCGACGCCTTCGGCGTCGACTTCCGCCGGGAGAGGTGCAGGATTGCGACGCAGAGCTCGCTTCCCGCGCGCCTGTAAACCTCAGCAATTCGTGCGAGCTTTCCGGCGCATCCGTCACGCGTAGCCGGCCGCCGCGAGATCGGCGAGCAGGGCGAGCACGCTCGCCGGCACGTCGAGACCGACCGCATAGCCGGTGCGGCCCGGCGCGCCGGGATAGTCGGGCATCAGCACCGCGATGCGCCGCGTCGCCGCGCGGCGTCGTCTGCAGCCGCACGAGCGCGGCGATGCGGTCGGCCACCATCGCGACGCGGTCCGGCTCCGGCCGGTTGGCGAGCGCGGTGAAGGCGAGCGCCGTCGTGCGCGCGGAAGCGGGTCCTTGAAGGAGATCGCGCCGGCGAGCACGCGGCCGTCGAGTTCGGGCAGCACGACATGCATGGCGAGGTCGGCCGGCGCCGAGCCCGCGCGGGCTCGTCGCGCCAGGCCGCGCGCTTGGTGGTGGCGATCACGACCTGCAGCACCGGCACGTCCGGCGCCGTCGAACGGCGTCGATCGCTCCAGGTCCGCCGCCGGCGGCGAACGCGGTGGTCGTGACGATCACCGCCGGATCGAGCCGCGCGCAGCGCGTCGCGCACGAAGGCCGCGCAGTCCTGCGTCCTTCAGGCTGGTGACGAAGAGCGGCGCGGGGCTGAGACCGCGCGCGCTCAAGCGCCTCGCACAGCGCGTCGATCGGCGCGGTGTCGGCCGCGAGCAGCATGCGAGCGGTAGAAGATGATCGGGACGACGGCGCTGGCCCGGCGCAAGGGCGGCGGCAAGCCGGTCGAGATCGACCGCGCCCTCGCCCGGCAGATAGGCGGCGGCGCGCGGGACGGGGCGCGGCTCGGCCGCATCGAGCGGCGCGCCGGCATGGCGCGCGAGCCGGCGCAGCAGCGCGCGCAAGTTCTCGCGTCCGCCCTCGCGGAAAAACCGCAAGCAGCGCGTCGAGCTCGTCGCGCGGCAAGGTCGAGGCGTCGGCCAGCGCGCGGATCGTCGCGGTCCTCGCCCGGCAGCATCGCCAGCGCGATGCCCGCGCTCGCGCGCCAGCGCGGCGAGCCGGTCGACGCCGTAGCGCCACCAGTCGAGTCCGCCGAGCAGCCGCACCAGGATCACCTTGGCGTGCGCGCCGACGCGTGTCGATCCAGAGATCGACCGACATCGGATGGCGCAGGTCGCGCAGATGCGCGAGCCGCACGCTCGGCAGGACGTCGCGCTCGATCGCCCAGGCGGCGGCGAGAGCCGGCAAGGTCGCTGTCGGCGAAGGACAGCACGACGATATCGCCGGGCGCCTGGCGCGAGATCGACCGGCTCGACGATGTCGTCGAGCGTGGTCGAACTGGTCTGCGAGCAGGTGCATCGCTTATCCGGCGAGCGCGCCGGCGATCGCCGTCGCGGTCGAGTCCCTTCAGGCCGATCACGACGAGTCCGCCCGCGCGCGTCTCGGCCGCCGCCCAGGCCGGTCGTAATAGTGGCTGTCACGCGCGGGCCGACCGCCTGCACGAGCAGCCGCATCGGCTTGCCTGCGACGGCGACGAAGCCCTTCATGCGCAGCACGTCGTGCGGCCTCGGCGATCGCGGCGACGCGCGCCGTCAGCGCGGCCGGGATCGGCGATCTCCGGCAAGCGGCACGACGAAGCTGTCGAAATCGTCGTGGTCGTGCTCGAGCTCGTCGTCGTGATGGGTCTTGCGGTTCTCGATGTCGTCCTCGATGGCGAGGCCGAGACCGAGCAGCGCCGCCGGATCGACCTTGCCGTCGGCCACGGTGACGATCTTCACCGCCCGCGGCAGCGCGCCGCGCGATCGGCGGCCATCGCCTTGTCGAGCCCGGCCGCGTCGAGCAGGTCGCGCTTGTTCAGCACCACGAGATCGGCGCAGGCGATCTGGTCCTCGAACACCTCCTCGATCGGATCGTCGTGGTCGAGCGCCGTGATCGGCGGCGCGCTGCGCGCGCAAGCGCTGTCGAGATCGGCGGCGACCCGGCCGTCGGCGAGCGCCGCGCCGTCGACCACCGCGATCACGCCGTCGACCGTGACGCGGCTCTTGATCGACGGCCAGTGGAACGCCTGCACCAGCGGCTTCGGCAGCGCGAGGCCGGAGGTCTCGATGACGATGTGCTCGACGTGCGGGCGTGCGCGACAGGATCGCATCGAGCGCCGGCACGAACTCGTCGGCGACGGTGCAGCACAGGCAGCCATTGGCCAGCTCGACGATGTTCTCCTCCGGGCAGGCGTCGTCGCCGCAGCCCTTCAGAATCTCGCCGTCGATGCCGACATCGCCGAACTCGTTGACGATCACCGCCAGCCGCCGGCCGTTCGCATTGGCGAGCACATGGCGGATCAGCGTCGTCTTGCCGGCGCCGAGAAAGCCGGTGACGATCGTGCAGGGAACGCGGGCGAGCGAGGCGGTCATTCACCTTCCTCCTGAGAAATCGAGCGGGGGGACGCGGGCGACCAGCCCGCGCTTGAGCGGCTCGGGCCGGCCGCGCCAGGGCATGAGGCCGTCGGCCGCGCCGCGCAAGGAGGCGCGCGCCTTCGACCAGCGCCGCGCCGCCGTCGAGCGATCGAGATCGCCGAACACATAGGTCCAGGAGCCGTTGCTGCGGAGCGCCGCGGTCGGCCCGCGCTTGCAGTTGGCGAGGCAGCGCACCCGCCGCACCCTGACGCGCGGCGCCCTGCGGCAGCGCTTCGCCGTCGACTGCCGCGAGGACCGCGCCGGGGCGGAACGCGCTGTCCGGATCGCCGGCGCGGCGGCAGGTGATGCAGACGTAAATGGTCGCATCCGCGGTGGCGTCCCGCCGTCGGCCAGGCCGGTCGCTCGCGCTCGTGCTGTCGACGAGGGTCACCCGTCACTCTCCGTGGCGCGAACGGTCTGTGGCGACCGCGCGCCCGAATAGGACATCGACCGAAGCCGCAGGCACCCCGCCCGGACCGCGAACGAATCGACGGCAGGTCTCCTGGCTCGCGGGTCTCTGCCCGTCACCGCCTTCCCGGGGGTCGCTCCCCAGTGGCTCTGTGGCTCAGGCTCGCCGCTTACAGTTGCGGGGGCAGCTGCGGATTGGGACAGGCGTCCTGCACCGCATTCCCTCTTCGCTCTCCTTCGAGAGACCGTCGAATGGCGGCACTTAAGGGTCGCGCTCTGCGCCTTGTCAATGCGGGCGGACGCGCCGCGATCGCCTGCCGGCTTGCGGCCCTCTCGAATGCGGCTATAGTCGGTGCGTTGTCGGTTCCCGCCTCCCGGCGGGACGCAAAAGGGAACGCGGTGCGGGTGCGCCCAAAACCGCGGCTGCCCCCGCAACTGTGAGCGGCGAGTGCCTCTTCGCTACCGCCACTGGAGCATCGGGACGCTCTGGGAAGGCCGGGGAGGGCGCGGACCCGCAAGCCAGGAGACCTGCCGGCGACGCGACCGCAGCATGCCCTCGGGATGGAGGGCAAAGGGGAAACCGATGTCCGTCCTCGCCCACTCAGTCGCCGCCCCATCCGCGCTGATCGCGCGACGCCGCCCGAACGGCGGCGAACTTTCCGGCGCGTTCGCTCGTGATCGCCGCGGCGGTCCGGGGTCTGCTCCACTCCGCTTCAGGCGCGCTCCGTGCCCCGATTGGCTGTGCTGAGCCGGCATGATTGCAGTGGAGGCGCGCGATCTGACGCTCGTCCTCGGCGGCGCCCGTTCGGGCAAGAGCCGCCTTGCCGAAAGCCTCGTCGCCCGCCATCCCCCGCCGTGGATCTACGTCGCGACTGCGGAGGCGGGCGACGAGGAGATGGCGGCGCGATCGCCGCCCACAGGGCGCGGCGCGGCGTGGCCTGGACGACCGTCGAAGCGCCGCGCGACCTCGCGGGAGGCTCGCCGAGCATGCGGGGCTTCCCGTTCTGGTCGACTGCCTGACGCTGTGGCTCACCAATCTGATGCTCGCGGACGCGCGACATCGAGGCCGAGATCGCACGGCCTCGAACGCGGCGCTGGCGAAGCGCCGCGGCGCCGATCGTGCTGGTCTCCAACGAGGTCGGCTCGGGCATCGTGCCGGACAACGCGCTGGCGCGGCGCTTCCGCGACCTGCAAGGCCGGCTGAACCAGCGGCTCGCCGCGCCGCGCGGATCGCGTCGTCCTCGTGGTCGCCGGACTGCCGCTGTTCGTGAAAGGCAGAGCATGACCACGAGCAAGACCGTCGACGACGCCGAGGCCGAGCGTCATCGCGCCAAGATGGCCAAGCGCAAGGCCGTGCAGGACGCCGAGGTGGCGGACAAGACGCATCGAGAAGGGCCTGCTGATCGTCCACACCGGCACCGGCAAGGGCAAGTCGACGGCCGCCTTCGGCCTCGCGCTGCGCATGCTCGGGCGCGGCCAGCGCGTCGGCGTCGTGCAGTTCATCAAGGGCGCGTGGCAGATCGGCGAGCGCGACGCGCTGGCGAAGTTCGGCGATCAGGTGTCGTGGCACACGATGGGCGAGGGCTTCACCTGGGAGACGCAGGACCGCGCGCGCGACGTCGCCGCCGCCGAGCGCGCCTGGGCGAAGGCGCAGGAGCTGATGGCCGATCCGAGCGTTCGGCCTCGTCATCCTCGACGAGCTCAACATCGCGCTGCGCTACGACTATCTCGACCTCGCCGAGGTGGTCGCGGCGCTGCAGGCGCGGCGGCCGGACCTGCATGTCGTCGTCACCGGCCGCAACGCCAAGCCGGAGCTGATCGAGGCGGCCGATCTCGTCACCGAGATGACGCTGGTGAAGCACCACTTCGCCGCCGGCGTGAAGGCGCAGGAGGGCATCGAGTTCTGACCGTGGCCGCCCGCGCGCTCATGATCCAGGGCACCGGCTCCGATGTCGGCAAGTCGCTGATCGTCGCCGGCCTCTGCGCGCGCCTTCGCGCAACGCGGGCTGCGCGTGCGGCCGTTCAAGCCGCAGAACATGTCGAACAACGCCGCCGTGACGGCCGACGGCGGCGAGATCGGCCGCGCGCAGGCGCTGCAGGCGCGCGCCGCGCGGCGTGCCGCCGAGCGTGCACATGAACCCGGTGCTGCTGAAGCCGCAGAGCGAGATCGGCGCGCAGATCGTCGTGCAGGGCCGCGTGCTCGGCACGGCCAAGGCCGCGCGAGTATCAGGCGATCGAAGCCGCGCGCTGATGCCGTGCGTGCTGGACAGCTTCGCGCGGCTCAAGGCGCGAGGCCGACCTCGTGCTGGTCGAGGGCGCCGGCAGCGCCGTCGGAGATCAATCTGCGCGCCGACGACATCGCCAATATGGGCTTCGCCCGCGCCGCCGACGTGCCGGTCGTGCTGGTCGGCGACATCGACCGCGGCGGCGTGATCGCGAGCCTCGTCGGCACCAAGGCGGTGCTCGACGCCGGACGACGCGGCGCTGATCGCGCGGCTTCATCGTCAACAAGTTCCGCGGCGATCCGGCGCTGTTCGCCGACGGCATGGCGGCGATCGCCGCGCCAGACCGGCTGGCGCGGCGCTCGGCCTCGTGCCGTATCTTCGCCGACGCGCGGCTGCCTGCCGGCCGAGGACGCGCTCGCGCTCGATCACGCCGGACGGCGAAGCCGCAGGCGCGGATGCGCGATCGCCGTGCCCGATCCTGCCGCATATCGCCAATTTCGACGATCTCGATCCGCTCGACGCCGAGCCCGCGGTCGAGCTCGTCCGCGTGCGCCCGGGCGCGGCGCTGCCCGGCGATGCCGACCTCGTCATCCTGCCGGGCTCGAAGGCCACCATCGCCGATCTCGCCGCGCTGCGCGAGGCCGGCTGGGACATCGACATCGCCGCGCATCTGCGCCGCGGCGGCCGCGTGCTCGGCCTGTGCGGCGGCTATCAGATGCTCGGGCGCGCGATCGCCGATCCGGACGGCATCGAAGGGCCGGCGGGCGACGTGCGAAGGGCTCGGCCTGCTCGACGTCGAGACGATGCTGACCGGCGAAAAGACGCCTGGAGCCGGTGCAGGGCGCGACGCGCCGACGGCGCGCCGTTCGCGGGCTACGAGATGCATATGGGCGTGACGCGAGGGGCCGGACTGCGCGCGGCCCGTTCGCCACGCTCGCGGACGGCCGCCGGAGGGCGCGGTCTCGGCCGACGGACGGGTGATCGGCACCTATGTCCACGGCCTGTTCGCCGACGACCGCCAGCGCGCGGCCTGGCTCGCGCGCTTGGTGCCGCGGGCGGCGCGACGATCGCCTACGAGGCGCAGGTCGAGGACACGCTCGACGCGCTCGCCGATGCATCTCGCCACGGCATCTCGATCTCGATCGGCTGCTCAGCGCTAGCGCGATGACGGCGCGGCGAGCATGCCGAGCGACCGCACGATCAGCAGCGCGTCGGCGCGGCGGTAGAGCGCGAGCGCCGCGCGGATGTCGGCCGCCGTCGCGTCGCGCCGGCCGTCGCCCATGAACGCGTCGTCGACGCAGACGCCGCCATAGACGCGCGGGCCGGCGAGCGTGAGCCCGAGCGCGCCGGCCATCGCCGCTTCCGGCCAGCCGGCATTGGGCGAGCGGTGGCGCGCGGCGTCGCGCCGCACCGCCTCCCAGGCGCTCGCCGCCGACGCGCCCGGCGTGATCGCGGCGGCGCGCGACGATCAGCAGCGCCGAGCAGCCGCGACGCCGGCAGGTTGACGAGATCGTCGAGCCGCGCCGCCGCCCAGCCGAAATGCTCGTAGCGCGGCGTGTGATGGCCGATCATGCTGTCGGCGGTGTTGACCGCCTTGTAGAGCGCGCCGCCCGGCAAGCCCGCCGACGGCGAGCCAGAACAGCGGGCGCGACGACGCCGTCGGAGAAATTCTCGGCCAGGCTTTCGATGGCGGCGCGGGCGACGCCCGCCTCGTCGAGCGCGGCGATGTCGCGGCCGACGATATGCGACGACGGCTGCGCGGCCGGCTTCGACGCCCCCGCTCTCGAGCGCCGTCGGCGACGCGCGCGACATGGTCGTACAGGCTGCGCTGGGCGATCAGGCTGCTCGCGACTGCTGCAACGGCGAGGAAGCCGAACGGGAGGACCAGCAAGATGCGCTCCGCGACCGTCGCGATCGCGCCGACGACGACGAGAAGGATCAGCAGCGCGAGCATGCCCGGAATGCGTCGCGAATGCCCCCACCCGTCGCGCTCCGCGCCACTCGAGATTCTCTCCCGCGTCGCTTCGCTGGCTTCTCCCTCCAGCCTCGCTTCGTCTCCGCTCTCTGTCCCGCTCGGGAGCGAAAGTCGGGGAGCGGGCGGATTCGCGGGCCAAGCCCGATATGACAAATCCGCACGGTTGAGCGCGCGGTCGAGCCGGTCGATCAGCTGGCCGATCCAGATCACCGGATGACCGATTGCGCCGAGCAGCCGATCCGGGTAACCGACCGTCAGCTCGATCACGAGAGCGAGAAAGGCAAGCGCTGCGTCCATGGTCTCTCATGCGGCCGAGCCGCTCGAACATGGCGGCGATCTCTTCGCCGCGCGCCGTCGGTTTGCGGACGCGCCGGAACCTTTCCTCGACCTCTCGACCGGAATCAATCCTTTTCCATACAAGGCGCTCCCCTTGCCGCCGGCGCTGTTCGAGCGGCTTCCCGCGGCAGACGCCCTCGCGCGGCTCACGGCGCTTGCGGCGAAGGCGTACGGCGCGCCCGCGCCCGCCTGCGTCGTGGCCGCGCCCGGCACGCAAATCCTGCTGCCGCTCATCGCGGCGCTCGCGCCGCCTGGCCGGGCCGCCATCCTGGGCCCGACCTATGCCGAGCACGCCCGCGCGGCGGCGCTCGCGGGACATCGCGTGACCGAGATCGCTGAACTCGCGCAGCTCGGCGACGCCGACCTCGCGATCCTCGTCAATCCGAACAATCCGGACGGACGCATCGTTGCGACCGCGGACTTGCTCGCGCTCGCCGAACGGTTGGGGCAGTTCGCCAGAGAAACGCGCTACGCCATCGACGCGCGGAACGAACAGCCGTCGCTCTTGACTGCACCCTCCACTGAAAGGGGAGGGTCGGACCATCGCAGATGGTCCGGGGAGGGGTCGCAAGCCGCACCCGACCCCCTCCTTCATCCTCCCCCTTTCAGGGGGAGGAAAGAGACGCGCAAGGCCGGCCTGCTCGTCATCGACGAAGCGTTCATGGACATCGATCCCGCGAACGCTGGAATCCGTTCCGCTCCGATCGATCCGCCTTCCGCTCATTCCCGCGCAAGCGCGAGCCTCGCGGGCGAGGTCGGGCGCGGCGACATCGTGGTGCTGCGCTCGTTCGGCAAGTTCTTCGGGCTCGCCGGCCTGCGGCTCGGCTTCGCCATCGCCGCCCCGGACATCGCGGCGCGCCTGCGCGCCTCGCTCGGGCCGTGGGCGGTGTCGGGACCGGCGATCGCGATCGGCGAGGCCGCCTTGGCCGACGGCGCCTGGATCGCGGCGACGCAACGCAGGCTCGCGCAGGCGGCGCAAAGACTGGACGCCCTCCTCGCGGACGCGGGCCTGGACATCGTCGGCGGCACGTCGCTGTTCCGGCTGGCGCAGACGCCCGCCGCCGCTCCGCTGTTCGAGACGCTCGGCCGAGCCGGCATTCTGGTGCGCCGCTTCGCCGAGCATCCCACCTGGCTGCGGTTCGGACTGCCCGGCGACGAACCCGCGTGGGAGCGGCTGGCCGGCGCGCTCGTGAAATAGCGCAATCTCGTATCCCGGCGCAGCGCAGCACGACATGCGCGCTGCAGAACCGGGACCCATAATTACGGGCGGGTTGGGTCCCGCATCTGCGGCGCATCGCTTCGCTGCGCCGCGTGCAGGACACGGGTGCATCAGTGATGGCCGTGGCCGCCGCTACGTTCGTTTTCTCGCCGCCTGCTTGAGCGCGTAGAGCGCTTCCAGCGCCTGTTTCGGCGACATCTCGTCGGGATTGAGCGAGGCGAGCGCGGTCAGCGCCGCGTCCGTGGCGGGATCGGGCGCCGGCGCCGGCGCGCGCGCGGCGGCGAACAGCGGCAGGTCATCGATCAGCCGCTGCGCGGGCGAGATGCGATCCTGCGCTTCCAGCTCGGCGAGCACGAGCTTCGCCCGCTCGATCACCGGCGCGGGCAGCCCGGCGAGTTTCGCGACCTGGATGCCGTAGGAGCGGTCGGCCGCGCCCGCCACCACCTCGTGCAGGAACACGACGTCGCCATGCCATTCCTTCACCCGCATGGTCGCGTTGAACAGGCGCGGCAGCTTGTGCGCGAGCGCCGTCAGTTCGTGGAAGTGAGTCGCGAACAGCGCGCGGCAGCGGTTCTGGTCATGCAGATGCTCGATCGCCGCCCAGGCGATCGAGAGCCCGTCGAACGTCGCGGTGCCGCGTCCGATCTCGTCGAGAATGACCAGCGAGCGCAGCCCGGCCTGATTGAGGATCGCCGCAGTCTCCACCATCTCGACCATGAAGGTCGAGCGCCCGCGGGCGAGATCGTCGGCCGCACCGACCCGCGAAAACAGCCGGTCGAGCACGCCGATATGCACGCGCGCCGCCGGCACGAAGCTTCCCGTCTGCGCGAGCACGGCGATCAGCGCGTTCTGCCGCAGATAGGTCGACTTGCCCGCCATGTTCGGCCCGGTGACGACATAGATGCGGCCGGCGGGCTCGCCCGCGGGCGGCGTGAGATCGCAGTCGTTGGCGACGAACGGCGCGCCGTCCTCGGCGAGCGCCTGCTCGACGACCGGATGCCGCCCGCCCGCGATAGCGAAGGCGAGGCTCGCATCGATCTGCGGCCGGGTATAGTTCCGCTCCACCGCAATGGCCGCGAGCGCGGAGGCGACGTCGATCACGGCGAGCGCCCGCGCGGCCGCCTTGATCGCCTCGGCTGCGGCGACCACGTCCGCGCACAGCCGCTCGAACATGTCGAGCTCGAGGCCGAGCGCGCGGTCGGCGGCGCTCGCGATCCTCGACTTCAGCTCGCCCAGTTCGGTGGTCGTGAAGCGCACCTGCCCCGCGGTCGTCTGGCGATGGATGAAGGTCGCGTTGAGCGGCGGCGCTCATCAGCCTGTCGCCGTGCTGCGCGGTCACGTCGACGAAATAGCCGAGCACATTGTTGTGGCGGATTTTCAGGCTGCGGATCGCGGTCGCCTCGACGTAGCGCGCCTGCAGGGCGGCGATCACGCGGCGCGCTTCGTCGCGCAGCGCGCGCGTCTCGTCGAGCGCGCGATCATAGCCCGCCCGCACGAAGCCGCCGTCGCGCTTGAAATACGGCAGCTGGTCGGCGAGCGCGCCATCGAGCGCGGTGACGAGGGCGGCGTCCGGCCGGCGGAAGGCGGCGATCGCCTGCGCGATCTCCTCCGGCGCGGCCTCCGTGCATGGCGAGGCGCTTGCTCAGTTCGGCGGCCGTGGAAAGCCCGTCGCGGATCGCCGCGAGGTCGCGCGGCCCGCCGCGTCCGAGCACCATGCGCGCGAGCGCGCGCGCGAGATCGGGCGCCGCGGCGAGGCTTTCGCGCATCTCGTTGCGCAGCGGCGCATCGGCGACGAACCAGGCCACCGCATCGAGCCGCTCGCCGATCGCGTGCGGATCGGTGAGCGGGGCGGCGAGGCGCTGCGCGAGCAGGCGCGAGCCCGCCGCCGTCACCGTGCGGTCGATTGCGGCGATGAGCGAGCCGCGCCGTTCGCCCGAGAGCGTGCGCATCAGTTCGAGATTGGCGCGGGTCGCCGCATCGATCAGCAGCGTCGCGCCGGCCGCTTCGCGCAGCGGCGGCGACAGCGGCGGGCGCTTGCCGATCTGCGTGCGCTCGACATAGGTGACGCAGGCGGCCGCCGCGGTGAGTTCGAGGCGGGAGAACGCCCCGAACGCCTCCGTGGTCGCGACGGCGAAATAGGACGCAAGCCGGCGCTCCGCGCTCGCGCCGTCGAACACGTCGCGCGGGAGCGGCGTCACGGCGGAGAGCGTGCGCAGATAGGGCGCGAGTTCGGGATCGCCAAAGAGCGCGTCGGACACGATCACCTCGCCCGGCTCGATGCGGGCGATCTCGGCGGAAAGCCCGGTGCGGTCGCACTCGGTGAGGCGGAATTCGCCCGTCGAAATGTCGAGGCATGCAAGCGCGAACCGGCCCTCCTCGCCTTGCGCGGAGGCCTTCGCGCGCGCGACCGCGACGAGATAGTTGTTGCGCTTGGCGTCGAGGAGCGAGTCTTCGGTCAGCGTGCCGGGCGTGACGAGGCGCACCACGTCGCGGCGGACGACCGACTTCGCACCGCGCTTTCGCGCCTCCGCCGGGTCTTCCATCTGCTCGCAGACGGCGACGCGATGGCCGAGCGCGATGAGCCGGTGCAGATACTCGTCGGCGCGCTCGATCGGCACGCCGCACATCGGGATGTCGTGGCCGAGATGCTTGCCGCGCTTGGTCAGCACGATGCCGAGCGCGCGGCTCGCCACCTCGGCGTCGTCGAAGAACAGCTCGTAGAAATCGCCCATCCGGTAGAACAGGAGGCAGTCCGGATTGGCCGCCTTGATCTCGATATACTGCTCCATCATCGGCGTCGGACGGCCGCCGTCGGGGGCGGCTCTGCGCGAGCCCGCCTCCGGCGGCGCGGCGGCGCCGGCCGTCTCGGGCGTGTCGGGCATATCGGGCGGTTGCGCAGCGTCCATCGCGGGCAAGGCTAGAGCGAATTCCGTTCCAGCGGAATCGGAATTCGCTTAAGCCGTCGTTGCGCGATCGCATTTTCCGCGGCGAACTGGTTCTCACTTCGCCGGAAAATGCTCCAGCAGATGGCGGGGGCGGTTTCACGCGGATCGCAGGCGGCGGATCGCGCGTGCCCTCCGTCACTCGGCGGCGAGCCGAAGCTCCGTCCGGCGCTCGATCTCGGCGAGACACGCCGAGAGGCCTGCGCCGTCCGGATCGACCAGCGCCGCCGTGCGCGCGCTCGCAACCGCATCGATCCCCGCCGCGGCGGGGATTTGTCCGGCCAGGACCGGACGGATCACGCGCGCCTCGATCAGGGCGAAGTTGCTGCGGCCGCGCCTGAGCGTGTCGCCATAGCCTTTCAGCAGCCGCGCGCATTCCGCCACTTCGAGCGCGAGCGCAGCCGAGCGCCCCGCCGCTTCGGCGATAAGCGCAAGCCAGGTCTCGATCGCGCGCTGCTCCTCATGGTAGCGATGCGTCCACGGCCGCAAGGCGCGCAGCTTCGCGAGCCCCCATAGCCGCAGATAGCCGGACATCGAGGTGGTCTCCAGTTCCATGGCGAGATGGAGATCGCGCAGCCAAGCGCGGGTCTCCGCGGCGGCGAGCAGGCGGCGCGCGAGCGGGACTGGAAGGATCTGGCTTATTTCGTCGAGCCCGGGCTTCAGGAACTCGACGATCCGCAGCCGTTCGCCGGCCTTCGCGCCCATGTCGCGTTCGATGCGTCCGATGCGCTCGGGCGCGATTTTCGCAGCCGCGACCCGGATCACGTCCTCATAGGACATGCGCACGGCGAGGTGGCGCGCCGTCTCGCGCAGGAGCCGGCCTTCGGCGCGGGCGGCATGGTCGGCGGCTGCGATCGGCTTCAGCCGTTCGAGATAGAGCTTCGCGTAAGCGCGATTCTGGTAGCGATGAAGCCGGCGCACGCCTTCGACCAACATGTCGGCCGCTTCCGGCGGGAACGATCGCGTCGCCTCCCGTTCGAGCGATACGAGCCCGGCGCGCCTCGCCCTGCGTTCGCTTCTCCGGCTCGGCCGCGGCGGGCGCAGCGGACGCGCGCGCGGCCGCCGACAGCCCTGCCTCGAAACCGCGGATGTTCGCCGCGGCGGCTTTCCCCTCCGCGCGGATCGCCGCGACCAGCGCGTCCTGCGGCAGCGGCAGGTGGCGCGAGGCGACGAGCGCGCCCAGCATCACCGCGCTGATCATCGCGCCGGCCTCGCGAGCGACCGCCTCCATGTCGAAAATCAGCTGCGCCTTGCGCGTTCTGCGCGATCGCTTCGAGCAGGCGGCGCCGGATCGGTGCGGCCGTCCCCCATCGCCATCTTTTCCGCAATCGCATAGTGGCGATGGCTGGAGGCGATCACCATCGTGCGGTCGGCCGTCACGAAGCCATTGGCGATGGCGCGCGTGGCCTCCAGGAGCTCGCTCGCGAGCACGATGTCGACATCGCCGACGCCGGGCGTAAGCGCGAGCACCGGCTGCCGTCCGTCCAGCTCGGCCCAGGGCACCGGCAGAATCTCGATGTAATAGGTGGTCGCGCCGGTCCGCTGCGCCACGCCGGGAATCGACGTGCTCTGCACGGGAAAGCCGAGGCTCGACGCGGCGGAAACGATCCAGTGCGTCAGCACGCCGCCGCCTTCGCCGCCGAGCGCGGCGATCAGCAGAGTGATCGGGCGCGACGGGACGCTCATGTCGCGCCTGCTCGATCGCGTCCGCCGAACAGGCGGATGACGCCGCGCGCGAGGCCGTCACGCATGCGGTCCCAGCGGTTCGGGTTGCGCACCAGCTCGACCCGATAGAAGGACGGGCACAGAACGGCCGCATGCGCGACCTCGCCGCACAGGCCGCAGCCGACGCAGCTCTCGATCACGGTCGCGACCGGATCGCTCCGCAGCGGGTCGGGGTTCGGCTTCACCGTGAGCGACGGACACCCCGAGAGCCGGATGCAGGAGTGGTCGCCGGTGCAGATGTCGTCGTCGACGCCGAACCGGGTGCGCACGACGCGCTCGCCGCGCGCGAGCTTGCCGGCGTCTTCGGCGCGCACGCGGCGCTGGCGCACGAGCTGGCATTCGCCGTCGGCGATGATCACCTTCAGCCCGCGCTCGGCGGAAAGCATCGCCTCCTTCAGCGTGGCGGCCATCTTGGCGACGCTGTAGCTGCGCACCGTGCGCAGCCATTTGACGCCGAGCGCGCGCAGCGTCTTCTCGATGGTCATGCCGGACGCCGCGCCGTCCCGGCTCGCCGGGCTCGACGGCATGAATTGCTGCCCGGTCGCCGAGGTGTAGCCGTTCTGCATGATCAACAGCACGCCGTCGCCCTTGTTGAACAGGTTGCTGGCGACGCCGCTGAGGAGTCCGTTATGCCAGAACCCGCCGTCCCCCATGATGGAGATCGGACGCGTGTCGAGATTGGGGGCGACCGCCGCCGCGCTCGCAAGGCTCATCCCGTAGCCGAGGATCGAGTTGCCGAGATTGAACGGCGGCATGGTTGCGAACGAATGGCAGCCGATATCGGCGCTGATATGCGTGCGCCCGACCTCGCGCTCGGCAAGCTTGATCGCCGCGAACACGGGGCGTTCCGGGCAGCCGGTGCAGAAGGCGGGCGGGCGCGCGGGCAAATCGCCGATCGCGGCGGCGGCCTCCTTGCGCGCGAGAAGCGCCGTCGCCTGCGCTTCGATCAGATCGACGGCAATCGTCTCCGGCCGCACCTCGCGGAGAAAGGCGGCGACGCCCTGAAGCACGACGTCCGGCGTGTATTCCCCGGTCTTCGGCAGCGGGCCCTTGCCGAACACGCGCGTGTTCAGGTCGGCGCGCCGCAGCTCGACCGTCACCGCCTGCTCGACATAGTCGGGATAGCCCTCCTCGACCACGAGCACCGCGCGCTTGCCGGCGCAGAAGCCGCGCAGCTCCTCCGGCGCGAGCGGATAGGCGACGTTGAGCACATAGATCGGAATGCGCGAGCGGCCGAACAGATCGGCCAGGTGCAGCCGCGCGAGCGCGCGCAGCACGCTGTTCGCGAGCCCGCCGAGAACGATGATCCCGATGTCGTCCATTTCGCCGCGGATGACTTCGTTGAGCTGGTGGGCGACGATGAAGGCCTGCGCCGCCGGAAGCCGCTCCTCGACCTTCAGCCGCTCCTGCGTGAACACGACCGGCGGATGCGACAGCTTGGCGTAATCGAAACGGGCCGGCTCGGCGATGCGCGCGATCGAGGAGTAATGGCCCCGCTGGTTGGTCTTGGCCGCGAACTGCCCGGTCACGTGGCAGGCGCGGATGCGCAATTCCAGCATCACCGGCGCGTGGCTCGCTTCCGACAGCTCGAAGCCTTTCTCGACGCAGCGCACAATCGTGGGCAGGTCGGGCTTCGGATCGAGCAGCCACATCGACGATTTCATGGCGAAGGCGTGCGAGCGCTCCTGCACGACGCTCGCGCCCTCGCCGTAGTCCTCGCCGAGAATGATCAGCGCGCCGCCCATCACCCCCGGCGAGGCCAGGTTGGACAGGGCGTCGGCCGCCACATTCGTCCCCACGATCGACTTCCAGGTGACCGCGCCGCGCAACGGATAGTTGATCGAGGCGCCCAGCATGGCGGCGGCCGCGGCCTCGTTGGTGCAGGTCTCGACATGCACGCCGAGCTCGGCGAGCAGGTCCTGCGCCTCGACCATCACGTCGATCAGATGCGACACCGGCGCGCCCTGATAGCCGCCGACATAGCTCACGCCCGACTGGAGGAGCGCCTTGGTCACCGCGATGATGCCCTCGCCATGGAAGGTCTCGCCTTCCCCGAGCGTCAGAGCCTGCACTTCCTGTTTGAACGATCGTTCCATGGCGCCGCCCGAATGGTTTTGGTCCCAACAAGTTACATACGCGACGGCAGCCATAGTGCAATGACGGGAAAGGCGATCAGGATCGCAAGCCGCAGCAGGTCGGTCACGATGAAGGGCAGCACGCCGTAGAATATCGTTGAGATTTTCACGTCCTCGAGCACGCTCTTGATCACGAAAATATTCATGCCGACCGGAGGGTGGATCAGGCCGAGCTCGACCGTCATCACAATGATTACGCCGAACCAGATCGGATCGAAGCCGAGCTCCTTGATCACGGGAAAGATGATCGGCACTGTGAGGATGATCATGGCGAGCGCGTCCATGAGGCATCCGAGCACCAGATACAAGACCATGATCAGCACGAGCACCCCGTAGCGCCCGATTCCGAGGCCGGTGAGGAACTCGGTCAGCTTCTGCGGCGACTGGGTGATGGTGAGAAAGTAGCCGAACAAGAGCGCCCCGATCAGGATCGTGAACACCGCGGCGGTAACGCGCGTCGTGTCCAGGAGCGAGCGGCGGATGTCCTGGCGCGACAGCTTTCCGCGGACGACGCCGATGAGGAACGCGCCGGCCGCGCCCATGCCGGCCGCTTCGGTCGCGGTGAACAGGCCGCCATAGATGCCGCCGATGACGAAGGCGAACAACAGAAGCGTCGCCCAGATTTCGCGCAGGCTCTGCCCCCGCTCCTTCCAGGACACGCTCTTCCCAGGCGGCAGAAAGCCGGGCCGCACCATGCCGATGATGGTGATCGTCAGCATGTACATCGCCATCGCGAGAATTCCGGGCATGATCCCGGCGATGAACAGCTTGCCGATGTCCTGCTCGGTGATCAGCCCGTACACCGCGAACACCGTCGAGGGCGGTATCATGATCCCGAGGGTGCCGCCCGCCGCGATCACGCCGGTGGCGAAGGATTGCGGATAGCCGTAGGCGCGCATCTCGGGATAGGCGACGCGGGAGAAGGTCGCGGCGGTAGCGACCGAAGAGCCGCAGATTGCGGCAAACCCGCCGCACGCCGCAATCGTCGCGATGCCGAGCCCGCCGCGCAGATGGCCGAGAAACGCATTGCCGGCGCGAAACAGCTCACGGCTCATACCGGAGGTGGTTGCGAAAGCGCCCATCAGGAGGAAGAGCGGCACCACGGCGAAGTTGAAGTCGGTCACCGTGCGCATCGAGGTGTGGCCGACGATCTTCAGCGCCGGTCCGCCGCCGCTCAGATAGGCGAAGCCGCCGACCCCGACGAGGCCCATCGCCATTCCGATCGGGACCCGCAGCAGCATCAGCGCGAACAGAAGCACGAACCCGGTGATCGCAACGGCGTCGCTGCTCATCCTGATCACTCATTCGACCGGCTTGATCCGGTATTGCGGCATCAGTTCCGGACGAAAGATCAGCCGATAGGTGCGCACCGCGATGAGCAGCACGGCGGAGACGTCGCCCAGCCAGGCGACGGCGAAAAACGGCCAGGTCGGAATGCGCAGGTCATAGGTCGAGACATTGGCCTGATAGGTGCTGACCACCTTGTCGAACAGCGTGTAGGTCTGGACGGTGACGACGAACAGCAGGACGAGCGTCGCGAACACGTCGATAAAGCGCTGCCAGCGCGGCCCGACATTGGCCCAGACGAGATCGACCGTGATGTGCGTCCCGCGATAGGAGGTCGCGGCGATGCCCCAGAAGATCAGGATGCCGAGGAGAAGCTGGCCGAAATCGTAGCTGTCGGGGATCGAAACCGAGAAGAAGTAGCGCAGCAGCACGGAGATGAAGATGTCGGCGGCGACAATGCCGACGAACGTCGCGGCGATCAGTTCGATGCCGTCGATGAAACGATCCATATAGGTGTGCCGCATGGCGCCGGCTCGCTCGCGCTAAAGCTCAGGTCTTCTTGCTCCGCTGCTCGCGCCCTGCGCCAGCGCGGCCCGAGCCTCCCGGGGCGAGGGGGACGCGCCGGCAGAATGCCTGCGCGTGACGCCCGCGGATCAATAGGAGGCGTCGTACTTGGCGAGCGCGTCCCTCAGCTCCTTCATCGCGGCCTCGGGATCGACGCCGGTCTTGCGCACGGCCTCCGCCCAGTTCTTCTCCAGGGCTCGGCGGCCTTCTTCCACTGCGCAAGCTGCTCGGCCGTGATCGGATACACCTCGTGCCCCGGCTCGGCCTTGAGCTTGGCGATGCCGGCATGCTCGAAGTCCGCCCACGGTCCGGCCACGCGCATGGCCCATTCATTGGTGCAGTGATCGTCGATCACCTTTTTCTGAGCCGGCGACATCTGCGCGTATTTGTCCTTGTTGAACACGAAGGCGAAGTTCGACACGTAGAACGGCGCGTCCATGTGGTACTTCACGACCTTGTCGATGCCGAACAGGGGGATCGAGCCCCACGGGAAGAGGACCGCGTCGGCGACGCCTTTTTCGAGCACGTCGCGGACTTCCGGCGCGCCGGCCTGGATATTGGTCCCGCCGAGCTGGGTGACCAGGCTCGCGACGGTTGCTTGGGCGGGCCGGATCTTCATGCCCTTGATGTCTTCGGGCACGACGATTTTCTTGGTGCGCGAATGGAATGTGCCGGGATCGTGGACGAAGGCGAGGCAGAACTTGACGTCCTTCATCTCCTTGTCGGCGTATTTGCGATACCAGGCGTCCAGGGCCTGGGTGCCGCCCTTGCCGTTGGCCATCAGGAATGGCAGCTCGCCGGCGCCGACGATGGGGAAGCGGCCGGGCTGATATCCTGTGTTGATATAGGTGAGATCGGCGATGCCGTCGCGCGCCATGTCGTAATGGTCGAACGCCTTGCCGAGCTGCTGGGAGGGATAGACCTTGTATTTGATCGTGCCGTTGGAGGCTTTTTCGATCGACGCGCCCCAGTCCTCCAGCGCCTTCTGCAGCGGATGCGACGGCGGGACCCAGTGGGAGAGCTTCAGATCGAAGGTTTTTTCCTGCGCTCCCGCCTGGGGCGCGAGCGGCGCCGACAGGGCTAGCCCGACTGCGGCCGCAAGCGCGAGCCCGCGCACGCCGTAAAGTCGCGATTGCATCGGTACCTCCCTAGGGTATCGTAGCGCTCGATCCTGCCTGGCAAGGGGATCGGCATTTTGCGCAATTCAGCCTTAAAGGCGAGTGGTTGTAAAGTGGAAGGTTGGCAATAAAACTTTTTCCCGGCCGCCCGTAGAACAAACTCCGAAGCCGTGCGTGCGCGCAGCCCCCGGGGCGGCGCAGCACGCCGATCTATCGATGGAGATTGCCGTGCCTCGCAAGCCGAATCCGGTCAAGCGGCCCGCGCAGGCCGCGAACGCAATCGAGTATGGCCCGCTGGAGAACTGGGTCGGCTTCCGCCTGCGGATGGCGCAGTCCGCCTCGTTCCAGGCTTTCGCCCGGCTGACCCAGGACGTGAACATAAGGCCGGGCCGGTTCGCCACCTTGATGCTGATCGGCCGTAATCCCGGCATCAGTCAGACCGCGCTCAGCCAGGCCAATGGCCGGGACAAGTCGACCTTAACTCCCGTCCTCAACGATCTGGTGAAGCGCGGGCTCGTGCGGCGCGAGCGGACGCCGGACGACCGCCGCACCTATGAGCTCACCCTCACCAAGGCCGGCCAGCGCATGCTCCAGCAGCTCGCCGCCTGCGCCGTCCGCCACGACCGCAACCTGGATCGCATCATCGGCCGGCGCGATCGCGAGCGTTTCTTGTCCGTTCTGCGACGGATCGAAGCGGAACTGGCGGGCGAGCGCGCCAACGGCAAGCCGTCCGCGCGGCGCTGAGCGTGTCGGCGACGGCAGGGGCCCGCGAACCAAGCGCCAGGCCTGCCGGCCTCAGCCGCGCAGGCGCGCGATCACCTCGGCCGGGATCGGCTTCGACTTCAGTTTTTCCGGATTGTTCGGGTCGCGTCCCGCCCAGACCCGCGTTTCAAATCCTTCGACCGCAAGTTCTTCGCGCCGCAGCAGCCGATGGACGATGTTGAAGCTCGACCGCTTGATCTCGGCGACAGTCGTCTCGATCACCACCTCGTCGCCGAAGCGGCTCGCCTCGAGAAAGCGTCCGCGTGTGTCGACCATCGGATAGCCGACAATGTCATAGGCCCGCAAGAATTCGAACTTGGTCATCCCAAGCGCGCGCTCGAACAAGGCGGTGGTGCTGGTGTCGAAATAGGCGAAGTAGCGCGGATAGAACACGATGCCCGCGGGGTCGCAATCGCCCCATTCGATGCGCACCGTCCGGCGGTTGGTCAGCATTCCCTTTTTTCGCATCGGCCAGCGCGCGCCGTCGCCGGACAGGTCGGTCTCGATCGAGGGAGAAGCGTCGTACATCGGAACGGGTTTCCGCGCAGGCTGTGTGGACGCCCGAAGGCGCAGAGGGCGATGCGGCGGTTCGCACATGCGAATGACGACCCGGATCATCGCCCGACGTGAATGGCACTGGCAGGACAAGTGGGTCAAGCGCCGGCCGCGCGCCAGGGGTGCGCGCCAGAAATCGCTGGAGCGGCCCGGGGCAGGCGCGTCTGAGCACCGTGGCGAAGCCGTTTCCGATGCGCCGGAATTGGTCTTAAATAGCGCGCCCGGTTTCTCCAGGACCCCGTCATGTCAGAGCTCATGTCCCTCGCCGACGCTGTCGCCGCCACGGTCGCGGACGGCGACACGGTGGCGATGGAGGGATTCACCCATCTGATCCCGCACGCCGCCGGCCACGAGATCATCCGCCAGGGCCGACGCCGGCTGACCCTCGTGCGCATGACCCCGGACATCATCTACGATCAGCTCATCGGCATGGGCTGCGCCGACAAGCTCGTGTTCTCCTGGGGCGGCAATCCGGGCGTCGGTTCGCTGCACCGTTTGCGCGATGCGGTGGAGAATGGCTGGCCGCGGCCGCTCGCGCTCGAGGAGCACTCGCATGGGGCGATGGCCAACGCCTATGCCGCGGGAGCGGCCGGACTGCCCTTCGCCGTATTGCGCGGCTATCTCGGGGTCGACCTGCCGAAGGTCAATCCGAACATCCGCACGGTCGTCTGCCCCTTCACGGGAGAGGCGCTCGCCGCGGTTCCGGCGCTGCGGCCGGATACGGCGATCATCCACGCGCTCAAGGCCGACCGCGCCGGCAATGTGCTGATCGAGGGCATACTCGGCGTGCAGAAGGAGGCGGTGCTGGCGGCCAGGCGGGCGCTCGTCACCGTCGAGGAGATCGTCGACGACTTCGGGCCGCGCAGCCCGAATGCGGTCATCCTGCCGTCCTGGACGGTCACGGCGGTGGCCCATGTGCCGGGTGGCGCGCATCCCTCCTATGCGAGCGGATACTATAAGCGCGACAATGCGTTCTATCTCGCATGGGACGCGATCGCGCGCGACCGCGACGGCTTTCTCGCCTGGATGACGGCGAATGTGCTGGACAAGGGACCGGAGGCGTTCGCCGCGCACCGCCGCAGGCTTGCGGCGACGCCGGAGCAACGATCATGACGCTCGCTTACACCGCCACCGAAATGATGACGGCCGCCGCCGCCCGCGCGCTCAGGTCGAGCGATGTCTGCTTCGTCGGCATCGACCTGCCGTCCGCGGCCTGCAACCTCGCCCGGCTCACCCACGCGCCCGGTATCAGGCTGATCTACGAGTCGGGGACGATCGAAACCAAGCCGAACGTGCTGCCGCTCTCGATCGGCGACGGCGAACTGTGCGAGACGGCGCTGACCACGGTGTCCGTGCCGGAAATGTTCCGCTACTGGCTGCAGGGCGGCCGCATCACCGTCGGCTTTCTCGGCGGCGCGCAGATCGACCGTTTCGCCAACCTGAACACCATCGTGATCGGCCCCTACGACAAGCCGGCCGTGCGGCTTCCGGGATCCGGCGGCGCTCCGGAAATCGCCAATTGCTGCGGCGAGATTTTCATAACGATGCGCCAGAGCAAGCGCAGTTTCGTCGACCGGCTCGACTTCATCACCTCGCTCGGACACGGGGAGGGCGGCGACCATCGCGCCCGGCTCGGCCTCAAGACCAAGGGGCCGACCAGGCTCATCACCGATCTCTGCGTGTTCGAGCCGGACCCGGAAACCCGCGAGATGACCGTGGTCTCGATCCATCCCGGCATCAGCGCGGACGAGATCGCGGCCAACACCGGATGGCCGGTGCGCTTTGCTGCGAACCTCGTCGAGACGCCGCCCCCGTCCACCGAAGAGCTCGAAGTCCTGCGCGACCTGCATGCGCGCACCAAGCGCGCGCATGGCGCGCAGTCCTAACAGGAGTCGCCCGATGCCTCACGTGTTCATCTGCGACGCGGTGCGGACCCCGATCGGCCGCTATGGCGGCGGGCTCGCCAAGCTGCGCACCGACGATCTCGCCGCAATTCCCCTCAAAGCGCTCAAGGCGCGCAATCCGCAAGCCGACTGGTCGCAACTTGAGGAGGTCTATCTCGGCTGCGCCAACCAGGCCGGCGAGGACAATCGCAATGTCGCCCGCATGGCGCTCCTGCTCGCCGGGCTTCCGGACAGCGTTCCCGGCATCACCGTCAACCGGCTCTGCGCCTCCGGGCTCAATGCGGTCGGCGAGGCCGCGCGCGCCATCAAGGCCGGCGAGATCGAGTTTGCGATCGCCGGCGGGGTGGAAATCGATGACGCGGGCGCCTTTTGTCATGGGCAAGGCGGCGGAAGCGTTTCAGCGCACGAACGAGGTGTTCGACACCACCATCGGCTGGCGCTTCGTCAATCCGGTGATGAAGGCCCAGTACGGCATTGATTCGATGCCGGACACCGCCGAGAACGTCGCCGAGGAGTTTCAGATCGCCCGCAAGGACCAGGACGCCTTCGCGCTGCGCTCGCAGGAGCGCGCCGGCAAGGCGATCGCCTCCGGCTTCTTCGCCGCCGAGATCGTGCCGGTCGAAGCGCCCGGCGGCAAGGCCGGCCCGATCCGCATCGAGGAGGACGAGCATCCGCGGCCGGACACCACGGCCGAACAGCTCGCCAAGCTGAAGACGCCGTTCCGCACGCCCGGCACGGTGACCGCCGGCAACGCCTCCGGCGTCAATGACGGCGCGGCCGCGATGATCGTCGCATCGGAGCAGGCGGCGAACCGGCACGGGTTCACGCCGCGCGCGCGCATTCTCGGCATCGCCTCGGTCGGCGTGCCGCCGCGCATCATGGGGATCGGCCCGGTCCCGGCGACCCGCAAGCTGATGGAGCGGCTGAAGCTCCGGATCGGCGATTTCGACGTGATCGAGCTGAACGAGGCGTTCGCCGCGCAGTCGCTCGCCTGCCTCCGCCAGCTCGGGCTTGCCGACGACGCCGAGCACGTGAACCCGCATGGCGGCGCGATCGCGCTCGGGCACCCGCTCGGCATGTCGGGGGCGCGGCTCGCGCTCACCACCGCCCACGCGCTCGCGCAGCGGTCGGGTCGGTTCGGGCTCGCCACCATGTGCGTCGGGGTGGGACAAGGGGTCTCGCTCGCGCTCGAGCGCGTGTGAGCGTAAAATTGTTTGGACTCCGACCACGGGGAGGGCTGTCGCCGGGAGCGAAAAAGGTTTAAGCTTGAAAAAAACCAACAATCAGCCGAACGGCCCAGGGATCGTATGACGTTCTTCTTCCCGACGGAGAGCCTCCGGGCTTTTCCTCCGCGCCTCTATCCCGCTTATAAGAGCACGGTGAAGCGCGCTCCGACCAAGCCGCTCGTGATCATCCCGCATACATTGAGCGAATTGACCGGCCCGGTATACGGCCAGGACGCGGTGCAGCCGGGCGACGAGGACCTGACCCGGCAGCATCCGGGCGAGCCGATCGGGGAGCGGATCATCGTGCACGGGCGCGTGCTCGACGAGGACGGCCGGCCGGTTCCGAACGCACTCGTGGAAATCTGGCAGGCCAATGCGTGCGGCCGCTACATCCATATCGTCGATCAGCACCCCGCCCCGCTCGATCCGAATTTCACCGGCGCGGGCCGCGCCAAGACCGACGAGACCGGCTATTACAAGTTCATCACCGTGAAGCCCGGCCCCTATCCCTGGGGCAACCACTACAATGCCTGGCGTCCCTCGCACATCCACTTTTCGCTGTTCGGGCACGCCTTCGTTTCTCGTCTGGTGACCCAGATGTATTTTCCCGGCGACCCGCTGTTTCCGTTCGACCCGATCTTCAATTCGATCGCCGACGAGCGGGCGCGCAACCGCATGATCTCCGCCTTCGACCTCGAAGCGACCGTGCCGGAATGGGCGCTCGCCTTCCGCTTCGACATCGTCCTGCGCGGCCGCAATCAGACGCCGATGGAGCGCTGAATGGCGGACATCACGCCCTCGCAAACCGTGGGTCCGTACTTTGCTTACGGGCTCGCGCCCAATCGGCAATACGACTGGAAGGACACGTTCTCCACTGATCTGGCGACGCCGGACGCATCCGGCGAGCGCATCCGCATCGAGGGCCGCGTGCTCGACGGCGACGGCTGCCCAATCAATGATTGCATGATCGAGCTCTGGCAGGCCGATGCGCAAGGCCGTTACGCGAGCCCCGGCGATCCGCGCCCCCGGCCCAATACGACGTTTCAGGGCTTCGGCCGCGCCGGGACCGACGCCGAGGGCCGCTACGGGTTCGACACGATCAAGCCCGGACCGGCACCCGGGCTCGACGGAAAGACGCAGGCGCCGCACGTCTTGCTTGCCGTGTTCGCGCGCGGCATGCTGCGGCAGAGCTATACGCGGATCTATTTCGCCGACGAGGCCGCCAACGCCGACGATGCGATCCTCGCTTTCGTGCCGCCGGAACGGCGCGCGACCCTGATCGCCGCGAGGACGGAGCGGGACGGACGCGCGGTCTATACGTTCGACATTCACATGCAGGGCGATGCGGAAACGGTTTTCTTCGAGGTCTGATGGAGGGTTTCGGCGCGTCGAATTCCGGCGTTTCGGATGCTGATTTCCGGATCGTTGGCGGCCTATTGCAATGAAGGAGCGCGCGGGGAGTTCCGCCCCGCTTGAGTGAAAAACACAAAGCTGATGGGAGGAAATGAAAAAATGCATCGCAAACTATTGGCGAGTCTGGCTGCGGTCGCGTTCGGCGCATGCGCCGCGTGGCCGGCCCTGGCCCAGGGCGTCGTGAAGGTCGGCGTGCTGGAGGCGATGACCGGCCAGCAGCAGTCGACCGGCGTGCAGACGCTCGCGGCCATGCGGCTCTATATGGCGCAGCACGGCGACACCGTGGCCGGCAAGAAGGTCGAGCTGATCGTCAAGGACGACGCGGCCACCGCCGACAACTCCAAGCGGCTCGCGCAGGAACTGATCGTTCGCGACAAGGTGAACTTCCTGGTCGGCTTCGCCGTCACCCCGACCGCGCTTGCGGTCGCCCCGCTGGCGACCGAGGCGAAAGTCCCGATGATCGTCGCCAATGCCGGCACCTCGATCATCACCGAGCGCTCGCCCTACATTGCGCGGACGAGCTTCACCCTGCCGCAGTCCTCGACCATCATCGCCGACTGGGCGCTGAAGAACGGCGTCAAGAAAGTGGTGAGCATCGTGTCCGACTATGCGCCGGGCATCGACGCCGAGAAGTATTTCAGCGAGACCTTCGCCAAGGGCGGCGGGCAGGTGGCCGAGGCGCTGCGCGTGCCGCTTGCGGCGCCAGACTTCGCGCCGTTCCTGCAGCGCGCGCGCGACGCCAGTCCCGACGCGGTCTTCATCTTCGTGCCGTCCGGCCAGGGCGCCACCTTCATCAAGCAGTTCATCGAGCGCGGCCTCGACAAGGCCGGCATCAAGCTGATCGGTCCCGGCGACGTGACCGACGACGACCAGCTCAACGGCATGGGCGACCAGGTGATCGGCACGGTGACGGCGCATCTCTACTCGGCCGATCACCAGTCGCAACTGAACAAGGAGTTCGTCGAGGCGTTCAAGAAGGCCAATAACGGGCTGCGCCCGAACTTCATGGCGGTGGGCGGCTATGACGCCATGCACCTGATCTACGCGGCGCTGAAGAAGACCGGCGGCGACACCGATGGCGACAAGCTGATGGCCGCCATCAAGGGAATGGCCTGGGAAAGCCCGCGCGGACCTATTTCGATCGATCCGGAAACGCGCGACATCGTCCAGAACATCTATATCCGCAAGGTCGAGAAGAAGGGCGGCGAACTCTACAATGTCGAGTTCGAGACCTTCGAGGCGGTGAAGGATCCCGGCAAGGCGAAGAAAGACCCAGCGGTCAGGTAGTGGGTCCGTTTCGCGGTCGCGAGCCGCGGGGGGCGCGTCCGGTTGTCTTCCTGACGCCGCACGCCTCCGCCGGCTCAGGCGCCGGCGAGCGCCCGTCGGCCAGTCCCGCAACGCGCGGGTTTATTCCCTCCCCCATGTCGGGGAGGGGTGGGGTGGGGTCAATTTCACGCCGGACGCGCCTGCAGCAAGCGCAGGATGGCCTTCCTTCGATGCGAAGGCGGATCGCTCTGCGCGCGGGACCTAGGGGCCGGAAATGCTGACAATCCTGTTCGACGGCATCGCCTATGGCATGCTCCTGTTCGTGCTCGCCTGCGGCCTGTCGGTCACGCTGGGCCTGATGAATTTCGTCAATCTGGCGCACGGCTCCTTCGCCATGGCGGGCGGCTATGTCGCCCTCGTTCTCGTGAACCGGATGGGCGTGCCGTTCGCGCTCGGGCTCCTCGCCGCTTTCCTGTTCTCGGCCTTGCTCGGCGCGCTGCTCGAACGGACGCTCTACGTCCATGTCTACGCCAAGAGCCATCTCGACCAGGTGCTGTTTACGATCGGCCTCGTGTTCATGTCGATCGCGGCGGTCGACTTTGTGATGGGCTCGTCGCAGCAATTCATTCAGATACCGGCGGCGCTGCAGGGCCAGATCGACGTGTTCGGAATCGGGATGAGCAAGTATCGGCTCATGATCATTGCGATCTGCGGCGTGATCACGCTCGCGCTGCAGCTCGCGCTCATGAGCACGCGCTTCGGCAGCCAGCTGCGGGCCTCCGTCGACGACCAGCGGGTCGCGCGCGGGCTCGGCATCAATGTCGGCGCGGTGTTCGCGCTCACATTCGCGATCGGCTCCGGGCTCGCCGGGCTCGGCGGCGCGCTCGGTGCGGAAATACTCGGGCTCGATCCGATCTTTCCGCTCAAATACATGATCTACTTCTTGATCGTCGTCACGGTGGGCGGAACCTCGAGCATCACCGCCCCGTTCATGGCGTCGATCCTGCTCGGCATCGGCGACGTCGCCGGCAAATACTACATGCCGAAGCTGGGCGCCTTCGTCATCTACACGATCATGATCATCGTATTGATCGTGCGGCCGCAGGGTCTGTTCGCGCACGGCCGGGCGCGGTGAGGGGGCAGGGATCGTGTCGAAGCTCACGCGCCCGCTTTCCGCCGAGATCGCCGGCCTGCTGACCGCGCGAGCGCGTTGGTCGCCGCTGGAATTTTTGTTCTGGATCGCCGCGTTTGCGACGATCTTCCTGTTTCCGGAGCACCATCTGATCCTCACCGAGATCGTGATCTGGGGACTGTTCGCGCTCTCGATCGATCTGATCCTCGGCTATGCCGGCATCATCTCGCTCGGCCATGCGGCCTTTTTCGGCTTCGGCGCCTATGCGGCGGGACTGCTGGCGAAGCACGAAGTGCTGACCGAGCCGATCCTTGCGCTGATCGCGGCGGGAATTGCGTCGGCGCTGCTCGGATTCCTCACGAGCTTCCTCGTGCTGCGAGGCTCCGACCTGACCCGACTGATGGTGACGCTCGGCGTCGCCCTCGTGCTGCGCGAACTCGCCAACCGCTTTCCCGAGGTCACCGGCGGCGCGGACGGACTGCAGGGCATCACCATGAGCCCGGTGCTCGGCCAGTTCCGCTTCGATCTCTATGGGCACACCGCGTATGTCTACAGCCTGATCGTGCTGTTCGTGCTGTTCATTGTGGCGCGGCGGATCGTGCGCTCGCCGTTCGGTCTGTCGCTCCAGGCAATCAAGGGCAATCCGCTGCGCTCCGCGGCGGTCGGGATCGCGGTGAACTGGCGGTTGGTCGCGATCTACACGATCGCGGCCGGCTATGCCGGGATCGCCGGCGCTCTCCTAACCCAGACCTCGGCGTTCGCCTCGCTCGAAGGCTTCGCTTTCGACCGCTCCGCGGATGGGCTGTTGGTGCTGATCATCGGCGGCACGGGCTATCTTTATGGCGGCTTGATCGGGGCGCTGATCTTCCGCTTCGCGCATGATTACCTGTCGAGCATCACCCCGCAATATTGGCAGTTCTGGATCGGCCTCTTCCTCGTTCTCATCGTGCTGGTCGGGCGCGACCGGATCGGGGCGTGGTTCGATCCGATCCGCAGCCTGGCCGATCGGGTCGGCGCCTGGCGGTCCGGCCGGTCGCGGGCGCTCGGCGCGACGACGGGGGAAGGAGGCAAGCCGTGACGCCGGTGCTCGAAACGCGCGCGCTGGAAAAGCGCTTCGGCGGCATCGTCGCCGCCAACCAGGTGTCGCTCTGCCTGGAAAAAGGGGCAAGGCACGCGCTGATCGGTCCGAACGGCGCGGGCAAGACCACCGTCATCAATCTCCTGACCGGCGTCCTGCGCCCCTCGAGCGGCGCGATTCTGCTCGACGGCAAGGACATCACGCATGTCGAGCCGCACGATAGGGTGCGGCTTGGGATGGCGCGCACGTTTCAGATCAACCAACTGTTCGGCGACCTGACCCCGCTCGAGACGCTCGGCCTTGCGATCTCCGAGCGTCTCGGCACCGGCACGCATTGGTGGCGGACGGTCGGCAGCCGCGCGGGCGTGGTCGAGGAGATCGCCGATCTGCTCGAGCGCTTTCGCCTCGTCGATGTTATGCGGGAACGGACCGCGATCCTGCCTTACGGCAAGCAGCGGCTCCTCGAAATCGCGCTCGCCTTCGCCTGCCGTCCGCGTCTGCTCCTGCTCGACGAGCCGGCGGCCGGCGTTCCGGACTCCGAGCGCCAGGAAATCCTCGCCACCATCGCGTCGCTCCCCTCCGACGTCACGGTCCTGTTGATCGAGCATGACATGGACATCGTGTTCTCCTTCGCCGACCGTATCTCGGTGCTGGTGAATGGCGAGATGCTGGTCGAGGGCTCCGCGGACGAAGTCGCGCATGACCCGCGGGTGCGGGCGGTCTATCTCGGCGAGGCGTTCGATGCCTGATCTCCTCACCATCGAGCGCCTGAGCGCGGGCTATGGCGAAGCCATCGTGCTGTCCGACGTCACGCTGTCGCTTCAGGAGGGGCATTCGCTCGCGCTGCTCGGGCGCAACGGCATGGGCAAGACCACGCTCGTGAATTCGATCGTCGGCGTCACGCGCTATCGCGGCGGCGCCATCCACCTGGCCGGCCGCGACATCACCCGGTTGCGGCCCGACCAGCGCGCGCATGCCGGCATCGGCTGGGTGCCGCAGGAGCGCAACATCTTCAAATCACTGACCCTGCACGAGAATCTCACCGCGATTGCGCGCCCCGGCCCGTGGACGCCGGACAAGGTCTACCAGCTGTTTCCCCGGCTGGGCGAACGCCAGAACAATATGGGCAACCAGCTCTCGGGCGGCGAGCAGCAGATGCTCGCGCTCGGCCGGGCGCTCGTGCTCAATCCGAAGCTCGTCCTCCTCGACGAGCCGCTCGAGGGCCTCGCCCCCATCATCGTCGAGGAGCTGCTCGCCGCGCTCACCCGCATCACGCGCGAGGAAGGCCTGTCCGCCATTCTGGTCGAGCAGAACGCGCAGAAGGTTCTCGGCGTTACCGATCGTGCGGTGATCCTGGAACGCGGCGCCGTCGTCTATACCGGCGACAGCGCAACGCTCGGAAACGATCGCCAGGTTCTCGAGAAGTATATCGGCGTGAGCGACGCCGAGCCGCGCCGCGCCGGCCATGCGCGGCGGACGCATTGATCCGCCGCGAGCAAGTATTCCGCCCAGGGAGGATGCGATGTCACGATCAAGGCCACCGTTTCGCGCCGACCATGTCGGCAGCCTTCTGCGGCCGGCGGCGCTCAAGGAAGCGCGCAGCCGGCACGAGAACGGCGCCCTGTCCGACGCCGAGCTGCGCCGGATCGAGGACGCGGAGATCAAGAAAGTCATCGCCAAGCAGGAGGAGATCGGCCTGCAGTCGATCACGGACGGCGAGTTCCGGCGGTCATGGTGGCACTTCGATTTCCTGAAGAAGCTCGACGGCGTCGAAGGCTATCGCGCGGCCGAGGGCATCCAGTTCCACGGCGTCCAGACGCGCGCGGAAGGCGTGCGGGTGACCGGACGGATCGGCTTCTCCGGCCATCCGATGATCGAGCATTTCAAGTTCCTCAAGGCCAACGCCAGGCAGACGCCGAAAATGACCATTCCGTCGCCGTCCGTGCTGCACTTCCGCGGCGGCCGCAAGGAAATCAGCAGCAGCGTCTATCCGCAGCTCGACGCGTTCTTCGACGATCTCGGCCGCGCCTATCGCAAGGCGGTGAAGGCCTTCTACGATGCGGGCTGCCGCTACCTGCAGTTCGACGACACGGTGTGGGCCTATCTCTGCTCGAAGGAACAGCTGCTGAAGGCGCGCGAGCGTGGCGAAGAAGTCGAGAAGCTGCCGCAGATCTATGCCGACGTGATCAATTACGCGATCGCCGAACGGCCGTCCGACATGGTGATCACGACCCATGTCTGCCGCGGCAATTTCCGCTCGCAATGGATTTCCGAGGGCGGCTACGAGCCGATCGCCGAGCGGCTGTTGGGCGGGATCGACTATGATGGCTATTTCCTGGAATACGATACCGAGCGCGCCGGCGGCTTCGAGCCGCTGCGCTTCCTCCCCAAGGGCAAGAAGATCGTGGTGCTCGGGCTCGTGACCTCGAAGAGCGGCACGCTGGAAAGCCCCGACGCGGTCAAGCGCCGCATCGACGAGGCGACCAAATTCGCCGCGCTCGACCAGCTTGCGCTCAGTCCGCAATGCGGCTTCGCCTCGACCGAGGAAGGCAATCTGCTCGCGGAGGAGGAGCAATGGGCGAAGCTCGGAATGATCGTCGAGCTTGCCCGCGACGTGTGGGACTGAAGAAGGCGGCGGCGAAACCGGTCAACCGGCGGCTTCCATCGCTCGCCGGCGGAGAGACGCATTGATCGAGCGCAATACAATCGTGCTAGAAGCCCGGCGATGACATGACCCTTTCACAGGCGCCGGCGCCCCATTGCTTCATCCATGACGCTTCCTCTCTCCGGCCTTCTCGTCGTTTCGCTCGAACAGGCGGTGGCCGCGCCCCTGTGCGCCTGCCGGCTGGCCGACGCGGGCGCGCGGGTGATCAAGATCGAGCGGCCGGAGGGCGACTTTGCGCGCGGCTATGATGATCTCGCCCAGGGCGAGAGCGCCTATTTCGTCTGGCTCAACCGCGGCAAGGAATCGGTCGTGCTCGATCTCGCGTCGGCGCAAGACAAGGCGCTGCTCGAGGCGATGCTCGCCAAGGCCGACATATTTGTGCAGAACCTCAAGCCGGGCGCGATCGATCGGCTCGGCTTTTCCGTCGCGCGGCTGCGCCGCGAGCATCCGCGCCTCGTGGTCTGCTCAATCTCCGGTTATGGCGAGCGCGGCCCCTATGCGCAGCGCAAGGCCTACGACCTGCTGATCCAGGCGGATTGCGGTCTCGTGTCGATCACCGGCGGTCCCGAGGCCCCGGCGCGGGTCGGCGTGTCCGTGGTCGACATCGCCGCCGGGCTCGCCGCCTATGAGGCGATCCTCGAAGCGCTGATCGCCCGCTCCCGCAGCGGCGAGGGCGCCGAGCTCTCGGTTTCGCTGTTCGACGCGATCGCCGAGTGGATGACCGTCCCGCTCATCCAGCACGAGGGAGGCCGCACGCCTCAGCGGATCGGGCTCGCGCATCCGAGCATCTCGCCCTATGGCGTGTTCCGGAGCAAGGACGGGGCCGCCATTCTGATCTCCATCCAGAGCGATCGCGAATGGCGCATCCTCGCCGAGCGCGTGCTCGCGGACGAAGCGCTCGCGGCGGACCCCTTGTTTGCGACCAATGTCGAGCGGGTCAAGCGGCGCGCGGAAACCGACGCGCGCGTGCAAGCCGCGTTCGGCGCGCTCGACGCCGAGCCGCTGCTCGAGAAGCTCGCCGCCGCCGAGATTGCCTTTGCACGCGTGAGCGATCTTGCGCTATTCGCCCGGCATCCGCATTTGCGGCGCATCACAGTCGGCTCGCCTTCCGGTCTCTTGTCCTATCCGGCCCCGCCGCGGGATCGCGCGGAGCCCTATAGGCCGGTGCCGGGTTTGGGCGAGCACACGGAACAGGCTGCGGCGCGAGTTTGCGCCGATACGCGCGGGGTCGATCGAATGAGCACGACGCTTGTCGCCGATATCGGCGGGAGCAATACGCGGCTGGCGGTCGCGGGCCGCACCGGCCGTCCGGAGCATGTCCACGCGTTCGCCAACGATTCCGTGCCAGGACTGGTCGCGGCGATCGGCGATTATCTCACCCGCATGGAAAACATGGGGCAGCGGCCCGACGCCGCCGTGCTCGCCGTGGCGGGCCCCGTTCAGGGCCGTCGCATCGTGCTCACCAACCGCGCCTGGGAGATCGATCTCGACGCGATCCAGCACCGCTTCAGCTTCCGCTACGTGCGCGCGCTCAACGATTTCGAGGCGCTGGCCTGGGCCTTGCCCTGGTTCGAGCCGGAGGATGTCCGCCAACTCGGGCCGGCGCTTCCCGTCCGCAACGGCCCGAAGGCGGTGCTCGGCCCCGGCACCGGCCTCGGCGTCGCCGCCCTCTTTCCCGAGGGCCATTCGTGGTTTGCGCTTGCGACCGAGGCGGGCCACATGTCGTTTGGTCCGGCGACGCGCGAGGAGTGGGCGGTGTTCGCGCGCATCGCCGAGGAGGTCGAGGCGGTGTCGGCGGAGACCGTGCTGTCAGGCCCCGGTCTCGAACGGCTCTATCGCGTGATGCATCCCGAGCGTCCCGCCCTTCCCGCCCAGACGATCGAGGCGGAAGCGAACGCGGGCGAGGCCGCCGCGCGCGCGACGGTCGAGCTGTTCGTCCGTCTGCTCGGCCGCTTTGCCGGCGACATCGCGCTCAGCTTCAAGGCCATGGGGGGCGTCTATATCGCCGGCGGGGTCGCGGCGAAGCTCGGCCGCCGCATCGACGCCAAGCTCTTTCGCAAGGCGTTTGTCGCGCATCCGCCGCACGCGCATTTGCTGGAGGGGATTCCCGACCCTGCTCGTCACCTGCGCCGAGCCCGGCCTGTTCGGCTGCGCCGCCTATGCGGCGAACGCTGTCGGCGAGTATTGAGGCGGGACACAGACGCGGCGCTTGTTGTGATAGATTCGCTGCGCATCCTGCCAGGCCGCGGGGCGGCGCTCTGCGTCGCTCGGCGACCGCCACCCGCATGACACAACGCATCGTGAATCATCATGGCTGAGCCTTACGATTTGATCGTCATCGGTTCCGGACCCGGCGGCTATGTGTGCGCCATTCGCGCCGCCCAGCTTGGTCTGAAGACCGCCGTCGTCGAGAAGAACGCAACCTTCGGCGGCACGTGCCTCAATGTCGGCTGCATCCCGTCGAAAGCCCTGCTGCACGCCTCCGAGCTTTACGAACAGGCGGCGCACGCCTTTGCCGGGATGGGCATCAAGATCGGCGCGCCCGAGCTCGACCTTCCCGGCATGATGCGGTTCAAGGACGAGGGGGTCGACGGCAACGTCAAGGGCGTCGCGTTTCTGCTGAAAAAGAACAAGGTCGACACGTTCGCCGGACTGGGCCGGATCGCCGCGCCGGGCAAGGTCGAGGTGACGGGAGCGGACGGCGCGAAACAGACGATCGAGACGAAGAACATCGTCATCGCGACCGGCTCGGACGTGGCGAAGCTCAAGGGCGTGACGATCGACGAGCAGCGCATCGTCTCGTCCACCGGCGCGCTCACGCTTGCCCGCGTGCCGGAGCGCCTGCTCGTCGTCGGCGCGGGCGTGATCGGGCTCGAGCTCGGCTCGGTGTGGCGGCGGCTCGGCGCCGAGGTGGTCGTGGTCGAGTTCCTCGACCGCATCGTGCCCGGCATCGACCTCGACGTGGCGCGGCAATTCCAGCGGCTTCTTCAGAAGCAGGGGATGAGCTTCAAGCTCGCCGCCAAGGTGACCGGCATCGATGCGAGCGGGCCGCGGCTGAAGGCCGGCGTCGAGCCGGTCAAGGGCGGCGCGGCCGAGACGATCGAGGCGGACGTGGCGCTGATTGCGGTCGGCCGCGTGCCCTTTACCGCGGGGCTCGGCCTTGATGCGGCCGGCGTTGCGCTCGACGAGCGCGGGCGGGTGATCACGGATGCGCATTTCGCCACCAATGTGCCGGGCGTCTACGCGATCGGCGACGTGATCGCCGGTCCCATGCTCGCGCACAAGGCGGAGGACGAAGGCGTCGCGGTCGCGGAAATCCTCGCGGGCCGCGCGGGGCACGTGAACTACGACGTGATCCCCAATGTCGTCTACACCTATCCGGAGCTCGCTTCCGTCGGCAAAACCGAGGAGGAGCTGAAGGCCGCCGGCGTCGCCTACAATGTCGGGAAGTTTCCCGTTCACGGCGAACGGCCGCGCCAAGGTCAACAAGCAGACCGAAGGCTTTGTGAAAGTGCTGGCCGACGCGAAAACCGACCGCGTGCTCGGCGTGCATATTCTCGGCCCCGACGCCGGCAACATGATCGCGGAAGCCGCCGTCGCGATGGAGTTCGGCGCGTCGTCCGAGGACATCGCGCGCACCTGCCACGCCCACCCGACGCTCTCCGAAGCGGTGAAGGAAGCCGCCCTCGCCGTCGAGAAACGGGCGATCCATGTGTGAGCAGGGGCTAAAGCGGCGCTCGCGCGAACCCCGCCGTCATGCTCCGTTCAAGCGGAGCATCCAGTAAACACCGCGGATGCCTACGGAATACGAGAGAGACCGGGGTTACTGGATCGTCCGCTGGCGCGCGGACGATGACAACAACTGCGAGTGGCGGCAACGGCGTCCCGAACTGGCGTAGCGACGGGGACCTTGCGGTACAGCGACTTGCATCGCTTCCGGCGGAACTCACCCGGACGACCGTGCGATCGCCGGGAGGGTTGGGGACGGGGCCAATGAACCCCAGCCGCCAATCGCCTATACTCAACCGCATGCGCGCCATAACCCGCCCGTTCTGGATCCTGCTCGCCCTCGTCTTCCTGTTCGAGGCGTGGCTGTGGGACCATCTGCGCCCGCTGGTCGCGTGGATCGTCGACCGCATCGCCTGGGCGCAGTTGAAGGCCCGCGTCGCCGCCGCGATCGAGCATCTGCCGCCCTATCCGACGCTGCTCGTCTTTCTCGTGCCGGTCGTGCTGCTGCTGCCGATCAAATTTCTCGGCCTGTGGATGCTGGCGCACGGCTCGTGGCTCGGCGCGATGGCGACGCTCGGCCTCGCCAAGGTGGTGAGCATGGGCGTCACCGCCTTCATCTTCGACGTGACGCGGCCGAAGCTGTTGCAGCTCCCCTGGTTCCGCTGGCTCTATGAGCACGTGCTCGCGTGGCTCGCCCGCGCGCATGCGCTGATCGATCCGATCAAGGTCCAGATCAAGGCGTGGATTCGCCGCGAATTGCGGCCGATCCGCCGCCGTCTGCGACGGCTCGCCTGGCTTATGCGGCCGGGCCGTCCGGGCCGGTTCCTGCGCCGGCTCGCGCGCATTCGCCGGCGCATGCATGCAGGCCTGCCGCCATCCGGACCAGCCATCCTGGGCCCTGGACAATAAGATCGCCCCCTCCCGCCGCGCTGCGCGCGACTCCCTCCCCTGCAAGCGGGGGAAAGTTGGGGAGGGGGCTGCAAGTCAATCGGACACGCCGCCGACGCCAGGCCGGCCGCGTCGCAGGCGGCCGAATGAGTTTGCGCGTCACGCGCGCGGATGCGCGTTCCGGTACACCTCGATCAGCCGCTCGCTGTCGACGCCGGTGTAGATCTGCGTCGTCGACAGCGAGGCGTGGCCGAGCAGTTCCTGGATTGCGCGCAGATCGCCGCCGCGCACGAGCAGGTGCGTCGCGAAGGAATGGCGCAGCGCATGCGGGGTCGCGCTGTCGGGCAGGCCGAGCGCGCCGCGCAGCCGCTCCATCGCGAGCTGGATGATGCGGGGCGAGAGCGGCCCGCCCTTCGCGCCGACGAACAGCGGCCCGTCGGCCGGCAGGTCGTAGGGGCAGAGCGCGGCATAGTCGGCGATCGCCTGCAGAACCTGCATGAGCACCGGGACCATGCGGCGCTTGTCGCCCTTGCCGGTCACCACGATCACGTCGCCCTCGCCGGGGGCGGCCACATCCTTGCGCTTGAGGCCGAGCGCCTCGGAAATGCGCAGGCCCGAGCCGTACAGCAGCGCGAGGACTGCGGCGTCGCGCGCGAGCACCCAGGGCTCGCGCTCCTCGCCGGCGCGCAGATCGGTGTCGGCGATGCGCTTGGCGGCGGCGATCGTCAGCGGCTTCGGGAGCGTTTTCGCGATTTTCGGCGCGCGCACCGCGGATAGCGCGCCGATCTCGCCCTTGCCCTCGCGATCGAGGAAACGGGCGAAGGACCGCACGCCGGCGAGCGCGCGCATCAGCGAGCGGCTGGAGATTCCGTCCGCGCGCCGCGCCGCCATGAAGGCGCGCACATCGGCCGGCGCAAGCGCCTTCAGGCTCGCGAGCGAGGGGCGTTCGCCGAGGTGATGCGCGAGGAAGGCGAGGAACTGGTGGGCGTCGCGCTGATAGGCCTCGACCGTCTTGGCGGACATGCGACGCTCGGCTGCGAGATGCGCGAGCCAGCGCACAAGCTCCGCCGCAACATCCGCGGAGGTGAACGGCAGCGCCGCACATTGTCCAACATAGCTACCGACGCCCGCGGGCTTGGATTTACCCTCCCCTGAAAGGGGAGGGTCGGATCGTCCACGACGATCCGGGGAGGGGTCGCGAACGGCTTGCGACCCCCTCCCGGCGCACCCGATCTCGGGCTTGCCCGAGATCGGCGCCGTAGAGTGTCGCAAGTCGGCTCTAGCCGACTTGCGATGCGCCGACCTCCCCCTTTCAGGGGGAGGTGATTCCAAGTGATTCCTGCTCCCGGCGCGCTTCGCGCGCGGGCCTGCGCCAGGGAAGCTTCCTCGTCGCGACCCAGACATGCCAGTAAATCGCCCGATCCCGATGTCGCCCGCCTGATACTATCTCCCTTATCGCACCCCTTCGTTTACCATTTCTTAACCGGGCGGCGGCGGCACAGGCATGGCGAAGCGCATTCTCGACGTGCTGGTTCCGGTCGCGCTCGACCATGCCTATTCCTATCGCGCGCCGGACGACGTCATTCTTGCGCCCGGCGATCTCGTGACGGTCCCGCTCGGCCCGCGCGCATGCACAGGCGTCGTCTGGGGCGAGCAGGAAACGCCCGATCAGCGGCTCGACAACCGGCTGAAGGACATCACCGACCGGCTCGACATTCCGCCGCTGCGGGGGGAGCTGCGCCGCTTCATCGATTGGGTCGCCGACTACACGCTGTCGCCGCGTGGCATGGTGCTGCGGATGGCGCTGCGCATGGGCGAAACGCTCGGGCCCGAGCGGGCGCGCATCGGCGTGCGCCTCGCCGGCCCTTCGCCGGCGCGCATGACCGCGGCGCGCGCGCGTGTGCTCACGCTGCTCGCCGACCGCCTCATGCGGAGCAAGGGCGAGGCCGCCGAAGAGGCGGGCGTGTCGCCGGGCGTGATCGACGGGCTGATCGACGAGGGCACGCTCGAGGCCTTGCCGATCCCGCCCGAGCCGGTCGCGCGCGCGCCCGTTCCCGATTTCCGCACCCCGGAATTCGCGCCGGCGCAGGGCGCGGCGGCGGCCGCCTTGCGGCAGACCGTCCAGGACGGCGGCTACTCGGTCACGCTGCTCGACGGCGTCACCGGCTCGGGCAAGACCGAGGTCTATTTCGAGGCGGTGGCGGAGACGATGCGGCGCGGCCGGCAGGCCCTCATTCTGATGCCGGAGATTGCGCTCACCGCGCAGTTCCTCGACCGCTTCGCCGCGCGTTTCGGCGTGCGCCCGGCCGAATGGCATTCCGAGCTGTCCCCGCGCAAGCGCGCGCGCACCTGGCGCGCGGTGTCCGCCGGCGAAGCGAGCGTGGTCGCGGGCGCGCGCTCCGCGCTGTTCCTGCCTTTCGCCGATCTCGGCCTCATCGTCGTCGACGAAGAGCACGACCCAGCCTACAAGCAGGAGGACGGCGTGCGCTATCACGCCCGCGACATGGCCGTGGTCCGCGCCCATGTCGCGCAGATCCCGATCGTGCTCGCCTCCGCGACGCCCTCGGTCGAAACCGAGGTGAACGCCCGGCGCGGGCGCTACCGGCGGCTCGCTTTGCCGGAGCGCTTCGGCGGCCAGACTTTGCCCATCGTCGAGGCGATCGACCTCACCCGCGAGGGGCCGCCGCGCGGCCGCTTCATCGCGCCCCGGCTCGCCCAAGAGGTCACGCTTGCGCTCGAACGGGGACAGCAGGCGCTGCTCTTTCTCAACCGGCGCGGCTATGCGCCGCTCACGCTCTGCCGCGCCTGCGGCTATCGCTTCGCCTGTCCGAACTGCGATGCCTGGCTGGTCGATCACCGCTTCCGGCGGCGGCTCGTGTGCCATCATTGCGGCTTTGCGATGCCGCACCCGCCGGCGTGCCCGCATTGCCAGGCGGTCGACAGCTTCGCCGCCTGCGGCCCGGGCGTGGAGCGGCTCGCCGAAGAGGTGGCGGCGCTCTTCCCCGGCGCGCGCCTGCTCGTGATGTCGAGCGACCTCGTCACCTCGGTCGAGCGGCTGCGCGACGAGCTGCGCGACATCGAGGAGGGGCGCGTCGATATCGTGATCGGCACGCAGCTCGTCGCCAAGGGACACCATTTCCCCAAGCTCAACCTGGTCGGCGTCGTCGACGCCGATCTCGGGCTCGCCAATGGCGACCCGCGCGCGGTCGAGCGCACCTTCCAGCTTCTGCACCAGGTGGCGGGCCGCGCCGGCCGCGAGGAAGGCCGCGGCCATGCGCTGATCCAGACGCATCAGCCGGACCATCCGGTGATGCGCGCGCTGATCGCGGGCGATCGCGAGGCGTTCTATGCAAGCGAGATCGCCGCGCGCGAGCAGGCCCAGTATCCCCCGTTCGGGCGGCTGGCGAGCCTGATCGTCAGCGCCGGCGACCGCGCCGGGGCTGAAGGCGATGCGCGCAAGCTCGCCGCGGCTGCTCCGCGCGACGAACGGGTGCGCGTGCTCGGCCCGGCGGAGGCGCCGATCGCGGTCGTGCGCGGACGCCATCGCTTCCGCATCCTCGTGCGTTCGCCGCGCGGCTTCGACCTCTCCGCCTATCTGCGGCGCTGGCTCGCCGCGGCGCCCAAGCCGACCGGCGGCGTCAAGCGCGAGATCGATATTGACCCGATGAGCTTCTTGTGATGCAGCAGCGCCCGGCTGCTATCGTCATGCCGGGCTGGCCGGCATGTCTCGAGAACGGATTGCGTCCGTGCTGCGCGTCCTCAGTCGCGTTCGCGCACGCGGCGCTTCCGAACCGGTGGAAGGGCGCAACCATGCTGCAGACATTGCGCTTGCTTGCGGGAACGCTCCTGCTTGCCCTTGTCTCGTTCCCTGCGGAGCCCGCCGACACGCTGAAGCCGCCGACCGGCTATCGGCGCTGGTTTCACGTCAACACGATGATCGTCGACAAAGCGAGTCCGCTGTTCGCCTCACTCGGCGGGATGCACAATGTCTATGTCAACGCGGTCGGAGAGGCCGCGCTCAAGAAGGGTGGTCCGTATCCCGACAAATCAATGTTCGTAACCGACTTGCATGACTTCACCATCGACGACGGGTCTTATGTGGAAGGCGCGCGCAAGGCGTTGGCCCTGATGGTGAAGGACTCAAAAAAGTATGCATCCACCGGCGGCTGGGGTTTTCAGCTCTGGGAGGGCGGGGACCCCAACAAGCCGCTGGTGACCGACGCCGCCAAACAGTGCTTTGCGTGTCACGAGCCGAAAAAAGACCAGGACTACGTCTACTCCACTTACATTCCGTGAGGCGGAGATGCGCGATCCGTCGTGCGGGTTCGGAGGTGAGGGATGGGCGGCGTTGATCCATACCAACCGTCATTGCCGAGCTTGACCCACGCCTGTCCGGTTGCGGTTTGCCGAATGCGGCGGAATTGGATGTACGGCGTCACGGCGTGTTCGCCGGGTTCGGGAGTGTCGCCAACCTGGCTGTTGTCATCGTTCGCGCAGGCGGACGATCCAGTCACCCCGGTCTTTGAGGGAATCGTCAAGCATCCGCTTGTTTACTGGATGCTCCGCTTGCGCGGAGCATGACGATCAGAGGGGCGAACCGGACAGCAGCTGGTCAAGCCCGCGTATGACGGGTTGTCAGCGGCGCAAGCGCTTACGCTGCGCCGTGCCCGGCCCACGAAGCGGTGGACGGCACGCCGGTTTCCCGGCCGAGCGCCGGTTCAGGTCGCCGGCTCCACCGACGCGACCTGGAAGGTGTGCAGCTCTCCGTCCTCGTCGCGGATCGAGACATATTCGCCCGGCCGGAAGGCATGGCTTCCGAAGCGGTAGCCCGCCTCGTCGTCCTCATCGGCGGCATCGTCATAGTCGAACACCCAGCGCGCATGCTCCTTGCCGCCCGGCTTGTGCACGAGGCGGCCGAGCTCCTCGTCATCTCCCCAGAAGCGGCGCACGCGGCAGTGCTCGCGATGCTTGTGCCACAGATGCGGGTCGATATGGCCGGCGCCGTCGAGGGGAGCGACGAACTCGTAGCCGTGCCGCGCCGAGCCGAGCGGGAACTCCTTCGAACGGGCGAGATTCAGTCGGATGCGTTTCAGCTCGTGCGGCAGCCGGGTCATGCGATTGCTCCAATTCCCTCCGACCGGAAGATAGTGAGATTTTGGCGGTGGCAGAAGGCTTGGTTCTTGATCTGGATCGGTTCTGGCCGGCTATATTTTGCATGCCGGCATGGCGCTTTACGGGGCACGAGCGCCCCACGCACAAACAAGTCAACGGGATATCGCAAGAGCGTTGTGCTAAACGGGCCCTCCCATCGGTCCGCCCGGGCGTCCCATGAACTCAGCCGACATGCAGCAGCAGGTTTTCGCGTTTCTCGCCGATCCGGCGACGCATGGCGGCGCCGCCGTCAAGCGCATCGACACCCACGCGGCCTCGGTGTTCTTGGCGGGGGAGCGCGCGCTCAAGGTCAAGCGGGCGGTGCGCTTCCCTTTTCTGGATTTTTCCACGCTCGCCAAGCGCAAGGCGGCCTGCAAGGCTGAAATCGAGGCTAACCGCCCCTTCGCCCCCGATCTCTACCGCGGCGTCCTCGCCATCACCCGCGCGGCGGATGGGGGGCTCGCGATCGGCGGGGCGGGCGAGCCGGTGGAGTGGGCCGTCGAGATGTGGCGTTTCGACGAGACGCAGACGCTCGACCAGATCGCCGAGCGCGGCGGCATCGATCTTGCGCTCGCCGACAAGCTCGCCCGCACGGTCGCCGCCGCCCATGCGCGCGCCCCGGTCGTCGAGGATGCGCCATGGATCGAGGCGCTCGCCTCCTATATCGGGCAGAACGAGACGGCGTTCGCCGCAAGCGAGGCGCTCTACCGCCCGTCCGAGCGCGAGGCGCTGACGCGCGCGACCTTCGCTGCGCTGAGGAAGGTCCGCCCGCTGCTCATCACGCGCGGGCGGCTTGGCCTCGTGCGGCGCGGGCATGGCGATCTGCATCTTGGCAATATCGCGCTGATCGACGGCGACCCGGTCCCCTTCGACGCGCTCGAATTCGATCCGCTCGTCGCGGCGGGCGACGTGCTCTACGACCTCGCCTTCCTGCTGATGGACCTGGTCGAGCGCGATCTGACGCCGGCGGCGAATGTGGTGCTCAACCGCTATCTCGCCGAGACGCGGCGAATCGAGGACTTCGACGGGCTTGCGGCGCTGCCGCTGTTCCTCTCGCTGCGGGCGGCGATCCGCGCCAAGGTCACGGCTGCGCGGCCGATTTCCCCCGCCAATGACGGCGCCGCGATCGCGGAATCGGCGCGCAAATATTTCCGGATGGCGTGCAGGCTGATTGCGCCGCCGCCGCCGCTGATCGTCGCGGTCGGCGGCCTCTCGGGCACCGGCAAGTCGATCCTGGCGCGCATGCTCGCCCCGCATATCGAGCCGCTTCCGGGCGCGGTCGTCCTGCGCTCGGACACCAAGCGCAAGGCGATCTTCGGCGTCGCCGAGACGGCGACCCTGTCGCTCGACGCCTATCGCACGGAGGTGACGGACTACATCTATGCGACCCTCGTCGAGGAGGTGCGGCGGCCCGCGGCGGCCGGGCACTCGGCGGTGGTCGACGCGGTGTTTGCGCGCGTGGAGCAGCGGCGGGCGATCGCCGACGCGGCGCGGGCGACCGGGGTGCGGTTCATCGGCCTGTTCCTGACGGCCGATCTCGAATCCCGCGTGGAGCGCGTGAAGGTGCGCATGCACGACGCCTCCGACGCCGACGAGGCGATCGCGCGCCGGCAGGAGCATTACGATCTCGGCGTGCTGGACTGGACGACCATCGACGCATCCGGCCCGCCCGAGCAGACGCTTGCGCGCGCGCTCGACCATCTCAAGCAGGCGGGGCGCCGATGAGTCTCGACGCCCGCCGTCTCGCGATTGCGCTTGCCGGCTTCTGCGCCTTCCTCAATCTGTATTCGCCGCAGGCGCTGCTGCCGCTGCTCGCGCGAGAATTCGGCGCGAGCGCCGGACGCATCAGCGCGGTGATGACGGCGAGCTCCCTGGCCATCGCGCTGACCGCCCCGTTCACCGGCGCGGTCGCCGACGTGCTCGGGCGCAAGCGCGTGATCGCCTGCGCGATGATCGCGCTCGCCGCGCCGATGGCGATGGTGGCGACCGCCGCCAGCGTGGACGAACTCATCCTCTGGCGCTTCGTCCAGGGATTGCTGCTGCCGCCGATCTTCGCCGTCACGGTCGCCTATATCGGCGACGAATGGCCGCCGGCGGAGGTGCCGGGCGTCGCCGGCCTCTATGTGTCGGGGTCGAGCCTCGGCGGCTTTTCCGGCCGATTCATCCCCGGCGTGCTGACCGACCTGATCGGCTGGCGGCCCGCGCTTGCGTCGCTCGCCGCGCTCACGCTGATCGGCGGCGTCGCCTTCGCGCTGCTGCTCGAACCCGAGCGCCGCTTCGTGCGCAGCGACGGGTTCCTGGCGTCGCTGCGGCAGATGGCGCGCAATCTGCGCGATCCGCGGCTGCTCGCCTTCTACGCCGTCGGCTTCGGCGTGCTGTTCAACTTCATGGCGATCTTCACCTATGTGAGCTTCCATCTCGCCGCGCCGCCCTATCTGCTCACCCCGTCGATGCTGGGCGCGATCTTCGTCACCTATCTCGCCGGGACCGCCACCGCCCCGCTGGTCGGGCGCGCGGTCGGGCGGCTCGGGCGTCGCGCTTTCGTGCTCGGGCTGATCGCGGTCTGGGCCGTGGGCGCGCTCTTGCTGCTCGCGCCCTCGCTCGCCGTCATCATCGCCGGGCTGACGCTGTGCGCCATGTGCGGGATGATGTGCCAGGCCGTGTCGACCAGCGCGGTGACGGCGACCGCGCAGGTGGGGCGCTCCTCCGCGGTGGGGCTCTACGTCACCGCGTTCTATGTGGGCGGCAGCGCGGGCGCCTCGCTTCCCGGCCTTGCCTGGCAGAGTTTCGGCTGGCCCGCCGCCGTCGCCATGACGCTCGCCATGCTCGCGCTGATGGCGCTCGTCGTCGCGCTGGGCTGGCGCAAGGCGGAGGCCGGCGTGTGAAGGGAGCCACGGCGAGAGCGTAGCCGCGAAGTGGCTGACGGCCCCGGCTCCGAGGCCACGCGAGGCGTGTGTTCCGGCCCGGAACGCAACGCTGCCGCGGCGGTTGGTGCGGCATGGGCACGCGAGCAAAGCGCGCAGATCCGGCGCTCTGGGAGCGGGTGAAGCGCGAGGTCACGACCGGCGACAAAGGCGGGCGGCCGGGCCAATGGTCGGCGCGCAAGGCGCAACTCGCGGTCCAGGCCTACAAGCGCCGGGGCGGCGGCTATATCGGCGAGCGGCGCAAGGACAACAGCCTGAACCAGTGGACGAACGAGGACTGGGGCACGCGCTCCGGCCGGCGCAGCGTCGACACCGGCGAGCGCTACCTCCCGAAAAAGGCGCGGGAGAGCTTGAGCGCGGCGGATTACGGCCGCACCACGGACAAGAAGCGGCGCGACACGCGCAAGGGCAAGCAGTTCTCCCGCCAGCCTGCCGACATCGGAAAGCGAACGGCGAAGCACCGCGCCCCGCACGGCGCCGCGGCGCGCGGCGCCTCGCGGCGCAGCGGCGCTGCGACCAAAGCCCGGCAAGGCAGGGACGGGCAAGGCGCGCCGAGCAAGGCCGCGCTTTACGCCGAGGCGAGGCGCAAGCGCATTCCCGGGCGCGCGGCCATGAGCAAGCGCGAGCTTGCGCTGGCGCTGTCGAAGGCGAGGGGATGACGGACGACCGCAAGACCATCCGCGACGAGTTCCGCGCTGCGGCCAATATGAGCCCGGCGGAGCTCGAACGCTGGCTCGGAACCGAGGAGAGCCGGAGCGTCGGATGGACCCATGAGGGCGAGGACGAGACGGTCGGTCACCAGTCGGGCCGGCGCATCGTCGCGATCAAGCGCAAGACCGCAGGCGCGTTGAGCGACGACGACTACGCGCATATGCGCAGGACGATCGGCTACGTGCATCGCCATCTCGCCCAGCGCCCCGGCGGCGACGTCGCCGGCACGCGCTGGCGCTACAGCCTGATGAACTGGGGGCACGATCCGCTGAAGGAGTGATGGGGGACGGAGCGCTCAGAGCCCGGTTCAGCGAATTTACCTTTTGCGCAGCGTACTCGTTACCTGTCGCTCGCCCCCATCGATTAATCCATGCCGCTGTGGTCTTCGGTCTCCTGGCCCTCGACCAGCAGCTTCTCGATCGTTGCCGACTTTTTTCGCCGAAAGTGACGATCGAGGCAGGCAGGCCGATCAGCACCAGCGGGCACGGATTGCCCACCCCGCGCTGCACCCGCGCTTCGAGCTTGCTCCAGTGCGTTGTGGCGGCGCCAAACTTGTCGCTGACGAAGTGCTCGACCCAGGCGTCGCGAAACGGCACCGGGTTCTTCTCGCGCTCCACGCGCTTGCGCACCTCTTCGATCTGCCGCCGCGTGGGATATAGCCCGATCCGCTCCATGTCGACGGGCGCGTTGATCTCTTTCTCATCGGCAAACCGGCGGACCAGATTTCGCATCTCGTTCTGCAGGCCGGCGCCGCGGGTGATGATGACCCCCAGCGAAATCGCGCCGTCGGCATGCAGCCGCTTGAAGTTTTCAAGGTCGCGGTCGAAGAAAGGATCCTTATTGTTCCACTCGATCTCCAGCGCCACCGTTCCACTCTCGAAGGTGCGGACATGATCGACCTCGTGCGACTGAGCTTCGCGCTCGATCCCGTCGATGATCTGCTGAACGACGAAATTGTGCTTGCGCCACCCCGATCGCTTCAGCGCATTCCGTAGCCTTTGCGTGCCTTTCGTCTCGCCGCCTCCCGAACCGATGATTTCCTCGATCGGAATGGTCGACGCCAGCAGAACGTCCTCGAGCTGCGCCGCGACCTCGGGGAAGTCCACGCCGAGAATGGCTTTGGCATGCGAGCGGAAATCGACCTGAAAGCCTTGCGAAATCAGCCGATCGAGCATGGGCGCCGCCGTGCGGGAAATTTCTCGCGATTGACCACAGGATATCTTGAGAACAGACAGGGAACATCGTAAATTGGCATGGGTGCGGGTCGCATCTTCTGCGAAACCTTAGTGAGCGGAAGCGTGAGTTTGGAGGATACCACCATGCATGCGGCGGGCATCGATCTTCTGGGCTTCGCCGGCAGTCGGCGGTTTTCCACGGTGCTCGCCGACCCGCCGTGGCAATTCACCAACAAGACCGGAAAGGTCGCGCCGGAGCACAAGCGGCTGGCGCGTTACGCCACGCTGAGCTTCGAGGAGATCGGTGCGCTGCCGGTGGCGGCGGTCACGCGCGAGACGGCGCATCTTTATCTGTGGTGCCCGAACGCGCTGCTGCCGGAAGGCATTGCGGTGATGCAGGCCTGGGGCTTCACCTACAAGTCCAACCTCGTCTGGCACAAGGTGCGCAAGGACGGCGGGCCCGGACGGCCGCGGCGTCGGCTTCTACTTCCGCAATGTCACCGAACTGATCCTGTTCGGCGTCAAGGCAAGAACGCGCGCACGCTCGCGCCCGGCCGCCGGCAGGTGAACTATCTCGCCACCCGCAAGCGCGAGCATTCGCGCAAGCCCGACGAGCAGTACGCGATCATCGAGGCCTGTTCGCCGCGGCCCTTTCTGGAATTATTCGCCCGCGGCACGCGCAAGGGCTGGGCGACCTGGGGCAACCAGGCGGACGACGATTACCGGCCGACCTGGAAGACGTACGCGCATCATTCGCGTGTGGGGCTGGTGGCGGCGGAGTGAACGGATGGCTGAAGTCCAGCATTCTCAGAGCCGATCCGAGAAGTTGTTGAGTTCGGGGAATTGGTTGTGATTCCGTGGTGTCTCCGTGATTTGCCAGCGGAGCCGCCGATGTGGAAGCCCGAACACCGAGTTGCCGCGGACCGACGTGGTCTTCGTTATCCGAGCGATCTCACCGACGCCGAATGGTTGTTGATCGTGCCGATGATCCCGCCGGCGCGGCGGGGGGGCCGCAAGCGGTCGGTTAACATCCGCGAGGTTCTCAACGCGATCTTCTACGTGCTGTGGACCGGCTGCCAGTGGCAGGCGCTGCCGAAGGACCTGCCGCCCAAGAGCACGGTGCATTCCTACTTCATCCTGCTGGATCGTGAGGGCGCGCTGGAGCGCATCCACCACGCCCTCTACGTGGCGGCCCGCGAGCAAGCCGGGCGCGACGCCAGTCCGACGGCGGCCATCATCGACAGCCAGAGCGGCAAGGCCGCTCAAAAAGGGGCTCTGCGCTGGACCCGCAAGGCTACGACGCGGGAAAAAGGTCAAAGGACGCAAGCGGCACATTCTGGTCGATACGCTCGGCCTGTTGTTGAACGTCGCGGTTCATCCCGCCGACATCCAGGATCGTGACGGCGTCGCGCTGGTGCTCGACCAGCGAACCCGCCGCCAGTTCCCCTTCATCGAACGCATCTTCGCCGACGGCGGCTATCAGGGGCCGAAAGCCGCCGCGGCCGCGGCGCAAACCGGGTCCTGGACAATCGAAGTGGTCAAACGGCGAGATGGCGCCACCGGCTTCGAGGTCGTGCCGAAACGCTGGATCGTCGAACGAACCTTCGCCTGGGTCAGTCGATGTCGCCGGCTGTCGCGCGATTTCGAGCGCCACGCCCGAACCGTCGTCGCCTTCGTCCGCCTCGCCATGATCCGCATCATGCTCCGAAGGCTGATAAGGCCAACCCCCTCAGCATGAATCCGATCTTCCTGGATCGGCTCTAAGAACGTTAAAAAGTGCACAGATATTCGGTCGAAGTACGAGGGCATTGGCTAAGTGGTACTATCGTGCCTATGTCCTCTACGGGTCATCGGGGGCGGCTAAGCTTTGATCTGCGGGCCGCTTGGCCGCGCTCCCTCGAGTTTCGCCTTGCCGTGCGGAATTGCTTCGACGCTCGGCCCCATTTCGTCGAGGGTCGGTTTGCGCGGCTGATTGGAAGCTGCCCCTCACCCCGACCCTCTCCCCGCAGGCGGGGAGAGGGTCGGGGTGAGGGGGTGTTGATTTTACCTTGTATTCCCCCTCACCCGGATTCTCGCTGCGCTCGAATCCGACCTCTCCCCGCCGGGGAGAGGTGTGATTGTGAGTTCAACCGGACAGCCGTGGGTCAGGCACGGCAAAGACGAACCATGAGCCTACCGCCCGCGCGGCTTTCCGCCGCCGCGCATGCCGGGGCGGCCGAGTTTGGAGCGCGGGCCGGAGGATCTCTCGCCAGCGGGCTTACCGTGCGGGGGGCGGTCGCCCGTCGGCTCGTCGCGGCCGTAAGGGATCGCTTCGACGCCGGGGCCCATTTCGTCGAGCGTCGGTTTGCGCGGACCCTTACGCTGGCCCGCTTCCGCGGTGCTCCGCTCCGCTACCTCCCCCGCAGGCGGGGAAGGGCTGGCGAGGGGGCTGGGCGCAGCGTCCGCACGAGTGCCCCCCTCCGCGCTGCGCGCCGGCCTCCCCCTCAAGGGAGGAGGGAGCGGAAGAGGAGCGCGGAGGAGAGGTCCCCCCACCCCGGCACGCTGCGCTCGCCGACCCTCCCCACCAGGGGGAGGGAGAAGTGGGGCGCCCCGGCGCGGCGGTGCGCGGCCGCTTCGCCGTGGGATCGTCGGTCACCGCGAGCTCGGTCGCGCGCAGGCGCTTGATCTCGTCGCGCAGGCGGGCGGCCTCCTCGAAATTCAGGTCGGCGGCGGCCTCGCGCATCCGCGTCTGCAGAGCGCCGATCACCGCCTCGAAATTATGCCCGATGGTGGCGGCGTCCTCGAAGCCCGCCCCGGACCGCGATCCGGGGCCGCCGGCATTCGTGCCCACCAGCACATGATCGCGCTCGTAGACCGAATTGAGAATGTCGGCGATGCCCTTCTTGATGCTCGCGGGCGTGATGCCGTGCTCGGCATTGTAGGCCTCCTGCTTCTCGCGCCGGCGATTGGTCTCGGCCATCGCCCGCTCCATCGAGCCGGTGACCGTGTCGGCATAGAGCAGCACCTTGGAGTCGACATTGCGCGCGGCGCGGCCGATCGTCTGGATCAGCGAGGTCTCGCTGCGCAGAAAGCCCTCCTTGTCGGCGTCGAGGATCGCCACCAGCGCGCATTCGGGAATGTCGAGCCCCTCGCGCAGCAGGTTGATGCCGACCAGCACGTCGAAGGCGCCGAGCCGCAGGTCGCGGATGATCTCGATGCGCTCGATCGTGTCGATGTCCGAATGCATGTAGCGCACGCGCAGGCCCTGCTCGTGCAGATATTCGGTGAGGTCCTCGGCCATGCGCTTGGTCAGCACGGTGACGAGCGCGCGATAGCCGGCCGCCGCCACCGCCCGCACCTCGCCGACGAGATCGTCCACCTGGGTGCGCGCCGGGCGCACCTCGACCGGCGGATCGATCAGCCCGGTCGGACGGATCACCTGCTCGACGAACACGCCGCCCGCCTGGTCGATCTCCCAGCCGCCCGGCGTCGCCGACACCGCGACGGTCTGCGGGCGCATCGCGTCCCATTCCTCGAAGCGCAGCGGCCGGTTGTCCATGCAGGAGGGCAGGCGGAAGCCGTATTCGGCGAGCGTCGCCTTGCGCCGGAAGTCGCCGCGGAACATGCCGCCGAGCTGCGGCACCGTCACGTGGCTCTCGTCGACGAAGACGAGCGCATTGTCCGGCACATATTCGAACAGCGTGGGCGGCGGCTCGCCCGGCAGCCGGCCGGTGAGATAGCGCGAATAGTTCTCGATGCCGGCGCAGCTCCCGGTCGCCTCCATCATTTCGAGGTCGAACAGCGTGCGCTGCTCCAGCCGCTGCGCCTCGAGCAGGCGGCCGGCGTCGTTGAGCGCGCCGAGCCGGCCGCGCAGCTCCGCCTTGATGCCGGCGATCGCCTGCAGCAGCGTCGGACGCGGCGTCACGTAATGCGAATTGGCGTAGACCTTGACGAAGCGCAGCTCGTCGGTCTTGCGCCCGGTCAGCGGATCGAACTCGTCGATCGACTCCACCTCGTCGCCGAACAGGCTCACGCGCCAGGCGCGGTCTTCGTAGTGGGCGGGGAAAATGTCGATCACATCGCCGCGCACGCGGAACGTGCCGCGCGCGAAATCGGCGGCGCGCTTGTATTGCAGCGCGACCAAATCGGCGATCAGCTGGCGCTGGTTGATGCGCTCGCCGCGCTTGAGCGTGAACGTCATCGCCGAATAGGTTTCGACCGAGCCGATGCCGTAGATGCACGACACCGAGGCGACGATGATCACGTCGTCGCGCTCCAGCAGCGCGCGCGTCGCCGAATGGCGCATGCGGTCGATCTGGTCGTTGATGGAGGAATCCTTCTCGATATAGGTGTCGGTGCGCGGGATATAGGCTTCCGGCTGGTAATAGTCGTAATAGCTGACGAAGTATTCGACTGCGTTGTCGGGGAAGAAGTTGCGGAACTCGCCATAGAGCTGGGCGGCCAGCGTCTTGTTCGGCGCGAGAATGAGCGCGGGGCGCTGCGTCGCCTCGATCACCTTCGCCATGGTGAAGGTCTTGCCCGAGCCGGTGACGCCGAGCAGCACCTGCGTGCGCTCGCTCTGCCCGATCCCCTCCACCAGCCCGGCGATGGCCTGCGGCTGGTCGCCCTTCGGGTCAAACTCGGATTTCAGCACGAGGGCGACGCCGCCCTCGCTTTTTTCCGGGCGCGGCGGGCGGTGCGGCGTCCACGGCCGTTCGGCAAACTCGGGCCGCCCCTCGCGCAGCAGGCGATCCAGCGCATGCTGGCTCGCAATTCCGGCAATGCCGGCGAGCGGGCCGCCCCCGCTGTCGTCTACCCCTCCGCGTCTTGCGCCTTTGCCTCTCCCCGCAGGGGGGGAGAGGCCCTGCCCCCGCCCCGATCCGGGTGAGGGTCTTTCAGTCTTGGGCGGCGAGCTTGCGCTCGCGTCCCCATCGCCCTCCCCTGGAAGGGGAGGGTCGGGCCATCGCAGATGCTCCGGGGAGGGGTCTGAAGCTGCTCCCGACCCCCACCCGGAGCTTCGCTCCGACCTCCCCCTTTCAGGGGGAGGCGAGGAAGGCGCGTGCTCCGTCCGTTGTCCGTCCGTGTCCTCCTCGATCCCCAACGCTTTGGCGATGTCCGGGTCGAGTTCGCCCGGTCCGACGCGTCCGCCCGGCGGCTGCGAGAGGGGGCGCAGCGGCGATTTCGGCGCGCGCTCGCCGGTCTCGCGATAGGAGGCTTGCGGAGCCTCGGCAAAACCTTCGGTCGATTTGCGCGCGGTGTGCGCGGCGGCGAAGTCGGCGCGGCGGTCGCGTGAATTGTCGGGCGGCGGCTGCAGGCCGGTTCGTGGCCGAGCTTCGGTCTGCTCTTGCGTATGCGGATCGACATCATGCTTCTCCCCTGTGGGGAGAGGCCGGCGACGCGGAGCGTCGGCGGGTGAGGGGGTGTGCGCGTCGGTCGTTTGGCTTCCCCTCGCCCGCGCCTTCGGCGGAACCTCTCCCCCCTGGGGAGAGGTGGCGATTGCATGCGAGGCAGGGTCGGGGACGGAGCGTATCCTTCCCGCGAAGGCTCGATCCCGGTCTGCGAGCCGACGCCGGCCGTCCCGCGCCCGATGCCGGGATTGAGCAGCTCGGCGAGCGCCGGCGCGATCGGCGGCAGGTCGGGCCGCGCCGCCTTGGCGCGCGTGGGCTTCGCCGGGTCCTTCTTCGGCTTGTCGGCCTTGCTCGGCCTGTCGGGCGGATTCGTCATCGCCGCAATATGGGCGCAACCGGCCGCGCCGGAAAGGCGTGCGCCCGTGAATGCCGCTTCCGCCGACAGGAACGAAGGCCCGGGGTTTCGCGTTTTCAGCCAGGCCGCGCGGGCGCATGGCGTTTGTCACGAACCCGGGGCCGGCCCCCGCACAAACGGAGCATCGACAATGCGATTCAATCAAGCGCTTCGCTGGATTTCCGCCGCGGCTTTTCTTGCGGTCGCCGGCCAGCCTGTCCTGGCCGACCGCGCGCCGACCCCCGAGGAGCGCAGCCGGATCGAGGCCGTTCTGCGCCAGCAGGGCTTCACGCGTTGGGACGATATCGAGTTCGACGATGATGGCCCCGCATGGGAGGTGGACGACGCCGTCGGCACGGACGGGCGATCATTCGATCTCAAGCTCGACCCGAACAATCTGTCCATCATCAAGCGCGACCCGGACTGAGCCGCCTCATCCCGACGCGGCGCTGCGATCCTCTCCACGGCCATAGGCCTCGGCGATCGCGTCGGCGAAGCCGTCGACCTTGTCCCAATCGGTGTACTCGACGACCGCCGACGGATCGGTCGGGCCGCCGGTGATGAGCATGATGAAGCGGATGATGTGCTTGTCGAAGAAGTCGTAGCGCGGATAATCGAGCTTTCCCGCGAAGGCGGTGGCGAGCGCCGGCTTTAGTCTGTTGTGGGCGATCAGCTTGCGCAGGTAGGCGCTGCCTTCGGCCGTGTCCTTGCCCGGCTTGCGCGCGGTCAGGTTGACCGAGGCGAGCGCGAGCGGCGGCGGGCGATGGAGCAAGGCGAAGGTTTCCACGAAACGCGTCGCCTCGGGCAGATGGCGGCCGTAGCGCACCGCCAGCACGGCGACCACCATGGCGGCCTGCGCAAGTTCAGCCGGCGAGGGCTGCGCCGTGGCGAGATCGGCGGGCGTTGCCGCAATGCCTTGCGCGGCGAGACGCTCGGCGATCCGGGTTGCGATCTTGCGGGCCTGTCCGTCCCGCGAGGCGTAATAGAGCTGCATCGTCTCTCTCGAATATGTCACGTGCTTGCATATGTCACGCGTGCCGCCCGGCGTCCTGCCGCCGGGCCGGCCCGCGCGTTGTGGTCACGCTCGCGGCCGCGCCGATAGCGATGCCGCTCGCCCTCGCCCACCGCACAGCGCTTGAGATACTCGGCCGCGACGACATAGGCGAGCACCTCATCTTCCACTGCGCAGCGGGGGAGGACGAGTATGACCCGGAGCTTTACCGGCTGAGCAGCCCCTTCACCGTCCCGCTCGCCTTGCTGAAATCAAGCTCGCCCGCATGGCGCTCCTTCAGCGCGGCCATCACCTTGCCCATGTCCTTCATCGAGGCGGCGCCCACATCCTTGATCACCGCGGCGATCGCCGCCTGCGCCTCCGCCTCCGACATCTGCTTGGGGAGATAAGCGGAAATGATCGCGATCTCCTCGCGCTCGTTCTGTGCGAGTTCGGGCCGCCCGCCTTTGTCGTACAGCTCGACCGACTCCTGGCGCTGTTTTATCAGCTTCTGCAGGAGCCCGAGCAGCTCGTCATCGGTGAGCGGCGCCTTGCCCTGGCCGCGCGCCTCGATGTCGGCGTTCTTGAGCGCGGAATTGACGAGGCGCAGCGTCGAGACGCGGCGCGGTTCATGCGCCTTCATCGCCGCCTTCAGGGCCGTGTTGATGTCGTCGCGCAGCATTGCGCCCTCTGTGCTGGTGGAACTCCGGGCCTTGTCTTGGGGCCCCTTATACGCAAATAAGTCCGGAACGGCCAAAAGACCAACCGTCCCGGCGCGGGCGAGCGTCAGTTCCGGACATTGAGGCAACGACTTGAGCACCAACCCCGACGCATCCGCCTGGACCGAGCCTGCCCCCACCGCGCTGCTCGTGCTCGCCGACGGCACGGTGCTGGAAGGCTTCGGCTTCGGCGCGACCGGGCGCGCCGTGGGCGAGGTGTGCTTCAACACGGCGATGACGGGCTACGAGGAGATCCTCACCGACCCGTCCTATGCCGGGCAGATCATCACCTTCACCTTCCCGCATATCGGCAATGTCGGCACGAACGAGGAGGACATCGAGACCGTCAACATGGCCGCCACGCCGGGGGCGCGCGGCGTGATCCTGCACTCGGCGATCACCCAGCCGTCGAACTACCGGGCGACGCGCCATCTCGACCAATGGCTGAAGGCGCGCGGCGTGATCGGGCTGGCCGGCATCGACACGCGCGCGCTGACCGCGCTCATCCGGGCCAAGGGCATGCCGAACGCCGTGATCGCGCATGCGCCGGACGGCCGCTTCGATCTCGACGCGCTCACGGCGGAGGCGCGCGAATGGCCGGGCCTGGTCGGCATGGACCTCGTGCCGATGGTCACCTCCGGCCAGCGCTTCACCTGGGACGAGACGCCGTGGGAGTGGGGCAAGGGCTACGGTCGGCAGGAAACGCCGGAGTTCCACGTGGTCGCCATCGATTACGGCGTCAAGCGCAACATCCTGCGGCTGCTGGCGGGCAGCGGCTGCAAGGTCACCGTCGTTCCCGCGACCACGGCGGCCGAGGATATTTTCGCGCTCGCGCCGGACGGGGTGTTTCTCTCCAACGGGCCGGGCGACCCGGCCGCGACCGGCGAATACGCCGTTCCGGTCATCCGCGCGCTGATCGAACGGAACATGCCGACCTTCGGCATCTGCCTCGGCCACCAGATGCTCGGCATCGCGGTCGGCGGACGCACCATGAAGATGCACCAGGGCCACCACGGCGCCAATCATCCGGTGAAGGACCTCACCACCGGCAAGGTGGAGATCACCTCGATGAATCACGGCTTTGCGGTCGACCGCGCGAGCCTGCCGGACAATGTGCGGGAAACGCATGTCTCGCTGTTCGACGGCTCGAATTGCGGGCTCGCCCTCAGCGACCGTCCGGTGTTCTCCGTGCAGTATCATCCGGAGGCGTCGCCGGGCCCGCGCGACAGCCACTATCTGTTCCAGCGCTTCGCCGGACTGATGCGGGAGCGGAAGGCCGCCTGAACGGCGTCAGGGGCAGGCGGCGCAACCCGATGGTTGCGCCGCGGTGTTTCGGAAGGTTTCCGGTCAGTGGCCGGTTTTGTCGGCGTCGCGGCTCGCCTCGAACAGGAACCAGGCGCGCTTCTCGGCGTCGTCGATGAAGTTCTCGAGCAGGCTCGCCGTGGCGACGTCGTCGTGCTCGTCGGCGATTTCATGCGCCTCGCGCATGTTCGTGATCACCGACTTGTTGTCCTCCAGCAGTTCGCGCAGCATGTCGAGCGGCGGCACCATCTCCGCGTCATTGTCGGAAATGCGTTGCAGCCGCGCGATATGGCCGATCGAGCGCAGCGTCGTGCCGCCCAACTTGCGGACACGCTCGGCGAGTTCGTCGGTCGTCTCCAGGATTTCCTCGGACTGCTTGTCGAGCAGCAGATGGTAGTCGCGGAAATGCGGTCCGCTCACATGCCAATGGAAGTTCTTGGTCTTGAGATAGAGCGCGAAGCTGTCGGCGAGCAGCGCATTGAGCGCGGTGGAAACGGCGCTCACCGCGTCCGGGGACAGGTCGGTGGGCGTTCTGAGCGGGGCGGCGACTTGTCCACGCGGTTCAAATTGCTTGACTTTTGTCACGGGGGCACCTCTTGGCGGTGTTTCGCGGTGTGGGGAATAACTGATGCAGCCGGGAAAACCTTGTCTTCGCGGCTATCGAGAAACCCGCTGTCCGTCCGGTTGGTTCCGCCCTCACGCGACGGTTCCCCGATAGGGTGCGCGGCGCCGACATATCGCCGGTCGCGGAACCGGGGAGTCGCACGCGCTTTAAGCCGTCATAACAGCCGGTTCGTCCAGACGAAGCAGGACTTGCATCCATGCACGACAAAGCGAGCAGCGCGCCGGAGACCTTTCGCTTCGAGGACGACGGGTCGATCCCCAACAACCCGGCGCTCGCCTTCGTGGTGTTTCGCGGGGCAATCGACCTTCACGGTTCGGCCGATCCCGAGGCCGCCATTGAAGAAATCTTCGAGCGGCACGGCTGGGGCGGACGCTGGCGCAACGGCGTCTATCCGTTTGTTCACTACCATTCGCGCATCCACGAGGCGATGGGCGTGGCGCGCGGCCGCGCCAGGGTCCGCTTCGGCGGCGACAATGGCGTCGAGGTCGAACTGCATGCCGGCGATGTCGCGGTGCTTCCCGCCGGCACCGGCCATCAGCGCATCGCCGCAAGCTCGGACTTCGTCGTCATCGGCGCCTATCCCCCGACCGGCGAATACGATCTGTGCCGCGGCGGCAGGGACGAATACGCGGCTGCGCTCGTCGCCGTTCCCGCCGTGCCGCTGCCGCGCACCGACCCGGTTCTCGGCAAAGACGGGCCCTTGATCGCGCTTTGGAGCGCCGACATGCGGGCCGCGGCGCCGAAGCGTTTCCGCGTATCCGACCCGACCTGATCGCCGCAACCGTCCCGATGCGTTGCGTATCGGGCGGCGCCGGGCGATGCTCGCTGCGATTCCGCGTCGGAACGACGCGGCCACAAGCGGGGCGATCGGAGCGCGATGAGCACGGGAATTCGCGACTGGGTGAGCTACTGGGACAGCTCGCATTCCATCTATGTCAATGCGCGCCACGCCGATGTCCATTACCGCGACATCGCGCAGGCGATCATCGCCCTCATTCCGAGGCGCAATGCGCGCGCGATCGATTACGGGTGCGGCGAGGCCCTGCACGCCGACGCCGTCGCCGCCCATTGCAGCGAGCTCTATCTTTGCGAAGCGGGTCCCAAGCTGCGCGAGCGGCTGAAGCAGCGATTCGCGCGCGTGCCGAATATCCGGGTGATTGCGCCCGATGACCTGAAGACGCTGCCGGCCGCGAGCGTCGATCTCATCGTCGCCAACTCGGTCGTGCAATATTTGAATCGCGCCGACCTCGAAGACTTGCTCGCGCGCTGGCGGCGTCTGCTCGGCCCGGCCGGCCAGCTGGTGGTCGCCGACGTGATCCCGCCGGATGTCGGCGTGTTCAGCGATCTTGCCGCGCTGCTGCGCTACGCGTTCGCGCATGGATTTCTGCTCGCGGCGCTCGTGGGCGTCGCGCGCACCGCGGCCTCGTCCTATTGCAGCCTGCGCTCCGGGCTCGGCATAAGCCAATATGCCGAAGCGGACTTCCTCGCCCTGCTGGCGGCGGCGGGGTATTCGGCCACACGCCTCCCGCGCAACATGGAGCACAATCAGAATCGGATGGCCTTCATGGCCAAGCCGCCGACGTCTAATCGACGCGGGTGAATGCAATCGATCGTGATCGGCGCGCTTCCGGAAGAACACATTGGCGACGTTTTCGGGAACGACCAAGTCGGGCGAAGACTTGGAAGGGGAGTTCTCCGCCCGAGGTGCGATGATGCCGCGTATGCGAATCGCCGTCTTGAGCTTCGGTCTCGCGATCCTCTGTTCGACCGTGCCTATGCCGGATGCCCCGCTGCGCGCCGAGGGCGCTTTCTCGGGCGCCGCGCCGCCGAGCGCACGCGTCGTCGCCAAGACCCTGAACGAACATGGGCGCGCGCGTGCCGATGATTACGACTGGCTGCGCAATGGCGACGATCCGGAGGTGATGTCCTATATCGCGGCCGAAAACGCCCATGCCGAGTTTCGCCTTCGCCCGATCAAGCCGCTCGCCGACGAGATCGCCGCAGAATTGCGGGAGCGCGAAGCGCAGCAAGACGCGAGCGTGCCCTATTCCGACAACGGGTATCTCTACGAGCGCCGGTTCGCCGACGGAGCGCAGTACCCGGTGATCGTGCGGCGCAGGAATGCGCCGGAAGCGCCCGAGGAAATCGTCCTGGATATCGCGGCCCTCGCCGCCGGCCACCCGTATTTTCGGATGAACCGCTGGGAGGTAAGTCCGGACGGCGCTCGCGTCGTTTTTGCCGTCGATCTGACCGGTGGACGCCGCCATCGCCTGTTCGTTCGGACGATCGCGACCGGGGAAATCGTCGACCTCGGAATCGCGGATGCGGCGGCGAACTTCACCTTCGCCGCCGACAGCGCGACCTTGTTCTACGTACGGACCGAACCGAAGACCGTGCGGTCGCACGAGGTGTGGCGGCGCCGCGTGGAGGCAGATCCGGATTCGGATGTGCTCGTCTATTCGGAGCTGGACCCGCGTTTCGAGGTCTCCGTGTTCGCCTCGAAGTCGCGCAAATTCATTTTGATCCGCAGCGAGCAGGAGAACACGAGCGAGATGCGCTACCTGCCCGCAGACCGGCCGGACGGCGCGTTCGCCGTGATGGAGCCGCGCCGGGTCGGAATGCGCTATTTCGCCGATCACGTCGGCGACAAGTTCTTCATTCGCACCAATCTCGATGCGCCGGACTATCGCCTGATGACGGCGCCGCAGGACAGGCCGGACGCCGCCAACTGGGTCGAGCTGATTCCGCACCGGCCCGGCCGCTATCTCTGGCGGTTCGAGCCGTTCGAGGAGTTTGTCGCGGTTGACGAGGAGCACGAGGGGGCCGTCGCGATCCGCGTCGTGCGCCTTGCCGATCTGCGCGAAGTCGCCGTGCCGCTCCCGGCCGCGTTCGGGGTCGCAACGTCCGATTTCATGTTCGGCGGGTTCGGCGGCAATCGCGAACCGGCCGCGCATGTTCTGCGTCTTCGCTTCAGCGCGCCGCTCCAGCCGGAATCCACCTATGATTTCGACATGAAGGCCGGAACGCTTGCGCTCCGAAAGGAAGATCCCGACGCGCGCTGGTTTCGGCCGGACGCCTATGCCTTCGAGCGCATCGCCGCCACGGCTCCCGACGGGGAGAAGGTCCCGGTGACCCTCGTCTACCGCAAGGACTTGCGTCGGCCCGGCGGCAATCCGACCCTCCTGCTGGGCTACGGCGCCTATGGGTACAGTTCGCGCCCGACCTTCAACGCCGCGCCCTTCAGCCTGATCGATCGCGGTTTCGTCTATGCCGTCGCGCATGTGCGCGGCGGTCACGAACGCGGCGAACGCTGGTACGCGCAAGGCCGCCTGCTCAACAAGCGCAACAGCTTCACCGATTTCATTGCGGCGGGCGAAGCCGTGATCGCGAGCGGGCATGCGGACCGGCGCGCCCTGTTCGCACAGGGACGCAGCGCCGGCGGACTGCTGGTGGGCGCCGTCGCCAATCTTCGTCCGGAATTGTTCGCGGGCATGGTCGCCGAAGTGCCGTTCGTCGACGTCATCACCACCATGTCGGATGCGTCCGTGCCGCTGACCACCCTCGAATACGAAGAGTGGGGCAATCCGGCGCTCAAGGACCAATACGACTACATGCTGTCCTATTCGCCGTACGACAATATCGAGCGCAAGGCCTATCCGGCGATGTTCGTCACCGCGGCGCTGCATGACAGCCAGGTGAGTTTCGCGGAAGCGGCGAAATGGGTGGCGCGGTTGCGCGCGAGCAAGACCGACGATCGGGAACTCCTGTTCAAGGTGGAGATGGGCGCAGGCCATAGCGGCCCGTCCGGCCGGCTCGGCTCGGTCAAGGAGACCGCAGAGATCAGCGCCTGGCTGCTCGCCCAGGCCGCGCGGGCAGGGCGGCGCTAGCGCCGTGGAATAAACGCTCGGTTCCCGTCAGCGAGTTCGTGTCCCGGGGCGCAGCGCAGCACGACGTGCGCGCTGCAGAACCGGGACCTGCGGGCCGGAGTCCCGCATCTGCGCCGCACCGTTCTGCGCCGCGCCGCGCGCGGGACACGCGTCGGTGCTTGTGGGAGCGAAGCGTCAGAGGCACGACGCTGGCGCGGCTCTTCGGCATTCCGCCTCGGCAAAAGGCGGATCGCGGATACCCTCGGGATGCCCCGTCCCGTGATGCGTTAATTTCCGCTAACATCGCATGTCCGATTCGCGGGCCCGAGCGCCGCCGACCGCGGCGCATCGAAATTGACTCATGCGGTTTCTGCACACCGCCGATTGGCAGATCGGCAAACCGTTCCTGCGCTTCGGCGAAAAGGCGGAGGCCTTGCGCGCCGCGCGGCTCGACGCGCTCGAGCGGCTGGGCGAGCTCGCCGTTGCCGAGGGCATCGCGCATGTGCTGGTCGCGGGCGACGTTTTCGATTCCGAAACGCCGGCGAACGTCACCTTGCGCGGGCCGCTGGAACGCATGCAGCGCTTGCCCCGCGTCACCTGGCACCTTCTGCCGGGCAATCACGATCCGCATCGGCCGGGCGGCGTCTGGGAGCGGGTGCGCGCGCTCGGCGCGCCGCCCAATGTGCGGCTGCATCTCGAGCCCCGACCGGTCGCGCTCGATGAAAGCTGCTTTCTCTTGCCCGCGCCGCTGACCGGCAAGGCCGAGACGCGCGACCTCACCGCGCGCATGGAGGAGACACCGACGCCGGAGGGCGCGATCCGCATCGGGCTCGCCCACGGCGCGATCGCCCAATTCGGCGCGGGCGACGGCGAGGCGAACAACCCGATCGATCCCGCCCGCGCCGAGCGCGCCGGGCTCGATTACCTCGCGCTCGGCGACTGGCATCGCACGCAGGCGATCACTGCGCGCACCTGGTATGCCGGCACGCCGGAGCCCGACCGTCACAACAGCCAGGCCGTGGGGACCGCGCTGCTGGTCACCATCCCGCGCGCCGGCGCGGTTCCGGATGTCGAGCGGCGATGCGTCGGGACCTATCATTGGCGCACCGACGCGATCACGCTGAGCGAGCCCGACCAGCTCGCCGCGCACGAGGCCGCGCTGCAGGCGGCCGCGGCGCCGGTCTCCAAGCTCGTGCTCTCGCTTGCGATCAGCGGCGCCGCCTCGATCGCCGCGCGCCGCCTGCTCGATCAGTGGCTCGAGCGGCTGCAGGCCTTGGTGTTCCATCTCGACGTCGATCTCGACCTGCGCGTCCGCCCCGACCGCGACGATCTCGAGACGATCGACTTCGACGGCGTGCTGCGCCGAGCCGCCGAGACCTTGAAGGAGCGCTCGGTCGACCCGGCGCTCGCTCTTGCCGAGCGCCAGACGGCCGAGGACGCGCTGATGGCCCTGTATCTCGAAGCGACGGCCTAGCGGTCAGCGCGATGATCATCACCCATATCGCGGTCGAGGGCGTCGGGCGGTTCCGCCGGCGCCACGTCGTGCGCGGCCTCGGACCGGGCCTCAATCTGCTGTGCGCACCGAACGAAGCGGGCAAGTCCACCATATTCCGCGCCGTGCAGGCCTGCCTGTTCGCCCGCCACGACAGCAACACCAAGGAGACCCGAGCGCTCGGCTGCATCGGGGCGCAGCTCTCCGCGCTTGTCGAGGTGGGATTTCGCTGCGGCGACGCCGATTATCGTATCGAGAAGACATTCCTGCGCGGCCATGCGAGCCGGCTGTACAAGGCGGAACGCTTGGTCGCCGAAGGGCGCGCGGCCGACGAGGAGCTCTGGTCGATCCTCGGTCTGTCTCCGGGCGCGCGGAGCTTCGAGGAGTCCGCCTTCGGCCTGTTGTGGGTTCGCCAGGGCCAGTCGTTCGAGCCGGTCAAGCCGGGCGGGGAGGGGCGGGCGCTGCTCAACCGGGTCATCGAAGCCGAGGTCGGCCAGGTGCTCGGCGGCGAACGCGGCGAGCGGGTGTTCGCGAATGTCGTCGCCCAGCTCGCTCCGGAAGAGACCAAGACGGGGCAGCCGAAAACGGGCGGCGGGTGGAAGGCGGCGCTTGATCGCGTCGAGGCCGCGCGCCGCGCGCTCGACGGCGTGCGCGCGACGCTCGCTGCGCTCGAAGCCGATCGCGGCGCGCTCGCGGCGAAGCTGCGCGAGCGGGACGGGCTGGCCGACGCCGGCGTGCTTGCAGAGATGCAGGCCGCTCTCGATGTCGCCGCGCGCGAACGCGAGACCGCGAACGGCCTCGACCAGACCGCGCAACAGGCCGAGATCGCTGCGGCCCGCAGCGAACTTGCGTTTGAGCGCGCGCGCGACAAGCATCAGCGCTTGATCGCGCTCGACCAGCGCATCGCCGGATCGCGCGCCCGCATCGGCGGGCTCGACCGGCAGGCGCAAGAGCAGGATGCGGCCCTGAACCAACTGGCGGCGGCGCTCGGCGCTCAGGAGAACGCGCTGGCCGACCTCGCCGATCGGCTCGCCGCGGCCGAGCGCGCAGCGGATATGGCGCGGGCATGCGAGCTTGCCGCGCACGACGCCGAGCGCGTCGCCGAACTGCGGACGCGGCTCGATCAGGCGCGCGCGTTGCGCGATCGGATCGGCGTTCTCCACCAGGCCTTCGCCGTGTCGACCATTGCGCCCGACGCCCTGCGCCGGATCGAGCAGGCCGGGCAAGCTCTCGACGCCGCGCAGATGCGGCGCGAGGCGAAGGCGCCGCGCATCGCCATCCGGCTCGGGCCGCACGGCGCCGGGCGTGTCACCTGCGGGGGCGCGACGATCACAGGCCCGCGCGACCTCGCCGCACGCGAGCCGCTGCGCATCGACGTTGCGGAGATCGCCTCGATCGAGATCACGCCGGCCGCGAGCCCGGAGGATGCGCAGAGCATCGATCGCGCGCGCGAGACGCTGGAACGCGAGCTGCGCGCCGCAGGCGCCCGCTCGCTCGCCGAGGCGCGCGAGCGCCGCGCGAAGGCCGAGGATATCGCCACCGAGCAGCGCGGGCTCGCCGCCGAACTCGCCATGATCGCGCCGGGCGGGAAGGGCGACGACGGCGTCGTCCTGCTGGAAAAGGCATTCTCCGAGGCGCAGGCGAAACTCGCCGCACTCGCCGGCATGTCGGAGACCCTCTCCGATCGCGAGGCGCTGCGCGCGCGGCGCGGCGCGGCGGAGCAGGCCCGCGATACGCTCAAGCGCGAGCATCATGATCTGCAAGCCGTGGCGCTCGCTGCGCGCAGCACGGTCGCGGCCGAACACATGCGGCTCGCCGCCTTCCGCGCCGAGCGCGCCGCGGCGCGGGACAGGCTGGCCGAGGACCTCGCGCTCTGCCCGGACGAGGAGCGGCCGCACAAGCTCGTCGTGCTCGCGGCGGAGGCGGCGCAGGCCGGCGCGCTGTTCGCGCAGGCGCAGGCCGAGGCGGCGCGGTTGCGCGCCGCCGTCCCGAGCTGCGAACAGCGCGAGGCGATCGAGGCGCGGGTGAAACGCCTCACCCAGGCAATCGCCGCGCGGCAGGACCGGCTGCAGGAGGCGGAGCGCGACATTGCCGGGCTGCAGGGCCGTATCGCCAGCCGGGGCGGAGAAGGTCTCGGCGAACGGGAGAGCGAACAGGTCGAGGCGCTCGCGCTCGCGGAGAAGGAGCTTGCGCGCATCGAGCGGCGGCTCGCCGCGCTTCGACTTCTGCGCGACACGATCGAGGCCTGCCGGCGCGAGGCGCGCGAGAAATTCTTGGCGCCCGTGAAACGGGCGATGCAGCCCTATCTGCACACGCTCTTCCCCGGCGCCGACGCCGAGCTCGACGAGGACTTCACCATCGGAAGCGTGCAGCGGAGCGGCGCCGAGATCGAGCCGTTCGGCTCCCTCTCGGATGGGACGCGCGAGCAGATCGCCATCGTCGTGCGGCTGGCCTTCGGCCGGCTGCTCGCCGAACGCGGCCAGCCGGCGCCGGTGGTGCTCGACGACTCGCTCGTCTTCTCCGACGATGAACGCATCGAGCGCATGTTCGACGTGCTGATGCAGGCGGCCGAGAAGCAGCAGATGATCGTGCTGACCTGCCGCAGCCGCGCGTTCCAGAGCTGCGGCGGTCGTCCGCTCGCGATCGAACCGGACGGCTCGCCGCACGCCGTCGCGACGGGCCGTGTTTCTCTCCGTCTGGTGGGAAGCGGGTAACGCGCGGGTTGATCCGTCTTCCGCTGATTCCCGCGCACGCGGGAATCTGTCGGGTCACGCCCGGCGATGGCGATGAATTGGGCTGGATGACGGAGCCGTCGGCTCCGACCCATGTCACCGCGCCGTCACCCAATGCTCATCGTCCCGCAACAGGAATCGCGCACCACACAGCGGCGGGATACGCGCCTGCCGCACCGGTGCGGCGGGGCTGACGGCCTGCGAAGGCTGGGCGGATGTCGCTACAGACCAGTCCGCTGAACTGGGAGCCGCCGGCGGCGCAGGAGCTCTTGCGTTGGCCGCTGCCCTACCAGGGCTTCACCAACCGCTACCTGGTCCGCGGATTGGCGCTGCTCGCGCGCCGGCGCGTGCTCGCCGTCTCCGGGCTGCAGCATGTCCGCCCCGGTCTCGACCCGTTCATTCTCGCCATCAACCACAACTGCCGGACCGAGGCGCTGCTCGTTCCCGCGCTGATCACGCTGCATCGGGGCGGCCGCCTCGTCCATTTCATGGCGGATTGGAATTTCCGGCTGATCCCGGGCATCGGGCTGATCTATCGGCGCGCCGAGACCATCACCGTGACGGCCAAGCACGCAAGGCCGCGCGTACTCGACGCGCTCAAGCCGTTCTATCGGCATTCGCGGACCGTGCTCGACCGCGCCCGCCTCCATCTCGCGCAGGGACGCTCCGTCGGCATCTTCCCGGAAGGCAAGGTCAATCGCAATCCGCACCGGCTGCTGGCCGGCCGGCGCAGCGCCGCGCTGCTGTCGCTTCAGGCCTGCGTTCCGGTGGTGCCGGTCGGCATCAGGTTCCCGCAGGCGGAGCCGAGCCGGCCCATTTGCGACCGCGACCTGATGGAGGTCCATATCGGGCCGCCCCTGCATCCCCCGCCGGGAGAATCGCGGCTTCGGTTCGCCGCGCTGCACGACTGGCACGCCGCCGTCATGACCGAGATCGCCCGCCTTTCGGGCAAGTCCTGGACCCCGGACAGGGAGGGCCGCCATGAACCTTGAGAGTCGCCTTTCGGTGGAGCGCGTCGTCGACGAGACCGGCCGTCAACATGTAATCGAGGTGTTGCGCGCGACCTATCTGCGCGAAAAGCGCTGGGTGACCGACCCGGAAGCGCAGATCCCGCCGGAAGACCTGCAGAGCGAGGAGATTTCCTGGTTCGTCGTGAGCCGGCGCGCGCGTCCCGCCGGCGTGCTGCGCATCCGCTACGATCCGCCGCTCGCGGCCTATGCGAAATACGGCTTCAAGCTGCTCGATCCCAAGCTGCCGGTGGAGAGCTTCCTGCGCGACAATCGCATTGCCGAGATCGGCCGCTTCGCGGTGATCCCGCGCTATCGCCGCCGGTTCATGGTGGCCGCGGCCCTGATCCGCGCCGCGACCGCCGAGACCGTCGCGCGCGGCTACACGCATTTCATCACCGACGTGTTCGAGGACGAAGCGCACAGCCCCTACGGCTTCCATACCCGCGTGATGGGGTTCCATCCGGTCGCCACCCACGACGTCGGCGAACTGAACTGCCGCAACCGGCGCATCACCATGGTGCTCGACCTCAGGGCCGCCTATCAGCGGCTCAAGCAGCGCGGCAACTGGATCTACCGCTATCTCACCGGCCAGTGGGACGACGCCCTGCACCGCCGGCTCGCGGTGTGATGCTCAGAGGCGAGGGACCTACCGCGTGAGCCGGTCGATCACGTCCTCGGCGATCGAGAGCGACGAGGTCAGGCCGGGCGACTCGATCCCGAACAGCTGGACGAGGCCCGGCAGGCCGTGCTCGGCGGGGCCGTCGATCAGGAAGTCGGCCGGCGGCTCGCCGCGCGCGGTGAGCTTGGGGCGGATGCCGCAATAGTCCGGAACGAGCGCGCCGTCCGGCAGAGCCGGAAAATAGGTCCGGACGCTCGCATAGAACGACTCGGCGCGGCGCGCATCGACGGCATAGCTCTCGCTTTCGATCCACTCGACATCGGGGCCGAAGCGCATGCGCCCGGCGAGGTCGAGCGTGACATGGGTGCCGAGTCCGCCCTCCACCGGGGCCGGATAGATCAGCCGGGAGAAAACCGGACGGCCCGCATATCTGGAAGTAGTTGCCCTTGGCGAGCACCAGCTTGGGCACGCGCGCCGGCGGATAGCCTTCGGTCGCGCGCGCCAGCGCCTGCGCGCCGAGGCCCGCCGCATTCACCACCGCGTCGACGACGAGCGCGCCGGGCTCGGCGCCGCCGATAGCGCACCTCCCAGCCGTCGGCGCGGCGCGCCAGTCCGCTCGATCGGCGTGTCGAAGCGCGATCGACCCGCCGCGATCCTCGATGTCGCCGCGCAGCGCCAGCATCAGGCGGTGGCTGTCGATGATGCCGGTCTCGGGCGAATGCAGCGCGGCGACGCAGGCGAGCGCCGGCTCCATCGCCTTCGCCTCCGCGCCGTCGATGACGCGCATGCCTTCGACGCCGTTCGCCTGGCCGCTTGCTTGAGCAGCGCCTCGATCTTGGCGATCTCGGCCTCGCGGGTGGCGACGATCAGCTTGCCGCATCTTGCTGTGCGGAACGCCGTGCGAGGCGCAGTACGCGTAGAGCATGTGCCGCCCGCGCACGCAGTGCCGCGCGCGCAGCGAGCCGGTCGGATAATAGATGCCGGCGTGGATCACCTCGCTGTTGCGCGACGAGATGCCGGTGCCGATCTGCCCGTCCGCCTCGGCGACGATCACGTCGTGGCCGCGCAGCGCGGCCGCGCGCCCGATCGCGAGCCCGATCACGCCGGCGCCGACGACGGATCTGCATGGCGACTCGGCTTTGCGGCGCCGGCGCGGCTTGCTCAGCGCCGCCTCTCCTCCCTCCCCCTTGCGGGAGGGTTAGGGAGGAGGGGCTGTTGCGAGGCGAGGCGCTTGCCGAATTGCGGCGATGTAGGACATCAGGGCTCGTGCGTCTCCAATGTGGGAATTCATTCGCCGCCCGCGTCGATGCAGTCGCCGACCGCGATCTCGCCCGCGGCGATGACTTCGGCATAGACGCCGCAGTCGGCATGGTCGAAGCACTGCATCAGCGTCTTCGGGATGTTCATGTCGCGGATGCCGGTGTACGGGCTCCACATTGGTCGCGGCGCAGCGCTCGATGCGCTTGACCACGCGCAGCCGCGCAGCGCGCCGATCGGCGATCTCCTGTCCGACCAGGTCGAATTCCCGCCAGGCCGGCCAGCCGGACACGTAGACATTGCCGCGGAAGCGCAGCGGATCGACCGGCGCGCCGACGGCCGTCTCGATCGCCGCGACCGAGGCGAGATTGATGATCGAGACGACCTTCCGCGCCACGTCGGAGAAGCTGTGCCCGTCCGCGTGCAGGATCTTCGGCGGTCCGCGCAGCTCGTTCGCGCAATAGCGGGCGAAGAAGGCCTCGATCGCGGCGCGGCCTTCGGCCGTGCGCAGGTCGCCGCTGCGCCGCCTCCTCGCCGCTCGTCGGCGATGCTCAGCGTGTGCGTGGCCTCGTCGAACCGTGTGTCGAGCGCCGGCGAGCCGCTCGTTCCGCATCAGCATGAGGAAGCGCTGCTTGGGGAAATAGGCCGGCGCCGCCGGGTCGAAGCCCGACGGCCCGTTCTCGATGGCATAGAGCCGGTCGCACGGGCAGGGTCTGGCCGACCGCAAGCGGCGCGCGCGGCAGCGCCTGCGGCGAGAGCCCCTTCACCGGGTAGCGATAGATCGACTGGATGCGGGCGCTTGACACTGGACGGTGCCTTTCGCGTGCAGCGCACCTGATAGCCACTCGGATGCGGAGTGCCTAGACCGGCCGCCCGCGAATTCCGCCCGGCTCGTCCCCCTTCCGAGGGCGCGTCGGCCCCTCCTACATCTCGGACAGGCGGCGCCTGCACGGGCCGCCGAGCCGTTATCGAAGGCGTCATTGCGGCGCCCATGACGATACACCGGCCGCGCCTTCTCGGGCGGCCGGCAGGAGGGAAGACCCATGAATTTCGACAAATACACCGACCGGGCCCGCGGATTCGTCCAGTCGGCGCAATCGCTTGCGCTGCGCGAGGGGCATCAGCAGTTCGCCCCCGAGCACCTCCTCAAGGTGCTGCTCGACGATCCGGAAGGGCTCGCCGCCGGCCTGATCGACCGCTCCGGCGGCCGCTCGCGCGAGGCGCTCGCCGAGGTCGAGGCGGCGCTGAAGAAGCGTCCCAAGGTGGAAGGCGGCGGGGCGGGCCAGCTCTATATCGATCCGGCGCTCGCGCGCGTGTTCGACGCCGCGGAAAAGCTGGCGGAGAAGGCCGGCGATTCCTTCGTCACCGTCGAGCGGCTGCTGCTGGCGCTGGCGATCGAGAAGGACAACGAGGCGGGCAAGATCCTCAAACGGGCCGGCGTCACGCCGCAGAATCTCAACGCCGCGATCGAGGCGCTGCGCAAGGGCCGCACCGCCGATTCGCGTTCGGCCGAGAACGCCTATGACGCGCTGAAGAAATACGCCCGCGACCTCACCCAGGCGGCGCGCGACGGCAAGCTCGATCCGGTGATCGGCCGCGACGAGGAAATCCGCCGCACCATCCAGGTGCTCTCCCGCCGCACCAAGAACAATCCGGTGCTGATCGGCGAGCCCGGCGTCGGCAAGACCGCCATCGTCGAAGGGCTGGCGCTGCGCATCGTCAACGGCGACGTGCCGGAAAGCCTCAACGACAAGAAGCTGCTCGCGCTCGACATGGGCGCGCTGATCGCCGGCGCGAAATACCGCGGCGAGTTCGAGGAGCGGCTGAAGGCCGTGCTGCAGGAGGTGATCGTCCTCCGCCGGCGGCATCATCCTGTTCATCGACGAGATGCACACGCTGGTCGGCGCCGGCAAGGCGGAAGGGGCGATGGACGCCTCCAACCTGCTCAAGCCGGCGCTCGCGCGCGGCGAACTGCACTGCATCGGCGCGACCACGCTCGACGAATACAAGAAGCATGTCGAGAAGGACGCCGCGCTCGCCCGGCGCTTCCAGCCGGTCTTCGTCGCCGAGCCGACGGTCGAGGACACGATCTCGATCCTGCGCGGACTGAAGGAGAAGTACGAGCCGCATCACGGCGTGCGCATCACCGACGCGGCGATCGTCGCTGCGGCGACGCTGTCGAACCGCTACATCACCGACCGCTTCCTGCCCGACAAGGCGATCGACCTGATCGACGAGGCCGCCGCGCGGCTGAAGATGCAGGTCGATTCCAAGCCCGAGGAGCTCGACTCGATCGACCGCGAGATCATCCGTCTGAAGATCGAGCAGGAGGCGCTCAAGAAGGAGCGCGATCCCGGCTCGAAGGAGCGGCTCAACGGGCTCGAGGTCGAGCTTGTCGGCCTTGGAGAAGAAATCGGCCGATCTCACCGTCGCGCTGGAAGGCGGAGAAGGAGAAGCTGTCGGACGCCCAGAAGCTCAAGACCGAGCTCGACCAGTTGCGGATCGAACTCGCCAATGCGCAGCGGAGCGGCGAATATCAGCGCGCCGGCGAACTCGCCTATGGCCGCATTCCCGAGATCGAGAAGAAGCTCAAGGACGGTCGAGGAGGCCGAAGCCAAGGGCGCGATGGTCGAGGAGGCGGTGACCGCCGAACCACGTCGCCCAGGTCGTCTCGCGCTGGACCGGCGTGCCGGTCGACAAGATGCTCGAAGGCGAGAAGGAGAAGCTGCTGCGCATGGAGGAGAGCCTCGCCAAGCGCGTGGTCGGCCAGGCGGAAGCCGTCCGCGCGGTGTCGACGGCGGTGCGCCGCGCCCGCGCCGGCCTGCAGGACCCGCACCGCCCGATCGGCTCGTTCATGTTCCTCGGGCCGACCGGCGTCGGCAAGACCGAGCTCACCAAGGCGCTCGCCGAATTCCTGTTCGACGACGAGCAGGCGCTGCTGCGCATCGACATGTCGGAATACATGGAGAAGCACTCGGTCGCGCGCCTGATCGGCGCGCCGCCCGGCTATGTCGGCTACGAGGAGGGCGGCGCGCTCACCGAGGCGGTGCGGCGGCGGCCCTACCAGGTGGTGCTGTTCGACGAGATCGAGAAGGCGCATCCGGACGTGTTCAACGTGCTGCTGCAGGTGCTCGACGACGGCCGCCTGACGGACGGGCAGGGCCACACCGTCGACTTCCGCAACACGCTGATCATCATGACCTCGAATCTCGGCTCGCAGTTCCTGATCGGACAGCCCGAGGACGAGGACACCGACGCCGTGCAAGGACGAGGTGATGACGGTCGTGCGCGCGGCGTTCCGGCCCGAATTCCTCAACCGGATCGACGAAATCATCCTGTTCCATCGCTTGAAGCGCGAGCAGATGGGGCGGATCGTCGAAATCCAGTTGGGCCGCCTGCAGCAAGCTGCTCGACGAGCGCAAGATCACGCTCGAAGCTCGATCCCAAGGCGCGCGAATGGCTCGCCGACAAGGGCTACGATCCCGCCTATGGAGCGCGCCCGCTCAAGCGCGTGATCCAGAAGGCGCTGCAGGACCCGCTCGCCGAGCTGATCCTCGCCGGCCGCATCAAGGACGGCGAGACCGTTCGCGTCACCGGAACCAAGAAAGGCCTCGCCTTCAACGGCGAGGTCGCCCACGCCGCGGCCGCGTAGGGGCCGACTCAATCCTCCCCCGTGCGTGCGGGGGAGGTGAGTGGTCGGCAAACCGGCACGAAGGAACGATGACCGCCGCGCGAAAAAGCCTGATGACCGTCGACGAATTCCTCGCCTGGGCCGAGGCGCAGCCCGGACGTTACGAGCTTTACAACGGCGTCGTCTACGCGATGACGCCCGAGCGCGCGGCGCATGCGGAGCTGAAATTCGCGGTTCAGACGGCGCTTGCGGATGGCATCCGCAGGGCGGGTCTGCCGTGCCACATGTTGCCTGACGGCATGACGGTGCGGGTCGACGCCCATACCGCGCACGAGCCGGACGCCCTCGTCTATTGTGGGGCGAAACTTCCGCGTTCCGCGGTTGAAGTTCCCAATCCGGCGATCCTCGTCGAGGTGCTGTCGCCTTCAACCCGCCATATCGACGCCGCGGCCAAACTTGCCGGCTACTTCCGCCTCGCGAGCGTCGCGCATTATCTGATCTTCGATCCGGAGCGGCCGGTCGTCATCCACCACGCCCGCGGGACGGGCGACGCGATCCTCACCCGCATTGTCCGCGACGGCGGTCTTCGCCTCGACCCGCCCGGCCTCGACATCGATGTGACGAGCCTGTTCGCGCGGACTTTCGCGTCGGATTGAGTCAGCCGGGAAACCCCATGCGCCGCGGATGCACGCGGCGGCACGCTTCGTTCGCTCGGTTGCTTGCAGGCCGCGTCACCGCCCCTTGGCCGACGCGGTCTGGGCGACCCGCGAGGGCTGGCGCGTCGTCATCGCATCGATCCGGTCGCGCTCGCGCTCGAAGCTCGCGAGCACCGGCCCGTCGAGCGCGCGCCCGCGCGGCAGCCGCACCCGCATCGGGTCGACGAAGCGGCCATTAACCACGATTTCGTAGTGCAGATGCGCGCCGGTGGAGAGGCCGGTCGAGCCGACGAACCCGATCACCTGGCCCTGGCGCACGCGGGCGCCTTCGGCGGCCCCGCGCGCATAGGCGGTGAGATGGCCGTAGGCGGTCTGGTAGCCGTTCGCATGCTTGATGCGGATATATTTTCCGTAGCCCGATTCCCAGCCCACCTTTTCGATCATGCCGTTGCCCGAGGCGAAAACCGGCGTTCCCATCGGGGCGGACCAGTCGACGCCGGTGTGCATCTTGGTGTAGCCGAGAATCGGATGATGCCGCGACCCGAAGCCCGAGCGCATCAGTCCGTCGGCCAGCGGTTTGCGCACCAGGAATTTCTTCGCGCTCTTGCCGGTCTCGTCGTAGTAGTCGACCAGCCCGTCGTCGGACGACTGGAAGCGATAAAACTTCTTGAGCTCGCCGCCGACGCTGAGCAGGGCGAACAGCACGTCCTGCCTGCCGCTCGCATTGTCGTCCTCGCCGGAATAGAGCACCTCGAACGCATCGCCTGGCTGCGCCCTGCGCTGGAAATCGACGTCGTAGGAGTAGATGCGCACGAGGTCTTCGATCACCGGGCGCGGGATATTGTTGCGCAGCGCCGTCTCGTAGAGGCTCTGGTAGAGCCGCACGCCGGTGCCGTCGTCGTTCTCCTCCTCCGCATCGGCGACCTGCGTCTCGGCGCTCTGCACGTCGACCGAAACGTATCTGCCGAGGTCGGAGAGCGCGACGATCGCTTCGGTCCCGGCCTCCCCGGCGAGGATCACGCGCGCGGGCTGCATGCGCGAACCGCCGGGAACCGGCGTCAGCAGGACGCGCAGCTTCTGCCCGTCCCTGAGACCCCCGTCGCGCCCGCGCGGCCCGAGCAGGCCGGCGATCGGCTTGATTTCCTCCGGGATCGCCCCGAGGTCGCGCAGGATCGACGCAACCGAGTTCGGTCTTCTTGATGATGACGACGCGTTCATTGGCGTTCGCCCCGCCGCCGGTCGTCTGGTTCGCGGTCTTGGGAAGCAGCGTCACATTCTCGGGAATGATGCGCGCCTCGAACCCCGCATAGGGGTCGACATCGCCTTCGGCGGCATAAGCAAGCCGCACATTGCCGGGGAAGTCGGCGGAGGCGTATTGGGCCGAGCTCGCCCCGGTCCAGTTCGGCGGCTTCGCGCACGCGCGCCACGACCTCGTCGAGCGGGATCGACAGCGCGAGCTTCGCCTTCGGCAATACGCTCGCGAGATCGCGCGTGACGTAGGACACCGCGGCGTCGGGCGCCGCCGCCGGCGATTCCTCGCTCGCGCCCGCGCTCGCTCCGGGTTCCGCCAGCAGCTTCTGCGGATTGAACGGAGGAATGGTGGCGGCCTCGGTGAGCGAGAGCGACAGATTGGCGGCGACGCGCATATAAGGCCGCACGCGGACCACCTCGCGGTCGCCCAGCGCGGGCCGTGGTCGAGACCCGGATCGTCTGGCGCGCGGCGACGCTCTCGCTCGGAGCGGGAAGCCGGTCGGCCTTGCGCGGCGCTCCGCGCTCGGCCTGGCTGAGGGTCCCGCGCAGACCCGCCTCATAAAGCTCAGGACTGGCGGCGAAATTGGCCTCGCCGTCGAGCGCAGCAAAAACGGCGCCCCCCATCAGGGCGGCGCCGCACAGGCCGGTCAAGATCGTGGCGCTGAACCATTGTACGGATATGCGCCGATGGTCGAGCTCGCCGACCTCGCCGTCGACCGAGAGCGGCGGCTCGTTACCGATATCCAGGATCGCCGACCCCTGGTCCGGGTCGTGCAAGCCCTGCGTCCTGCCCTGCGTCAAGTCCCCATTCCCCCACGTCGAGCGGTCGCAAGCGGACCGCTCCACCATCCCCGCTTCCACTTGCCTCATCGCGCGGCCCGTTACGCATTGCTGGGCATTGCGCGTCGATGTTGCGGCAAGCGAAATCTGGATGGCGCCCCCTGT
>CAVQIB010000001.1:0-545000 GCA_963712435.1 uncultured Alphaproteobacteria bacterium | reverse complement strand
GACATGCGGCCGCTGCAGGCCGCGCTTGCGCCCTGGGGCCTCGCCTCGCTCGGCCGCTGCGAGGGCCGGGTCATGCCGACCCTCAACGCCATCATCGCCAACCTGCAGATGATCAGCCACGCCAACAGCGAACCGCTGCGGCCGCGGCGCGAGGACTTCCTGTATGGCGAGGAGGCGCTGCACCGCCATTGCGAGGCGGTGCTCGGTCCGCGGCCGCCCGGCCGCGAAACCCGCATCCTGGTCACGCTGTCGAAGCGGGCGGCCGAGGATCCGGCGCATGTCGAAAATCTGGTGCTCACCGGAATGGACTGCGCGCGCATCAACTGCGCGCATGACGACGCCGACCGGTGGGCGGCCATGATCGCCAATGTGCGCGCGGCGGCGCGCGCCCATCGGCGCTCCTGTCTCGTGCTGATGGACCTGGCCGGACCGAAGGTCCGCACCCGCTACGTCGTGACGCCGCCGGAGCGCAAGACCGTGGCGGCCGGCGACCGCATCTTCCTCGCATTCGCCAAGCCTGCGGAGAACGCCGAGTTCGCCTTCCAGACGAGCTGCACGATGCCGTCGGTGATGACGCAGGTCGCGGTCGGCGCGGCGGCGTCGATCAAGGACGGGCTGATCCAGGGCGTGATCGACGAGGTCCGCAAGGACGGGCTGGTGCTGCGCGTCGTGCGGACGCCGCCGGAGGGGCAGCCCCTGCAGAAGGAAAAGGGCATCAACTTCCCCGGCACGGCGTTGCATCTGTCGCCGCTCACGCCGGACGACATCCAGAACCTCGACTTCGTCACCGAGCACGCCGACATCGTCAGCTATTCCTTCGTGCAGGAGCCGAAGGACATCGCGCTGCTGCAGAGCGAACTCGCCAAGCGCCGCCCCGGCCGTCCGCCGATGCCGATCGTCGCCAAGATCGAGACGCAGCTCGCCTTCGACAACCTGCCCGACCTGATCGTGCAGGCGGCCGGCGCCAATCCGTTCGCGGTGATGATCGCGCGCGGCGATCTCGCCGTCGAGGTCGGCTATGAGCGCCTGTCCGAGGTGCAGGAAGAAATCCTGTGGCTGTGCGAGGCGGCGCATGTCCCGGTGATCTGGGCGACGCAAGTGCTGGAAAGCCTGGTCAAGCGCGGCATGCCCTCGCGCGGCGAGTTCACCGACGCCGCCATGGCGCAGCGCGCCGAATGCGTCATGCTGAACAAGGGCCCGTTCATCCACGAAGGCATCGCCGTGCTCGACAACGTGCTGCGGCGCATGGAAACGCACAAGCACAAGCGCTCGACGCAGCTGCGGCCGCTGAAGGCCTGGTCAGACCTGCACTGAGCGCGCGGCTCCGCGGAAGCGGGGCATCCAGTAAGCATGGAGCGCGTCGTGGTTACTGGATCGCCCGCTTTCGCGGGCGACGACGGCAGGAGATCGGTCGATTCCACGTCAATTCATCCCGCGCGAAAAGGCGCGCCACCAACAAACCTCGGCCGTTTGCCGCCCTTGCGGTCCCGCTATCGGCCAACGCTTAGCGCCAGCGACTTGCAGGTTTCCGACTCGCCGCCATTCTTTCCGGCCTCGGCCCCCATGGCGTCGAGACTGACGCCGGCTGTCTCGATCCGGAACAGCCACGTGATGATCGCGCCCAGAAGCGACGTGCCGATCAGGATATAGAGCAGCGCGGCCGTACCGAGATCGACGAGCAGAATGGGGAACAGGAACGCGGTCGTGCAGGCGCCGATCTTCGCGAAAGAGGCGGCCAGGCCCGCGCCCTTGCCGCGGACGGCGGTGGGAAATACCTCGCCTGCAATCAAGTAGGTCTGCGCGTTCGGGCCAAGATTGGTCATGAAATTGAAGAGCATGAAGCCCGCGAACATGAGCAGCATTTTCGCGCCGCCCTCGAAGGCGGCGGATTGCGCCGCGATGAAAAGCCCCGCCGCGCATCCGATGAATCCGATCACCTGCAACCGGATTCGGCCGACCCGGTCGGTGAGCAGAACGGCTGCGACGATGCCGACCAGCAGCAAGAGATCGATGAAGGCCGCGCCCTTGGCGGCGATCAGGTCATTGCTGACGAGATCGGCGACGCTTTGCGCGTGCTCGCGCTTATGGCCGACAGCCGCGGCAAGAATGGTCGGGGTGAAAATGCCGATGCCATAGGTTCCGAGGTCCTGCAGGAACCACGGCACGGAGGCGAGGATCATGGCGCGCAGGTTCTTGCCTTGGAACAGGACGCGGTAGTCACTCGCCCCGCGGGGCGTGCGCGGGCCCGCAGCATCAGTGAGCTTGACCGCGTTCGGGTAGGGCGGCGTGCGCTGCAAGAGCCGGAGAATCTCGTCCTCGGCCTCGCGTTCCCGCCCGCGAATCGCGAGCCAATAGGCGCTCTCGGTGACGTAGAATCGTCCGAGCAGGACCAGCACGGCCGGAGCAATCGCGGTCGCGTACATCCACCGCCAAGCGTCCAGATCGGGATTGGCGTGGAGGATGAGATAGCCTACGGCCGTTCCGGCGAGCGCGCCGACCGCCTGAAAGCCGAAGGCGGCAAGGACGAGGCCGCCGCGCCGGCGCGTCGGGGTGCTCTCCGAGATCATCAGATGAGCCGTCGGGTAGTCGCAGCCCAGCGCGAGCCCCATTCCGAACAGGCAGACGAGGAGCCAGGCAAAATTCTGCGTGAATACGACCAGCACGAGAAAGATGGTGAACAGCCCCATCTCGAATACGAAAATCGGCTTACGGCCGAGCCGATCGGACAGCCCGCCCAAGGCGCTCGCGCCGACCAAAATGCCGAACAGCGTGGCGGCGCCGACGATGCCGTGCTGCACGGCGGACAGGCCGAACTCCCTGACGATCAGCGGGAGGGCGACGCCCGTCATGAACACCACCATTCCCTCGAAGAACTTGCCTGCGACCGCCAGCCACCATATCCGCTGCTGCATGTCGGTCATCGGCGTCGCCGGCGCGACCGTCCCATCCGCCCAAACCGGCGCTTCGTCGATATAGCCCTGGACGGTGTTGCCGCGCACCTGCCTGCGGCCGATCGTGTCCGACATGCTCTGGGTCATCTGCTTTCACCGCAATCTCGGACACGAGGATAAGCCACGAAGTGTGCGAGTTTCGTGACCCGCGCGGATCAGCAATTACGCGGCGGCTTGGAGCCGCCGGTGGTTGGACAATGCGAACGCGCCGCGTGCGCTCAAACGGCTCCGATCAACGCGTCAGCCCGCATCATCAGTTCGCAGGCCTCATGGCGCCGGCGTCAATGGCTCTGCGGAGTGCCGTTGCGGAAGTAAACGTCGGCCTGCATGCCGATCGTCAGCGGACCGGGATTGGTGAGATCGATGATCACTTCGACCACGTCGACGTCGGTCAGTTTGCGGGGTCCGCGCGAGCTGCTCCCGCCGGGCCCGACGATCTGGGCGATCGAGGCGACCTTGCCTTCGAATTCGCGCCCGCGAAACGCATTGGCGCGAACCACCACAGGCTGACCCACGCGCACGAGGCCGATGTCCCGCTCGTCCAGCTCCGCCCGCACGCGGAGCGCGGAGACGTCGGCCATCAGCACCAGCGGCTGATCGGGCGACGGCGTCGCGATCTCGCCGATCTTGGCCGGCACCTGCAGCACGGTTCCGGCGATCGGCGCGCGGATGCGCGTCTTCTCGACCGTCAGCTCGGCCAGGCTGAATTCGGCGCGCGCCGCGTTGAGCTCGCCCTCCGTCCGGTTGGGCAAGGGCGTGTCCGAATCCGCCTTGATGCGGCGCAAGTCGGCGCGCTGCTGGCGCAAGCGGTCCTGCGCGCGCGCAAACGCGGCGCGGGCCGTGTTGAGACTCTCCTCCGAACCGCCGCCCCGCCGCGCCGGTCGGCGGTCGCCTTGTCGAGCGCGGCCCGGGCGTCGGCAAACACCCGCTCCGCATCGGCGAGCCCATCCTCGGCCCGACGCCGTTCCGCCGAGCCGCGCGGAGCGGACTGATCGTCGCGCGCGCGCTTGCGCGCCGCGACCTGCGCTTCGGCGACGGCGAGCCGCGCGACCGCTTCGTCGTCGTCCAGGCGGATCAGCACTTCGCCGGCGAAAACCTTGTCGTTGGGTTTGACCAGAATGTCCGCGATGCGCCCGACCATCGGCGCGCCGATCCTGATCTCGCGCGACGAGGCTTCGACCCGCCCGGGCGCGACCGCCGCCCACTGCTTCTGGCCGGCGGCGTCGGTGCGCGCCGGCTCCTGCGCGCGCAGCGGCGGCGCGAACTGGGAGAGCGCCATCGCGCCGACCGCGAGGGCGGCCACAGGCGCAAGGAAAACAGACTTCGCGCGGGCAAGCATGGAGTCGACTACGCCTTCCGTAATTTCAGCCGGCCTTGGGGATGTTCCGCTCCTCGCCGACGATGCGGCCGTCCTCGATGCGGACGATCCGGTTGGCGAACGGCAATATACGCGGGTCGTGCGTGACGACCAAGACCGCGCGGCCGGGGTCTTTGGCGATCGCCGCCAGCACCTTCATGATCGCGTAGCCGTTCTCGCTGTCGAGCGCCCCCGTCGGCTCGTCCGCCAGGATCGCCGAGGCGCTTCCCACGATTGCGCGGGCGATCGCGACCCGCTGCTGCTCGCCGCCGCTCAGCTCGCGCGGAAACGAATTGACCTTGTGCGACAGGCCGACGACCGCGAGCGCCTCGCGCGCCTTGGCGTCGGCGCCGGACGACCGCTCGCCGCGCACGTCCAGCACGAGGAGAACGTTTTCCGCCGCGGTCAGCGTCGGAAACAGGTGGTAGGACTGGAAGATGAAGCCCACATGCCGGCGCCGCAGCTGCGCGAGCTCTTCCGGCCGCGCGCCCGCCGTCGACTGCCCGAGCACGCGCACCGTGCCCTGCGTCGGCGTCAGCATGCATCCGAGAATGGACAACAGCGTGGTCTTCCCGCTGCCCGACGGACCCATCAGAAGCGTCAGTTCCCCGCCCATGAGCGACAGGTTCACGCCTTTGAGCGCGTGGACCTGGCCCGCGCCCTCCCCCAGCACTTGCACGATATCGACGCCCTCGATGATCGATGCGGTCATCGCGCGAAAACCATCGCGGGGTCCATGCGCATCACTTCGAGGATGGCGGAGATCGCCGACACCGCGCACATGATCAGCGTGAGCACGAAGCAGTCCGACCATGAGCCCGGGCGTCATGACCACCGGCAGCGCCGTGTCTGCGGTCATCTGCACGATCAGCAATCCGATCGCGGCGGCGATACAGAAGCCGATCACCGCGCTCAGCAGCGCCTGCCACAAGATCACCTTGACGATGTAGATGCTCGACGACCCGATCGCGCGCAGCGTCGCGAATTCCTTCAGGTGATCCTTCGTGCTCGAATAGAGCGTCTGCGCGACGATGACGGTGCCGACGATGATTCCGAGCAGCGCTCCGGCGAACAGCGCTGCGCCGGCGCCCGTCCCGAACAACCAGAATGAGCGGCTGCGCACGCGAAACTCCGCCGAGGTCAAGACTTCGGTGTCCGTGGCGTTATCGGCGATCTGGCGGCGCACGCTTTCGAGATCGTAGTTCGGCGAGACGCGCACGAGGAAATAGGTGGCCTTGTTGGGAGAAATGCCGATATAGGATCGCGCCCGGTCGAACGACGTGAACACATAGGGCGTCGTGGTGAACGAACGGATGCCGCGTGTGATCACCGCGACCTTCGCCTTGCGATCGCGCATTTCCGCGACGTCGCCCAAGCCGGACACTCCGAGCCGATCGAAATAGGATTGATCGACCGCGACCGCATCGGGCGTCGCGAGTTGATCGAGACTGCCCGCGATGATGTTCCAGGGCTGCAGTCCGGCGCCGCTGTTCTCGTCCGAACCGACGACGAAGACCGGCGTCGCTCCGCCGTTCGGCAGTTTCCATTCGGCGAACCCGATCACCAGCGGCGCCGCCTCGGTCACCCCGGGAATCGACAAGGCGCGGAACCGCTCGCGGTCGTCCAGCAGCGAGGGGTCCTCGAAACACTTGGTGCCGCGCGGCATGATCCAGAGATCGGCCTCGGCATGGTCGATCATCGTCGTGACCATCCGCTCGAAGCTCAGAAAAAGCCCGATCTGCACCGTCACGAGAATGATGGAGAACACGATGCCGACCACGGTGGCGATCAATCGCACGCGGTCCTGGAACAGGTTGCGGGAGGCGAGAACGAAAACGAGCGGGAGGACAGGTCGGCCGGCGCCGCCGCGCACGGATCGGAGGCCGCGCCCGGCCGCCGCCCGCGCGCCGCGCGAAAACTCCTTCAAGAAACCGCATCGCGTCCGTGACCATTCGCAACTCCGCCAAACCCGGATCGTCCGACGAACGAACGATCTGAGCGGCATTTCTCGCGGACTATGACGCCTTCGCGATGGCGCGCCGCTCCCCGACCAGTCGAGAGCCCAGCGGAATGCAGCGAATGGCTGCGGTGGAACCCCAACTCAGGACCAGCGTGACGACGAACACAAACGCCGCCTTGGCGACGGCGCCGAGCGGGACGTCGAGCAGCGCGTATTGCAGCCAGACAACGAACGCATAGTGAACAAGATACATGCCATAGGCGTTGTCGCTCAAGCTTTCCGCGATGCGCATGCGGGTGGTAGCAAACCGCAGGAACAGCGACAAAGTGGAAAAACACGCCGCCGCGCAGGCCAGGACGAGGCTGAGATTGGCGGCCGCGCGCACGCCGAGCGGAGCAACGACCGCCTCGTCCATCGTCTGCGCCGTCAGCGCCATCCACAGCGCGAAGAAGACAAGCGAGGCGGCAACCCATGCTCCCCAGCGGTGCGCCAGCAATCCGTCGGAGGAGAGCAGGCCGCGCTCGAGGCCGCCGGTCCCGATCGCCACGCCCGTGAAGAAGTAAACGGCGTAATGCAGCGGGCGCGCCCGTTGAAAACCGAAGGGGCCGATCTGCAGCCATTCCCATGGCGTGAAGGCGAGCGCCAAGGGCACATAGGCCACGGCGGACGCGCCGGCGAGCACGAGGAAGAACTTCACCGGATGCCGGCTGAGCGCCGAAGCGAGCGCGCCGATCGCCTGAATCGCTTGCGGCCAAAACCGGTACAGCACGGCGCCGAGGACATTAAGGGTCAGCAGCTGCCAGAGAAACCATTGCGGCCCGCTCGGCCAGAGCGGCAGCGCCATGAACTGCCGCCAGTACTCGGCGATCGTCGGATCGTCGGCCGTTACGCGGAACGTTGGATAGAGCGTCGCCGGCATCAGGACCGTCAGCGCCAATACGAAAGGCAGGCCGAGCCGCACGAAACGGTCGATCAGGAAATTCGCGCTCCCCTTGCGCACGAGGCTCGGCCAGACGAACAGCCCGGACAGGAAGAACATCAGCGACATCAGATAGACGTCCTGATACGCGCAAAACAGGTCGAAGCCGATGAAACGCGCGCTGTCGATGATTGCGAAGGATTGCCATTTGTAAGGGGGCGTGTCGAACCGGTAGGGAGAGTCCGGCAGGAACTGGAGATAGGCCAGGACCGAGTGGAAAGCGAGCACGATGAGAATGACGAAAGCTCGCAGATTGTCGAGCGCCACGCTAGACTTGGACATTGGCGTGCCGTGACTCCGTCGTTGCGCCTTCCATCTCGCGAGCGTGCCGGCGACGCCCGAACACGATTACAGGTGCTTGGACGTGAAAGCCGGCCGGCCGCTGTTTCACGCGCTCCGGAACCGTCGCGCGAGCGTCCGGCGCTCCGGAAAAGCGGCGTCAACGATCCGGCAAGCGCACGTCCTAACCCGAGGAACCGCACGCGCGCCGGACCGCGTCTGCCCGCGACCTTAGAGAGCTTGCATTCGTTTGGCGAGGGACGCAACGGCGTGGCGATGCCGCTTTCGCCGTTCATCATTAACTCGGCCGCGCCGTGACCCTGCGGCAACAGAAAGCGATGTCTAGGCGTTCAGATTCGCCTGCGCCACCACGTAAAAACGCGCTTGCGCGTGATCCTGGCGCAACAGCGCCACGCGATCGACGGCGAAGGCGAACTCGCCGCACTGCCGCGTGAATGCCTCCTGCAGCAGCGCGAGCACGCAATCGCAGCGCGCGGATGAGATCGGGCCGGTGAGCGTCATATGAAAGCGGAACGCCTCGAATACAAAGGGGTAGCCCCAGCGGTCGAGATTGGCGATTTCGGCCGGGCCAAGTCCGGCCGACGATCGCCGCGCGCGCTCGTCGCGCGTCAGCGGCGCGCGGAAGGTGTCGAACGCCAGGACGCACCGGCCGGCGAGTTCGTCGAGCGTAGCGCACGGTCGGCGCGGCATGATCGCGACGAAGGAGCCGAGCTTGCGCACGCAGGGATCGATCAGCGGGATCGCATGCCGCGCGGCGGCGAAGGCGGTGAATGCCTGCACGAGCGCGGCTTCGTCGAACGGCGCAACCAGGCGAAACGGCGCCTTCAGCGTTGCGTGGAATCCGTATATGCGCGGTTCGCGGGTCAGCGCAGCCCATTCGGCCGGCGCAAGCCGATCGGAGGATGGATGCGCGACATCTTCGCGGGTATAGCAGTCATAGCCGAGCACCGCCCGGCCGAACCGATAGAGCGGGTGATCGGCGGCGGGCACGAAATAGATCGCATAGCGCGCGCTGGAATTCATGGCTATGAACTCGTGCATTGGCGGCCGCTCACCCATATTCGCCACGATGCGTCATTACCATTCAATAGCGACCGGAACCGTCGCGTTCTCCCCCGCTGCGGCGTCGCCCATGACCTGCCATGACGTCTGATCCCTCGGAGCTCATCCTGTCCAACGCCCGGCTCATCCTCCCCGAGGAGGTGATCGAATCCGGCTGGCTTGTCGCGGTGGACGGGACAATCGTCGCGTTCGGCGAGGGCCGCGCGCCGGAGCGGGGGCTCGATCTCTCCGGCGATCTCTTGATGCCCGGCCTGGTCGAGCTGCACACCGACCATATCGAGGCGCATTACATGCCGCGGCCGAAGGTCTATTGGGATCCGGTCGCGGCGGTCATCTCCTATGACGGCCAGCTGGCGATCAGCGGCATCACCACCGTGCTCGATTCGCTGCGGGTCTGGCGCGAGGAGGGAATCGAGGAGATCGACGGCCAGGCTTCGATCCTTGCCAAGGCGATCGACCAAGCGCGCGCGGCGCAGCTCCTGCGGGTCGATCATTTTCTGCATCTGCGCTGTGAAATCCCCATGCCGAGCGTCGTCGAGGAAGCCGCCGAATTGCTCGCTCACACAGAGGTGCGGCTCGTCTCGCTGATGGATCATACGCCGGGCCAACGCCAGTTCCGGGATGCAGACAAGCTGCGGATCTACTACCGCGGAAAGAAGGGCAGCCTGACCGAGGAGGCGCTCGACGCGCTGTTCGCGCAACGCCTGCAGTACCAGGCCGCGTACGCCGCGCAGAACTACCGCGAGCTCGTCGCGCTCGCGCGCGCGCACGGCACGCCGCTCGCGAGCCACGACGATACGACGCTCGACCATGTCGAGCAGGCCATGCACGACGGAGTGGCGATCGCCGAGTTCCCCACCACCGTGGAGGCGGCTGCCGCCTTGCACGCCGCCGGCATCAGGGTCCTGATGGGCGCGCCCAATCTCGTGCGCGGCGGCTCGCATGCCGGCAATGTCGCGACCCTGGAACTCGCGGAGGCCGGCGTGCTCGATATTCTGTCGTCGGACTATGTGCCGGCGAGCCTGTTGATGGCGGCGCTCGCTTTGCCGCGGCTTGCGCCGGGCATCGATCTGCCCGCCGCGGTGCGGATGGTGACGCAGACGCCGGCGCAGGCGGTCGGGCTTGACGATCGCGGCCAGATCGCAATGGGCAAGCGCGCTGACCTTATCCGCATCCATGTCGCCGGCGACCAGGCGGCCGTGCGCAATGTGTGGCGCGGCGGCGACCGGATCGCTTGAGGGGCGTCGCGTCACGCCTATGCGGCTCACGCGGTTTTCAGGATCACCTTGCCGGTCGTGCCGCGGTCGCCCAGGGCCGCGAGCGCCTTTGGCAGCTCGTCGAACGGAAACACCGAGCCGACATGCGGACGAATGGCGCCGCCCGCCAGCAGCGCGGAAATGCGCTCGGTGGTGCGGGCGAGCATGTCCCGGTCATGCACGTTGTCCCAGTAGACGCCGATCGCCGACAGCCGCCGCAGCATCAAACGGTTCGCGGGAATTTGCGGAATCTCGCCGGAGCTGAAGCCGACGACCAGTAGCCGCCCGCCCCAGGCGAGAAGCCGCAGCGCATCCATGGTGGCGTCGCCGCCCACCGTATCGACGACGACATTCACGCCGCGGCCGATGGTCACCGCCCTGACCTGGTCGACGAGGCTCCCGCGCCGGTAGTCCACGGCGATGTCGGCGCCATGCGACTGGGCGAGCGCGCATTTGTCCGCCCCGCCCGCGGCCGCGACGACGAAGGCGCCGAGATGCTTCGCCACTTCAACCATCGCAAGACCGGTGCCTCCGGCCGCGGCCAGCACGAGCACGATTTCGCCGGGGGACACCGTCGTGCTCTCGGCGAGCGCGACCAGCGCGGTGGTGTAGGCGACCGGCAGCGCCGCTGCGGCTTCGAGCGCAAACCCGGACGGGATGCGCATCGCCATGTCGGCGCGCACGATCGCGTAATCGGCAAACCCGCCGCACACGACCTTGCTTGCGATCCGCTCGCCCTTGGCGAAAGCGGTTCCCGGCCCTGTCCCGACCACCGTGCCGGCCAGTTCCTGGCCGGCGATGAAGGGCCGCTCGGGGCGCACCTGGTAGCGGTCGTCGAGCATCAGCAGGTCGGCGTAATTCAGGGCGGCCGCCTCGACCCGCACCAGGAGCTCGCCGCCCTTCGGTTCGGGGCAAGGAACCTCGGCAAGCTCGAGCCCCGCAAGCCCCTTCGCGTTCGAGCGCCACGCGCGCATCGTCGTTGCTGTCATCGGAACCGCCACCATTCGCCGCAATCATCCACGTGACCGTTATCGCCGGGCACGGCTTAGAGCCATTCGAGCGGCGTGTGTATCCGACGTTGGTGGGAGCACGCAACATTGGGCGCCGGCCGTTCGCGGACCCTCGGCATTGCGCTCATTGCCGCGCAAGCGGTCTGGTTTTCTTCAGCGATTTCCGGGTCGTCGCTTGCGCGGGCAAGCGACAGCGCATCCAAGTTCAGCGGACCTCGCTTCTAGAATTGGTGCAATCTTCGACCCGAGCGGCCGGGTCCGGCTCAGGCCTTGAACAATTCCCGCGCTTCCTCGGCGGGCTTTGCCTGGCGATGCTGGCGCGCGATGAGGCTGAGCAGGGTCGCGATGGTGATCGAGCCGAGCGTCGCCCGGGCGATATCGTCGATCTCGCCGAGCACCTCGCGCAACGTCGCTCCCTCCGGGGTGTTCGCGCCGGGAGCACCCTCATCGTCGCGCGTGCCGAAATTCTCGAACAGCTGGATGACATCGAGGAGCGTCGTCCGGCGGGTATTGCCGACGAACTGGTAGCCGCCGCCCGCCCCGCGCACGGAGCGCACGAGGCCGGCGCGCCCCAGCACATGCATCACCTTGGCGAGGTGATGGCTCGACACGCCATATTTCTCGCCGATCTCGCCGACCGAGAGCTGGCGCTCGGGATTCGCCGCGAGCTCGAGCACGGCGAAAATGGCGAGGCGACTGGCGATCTGCAGGTTCATCGGTCCTGTCCGTCGGTTCCGGCGCGGGCGCATGGCCCGCGCGCTGTCCTCAGCCGAGGTCCTTCTCCAGCTGAATATAGGGTCCCGCCATCATCCCTTCACCGCGGAAAAACAAGGAATGCAGCCGGTTGTCCCGCGCGACCATGGTGCGCATCTTGGTCATCCCCGCCTGCTTGAACTTCTCCGACATGGCGAGGAAGAGCTGTTCGCCCACCCCGTGCAGCCGCGCGTCCGGGTCGACCGATAACGCGAACACCCAGCCGCAGGGTTCCGAACCGAACTCCCACGCCCTGATCTCGCCGATGATGAAGCCGAGCACGCGCCGCTCCGCCTTCTTGCCGGCCGGCACCGCGACCAGGAAGAAGCGCTCGTTCGGACGGGTCCGGCCGTAACGCTCATAGGCCTGTTCCCAATACTCCGCCTTGGCGAGGCCGGTGATGCGCTGATCGAGCGCGATCACCTGCGCCACGTCGCTCGCCCGCACGGCGCGAATCAGCAGCGCGTCCTTGTCCTCGCCCGCCTTCATTTGCGTTCCATGGCCGGTCCGTGCCGCCCGCCCGCTTAGCCCTTCTCTCGCGTTCAGGTTCGCGTCGGTGGAACGGCAATCAGGCGTTGGCCCCGGACTGTAGCCGGAACAGCCGTATCCCTGGCAAGGGGTAAATTCCTTTTATCGTTGGGCAAATAGTAGGCGGGCCGGGCGCGGCCGTACGCCCGCGGGTCATGGGCGTCTTGCGGATTTGCTGGAAACGAACGTCGTGCGGCCGCGCCCCCGGCGGTGTCGCGTCACGAGAGCCTCAATCCTCGCGCCCGCGCTCCACATGGAACCGGTGCAGCACGCGATGAAAGATCGGCGCGAGCACGAAGCTCGTGGCGATGACGATCACGAGCCCGGAGAAGATCGCATAGGAGCCGGCGAAGATTTTGCCGCCGGTGGTGCGCAAGGGCGTGAGCGGCCCCATGCCGGACAGGATCATCGCCGCATTCACATAGGCGTCGACGAGCGACATGTCCTCGAACCCGGCATAACCAGCGATGCCGATCGCAAGCCCAAGGGCTGTGAGCGCGCACCAGAGCGCAAGCGCCTTGGCCATTCGCGTGGCGAACCGGCGGGGCGAGACGACGGGCTCGTGTCTCTGCTCGAATCGGATCAGGTCGAACATCGGTGCGCCCTATGCGAACGCGCATGGCGGTTCGAGCAAGGCGCATCGATCCCGGTGGCGAGGCGAGCCGGCTCACGATCCGGCCAGCCGCTCGGCGAACAGGACCATGGTCTTGCGATAGACCTCGAGCGGTTCCACTCGCGCATCACCTCGAAATTCGCCGTGCCCTCGCCGAACGGCGCGCCGGCGCGCCAGCCGTTGACCTTCAGCAGATTGGCCGTGGAGGCGAGCACGTCCGGCACGCTGTGCCGCAGATCGACATGGCCGTTGCCGTCGTAGTCGACGCCGTACTTGATGTAGGACGACGGCAGGAACTGCGTCTGGCCGAGCTCGCCGGCATAGGCGCCGATCAGGTCGCGCAGCGGAAGATCGCCGCGCTGCACGATCTGCAAGCGCGGCGAGCAGCTCGCGCTGGAACAGCTCGGTGCGGCGGCAGTCATGCGCCAGCGTGGCGATGCGTGCGGATCACCGGCAGCTTGCCCATGTCGCCGGTGCCGTTGTCGCTTTCCAGCGTCCAGATCGCCATGAGCAGCGTCGTGCGGCACGCCGAATTGCTGCTCGATGCGCGACAGCAGCGCGGCGTGGCGCTGCATCAGCTGCTTGGCGCGCTTGATGCGGGCCGGGATGACGCGGGTGCGCGGCGTAGTCCTCGAAGCTCTTGCGGAAGGTGCCGCGCTGGCGGCGGTCGAAGGCGAGCACCGCGGGATCGGGCGTGACGCCGGCGAACGCCTGGTCGATCACCGTCGCGCGAGACGCCGGCGCTCGCCGCCTCGCGCCCCATGGCGGACAGGAAGGTGTTGAAAGTCGCCGCCGCATGGCGCCGCGCGCGCGGGCGCGGCGAGGGCGAACGTGCACAGGAGAGCCGCAAACACGCGTGCGATCATGCCGGTCCTCGTTGTCTCGATGGGTGGGTCAATCGCGCTGCTCGCGCCCGTGCCAAATACGGAAAATAATGATCTCATCTCTCGCGGCCGAATAGACGTAGCGCAAGACATAGGCCGATCCACCAAACGGCACGATCAATTCGCGCGCGCCCCTGACGTCGGATCGGCGACCGCGTTCGGGCGCGGTTCTCAGGCTTTGCATTGCGCCGTCGAGAACAGAGACGACGCGTTGCGCCGCAGCCCGATTTTGTTCTTGAGGAATGCATGCAGCCGTTCGATGTCGGCTAAAGCCGAACCGGTTACGATCAGCTTCACAGCTTGCGCGGCTTAGGCGCCGACAGCTCGTTCGGCATGCCCCAACTCTCCATCCAGGCCTTGACCTCGTCCCACGGGACGCCCACCCGCGTGTGTTCGAATTCCGCAAGGCGGCGAGCATCTTCCGCCAGGGTGTCGGGCGACCACGGCCCTTCGCCGTTGGTCCTCATCGCTGCGAGATCAGCCGGCAAAGCTTCGTCGTTGCACGCAAGATCGGCGAGCAACTCGCGGACGCTCAGGCCGCGTGCAACCGCGCGTGCTTCGAGCAGATCGGCGGTGTGCGCGTCGACTTCAATCGTACGAAGTTTGATGGACATGACCGAGCCTCCGGTTCGCCCTTATGTAAGCCGTCGCGCACGGACTTCGGCAACCGCTCCGCGTGGCGCGTGAGCGGCGCGGACAGCCCCGCGCATGCGTGCGACCATAGCGGTCCTCGTCTCCATCTCGGAAAGGGTTTCGGGCGGAACACGTCGCGCGTAAGGTGGGAAGCGAAGCGTGCCCTGACCACCCATGATCTACTTCCCTCCCTGCGATTGCCGGGTTAGCTTGGCGTCGATATGGATTGGTGTTGACCGGCGATGGCTTCGCCACATGGCTCAGTCGCGAATGCCGATTCTCCGCGCGCCGCTGTTCCGGCTGCTGGCGATCAATCTCGCCGCCGGCGCGGCGGCGGCGGTGCTGTTGCTCGGCGGCCTGCTCGCGCTCAATCCGCACGGCCTGCGCGGCCTTATCTTCGCGGACCGTTCGCCCGCCACGGCGATCGGGCTGTTGCTGTTCGGGCTGCTCATCACCTTCGGCAGCACGGCGATGGGCACGGCCATCATGGCGCTCGACGGGCGCGGCGTTAGTGGGCCCGGCCGCAATGGCGGCGGCCGCCGCCGGCGCGTGAAGGCTGCAGTCTGCAGGCGAGACCGCGCCGGCGCGGGATCGAGCGTCACCGATAGCTCCGCTCCCGGATTTCGATGCGCTCAGTGCGCAGCTACGTCGCCTCGAACCATGCATCCTTCGAGACGGCCGCTTCGCACCTCCTCAGGATGAGGGACGACCGGATTTTTCTATGATCCCGTTGCAACGATTAGATCAAACCATCGCAGACTTGATGTGCCACGCCGTGCCGTGCTCGCGCCATGGTCTCGTGTGGCTCATCTACGCCAATTCAAGCTCCGCGAGCACCACGCCCAGCGCCGGCGTGACCGAACGGCGCGAGCCGCTGGTCGGCCGCGCATTCGACGACGGCGCCGTAGCCGGACGGCGTGGGATCGCGATGGATGTGCGTGACGAGCCGCACCGCGTCGATCACCCATAGCTCGGCGATGCCGAAGCCGGCGTAAAGGCCCGCCTTGCGTCCGAGATCATAGCCGAGGCTCGTATCGGCGATCTCGACCACGAGCTTCGCCGTCGCCGCCGTGAGGCCCTTGATGCCGCTTGCTTTCGGATAGAACACGAAGTCCGGTTCGAGATAGGTGTCGGGAGTCAGTCGGAACGTGGTCTCGGTCACGAACATCAGGTCCGCCGGCAACCGCCGCGCCCAGTAGATCGTCAACGCCGCCTTGAGGATTTCGTGCTGGTTTCCCTTTGCCGCCATCGGGACGACCTCCCCCCCGATCAGTTCGATGCGCTCGTCCTCGGCGAGGATGCCGGCCGCCACCATCTGCTCCAGCTCAGCAACGGTAAACCGCCGCCGCAGCAGCCCCTCGGCGGCGTTGGTTGTCAGCGGAAGATCGGGCGGACGGAAAGCTTCGTTCATGGCAGGAAAGTTATCATCGACAGGGCCGAGAGGGAACGAGCGCTGATCGGAAGTCGGGGCGATATCGGACCGCCGTGCACGCTTCGCACCCCGCCGCTTTTCTATTGACGCCGCCTCAGAACGCTTTCGGAAGTCCGGCCTGACGCAGGATCGCGTTAGCCGTATGACGGCTTGGAATTCCGACCGGGACCGCGAAGTTCCGCTTCGTAATCGGACTGTGCCAGATCTCGTGGCTGCCCCGGCCTTGTCGGACGAGCGTGCAGCCTGCCAAAAGGCTCCGCAGTTCGCGGTCGAACTGCGGGGCCATTCAGGCTGCCGTGAGCGGTTCGGCCTCGCGCAGCGCCGTGATCTGGATGAACACCGCGGCTGGATCAACGCCCGGATGATTGTCCGGCAGGAGATCAATCGCCATGGCGGAAATCTTCGCCATCAACTCGTCGAGCGTCGGCGCATCGGCAGCGGCCGGAATGTCGTCGCAGTGGCCGCTCCAGACCGACGCCTCGTCATCCCAGGCGGCGGAGATGGTGAAGATCACGGGCTTTGACATACCGGGTTCCTGTCGGGAACACGTAACCACCTAGTTATCCAAAACGCTCCGCAGCGTCCGTGTCTTTAGTTGTCCAGAAAACTTCGCAGTTTTCTGGATCGGCTCGGGTGCTTGAGCTTGCGCAGCGCCTTCGCCTCGATCTGGCGGATGCGTTCGCGGGTCACCGAGAACTGCTGGCCGACTTCTTCCAGCGTGTGGTCGGTGTTCATGCCGATGCCGAAGCGCATGCGCAGCACGCGCTCCTCGCGCGGCGTGAGCGAGGCCAGAACGCGCGTCGTCGTCTCGCGCAGGTTCGACTGGATGGCCGCGTCGATCGGCAGGATCGCGTTCTTGTCCTCGATGAAATCGCCGAGATGCGAAGTCTTCCTCGTCGCCAATCGGCGTCTCGAGCGAGATCGGCTCCTTGGCGATCTTCAAGACCTTGCGGACTTTCTCGAGCGGCATGCCGAGCTTTTCGGCGAGCTCTTCCGGCGTCGGCTCGCGCCCGATCTCGTGCAGCATCTGGCGGCTCGTGCGCACGATCTTGTTGATCGTCTCGATCATGTGCACGGGGATGCGGATGGTTCTTGCCTGGTCGGCGATGCTGCGGGTGATCGCCTGCCGGATCCACCAGGTCGCGTAGGTCGAGAACTTGTAGCCGCGGCGGTATTCGAATTTGTCGACCGCCTTCATCAGGCCGATATTGCCTTCCTGGATCAGGTCGAGGAATTGCAGGCCGCGATTGGTGTATTTCTTGGCGATGGAGATGACGAGGCGCAGATTCGCCTCCACCATTTCCTTCTTCGCCTGGCGCGCCTCGCGCTCGCCCTTCTGCACCATCTGCACGATGCGGCGGAATTCGGGAATCTCCAGCCCGGTCTCGGCGGCGAGCGCATGGATGTCGCCGCGGATTTCCCTGATGCGGTCCTTCTCGCGCGCGACCACGCTCTTCCAGCCGCGCGCCGAGAGCTTCGACACGCGGTTGAGCCAGCGCGGGTCGAGCTCGGAGCCCTGGTAGTTCTTCAGAAAATCCTCGCGCGAGACGCCGTGGCTCTCGGCAAGCCGCATCAGCCGGCCTTCGTAGCCGACCAGGCGCTTGTTGATGTCGTAGAGCTGCTCGACCAGCGAATCGATGCGCGCCTGGTTGAGGCGCAGCGACTTCACCTCGGTGATCAGCTCTTCCTTGAGCTTCTTGTATTTGCGCTCCTGCGCCGGCGAGAGCGACTCGTTCTTGAGCTTGCTCTCGACATTCTGCTCCTGCAGGCGGCGCAGCTTCTTGTAATGGTCGGCCACGGTGTCGAAGGTTTCGACCACCTTGGGCTTCAACTCGGCCTCGATCGCGGCGAGCGACATCGAGCCGTCGAGATCGTCCTCGTCGAGGTCGCCCTCGCCGAGCGGATTTTCGACCAGGCCCGTCGCCGTCCGGATCGCCCTGCTTGAACGTGCGCGCCGCGGGAGCGGCCGGCCCGGGCGCGGGGGGCCTGAGAGCGGGCGCGGCGGCCGCGAGCGGCGGGGCGCCGGGGGCGTTCCCGCCGCCGACCGGCGCGGAGCCGTTGTTCGCGCCTGGCAGCGCCGTCCCGTCGCCTGCGGGCGCAACAGCGCCGGGAGCGCCCACGCCTTTGGCCTCCGGACCGGAATAGGTCGCTTCGAGGTCGATAATGTCGCGCAGGAAGACCTTCCCGACATTGAGCTCGTCGCGCCAGATGATGATGGCCTGGAAGGTGAGCGGGCTTTCGCACAGGCCGGCGATCATCGCCTCGCGGCCCGCCTCGATGCGCTTGGCGATGGCGATCTCGCCCTCGCGCGAAAGCAGCTCGACCGAGCCCATCTCGCGCAGATACATGCGCACCGGATCGTCGGTGCGCTCGCCCGGCTCCACCCGTTCGGCCTTGGCCGGCGTCGTGCGGGCGACCTCGACCAGTTCGCCCTCGCTCTCCTCCTCCTCGGCCTCCTCGCGCGGTTCCTCGTGGCCCTCCTCGGTGTCGGTCTCCTCCTGCTCGACGACATTGATGCCCATCTCGTTGAGCATCGCGAACACGTCCTCGATCTGGTCCGAGGTGACTTCCTCGGAGGGGAGGACGGCGTTGATCTGATCGTGGGTGACGTAGCCGCGCTTCTTGGCGAGCTTGATCATCTTGCGGACGGCGGCGTCCGAAAGGTCGAGCAGCGGCAGCGGCGCATCCGGCGTTTCAGACGTTTCCTTCTCGGGCATATCGTCTTTCTTGTCTTTCACGACCTTGTCCTTCGTGGTCGCTTTCGCCTTGATGGTGGTGGTCGCCATGAACACTCCTAGCCGAGTACGCGTACTAGGCCCCAGTCCTGCCGCCGGACCAATGGCCAAAAAAGGGCAGCCTTGCCGCCGCCCGGAGAATTCCGATTCGTTCGAACTGAGGGCTTCAGGCGTGCACGGCCACGCATCGACCGCTCCTCCTGGTTCCCGCCCGCGTTTCGGACGACGCCGAAGAACGTTCCCGACCCCAGACTATGCCGAGGCGGCAACAGCGCCCCAGCGCGATCCCCGAATTGCCCGTTACGCGGCGGCCCGAGCGGACTGTCGGGCCGTTAAAGACCACGCGCCGGCCGGCCCGACAAGGCCCCGAATCCCTCGATCGAGGCTTCGGTTCCCTCGATTGCGGCAAGGCGGCCCTGCACGTCAAGCAACCAAGCATAGATTCCGCTCGCTCGGCTCCTCGCCCAGCGCGCGCTCGGCCTCTTTCAACTCCTTATTTAACGTGCGGTTCTTGTGATGCAAGGTTAGAACGTGACGCCACCATTGGCCGACATCCTGGGGCGCCGCGCCGGGGCGGGCCGGCCAGTCGGCGAGATGGGTGAGCGCGGCTTCGATGCGGGCGATCACCGGCTCGAGCTCGCGTTCGGCGACCAGAGCCCGCAGGTTCTCCGCAACTTCCCGGTGTGCGTTGGCGTCGAGAATCGCCCGCCGGAGCCGGTTCGCGTCCGGGTGCAGAAGCTCGATCTCGGCGAATTCCTCGGCGTCCTGTTCGAGCAGCCAGGGGTGGTTGAGCACGGCGACCAGGATCAGGGCTTCGCGGGCGGGGAGCGCCGAGCGGGACCCGCGCACGATCGGGCTCGTGGTCAGGCGCGGGCTCGACGGGCCGAATCGATCGGCGACGGCGGCTTTGTCGGCGGAAAACCGGGAGGTCTTGCGTCCGCGGTCCCGGTCGCGTCCGAAGGACGAAAACGCGCGATCGCGGGAGGGTTGGCGCAGCCGGGTCGCGGGCTCGGGGGCGAGGAGGTTGCGCAGGCGCGCCTGGAGATCCTGGCGGTAGTGGCGTCGCACGCCCTCGTGGCCGATGCCGGCCGCAAGCTCGGCGAGCCGCGCCTCCAGCCGCGCCCGCCGTTCCGGCGTATCGACCCGGCTCGCCTCGATCTCCCGCATCCACAGCACCTCGGCCAGCGGCCGCGCGCCGGCGAGCACGTCGGCCATCGCCGCCGGTCCGTTGGTGCGGATGAAATCGTCGGGATCGTGCCCCTGCGGCAGCGTCGCGAAGCTCAGGCTCTTGCCGGGCGCGAGCAGCGGCAGCGCGAGATCGACGGCGCGGAAGGCCGCCCGCTGGCCGGCCTCGTCGCCGTCGAACAAGAGCACCGGCTCGTCCGCCATCCGCCACAGCAGGGCGAGCTGGTCCTCGGTGAGCGCCGTCCCGAGCGGGGCGACCGTCGCCGGAAACCCGGCCGTCGCCATCGTGATCACGTCGACATAGCCTTCGACCACGATCAGCGGCGCGCCCGCATGGGCGGCCGCGCGCGCCGCCGCGCCATTGTAGAGGGTCGCGCCCTTGTGAAAGAGCGGCGTCTCCGGCGAGTTGAGGTATTTGGCGGGCGCGTCCTTGTCGAGCGCCCGCCCGCCGAAGGCGATGACGCGGCCGCGCAGGTCGGCGATCGGGAACATCACGCGGTCGCGGAAGCGGTCGTAGGGGACGGGGATGTCCTCGCCGGCGACCAGCAGCCCGGCCTCGACCATGTCCTCGACCGAGACGCCGTGGGCGCCCAGATGCTCCTTGAGGGCGAACCGCTCGGCCGGCGCATAGCCGAGCCGGAATTTCACCTGCGTCGCGGGATCGATCCCGCGGTCGGCGAGGTAGCCGCGCGCCTTGGCGCCCGCGCGCGATGCGAGCGTCGCCTCGAAGAACGTCGCCGCAAGTTCGATGACGTCGTGCAGGCGTGCGGCGGCGCGCCGCCTGCGCTTCCGCCTCCGGCGACGCCTTGGGCACGGGCAGGCCGGCCATCGCGGCGAGCCGCTCGACCGCTTCGGGGAAGGGCACGCCCTCCGTCGCCATCACGAAATCGAAGATATTGCCGTTCTTGCCGGACGAGAAGTCGAACCACATCCCCTTCTGGTCATTGGCGAAAAACGACGGCGTCTTCTCCTGGTTGAAGGGCGAGAGCCCCTTCCACTCGCGTCCCGCCTTCTTCAGCTTCACGCGCCGGCCGACCACCTCCGAGACCGGAAGGCGCGCGCGCAGATCGTCAAGGAAGTCGGGCGGGAAGCGCATGGCGATTAGCAGAATAGCGCCGGCTTCCCCCCAATATAAGGCGGCTTCCGGCGACGGGCCCGCCGCGCGCGCTTGTCCCGGCTTTCCACAGGCGGGCGGGGGAGAGGCGAAGCCATCGCGAGCCCCGGTGGCTGGGGGACGGCCGCGGAGAGGTCGGGGACAACTTGGATTTCGATTGGACAGAACAGAATAAGAACGTAAAATATCGCGATTCGGCGAGGGCAGTCCGGGCGATGCGGCCGACATTCTATGAGTTCTTTGCCGGGGGCGGGATGGCGCGCGCCGGGCTCGGTCCCGATTGGAATTGCCTGTTCGCCAACGACATCGATTCGAAGAAGGCGGACGCCTACAGGGCGAACTGGGGCGACTCCCATTTCTGCTTGGGCGACATCCATAACTTGAAGGCCTGCGATCTGCCCGGCCATGCCGATCTCGCCTGGGCGTCCTTCCCCTGCCAGGACCTCTCGCTCGCCGGAAATGGGCGCGGCCTCGACGGCGACCGCTCCGGCGCGTTTTGGGGGTTCCACGATCTTATGCTCGCGCTGAAGACGCGCGGGCGCGCCCCCAAACTCCTCGTCTTGGAAAATGTCGGCGGCGCGGTCACATCGAACGATGGACGCGACTTCGAGACTTTATGCCGGGCGCTCAAGACCCTCGGCTACATCTACGGCGCATTGATCATCGACGCGGTTCACTTCGTTCCGCAGTCTCGGCCGAGGTTATTCATTGTCGCGGTGAACGCGAAATATGGTCGCCTCGCGCGCAGCTTTGTCGGCAGTCCGAACCCGTGCTGGACGACGGCCGCTCTCGAAGCAAGTTTTGCTCGGCTGCGGCCGGATTTGCGCGCCGCGTGGCGCTGGTGGCGGCTGCCATCGCCGCCACCCAGGACAATCGGTTTGACACAACTCGTGATGCATGCCCCCCCGGATGTGTGGTGGCACGCCAAGCGGGAGACCGATCGTTTGTTCGCTATGATGTCGCCGATCAACCGCGCGAAAGTCGAATCCGCAAAGGGCGAAGGTCGACGCATCGTCGGCACCATCTACAAGCGCACCCGCCGCGACGGAAACGGCGCCAAGGTGCAGCGGGCGGAGGTTCGCTTCGACGATGTCTCGGGGTGCCTCCGCACGCCCGCCGGCGGATCAAGTCGGCAAACCGTGATCGTGGTGGAAGGAAAGTCGGTGCGAACGCGGTTGCTTTCTGCGAGAGAAGCCGCCCGGCTCATGGGATTGCCGGACTCCTATCAACTGCCATCGAATTACAACGACGCGTATCATTTGGTGGGAGACGGATTGGCGGTGCCCGTCGTAAGTTTCTTATCAAGACACCTGCTCACGAAGATACTTGAGGAAGGACGCGCGCCGGTGCTGGTCGCTGCGGAATAACACGACGCATGCCGATTGATATTAGATTTCGACAGCAGGCGGTCAGAACGTTAACCAATAAGGTCGGCGTTTACGTATTGTGCGACCTTGATCAAACTCCAATGTATGTCGGGCAGTCAGTCGAAGGCATTCGCGCGCGCGTCCGCCGACACCTGACCTCAGCGCGCTCAGACATCATTGCGAACAGGCAAATCGATGTTTGGGAGATTGCTTGGGTATGGGCTTATCCCGTGGAGGACCGCGGCGAGATTGGTCCGGTCGAGTCGGTTCTGTTCCATCGCTTTAACCGCCAAAGCGTATTGATGAATGGAACGATCCCACCCGCTCCGCGAGACGATCAGCCGTTTCCCGACCCCACACAGATCGTTCAGGTTATGAGCGATGCGGAGATAATGGAGAAAAAAGATCCGGCCCTGCGCCTGCCCCGACAGGCGGAGCGATACTCCGAGATCGTCAACCATTTCCTCGCAATCAAGAATTCGCCCCAAATTGCCCGTGCGATGCAAGCGCATTTCGAGAGGCTTTCGAAGTACCACAAAATCATGATGAGCCTTGCGACCGGCGAGGACGATTCAGAGAGCTGATGGATCGCTCCGCCATCATGCGCGCGGTCAAGGGGCGCGACACGGGTCCGGAAAAGAAAGTGCGGCGGCTGCTCTGGCCGATCGCTCCCGGCTACCGGCTTAATCGCGCCGACATTCCCGGCAAGCCGGACATCGCCTATATCGCGCGCAAGCAGGCGATATTCGTCCATGGGTGCTTTTGGCATGGACATGACTGCGCCCGCGGGGCGCGGGCGCCGAAGGCCAACGCGGCCTATTGGGCCGCCAAGATCGACCGCAATCGCGCCCGCGATCGGCTCGTGCGCGACCGCTTGAAGCGCGCGGGCTGGCGCGCGCTCGTGATCTGGGAATGCGAGCTGCGCAACCCGGCCGCGGTCAGCCGAAAGCTGGGGCGCTTCCTGGAGCGGCCGTGACAGCCGCGACCCCGCCGTCTTTCAGACCTTTTCACAGCCCCTCGAACAAGGCCGTGGAGAGATAGCGTTCGGCGAAGGACGGCAGCACGACGACGATGTTCTTGCCGGCATATTCCGGGCGCGCGCCGACCTTGAGCGCGGCGGCGACCGCCGCCCCGGAGGAAATCCCGCCGGGGATGCCCTCGTAGCGCGCGAGCGCCCGCGCGGTCTCGAACGACGTCTGGTTGCTCACCGTGACCACCTCGTCGATCACCGATCGATCGAGCACGTCGGGGACGAATCCGGCGCCGATGCCCTGGATTTTATGCGGTCCCGGCTTGCCTCCGGAGAGAACCGGGCTGTCCTCCGGCTCGACCGCGATGATGCGCAGGGACGGCTTGCGCGGCTTCAGCACCTGGCCGACGCCGGTGATCGTGCCGCCGGTGCCCACACCCGAGACGAAGGCGTCGATCGTTCCGTTCGTGTCGTTCCAGACTTCCTCGGCCGTCGTGCGGCGATGGATATCCGGGATTCGCCGGGTTCTTGAATTGCTGGGGAATGACGGCGTTCGGCGTTTCGCGCGCGAGCTCGTCGGCTTTGGCGACCGCCCCGCTCATCCCTTGCGCGGCCGGGGTCAGCACCAGCTCGGCGCCGAGCAGCGCCAGCATTTTCCGCCGCTCCATCGACATCGAATCCGGCATGACCAGGATCAGCCGGTAGCCGCGCGCGGCGGCGACGAAGGCAAGCGCGATGCCGGTATTGCCCGAGGTGGGCTCGATCAGCACCGTGTCGGGGCCGACCCGGCCGGCCGCCTCCAGCGCGTCGATCATCGCCACGCCGATGCGGTCTTTCACGCTCCCGATCGGGTTGAAGAATTCGAGCTTGGCAAGGATATTGGCCTTGACCCCCTGCAATTGCGGCAGACGGTTGAGCCGGACGATCGGCGTATCGCCGATCGTGTCGGTGATCGAATTGTAAATGCGTCCGCGCCCTATCATGCGCGCCGGCGAGGGCGCATCGACTGGCCTCAGTGCGGCGTCCGACATGGTTGATCCTCCGGGTTGGCGATGTCTGATAGATGGGGTGGGGGCGTCGCGCCGCTTGTCGGCCGCCCTGCGGCCAAACCGAGCGGCGGCTCCGCGCAGGATCGACTTCTCCAAACGAGCGGTTCTTTGAAAGAAATATCCCTTATTCAATTATTCGGAAGGACGACATCCTCTTGATGCGCCGTTCTCCGCTCAAGAATAAAAAATTATGCTTCAGATTGCAATCTTATTTTGCCTTGCTGGCGCGGCCGTACGACGCCGCGGACGCAGTGACGTGCGCGCGACCGGGGGACTTCAATTGTCGACAAGGGTGGCGGAGATCGCCTTGATCGCGTCACGCTCGATCAGGGCCGCCCGCGCCGCCGTGGTCGCGAACACCTCCTCGCCGTCCTCGGTGAAGACCTGGATGGAGCATTCATTCCACGTCAAGGTGAACAGTTCGGGGCGCGAGGAAAACAGCTCCGAGACGAACCGGACGGTTACCTCCTTCGCGCAATCAGTGTCGGACAGGATGAGATTTGCGATCTCATAGCCCGTGTCACCATCTCCGATCTGGATCGTGTAGCGCTGCATGGCGATGCTGCCGTTCCTGTGGTCTATCCCTATCCAATGCTGGAGTTTGTCCCGCGTTCCATCCTGCGGCCGCCCGCCACCGCTCCGGCAGCGGCTTCGCGTCCGACAAGGTTCGCATCCGACTAAGGAGTGATCCCGCAGCGGGCCGCGGTTACGCGCGACGGGCTATCCGTCAGGCGCGGAAATGCTTGGAGAGCTTCAGGCTCTGCGCCTGGTAGGTCGAGCCGATGCCCTGCCCATAGAGCTGATCCGGCCGCGCCAGCATGTGCTCGAAGACGAGGCGGCCGACCGTTTGCCCGTGCTCCAGAATGAACGGCACCTCGCGCGAGCGCACCTCCAGCACCGCGCGCGCGCCGCGCCCGCCCGCGCCGGCATAGCCGAAACCGGGGTCGAAGAAACCGGCGTAATGGACGCGGAATTCGCCGACGAGCGGATCGAACGGCACCATCTCGGCGGCGTAGTCGGGCGGCACCTGGACGGCCTGCATGGAGGCGAGGATGTAGAACTCGTTCGGGTCGAGGATCAGCGTGCGTTTCTGGTTGGCGCGGATCGGCTCCCAGAACTCGCCGACCTCGTAGACGTCGCGGCGGTCGACATCGATCACGCCCGTATGGCGCTTGGCGCGATATCCGATCAAGCCGTCCGGTCCGAACCCGGCCAGGTCGACGCCGACCGCGACGCCCTGCTCGAGGTCGGCGCCCTCCTCGTCGACCAGTCGTTCGCGCGCATGCAAGTCCGCAAGCGCGTCGCCCAAGAGGACGGCGCGGCCGCGCTGGAAGCGCATCTGCGACAGACGCGAGCCTTCGCGCACGAGCACCGGGAAGGTGCGCGGGCTGATCTCGAGATAGAGCGGGCCGTGATAGCCGGCTTCGATATGGTCGAAGGCGCGGGCGTGGTCGGCGATCACCCGCGTGAACACGTCGAGCCGGCCGGTCGAGCTTTTCGGATTGGCCGCGCCGGCAATGTCGTGCGGGAGCGCGAGGCTCTCCATCAGCGGCACGATGTAGACGCAGCCCGTCTCCAGCACCGCGCCGCCGCGCAGCGCGATCGCATGCAGTTTGAGGTCGTCGATGCGGTTCGCCACGGTCGCCCGCGGCCCAGGAAGGAAGCTCGCGCGCACGCGAAAGGCGACCTCGCCGAGACGCAGGTCGAGGCTGGCCGGCTGCGTCTGGTCCGGCGCGATCGGCGCGGCAGGGATGATCCCGCCCGATCCGATGAGCGCGAGGATCATGCGGTCGGGCAGGATGCCCCTATCGGCAGCGGCAAAGGCGAGCGGCACGGTCGGCTCCGGTGGCAGCCCGATATACGCCATCCCGGCCGTCTAACCGACCCTTGCCTTGACGGGAAGGCTCAGCGCCGCTAAGAGCCGCGTTATCCCGTGGTCATTTGAGCCGGCCGGCTTGCCGCCACGTAAAACAATGGTGCTAAAAGGCCGGGGACGCGCGCGCCCGGCCCTGGACTTTGTCCGGCCGGGTTTTTGTTTGGCGCGCACGCAGTCGGCGGAGTGGGCGTCGGGCGATCCGCCCGGCGGTGCGCCGCTCCGCTCCCGGAGAGCCCTCATGCCCGCGTCAGAACGCCAGTACCACCCCGAAACGCGCCTCGTGCAGGCGGGCACGCTGCGCTCGCAATTCGGCGAGACGTCCGAATCGCTCTTTCTGACCCAGGGCTTCGTCTATGACAGCGCCGAGGAATGCGAGGAGCGCTTCGCGAGCGCGACGCCCGGCTTCCTCTATTCGCGCTTCTCCAATCCGACCGTCGCCATGTTCGAAAGCCGCATGGCCGCCTTCGAGGGCGCGGAAGCGGCGCGTGCGACGGCGACCGGCATGGCCGCGGTCACCGCCGCGCTGGTGGGCCAGGTGCGGGCCGGCGACCATGTCGTCGCCGCCAAGGCTTTGTTCGGCGCGTGCCGGTGGGTGGTGGAGGATTTCCTTCCGCGTTTCGGCGTCGAGTCCACGCTCGTCAACGGGCTCGATCTCGACGCCTGGCGGGGCGCCGTGCGGCCGAACACCAAGGTGTTCTTCCTCGAAAGCCCGACCAATCCGACGCTCGACGTGATCGACATCGCGGCGGTCGCGACGATCGCGCGCGAGGCGGGCGCCCGGCTCGTCGTCGACAATGTGTTCGCGACGCCCCTGTGGCAGAGCCCGCTCGCGCTCGGCGCGGACTGCGTCGTCTATTCGGCGACCAAGCATATCGACGGTCAGGGGCGCTGCCTCGGCGGAATCATTCTCGCCTCGGAGCCGTTCATCCAGGAGCACATCCACATGCTGCTGCGGCAGACCGGGCCGTCGATGTCGCCCTTCAATGCGTGGGTGCTGCTGAAGGGGCTCGAGACCCTGCATCTGCGCGTGCGCCGCCAGACCGACACGGCGGCGGACCGTAGCGGACGCGCTCGCGGGCCATCCGAACATCGTGCGCCTCGTCTATCCGGGCCGTCCGGACCATCCGCAGGCGGCGATCGTGCAGAAGCAGATGCGCGGCGGCTCGACGCTGGTCGCCTTCGAGGTCGCCGGCGGCAAGAGCGGCGCGTTCCGGTTTCTCGACGCGCTGAAGCTCGTGCGCATCACCAACAATCTCGGCGACGCGAAAAGCCTCGTCACCCATCCGGCGACGACGACGCACCAGCGGCTGACCGCGGAGCAGCGCGACGAACTCGGCATCGGCGACGGGCTCGTTCGCTTCTCCGCCGGTCTCGAGCATCCGGACGATATCGTTAACGATCTGCTGACCGCGCTCGATGCCGTTTAGATTTGATCAGGGCAGCGGAGGCATGGGCGCCTGCCGCGCATGCAGGTTAGCGCCGGCGACCGGCTGCGCACGGCTCGCCGCCTCGATGATCGCGTCGCCGAGCAGCTTGGCGATGCAGGCATAGCTCCAGTCGTTCATGTGCAGCCCGTCGGGCGAAAGAAACGCCTCGAACGGAATGTTGTGGATCTCGCGCCATCGCCGCATCACGGCAAAGCGCGGGAACAGGCCGCTGCTGGTCTCCCGCGCCGTGGTGGCGAGCAGGGTCAGCATCTGCTCGTTCTCGGGCTTGGCGAGTACGCGCGGCGCGAACTGGGCGTCGATGAGGATCACGTCTGCGCCGAGCGCTTTCATGCGCGCCACTCCCTCGCGGATTAGCGAGGCGACCTGACTGACCGGCTTCCCGCCGAGCACGGAATTAGTGCCGACCTGCCAGAGCACGAGGTCGGGTTTGTCGGCGGCGACGCTCGTTGCGAAGCGGTCGAGCATTTCGCGCGCATCTTCGCCGTTCACGCCGCGATTGAGAACGGTGATCGCGTTCGAGGGGAAGTGCTCCTTGAGCACCGCGGCGAGCCGGCTCGGATAGCTCGCGTCCGGGGAGCTTGCGCCCGCGCCGGCCGTGGACGAAGACCCGAGCGCGATGACGGTCAGCGGCTCGCGATTGACCAATCGCTTGGCGGTGCGCGGGAGCGAATAGGCGAGCCGCGTAAGCTCGGCCGGCGCCCGGCAGATGCGCGCGTCATCGCCGGCGAAGGCGGCGGCGACAGGGACGCAACAAAGAACGGCCGCAAGCGCGGCGGAACAAACGATCGCACGCATCATCAATGGGTGTCTTTGTCCTCGGGCGCTGTCAACTTCGCAGATTCCAGTACGAACTCGGTCAACAGGCGCCCAATGCAATCGTGCACCCGCTCGGCAAGGTCGGTCTTCTTGGTCGCGGCGGAAAGATCGAAGACCCCGATCTCGCTCCAGTATTTCATGATCGCGAAACGATCGAAAAGATTAATTTCATGCTGCAGCGCGATAAAGCGCATCATATCGAGATAGGGCGTGAGCGCGATCATCGTTTCCGTGCGCGGGCTATACTGCATATTCATCAGTATGATGTCGGATCCGGCGGCGCGCACCGCCGCGACGCCCGCGTCAAGCGCGTCGCGGAATGCTTCCGGATCGATCGCGCGGATCGCATCGCCGGTGCCGGTCTGCCACACGATCAGCGCCGGCTTCTCGCGCGACAGGATGCGGCCGATCTCCTTCTCCATGTCCGGCGCCGTCTGCCGCGGTTTGGCATAGCTCGTCACGCGGATCGCGACGTCGGGAAGTTCGTTCTTCAGCTCGGTTTCGAAGCGGGCGGGATAGGCTTTGCCCAACCCGGCCGGACCGGACAGGGCCGACGATGTGGTGCCGAGCACGACAATGTCGAGTTGCTTGTTCGCGATCGCTTCAGTCACATGCGCAAGCGGGAAGCCGGGCTTGAGCTCGCCGTCGGCGACCGGACACAGATCGCTCGGCTGGGCGAACGCCACGCCCGCGAGCAGCAGGCCGACCAAAGCAAGAACGATGCGTGTCATGTCGAGCGTCCCGCCGCGGATGCGCTCGGCGGTTTCGAGCGCGACCCGGGGCTGCGTTCCTCGATGCGCCGATACCAGGACATCAAAGCGGCCGCCGCCACCATGATCGCAATGCCGAGAATGCTGACGAGGATCTGCATCGCGGTTCCGTCCGAGAACTCGATCATGGCGAAATGGGCGGCGAAGGCAAGGAATACCCCGATGCAGAAAATCTCGAGCGAATGCTGGCCGCACAGCACGGCAGGCCGCAGCCAAAGCGAGTGCAATGCCGGCCAGTCCCGCGGCACGAAGCGAACGGTGAGGGTCGCGAGCGCAAAGAAATGAGCGAGCCGGAGGACGTCCAGATTCGTCTTGTCAACCGGATAGATCCATTCGGTGAGCCATTTCGGCGCCAGATGCGCATAGGCGGGAAAGTACCAGGTCGCGACCACCACCAGCGACAGCAAGAGATAAATCGTGGCGAGCGCGACGGCATAGGGCGAGCGGATGAACTGACCGATCCGCTTCATGCCGCCGAGCGCGCACCAGGCGCCGAACGCGAACAGCAATTGCCAGGCGAACGGATTGAACACCCAGTGGCCGCTCGGATAGGCGGGAAGATTGATCCCGAATTCCCAGGCGACCACATAGACAGCGACCGAGACCGAGAGCGCGAGCGTCGGCAGGCGCAACAACAGCCAGACATAAGGAGGGAACGCCGCGAGCAGCGCGATGTAGAGCGGCAGCACGTCCATATTGGCCGGCTTGAATTTCAGGAGAAGCGCCTGCACCAAGGCCATGTCCGGCTGCCGCAGGAAATCAAACACGCCCATTTCCTCCGCATAGAGCGGATTCTCGAAATGCGCGGAGACATAGGCGATCTCCGCCATGTAGATCGCGAACAGGAAGATGTGGGCGACATAGACCTGCCAGGCCCGCTTGAGGATGCGGGCGCTCGCGACCACGAAGCCGTTCTTCTGCATGGTCGCCCCATAGACGAAGGCGGCGGTATAGCCCGAGATGAAGACGAAGATTTCCGTCGCGTCGCTGAACCCGTAATTGCGGATCGTGATCCAGCTCACGATGTTCGACGGAATATGATCGAGAAAAATGAGCCAGAGCGCGAGCCCGCGGAACAGATCGAGGCGCAGGTCGCGTTCGCTCTCGGCGAGATGCATCGCGGTGCGTCCCTTGGTCAACCAGGCGGGCGACGCCCTGACCCTTGCAGTGTCGCCTCGCGCGTCCCTATCAGTCCATCGTTGCGTTGCATTCACCGCTTAGGTGGCGGATATGAGGCCTGATGCGATATCCATCGGGGCGGATTCGGGGGTTGCCCCGGTTACTTTCGTGTGATGCATTTTCCTCAACGGCGTCGCTGCGCCGGAAGGTGCTCCCGTGACCCGTATGCGAGGAAGATGAAGGGACGACGATGTATCGCACAGTGACCCGGAACGTCGAAGTCAAGGTGACGCCCCGCTTCCTCCCGGAACGCTCATCCCACGAGCAAAGCTATTATTTCTGGTCCTATACGATCGAGATCACCAATCTCGGGCGCGATACGGTGCAGCTCAAGACGCGGCACTGGCGCATCACCGACGCTTTCGGCCGGCTGCAAGAGGTGCGCGGCGCCGGCGTGGTCGGCGAAGAGCCGGTGCTCGCGCCCGGGGCGGCCTTCGAATACACGAGCGGCGTGCCGCTCCCGACCCCCTCCGGCTTCATGGTCGGAACGTATGGAATGGTCGGCTCGAACGGCGAGCAATTCGATATCGATATCCCCGCCTTCTCGCTCGACAGCCCCCAGGAGCACCGCACGGTGAACTGACTGCGTCCCGCGGTGCGTCAATACGGCGTCGATCGGCGCGCCCGCCCATCGCGTCGAGCCGTCGCCCGGTTCACGGGGGCCTCCGTCATCGGCCGAGCAGGTCGCGCAGGATTTCGCGTGCGCCGCGCTCGAGATCGCGGTCCGGCGTGGGCGTCGGCGGAGAACGCGGCGCGGCGGTCTGCGGCGCGGACGGACTCGCATGCGGGGCGGTCGTTTCCGGCTGCGGGGCGGCGACGCCGCGGGTCCCGCCGAGCGCCTTGAGCATTTCCTCGGCGATAGCGCCGCCGTCGCGCGCGGGATCGCCGGTCGCCTTGCCGATGCCTTTCGAAAGCCCCTCGATGAACTTGCCGAGCGGAGCGTCATTGGGCGCGCCGGAGCGTTCGCCGCTCAAAGCGTCGCGCAGCGTGCGCAGCGCGCTTTCCGGATTGGCGAGGATGTTCGGCGTGTCGGCATAGATGCGCGGATCCGACCAGCGTCCCTGAATCACCACCGGGACGCCGATGCCCCAGGGAGTGGCGCTTCCGCCCGGCGCCGCCTGGCTCGCAACAAGGCGGGGATCGGCGCGGAAATCGAGCGTCTGCGAGCGCAGGTCGGCGCTGCCCGCCGCCGTCATCGCCATGAACGGCCCGGCAAACTTCACGTCGGTCGAGCGCGCCACGCCGTTCTCGATCGCAAATGTCGCGCCGAAGGTGCTGAAGCGCGTCTCCTCCGACGCATTCGCCTGCCAGCCGGCGATGATCATGTCGAGCAGGGAGCGCACCATGTTCGGCAGGTTGAGGCCGCGCACGGCGCCGTTCTCGAACAGGAGGTCGGCGCGCCCATTGAGGCTGGACACGACCCGCAACGGACTTCCGCCCGCGCCCTTGAGTTCGACGGCCCCGCGCGCGCGGCCGGCGATGTACTTGAAACCGGCCGCGTCTTGCAGAAACGGCAGCGCATCGATCTCGGAAAAGGCGAGCCGCAAGGCCATCGCCGGATCGTCCTGAGCGCGGTCGACGACCAGTTCTCCGGTCGCTTGCCCGCCATAGACGCCGGACGGGGCGAGCTTCACCGTCAGGATGTCCTGCAGGAGCGTCGCTTCGATCGCCGCCGGCGCGATGCGCATGTTCTGGACCAGCACCTCGCGCGCCGACAGATTGACGTTCCCTTCCACCAGCCGCAGGCCGAAAAGATTGAGCGGGGCGTCGCTCCAGACCTGCCCGCCGGCGGGCGCGGGGCTGGCGGCGCTGCTCGGCGCGCTGGGCGCCGGGCCGCGCGGGGCGGGAGCGCTGCTGCGTTCGCTCGGCACGCGGCTGTTCGCGCTGCTGATCGTGTCGACGAGGCTGGTGAGATCGATCCGCTCGGATTCGATCGCGGCGTCGATGAACGGTTTTGCTCCGGCAAAGCTGACCGACATCGATCCGCGCACCCGGCCCTGGTCGATTGCGCCGTTGAGCCCTTCGATTCGGAGCACGGGGCCCGATTTGGTCACGCTGGCGGTGAGCGCGGCCGGCCTTTTCAGCACGGTCGGCGCGTCGATGGCGATATCGATCGGGATCGTTTGCCCGTCGGCGAGCCGCGCGGACCGATCGATGCCGGCCATGAGCCGGACGGTGGTCGGGCCGAATCGGGCGTCGATGTGCAAGTTCGACCGGCCTCCGGCCGCCGGCAACGCAGCGAGCCGCAACGAGTTCGATCGGCAGTTCGATCGTCTCGCCGCCGTCGCGCACGAGCAGGCGTCCGTTCTCGGCGGTGACGACATCGATCGTCACGGCCTTGTCGCCCGGCAGGACGATCGGCAGCGCCGGCCCGCCGCCGGCGGCCGACCCGCCGGCCGGACCGCCAGGCGAGCCGCCGGTTGCGGCGGCGCGATCGCGCCGTTCGGTCACGCGCCGCGCGCGTCCGAGCATCGGTTCGGTTTGCAGCACCGGCCGGGTCAGCGCGAGGTCGTTGATGTGAATGCGACCGGTGAGGAGGTCGCTCAGCGAAAGCCCGGCGCGCACGCGCTCGATCGTCAGCAGATCGTCGGCGCCGGCGGCGTCGCGCAGCCGCATCTGCTCGATAGTGACGCCCGCGGTGGGCCAGATCGAGAATCGCGCATTTCCGTCAATCTCGAGCTTCAGTTCGTTCTTGGCGAGAGCATCGCTTGTATAGGACTCGATCAAGCCGCGCGCGGGAATCCCATAGGCCGCCACAACCGCCGCTGCGACCACCAGCACGCCGATCGCGATGGCGGCAATCTTGATCAGTCTCATGCCAAGGCCTCCCGCGATCCAGCAAATGTCAATCTGTGCGTGCAGTATGGCTGCATCTGGTCACGATAGATTCACGCGACGTTGTTTCCAATATGGCTGCGAAGGGACGAGGGAGAAGACCCGTCGACGCCTGCATGTCCGGGTCGGTCCGAGAGGCTCTCACCACCGTTCTTAGTCGCCATCGCGCCGAGGCGGCGGTTCACGCCGCAAACCCGCGGTCACGCCATGCCGGCGCGGCACAGCGCCGCGCGCGCATGCGCGAGCGCCGAGAGGACGAAGGCCGACGTCACTTCCGGCCCGCCCACCACGATGCGCGTCGGCGTCTTCATCTTGTTCCATTCGTAGGCCTTGAACGGCGCGCCCCATCGTCCCTCGCCGAAGCTTCGGACGATGCCGTCGAGCGCGGGCGCAAACCGGTCCGGCTCGCCGCCGAGTTTCGCGAGCGCGAGCAGCGCGAGCGCGGCGTCGAACGGGTTGAGCTCGTAGGCGAGAAGCTCGTCATACACATAGGCGAGCACCGCGCGGCGGATACGCTCGAAGGCGCCGCCGGGATCGATCGCGCCGCGCGTGGACGGCGGCAGCGCGCGGAAGGCGGCATAGCACCGGCCGAAATACGCGCAATAGAGCTCCGGCAGGTAATAGATATGCGAGCGCGGATCGGTCCACGCCCCGGAACCGACGAGCGTCTCCTGGAAGCGGACGATCCCCTGCAGAAACGCGATGCGCTCCGCCGATTCGGCGATGCCCCAGCGCGCATGGTTCTGAAATGCGGCTTCCAGCACGTCGAGATTGAGGGTGGGGTCGAGATCGTTGCCGAACGGGCGGGCGCCCGCCGCGCTCTCGATCCAGGTCACGACCCCGCCGGTGAAATCGATCGTGTCATTGATTGCGACGGTCGCCGGAAACCGGTTGTCGCCGCGTCCGATCTGGTAGCCGGCGTAGAAGTCGAGCAAGGGCTGTTGCAGCATCGGATGGTCGATGCCGGATTGCGCCGCGGCCGACAGCGAGCATGCGGTGGTGTCGCAATCGGGCACGTAAACGCCGAAACCGAGATTGCTCTTGAGGTTGCCGAAGAAGCGGCTGATGCGCGCATGGGGCGGCGGCGCGAGCGCGGTGACCACGGAGATCGGCTGGCCGTCGCCCGGGTTGATCGTCTCCTCGCGGCTTTCGTTCAGACAGAAGAGGATGAGCGCGCCGATCGCGTCGCGCGCCGCCGCGCCGTCTTGGGCGCCGGCGAGCCCGCTCTTTGTGAAATCCATCAGCGCTTCGGCAAAGAACGCGTCGTAATAGGCCGAGCGATGGCGGATCTGCACCGGCTGCCACATGGTTTCCGCCACGCCGCGCCAGGGCGGATTGATCAGGTCGGCGACCGGCTGGTTGGCGAGGATGAAGACGCGGGCGAGGTTGAACAGAAGCGTCGCGTTCTTGTAGGTGCGCGCTTCGAGCCCGGTTAGCGCCGTCATGAGGTCGCGCCCGCGGAAATCCGGATCGCCGACGAGGTCGAAGGCGGCATAGGCCGGCAGGAATCCGTTGCGGCGGAACGCCTGCAACAGATGCCCGGCGCAGGCGCGGATGACGCGGTCGATCTCGGCGAGCGGCGGTGCGCGATGGTTCGCCGGCGCACGCGCGGGCCGCGGGTGCGATTGCGGATATTCATCGATCAGGTCGCCGATCGGCCGGCCGATCGCGGCCCAATCGGGATTTCGGTCGTCGCGCGCCTGCAGGAGCGCATCCTGAACGGCGCGCAGGCGCGCCGGATCGGAGAGTTGGGGCAATCCGGCGCGTGCGAGCAAGGGCCGCAGCGCCATGTTGGCGAGCGCGGTGCGGTAGAACGCCTGCAAATGCGCGTCGCCTTTGCCGGGCCGACGCAGCAGCGGGTCGCACACGTCGTAGAGGGTCGGCCCGCTCGTCCGGGCGACGAGCGCTTTCGCGCCGGCGCGAATGAAGTGTGTTGGGTGCAAGGGGGGACCGCGTCCTATTCCGCCGGCACCGGCACGTCCTGCGGACGCGCGGAGTAATGCGAGGCTTTTTGCCGACCGGCGGTGGCGTCGCGCGCCGACATGATGAGGTGATGAGACATGATGCCGATGCGGACCATGGAATCGATCTGCCCACTCATCACACAATGGCGCACGACTTTCCAGAAGTGACGGCGATAGTCGGCGCGCACGCCGCACTGCCAGAGCACCGCCCACAGGATGCGCAAGCCGCGGACGATCGCTTGCCGCGGCATGTTCTTCAGGCGCGCGGGCGTCGCGATCCGGTTCGGAAAGGTATGCGTGAGCTGATGATGGTAGCGCGCAAACACCGCCTCGGGCGTAAAGGCGCGTCCCATCGTGTCGCGCCAGATCGCGAGCACGTCGTCGTAGGGCATCAGGAACGCGACATTGGATTCGCGCTCCTCGTCGTCGAGCAGACGGCCTGCGCGGTCGAGCCGGTCCCACAAGGGCGTGCGGGGCAGGGCCTGGAGCAGGTTGATCGTCAGCATCGGAATGCGCGACTGTCTCGATGAATTCCACGATGCGCGCGCCCGTGTCGGGCGTATCGGTGTCGAGCCCGAGAATGATTCCGGAGACGATTTCGAGCCCATAGCGATTGAGCGTGCTCACGCCTTCGAGCAGCGGCACCATCATGTTGTGCTCTTTCGCCATGGCCCTGAGCGCGTCGGGCTCCGGCGTCTCGATGCCGCAGAAGACGGTCTCGAACCTCGCCTGCCGCATCAGCTCGAGGATTTCCGGCCGCTTCGCCAGATTGAGCGTCGCCTCGCACGCGAACATGTAGGGGTAGCCGCGGCTTTTCTGCCACTCGATCAGCACCGGCAGGAGTTCGCGCACGGCGCGCCGATTGCCGATGAAATTGTCGTCGACGAAATAGATCGGGCCGCCCATCCCGTCGCCGCCGCAGACGAGCAGCTTCTCCAGCTCGGCGATGATCTGATCCGGCGTCTTCAGGCGGGGATTGCGTCCATAGAGCGTCGGGATGTCGCAGAATTCGCACTGATAGGGACAGCCGCTCGAATACTGGATGCTCAAGGTCATGTAGCGGCGCAGCTCGGCAAGCTCGTAGGCGGGAATCGGGAAATCGGTGAGCTCGCGGCGCTCCTGCGTGGTGAGCACGACCTGTGACGCCGGGCGCGATATGTCGCGCGCGAGAAGCGCGATCAGCTCGTCCGTCGCATCGCCGAGTTCGCCGACATGCAGGTAGTCGAACTCGGGGTAATGCTCCGGGCAGGCGGAAACGGACGAGCCGCCGAGCACGGCCGTGCGGTCGTACATGTGCGCGCGGCGGCAGATCGTCTCGATCTGACGGCGCTGCGCATGCATGCCGGTGACGAACACGGCGTCGGCCCACAGGTAATCGTCGCGCGTCGCAGGCCGGATGTTCTCGTCGATCAGACGGACCTCCCAGGAGGAGGGCAACACCGCGGCGATCACCAGGAGCCCCTGCGGCGGCATAAGCGCGCGCACGCCGTCCAGCAGAGGATAGGCGTGCTCGAACATGCCGAAGGACGATGTATAGCGCGGGCAGATGCACAGAATGCGTCGCTCGCCGCGCGCGCCGTTTTGCGTTTGAGGAGCCATCCGAATGGCCTCCCTTAGGTTGCTGCGACGCGGAGCGACGTGGCGCAAGCTCGCGTTCTCGCTTTGCCCGCTTATGGTGGTGACGCGAGGAGAGAGCTGTCAAGCAGCGCGCTCTCACGTTCGGTCGAGCGGGGAGGGCAGGCGGGCAAGAACGCCGTGCGCGCTCCTGCCAACGGCGACCATCTCGCGGGGCCGTATTGAGATTGACGCCTAAGCTATTTATGGTGGGTGGCGGAACTTCGAGATTGTGAGCAGCTGCAATGATGCCCGCGCCCGCGATGCGGCGCCAGGGCGTGAAGGCTCGACCATGAAGCAGTCGAATGTGATCGTGATCCGCCTGGCCGCGTTCCTGCTCGCCTTGCTGTCGTCGATGGCGCCCGCCGCCGCTGATTCCGCCGCTTTCCGTGTGGTGCAAGGAAGCGCCGGCGTCGCAAGCCGGGTCGCGCTGGTGGTCGGCAACGCCACCTACCCCGATGACGATCAGCCGCTCGCGCAGCCGACCAAGGACGTCAAAGCGATCGCTGAAGAGTTGCGGCGCGCGGACTTCGACGTGATCACCGGAGAAGACGTCAGCAAGCAGAAACTCCGTGCGCTGCTGGGCAGCTTCAAGGCTAAGATCAAGCAGGGCTCGACCGCGCTCGTCTTCTTCAGCGGCTACGGCATCCAGAGCGGCAAGCAATCCTACATCATCCCGGTCGACGCCCAGATCTGGACAGAGGGCGAGGTGAAGCGGGACGGGATCAGCATCGAATTGATTCTCGCCGACATGAACGCCGCCGGCGCGACGGTGAAGCTCGTCATCATCGATGCGGCGCGGCGCAATCCGTTCGAGCGGCGCTTTCGCGGCCTCTCGATCGGGCTGGCGCCGCTGACCGCTCCCGCCGGCACGCTCGCCATCTACTCGGCTGCGCCCGACCGGGTGGTGAACGACTTCGATGGGGCGAACAGCCTGTTCGTCACCGAGCTGCTGAAAGAGATGCGCACCCCCGGGCTGAGCGCCGAGGCCATCTTCAACAGCACGCAGAAAGGGGTATCGCGCGCGTCCAAGAGCGAACAGGTTCCGTGGGTGTCGTCCTCGCTGGTCGAGGAGTTCTATTTCGGCAAACCGTCGCCGTCGTCGGCCGCTCCTCCAACGGCCCCGCCGCCCCCGGCGCCATCTGCTTCGGCCCCGCCGCCCCCGGCTCCATCCGCTGCGGCGCCGCCGCCGGCCCCGCCGCCCCCGGCTCCGTCCGCTGCGGCGCCGCCGCCGGTCCCGCCGCCCCCAGCTCCGTCCGCTGCGGCGCCGCCGCCGGTCCCGCCGCCCCCGGCTCCGTCCGCTGCGGCGCCGCCGCCGAAGCAGGCGTCGCCCGCTCCGCCGCCCTCGGCCTCGGTCCAGGAAGACCCGGTCGTCTCGGAACTCACCGAAGCGATCGGGCGGAATCCGCGGGATCCGGACCTTTACTACAAGCGCGGTCAGCTCTTCGCGGAACGACGCAACTTCGGGCTCGCGACGGAGGATTTCGGCCAGGCGATCCGGCTCAATCCGAGCGACACCGAGGCGCTGAACAATCGCTGTTTCACCCGCGCGGTGCTCGGCCAGCTCGACGCCGCGCTGTCCGACTGCAACGAGGCGATAAAGCTGCGCCCAAAATACGCGGACGCGCTCGACAGCCGCGGCTTGACCCACCTGAAGCTCGGCCAGTTCGACCGGGCGATCGCCGACTTCGACTCAGCGCTCCGGCTCAATCCGAAGATGCCCTCGGCGCTTTACGGGCGCGGCAAGGCCAAGATGAAGAAAGGCGACGCCGCGGGCGGAAACGCGGATATCCGAAGCGCAAAGGCGATCGATTCCACGATCGACCGCGAGTTCGAAAGCTACGGCGTTCCTTGATCGGTTCGGGCTGCGTTCGATCGTTTCGAATCGGGCGATCCTTGCCGACAAGCAGACGACTTGCTGTGACTCTCACGGCGCGCGCGTCCCGCACGCGGCGCAGCGGCGAAGCGGTGGGCCGCAGATGCGGGACCCACTGCAAACGGGCGACGATTGGGTCCCGGTTGTGCAGCGCGCATGTCGTGCTGCGCTGCGCCCGGGACACGAACGCGGAGCAGAGCAGGGCAGCCGCCGCGGCATCGGCACGAACGCCGCCACGTCCGAACGTTGCGCAAACGACACAAGAGATCGGCAAAGCGTCCGACGTCCCGCCGACGCGCCCCGTCCATGTTTTCGCCGGCCCATTTTCCTGATTTAATTATCGACCAGTTTATCGCGTCAGAGTTTTGAGATCGACTGTGGCGTCCTCGGAGACGCGTCCTGGCCGGCGCGCCGGCACGGGCGAACGGATGGGCGAAGGCTCGCTCCACCAGCCATAGTCATCGCCAAGTACTGAAGCGACCTGCACAGAGACGCTTCGGTAAGAAGGCCCGGTCTCTTCGGAGGCCGGGCCTTTCTTCGTGCGATTTATGACGCGAGCGCTCCGCTCCGGAGCAGTGCGCGCCGTGCGGCGCAACGCCTCAGCGCTCCTTCGACAATCAGGCCGCCCGTTTCTTCGCCTGGATCAGCTTGCGATTGATCAGGCATTCGGCGATCTGAATGGCGTTCAGTGCCGCGCCCTTGCGCAGATTGTCGGACACGCACCACAGAACGAGCCCGTTCTCGACCGTCGCGTCCTCGCGGATGCGGCTGATATAGGTCGCATCCTCTCCCGCGCATTCGTAGGGGGTGACGTAGCCGCCCGGCTCGTGCTTGTCGATCACCAGGCAGCCCGGCGCGTTGCGCAATATGTCGCGCGCCTGGTCGGCGGAGAGGGGCTCCTCGAACTCGATATTGACCGCCTCGGAATGGCCGATGAACACCGGCACCCGCACGCAGGTCGCGGTGAGCTTGATCTTCGGGTCGAGAATTTTCTTCGTCTCGACCATCATCTTCCACTCTTCCTTGGTGTACCCGTCCTCCATGAACACATCGATTTGCGGGATCAGGTTGAACGCGATCCGCTTGGGAAATTTCTTCGTTTCGATATCGCTCGCCGTGTAGATCGCCTTGGTTTGCGCGAACAGCTCGTCCATCCCCTCCTTGCCCGCGCCGGAGACCGACTGATAGGTCGAAACGACGACGCGCCGGATCTTGGCGCGGTCATGCAGCGGCTTCAGCGCCACCACGAGCTGCGCGGTCGAGCAGTTCGGATTGGCGATGATGCCCTTCTTGCGGAAGTCCGCGATGGCGTCCGCATTCACCTCGGGGACGATCAGCGGCACCTCGGCGTCGTAACGCCAGCATGACGAGTTATCGATCACGACCGCGCCAGCCGCGGCGATCTTCGGCGACCAGTCTTTCGACACGGCGGAGCCGGCCGACATCAGGCAGATGTCGACATCGGAGAAATCGTAATGGTCGAGCGCTTTCGCCTTGAGGATCGCATCGCCATAGGACACCTCGACCCCGATGCTTCGGCGCGAGGCGAGAGCGACCACCTCGTCGGCGGGGAACTGCCGCTCGTCGAGAATCTCAAGCATGGCGCGGCCCACATTGCCGGTGGCGCCGACGACCGCGACCTTGTAGCCCATGATCGATCCTCCGCATGTCCTCCGGCCGCAACGCCGTCGGAGGGCCTGCTTTTATGATAAGGAAGGCCGCGGTTCAACGGCGGCCCAGCGCGGCGCTTCCGCAAGACGGACGCCGCCGCGCCTGCAAGCAAGACTTACCGCGGGGCGAACGGGTTCCGCCACGCGCCCCGGCCTTGCGGCGCCTGCGGCGGAAACGTGGCTTCGAGATAGCTCAGGACCCGTTCGCGCTCCTCTCCTTCGAGCGGCGGCATTCCGTGGCGTTGCGTCATCCAGGCGAGCGTATCCGCCCACTGACGCCGGCTCATGCCCTGCGCCGCCACCAGCTTGAAATTGTGGCAAGGGGTGCAGGCGTAGAAGGTCTCGTTGCGACCGGGACCGGCGGGGTAATGCTGCGGAGCCTCCTCGCTCGGCGCATGGCCTGAGGTTTGTGCGTGCGCCGGGATGGATGCGAATGCCAATCCGGCCAGCAAGACGCCTGCGCCGAGCAGGCGTCGCCGCCCGGCGGCTGCGCGTCCTCGGTTCCGGCGGCGACGGGCGCGAGTTTCTGCTCATCCGACCAGCACGGCGATCCGGTTGATCGGATTGGCGCCATAGCCCTGCGGGTTCCAGTTCCCCGCCGTGTGCGGCTGCATGGCGCCATCGGAATTGGTGGCGCGGGACCACACCTCGAAATAGCCGTCGCTCGGAAGCTTCAGGGTCGCGGTCCAGCGTTGCCAATCGTACTTGTTTTTCGGCGCGTCGAGCCTGGCGCGCTGCCACGAGGCGCCGTAGTCGATCGAGACGTCGACCTGTTTGACGGTCTTGTCGCCCGCCCATGACGCCCCCCGCAGTCGGAGCTCGCGCGTGCCCGCCGGGAGCTTTGTCCCGTTCGCGGGATTGGTGATGATCGAGCGGACCGGCATCGATTCGAGATCGCGGAAATTCGCCTCGTCGGGCTTGTCGCCGGGGATCATCGGCTTGATCGCCACGCGATAGGAGGTGCCGCCCATGCCGGCGCCGTCATGCACCTTGTCGCGGATCCAGATGCGGGTGAGCCATTTCTCGGAGACCGAGCCCGGCCAGCCGGGGATCAGCAGCCGCAGCGGTCCGCCGTGGATGTTCGGCAGCGGCTGGCCGTCCATCGCCCAGACGAGCAGGTTGCTTTCGTCCATGAGCTTCTTGATCGGCACCCCGCGCGAGAGCGCCTGCCGGCTCGCATCGCCGGACAGATGCGGGTCGGCCCCGTAATTGCCGCTGAACACCGCCGAAGGCTTCACCCCCGCCGTCTTCAGCACATCGGCGACGCGCACGCCCGTCCATTCGGCGCAGCCTACGCCCCCATTGGTCCACTGATTGCCGCGCGCCGGCGGGGTAAAGAACGCGCGGCCATTGCCGCCGCATTCCAGCACCATGCGCAGGGTCACCGGCCGGTACTTCGCTTTCAGTTCGCCGAGAGTCAGCTCGAGCTTGTTGTTGACCTCGCCGTCCACGACCAGTTTCCACCGCTCCGGGTCCTGTGCCGGTTCCGGGATTTGTCCGTTGTTGCGGATGAAGAATTTGTCGATGGGCGTCGTGTCGTCATCGAGGAGGTGTTCCGGCGTCTCGGCGACCAGCGGGCGATCGCCCAGCACCACGAGCTGGTCGCTCTTGCCGGGAAAATCGAGCGGCTGGGGCGCCTTCACCGGAGCCGGGGCAGGCGACGCCTGCGCGAAAGCCGCCGGGATCAGCCCGCCCGGCATGTTGCCGGAAAAGGCGATCGCGCCGCCCAGCGCTCCGCCCATGGCGGTCAAGCCCGCTCCGCCGAGGAAACCGCGGCGGTCGAACGCCAGTCTGCGGCCGAACGCCTGCGCATCCGCGCGCTCCGGGTCGTCCTCGTAAAGCTCATGAAGGGAACGCTCCATCCGCCTCGTCATTGTCGAGCTCCTTGGTCATCGCCTCCTCACCCCGCGGTCGTCCGATTATGATTTCCGGTTTTGCGGCTTGACTGGATATATTCAGGGTCAGCGATTTCCAACAGAGCAACCAAGGATCGCCGCCGGTGTTGACTGCGCGCAACACCTCCGCGAGAAAGGCCGCCGATGCGCGGCTTTCCTTGTGGCGAACGCTGGGCAAACGTAAGATATCGGCTTGGCCCGACGACCTGTGAGGACCCGGATGCGCTCGATCACGTCTGCCGCATTGCTCGCCGGCGCGGCTCTCGCGCTTGCTTTCCTGCAGGCGCCGGCCGAGGCCGCGCCGCAGCGACGCACGGCCGCCAACCAGCCGCCCCGCTACATCTATTACGGGCGGGCGCCGACGCGCCTCGTCGTGCGGCGGCGGTCGTTCCTCGATCCCGGCAGCGAGACGAAGCCGTTCGCGCAGCATTACCACGACTACGCGATGTCGCCGTCCTACACGGTGTTCCCGCCCTTCTTCGATTACAGCGTCGCGCCGGGATCGTGGTCGCGCATGCCGCTTCCGGGCCTCTACGACGTGCCCGGCTGGACGCGCGGTCCATAAACGGCGACGCATCGCTCGGCGCCCCGGACCGGCCGCGTCACCCGGCGAGCTGCGCAAGCTCCCTGATCACGGCGTCGCCCATCTCGGCCGTGCCGACGGGCTTTTCGCCCGCCGCGGCGATGTCGGCGGTGCGCAGACCCTTGTCGAGCGCGGCCGCGATCGCCTGATCGAGCAGGTCCGCCTCGCGTCCCATGCCGAACGAGTAGCGTAGCGCCATGCCGAACGAGGCCAGCATGGCGATCGGGTTGGCGAGCCCTCGGCCTGCGATATCGGGCGCCGACCCGTGCACCGGCTCGTACAGCGCCTTGCGCTTGCCGGTCTTGGCGTCCACCTCGCCGAGCGACGCGGACGGCAGCATGCCGAGCGAGCCGGTCAGGATCGCCGCGACGTCGGACAGCATGTCGCCGAACAGATTGTCGGTGACGATCACGTCGAACTGCTTCGGCCGTCGCACGAGCTGCATCGCGCCGGCGTCCGCGAGCTGGTGATCGAGCGTCACGTCGGGAAACTCGCGCGCATGCACCGCGGTGACCACCTCGTGCCACAGCACGCCGGTGCGCATCACGTTGCGCTTCTCCATCGAGGTGACCTTGTTGCGCCGCTTGCGCGCGAGCTCGAAGGCGACGCGGGCGATGCGCTCGATCTCGTAGGTGTCGTAGACCTGGGTGTCGACCGCGCGCTTCTGGCCGCCGCCGAGATCGACGATCGTCTTCGGCTCGCCGAAATAGACGCCGCCGGTCAGTTCGCGCACGATCATGATGTCGAGCCCGTCGACCAGCTCGCGCTTGAGGCTGGAGGCGTCGGCGAGCGCCGGGTAGCAGATCGCCGGGCGCAGATTGGCGAACAGGCCGAGATCCTTGCGCAGCCGCAGCAGCGCCGCCTCCGGCCGCACCTCATAGGGCACGCCGTCCCATTTTGGCCCGCCGACCGCGCCGAACAGCACCGCGTCGGCCGCGTGCGCCTGCGCCATCGTCTGTTCGGTCACGGCGACCCGGTGCGCGTCGTAGGACGAGCCGCCGACCAGCCCGTCCTCCGTCTCGAACGGCCCGAGCCCGCGCTTGTTCATCCAGGCGATCAGCCGCTTCACTTCGGCCATCACTTCGGGGCCGATGCCGTCGCCGGGAAGGAGCAGGAGCTTGTGCGGGGACATGGATGTGCCTGGTCTTGACTTGAGCGGTCACAGCGGCGCGGCGCTCGGCGCAGCGCGCGGGCCGTCTTCATTCAGCGAATAAACGATCCGGTCAAGCCCGCTGCGCGGAAGCGGCTAAAGCGTGATGTTTTCGGCTTGAATCGTCCACCCTCAGTGGTCATGCCCCGCGGAAGCGAGCGGGGCATCCAGTAAGCATGGAGCGCGTTTGTGTTTACTGGATCGCCCGCTTGCGCGGGCGACGACGGCGGGAGATCGGTCGATTTAACGTCAATTCATCCTGCTCTAAGCAAGCCAGATTCCCGATTGCGCAGGAATGAGCGGATAAAAATCAAACTTGGTTTTGGGCTAGAACCGGTAGTTCAGGCCGAAGCGCACGATGCTCGAACTCGATGCCGGTGTTCATATTGGTGAAGACGTAGTTCGTCGCGGAGAGATCGACAAACAGGTACTCCGCCCGCGCGCTCAGATTCCGGGTGAGACCGACTTCGAGTCCCGACGCCGGCGGCCCAGCCGCCATGCGTGTTCTCCTCGGTAAATCCGAGATAGTCCAGCTGGCCTTTCCCGTAGGCCAAGCCGGCCGTCGCGTAGGCGAGAATGTTGTTGACCGCAAATCCCAGGCGCGCCCGCGCGGTGCCGAACCAGGGATTGGAGAACTTGTAGGCGGCGAACGTCTCCTCCGCGCCGGAGACCTGGAAATCGGCTTCGCCGCCGACCACGATCTGGCCGAACTGCCAATTGTAGCCGCCCTGCACGCCACCCGCCAAGCCGCTCGGCTCCAAGCTGAATAGCGACGTTTTCCCAATCTGATAGCCGATATTCGCCCCGATATAAGGACCGGTCCAGTTGTTCTGGGCGATGTAAGCGGCAGGCGTCGCCGCATAGGGCGCTCCGCCATAAATATCGGCGGCGCGGGTCGTGCCTGCGGCCAATGCAGCGATGGTCGCCGCCAGCAGTATCGTCCTCTTCATCGTCCCCGCCCCTGTCCCACACGAGTTATCGAGTTCGAAGAACTCCGCCCTTTCCGCCTTGGCGCACGCGAACCGATGACGCGAAGTCCACGTAAAGGCGGAAAATGGCTAATTTCGTATTGCCGATTATCGGCGATCGAGGTGAACTTTTCCTTATCCACCGGCGGCAGGCAGCGCTTAAGGATAAGCCCCGGTTAACGGCGGTGATTTGCTCGTAACTCAATTTTTAGTTGAACTTGGCCGTGGCGGCCGGGGGCGTCGAAGAGGCTCCTCGGGGCAAACCGGAGATGAACCATGCAGGAACCGGCGTCCACGCCGCAGCCGCGCGCCGCGCTCGTCACCGGGGGCGCGCAGCGCATCGGCCGTGCGATCGCGCTGGCGCTCGCCCGGGCGGGCTATGCGGTGGCGATCCACGCCCGCGTCTCGCAGGCGGAAGCCGACGCGCTGTGCGCCGAGATCGCCGCCGCCGGAGGGCGGGCGCACGCGGTTCTCGCCGACCTCGCCGACCATCACGCGGTTCTCGGGCTGGTGTCGGCGGCCGCGGCCGCGACCGGGCCGCTGACGCTGCTCGTCAACAATGCCGCCCTGTTCGAGCCCGACGAAATGGGCAGGCTCGACGGCGACGGCTTCGACCGCCAATTCGCGGTCAATCTTCGGGCGCCCCTGTTTCTCGTCCAGGCCTTCGCGGCGCAGGCCCCCGACGGCGCCGACGCGTCGGTCGTCAACCTGCTCGACCAGCGCGTCTACAAGCCGACCCCGCATTTTCTGACCTACGGGCTCACCAAGAGCGCGCTGCACACGGCGACCACGACGCTTGCGCAGGCGCTCGCGCCGCGCCTGCGGGTCAATGCCGTCGCGCCCGGCCCGACGCTGCCGAGTCCGCGCCAGGACGCGGCGTCCTTCGCCCGCCAGGCGCAGGCCGTGCCGCTCGGCCGCGGTCCGTCGCCGGAGGAGATCGCGGACGCCGTGCTCTATCTCGCGCAGGCGCGCAGCGTGACCGGGGTCACCATCGCGGTCGATGGCGGCCAGCGGCTCGCCTGGCAGACGCCCGACGCGGTCGGAATGGAAGAGTGAGGCAGCCGCGCCGCCGGCTTCACCGGGGCACGCCCGCCGCCGTCACAGACCGAGCACGATCCGGGCCGGGTCCTCCAGGCACTCCTTCACCCGCACGAGAAACGTCACCGCCTCGCGGCCGTCGACGATGCGGTGATCGTAGGAGAGCGCGAGATACATCATCGGCCGCGCCTCGATCTTGCCGTCCACGACCATCGGCCGCTCCTGGATCTTGTGCATGCCGAGAATGGCCGATTGCGGCGCGTTGAGGATCGGCGTCGACATCAGCGAGCCGAACACGCCGCCATTGGAGATGGTGAAGGTGCCGCCCTGCATGTCCTCGATCTTGAGCTGGCCGTCGCGCGCGCGCCGGCCGAAGCCGGCGATGTCCTTCTCGATCTCGGCGAGCGTCTTGTCCTGGCAGTCGCGCACGACCGGCACCACCAGTCCGCGCTCGCTGCCGACCGCGACGCCGATGTGATAGTAGTTCTTGTAGATGATGTCGGCGCCGTCGATCTCGGCATTGACGGCGGGGACTTCGCGCAAGCCCTGCACGCAGGCGCGCACGAAGAATCCCATGAAGCCGAGTTTCACTCCGTGCTTCTTCTCGAACAGATCCTTGTACTGGTGGCGCAGCGCCATCACCGCGCTCATGTCGACCTCGTTGAAGGTCGTCAGCATCGCGGCGGCGTTCTGTGCGTCCTTGAGGCGGCGGGCGATGGTCTGCCGCAGCCGCGTCATGCGCACGCGCTCCTCGCGCGCGGCGTCGTCCGGCGGAGACGGGGCGCGCACCTGAAGCGCGGTGGCGGGCTGGGCGACCGGCGTGGGAGCGGCGGCGGCGCGCTCGATCGCGGCCAGCATGTCGCCCTTGGTCACCCGTCCGTCCTTCCCGGTGCCGCCGACGCTTTCGGCCTCGACGCCGGATTCGGCGCTCAAGCGGCGCACCGATGGCGCGACGGCGGCTTCCGGCTTTGCCGCGGGCTTGGGCGGCGCAGGGGGCGGCGGCGCGGGCTTCGGCTCCGGTTCCGCCACACGCGGGCGCGGCTCCTCGGGCCCCGCGCCGATCGGCTTCGTGGTGCTGGTTTTCTCGTCCGGCTTGCCGGTCGGCGCCGGCGTGGGCTTTGTCGCGGCGCCGGCCGCGCCTTCCGCGATCTGGCCCAAGAGCGCGCCGACCGCGACGGTCTCGCCGTCGCGCACCGCGATTTCGGACAGCACGCCGCCGGCCGGCGCCGGCACCTCGATCGTCACCTTGTCGGTCTCGAGCTCCACCAGCGGTTCGTCGGCCGCCACCGCCTCGCCCGCCTGCTTGAACCATCGACCGATGGTGGCCTCGGTCACCGACTCGCCGAGGGTGGGAACGCGAATTTCAATCATGATCGTTATCCGAAACCGTCATTGCGATCCGCCGAGCGCGTCGTCGAGGAAAGCCTTGAGCTGGGCGAGGTGCTTCGACATCAGCCCGGCTGCCGGCGAGGCTGCGGGCGGGCGGCCGACATAGCGGGGACGCCGATGGTCGGCCCCGATCTGGTTCAGAATCCATTCGAGATAGGGCTCGATGAACAGCCAGGCGCCCATATTGCGCGGCTCTTCCTGGCACCAGATGAGTTCGGCCGACTTGAACGGGATCAGGCGGGTGAGCAGCTCCTTGGTGGGAAACGGATAGAGCTGTTCGACCCGCAGGAGATAGATGTCGTCGATGCCGCGCTTCTCGCGCTCCTCGTAGAGATCGTAATAGACCTTGCCCGAGCACAGCACGACGCGCCGGATTTTCTGAGCCTCGACCAGCCTGGTCCGCTCGACTCCGCCCGCCGCCGCGTCGTCGGGCAGCAAGCGATGGAACGCGGTGTTCGGGCCCATCTCGGCGAGCGGCGACACCGCCCGCTTGTGCCGCAACAGGCTCTTCGGCGTCATCAGGATGAGCGGCTTGCGGAAATTGCGCTTCAACTGCCGCCGCAGGATGTGGAAGAGGTTCGCCGGCGTCGTGCAGTTCGCGACCTGCATGTTGTCCTCGGCGCACATCTGCAGGAAACGCTCGAGCCGCGCGGAGGAATGCTCCGGGCCCTGCCCCTCATAGCCATGCGGCAGGAGCAGCACGAGGCCCGACATGCGCAGCCATTTGCGCTCGCCCGACGATACGAACTGGTCGATCACGACCTGGGCGCCGTTGGCGAAGTCGCCGAACTGGGCCTCCCACAGCACCAGCGCATCGGGGTCGGCGAGCGAATAGCCGTACTCGAATCCGAGTACGGCCTCCTCCGAGAGCATCGAATTGATCACCTCGTAGCGCGCCTGGCCGGGCCAGACATAGTTGAACGGCGTATGGCGGCTTTCGCTCTCCTGGTCGATCAGCACCGAATGGCGCTGCGAGAAGGTGCCGCGCTCGACATCCTGGCCCGACAGGCGGACCGGGTAATCCTCGATCAACAAGGAGCAGAGGGAGAGCGCTTCGGCGGTCGCCCAGTCGATCCCTTCGCCGGTCTCGATCGCCTTGCGGCGCTGGTCGAGGAAGCGCTGGATGGTCCGGTGGGCGTGGAAGGTCGGCGGCAGCGTGGTGATTTTCTCGCCGATCTGCCGCAGCGTGTCGAGCGCGACGCCGGTGTCGCCGCGCCGCGGCGCTTCGGACGTCTCCGCCGCCTTGAGCTTCGCCCAGCGGCCGTCCAGCCAGTCGGCCTTGTTGGCCTTGTAGCTGTGGCTCGCTTCGAGCTCAGCGTCGAGCCGGGCGCGCCAGTCGGCCTTCATCTTCTCCACCTCGCCGACCGTCACGACATCCTGCTCGACCAGCTTCTTGGCGTAGATTTCGAGCGTGCTCGGATGCGAGCGGATCTTCTTGTACATCAACGGCTGGGTGAAGGACGGCTCGTCGCCTTCGTTGTGGCCGAAGCGGCGATAGCAGAACATGTCGATCACCACCGGCTTCTGGAACTTCTGCCGGAACTCGGTCGCGACCTTGGCGGCGAACACGACCGCTTCCGGGTCGTCGCCATTGGCGTGGAAGATCGGCGCCTCGATCATCTTCGCGACGTCGGACGGATAGGGCGACGAACGGCTGTAGCGCGGATAGGTCGTGAAGCCGATCTGGTTGTTGACGATGAAATGCACCGAACCGCCGGTGCGGTGTCCGCGCAGCCCCGACAGACCGAAGCACTCGGCGATGACCCCCTGGCCGGCGAATGCGGCGTCGCCGGAGATCAGCAGCGGCATCACGCAGGTGCGGTCCTCCGGCGTGCAGCCGTGCTGGTCCTGCTTGGCGCGCGTCTTGCCGAGCACCACCGGATTGACGATTTCGAGATGCGACGGGTTCGCCGTGAGCGAAAGATGCACGCTGTTGCCGTCGAACTCGCGGTCGGACGAAGCGCCGAGATGGTATTTCACGTCGCCCGAGCCCTCGATTTCGTCGGGCGTGTAGGAGCCGCCCTTGAACTCGTGGAAGATCGCCCGATGCGGCTTCGCCATCACCTGGGCGAGGACGTTGAGCCGGCCGCGATGCGCCATGCCGATCGCGATCTCCTTCACGCCGAGCGCGCCGCCCCGTTTGATGATCTGCTCGAGCGCGGGGATCATCGACTCCGCGCCGTCCAGCCCGAAGCGCTTGGTGCCGGTGAATTTCAAGTCGGAGAACTTCTCGAAGCCTTCGGCCTCGACGAGCTTGTTGAGGATCGCGCGCTTGCCTTCGCGGGTGAAGGTGATCTCCTTGTCCGGCCCTTCGATGCGCTCCTGCAGCCACGACTTCTGCGTCGGGTCGGAAATATGCATGAACTCGACGCCGAGCGTCTGGCAATAAGTGCGCTTGAGAATGGCGATGATCTGCCGGATCGTCCCGAACTCGAGCCCGAGCACGTGGTCGAGGAAGATGCGGCGGTCGAGGTCGGAATCGGCGAAACCGTAGCTGCGCGGATCGAGTTCCGGATGCTCCGTGGGCGGCTCGAGGCCGAGCGGGTCGAGATCGGCGGCCAGATGTCCGCGGATGCGGTAGGCGCGGATCAGCATCAGGGCGCGGATCGAGTCGCGGGTCGCCTGCTGCACGTCGGACCAGGAAATCTCGACGCCGGCCTTGTGCGCGCGTTCCATGATCCGGCCGCCGACGCGCGTCTCGGCTTCCTCCCAGTCGGTATCGAAGATCGGGATCGGGCCTTCGCTGATGACCGGCCAATGCGCCTCCTGCCAGGAGGGACCGCTCGCGTTGCGCGCAACGTCGCCGGCATTGTCCTTGAGGCTTGCGAAAAAGGCCTGCCACTCGGCGTCGAGCGCCTGCGGGTCGGATTCGTATTGCGAGTAGAGGTCCTCGATATAGGCGGCGTTGCCGCCGTAGAGAAACGAGGTCAGGGCGAAAGCGGCGTTCGCTTCTTGACGGGACATGAAGACATCCTGAAATTGCGGGACGGATGCGCGGAACGACCGAGCCTCGCGCTCCCGGCGCCCGGCAGACGTTCCCCTTATTTAGGCCGCCTCGGGCGGCCTAACAATTGTTTCCTCAGGGCGATTGCCCGCATGGACTGAAGGGGCGTTCAGTTTGGTGGTTGGCGTGATGCTGCTTTGAGGGCGGAAACCCCGACCGGGCAAGGCTTCGGGCCGTCTGCCCTGGGTAGGCGTCAGGAAGGGGCGTCACGAGACGCGCCGATTCGCTCCGATCGCGCCTCTTGACCCGCGCCGCGGACAGGGTGAAGACTCGTCCTCGGTGCGCCTCACGCGACAGACCAGGGACGGCCCCGCCGCTTGGTCCCGTTTTCGCGAGGCAGGAGCGTCAGGAGCGCGGGCGTAGTTCAGTGGTAGAACGACAGCTTCCCAAGCTGTATGTCGTGGGTTCGATTCCCATCGCCCGCTCCAAATCTATCAAGCAGGTGAATACATTGAGCGCCGCGCCGCCGTGCCACGCGACGCCGCTCGGATGCGCAACTCGCCCCAAAACGAGCGCAGGCGGTCGCGCCGGTTCACGCTCGATAAAGCGCGAGCCGCCCCGCGGCGTTCTTGAGATGGAGTTCCGCTGCGGCGCGCGCGGCCTCCGCATGGCGGTCGACGATCGCGTCGAAGATGGCCTGGTGCTCCTGTTGAACGACTTCGGTGAGGCCGCGCAGGCGGGCGGTATTGGACTGCGCCTTGCGAATGAAGTTGCGGACACGGCGATCAAGGAAATTCGACAGGTCGCGGAAGAATGGATTGCCAGTCGCCTCCACTATCGCCCGGTGGAAGGCGACATCCTCGTCGACCCCCGGATCGTTGTTGGCGATCGCCTCCTGCATCGCGACAAGCTGCGCCTTGATGCGGGCGATGTCGGCATTCGTCCGCCGGATGGCGGCGAGCGCGGTCGCCGCTGCTTCAACGGCCATCAGCAGTTCGACGACATTGCGCATCTCCTTCTTGTCAGTGAAGTCGGCGATGTCGATGCGAAAGGCGGATTCCGAGCCGGGATCGGCGACGAAGGCGCCGGCCCCCTGGCGGGTCAGGATCAGGCCGTCGTGCTTCAGTCGCCCAACCGCCTCTCGAACGATCGGGCGGCTGACGCCGTAGGTCTCCGAAATCTGGTGCGCCGTCGGCAGACGTTCGCCCGGCCGCAGCCGACCCGAGGCGATCTCCTCACGCAGCCGGAGCGCCAGCGTGTCGGCAAGAGACGGGGCTCGCCCGATGATCTTGCGCGCTTGAGTTCATGCGGTGCTCCGTCTGGTGTAAGTTGCCGAACGTGTGGCCGTGGTCAGCTCACGATATAAAAGCCGCCATTGATGTGCACGGTCTCTCCGGTGACGAAACTGGCCCAGTCCGAGCAGAGAAAGGCGATGACCTGGGCGACTTCGAGAGGCTTTCCCAACCGTTTCATCGGCGTGCTCTGGATCAGGACGTCGCCCGACACCTTCAACAGCCCTTCGATCAACGGCGTATCGATGAGGCCTGGAGAGACCGCGTTCACGCGCACGCGCGGAGCGAGTTCGATCGCGAGCGAGCGCGAGAAGCTCAAGACCGCGCCCTTCGCGGCCGAATAGTCGGCGTGCAGCCGGCTGCCGCGATGACCCGCCATCGACGCGATGTTCACGATCGCCGAGCCGTCCGCGAGCAGCGGGATCGCCGCCCGGCAGGTATAGAATACTCCGTCGAGATTGACCGCGATGCCCTTGCGCCAATGCGCATCGTCCATCGCCTCGACCGACTTCTCGCGATAGAGGCCGGCCGACGTAACGAGGAAATGCAGCGCGCCGAAGCGGGAGCGCACGAGCGCGAGCGCCTTGCTCGTGTCCGCCGGGTCGGTGACGTCGTGGCCGGTGGCGATGACGCGGCGGCCGGACGGATCAAGGTCCTTCGCGAACGTGCCAATGCCGGCTTCGTCGAGATCGGTGAGCACGCAATTGGCGCCGAGTTCGAAGAAGGTGCGGGCGATCGTCCGCGAAATGACGCCGTTAGCGCCTGTAAGCAGGAGGGTCTTGTCGCTGAAGTCGAACATGATGCCTTTCTTCCGTTCTGCCGTGCTCGGTGCGGCGGAGCTCAGGTGAGAAGCCAGCCGCCGGCCACGTCGACGGTCTGACCGGTGACGAAAGCGCCCTGATCCGAGGTGAGGAAGAGACACATCGAAGCCACTTCTTCCGGCAGCCCCAGACGGCGCAGTGGGTCCGCCGGCTCACCGGCGGCAAAGGCGTTGACGGTGCTGCTCGTCGAGCAGAAGGCGTTCCACGCGCTCAAAATCGCCGACCGCGCCTATGTTCTCGAGAACGGACGCATCGCGTTCGAAAACACCGGCAGCAATATTCTCGCCGACCCGCACATCAAGACCGTCTATCTCGGCATTTGACCTTTCGGAGAATCGCTCATGCACAAGAACTTCGTTGGCGGCGACTGGGTCGACGGCGTCGCCGTCAATCGCGACGTCAATCCCTCCAATCTCGACGACGTCGTCGGCGAATACGCGGCCGCCGACGCCGCGCAAGCCGCGGCGGCGATCGACGCCGCGCACGCCGCGTTTCCCGCTTGGGCCATGGCGAGCCCTGAGGTGCGCTCCGACGCGCTCGATCGCGTCGGCGCCGAGCTGCTCGTCCGCAAGGACGAACTCGGCCGCCTGCTCGCCCGCGAGGAGGGCAAGACCCTGCCCGAGGCGGTCGGCGAAGTCGTGCGCGCCGGCCGCGTCTTCAAGTTCTTCGCCGGCGAAGCCCTGCGGGTGACGGGCGATCGCCTCGCCTCGGTGCGGCCGGGCGTCGACGTGGAGATCACCCGCGAGCCGGAGGGCGTGGTCGGGCTCATCACGCCATGGAATTTTCCCATCGCCATTCCGGCGTGGAAGATCGCCCCCGCGCTCGCCTTCGGCAACTGCGTGGTGTTCAAGCCGGCCGATCTCGTGCCCGGTTCGGCCTGGGCGCTCGCCGAGATCCTGTCGCGCGCCGGTTTGCCGGCGGGCGTCTTCAACCTCGTCATGGGGCCGGGATCGGTGGTCGGCAACGCCATCGTGCGGGCGCCGAAGGTGCGCGCGGTGAGCTTTACCGGCTCGGTCGATGTGGGGCGTCGCCTCGCCTGCGACCTGGTGGCGCGCGGCGCGAAGGTGCAGCTCGAAATGGGCGGCAAGAATCCGCTCGTCGTGCTCGACGACGCCGATCTCGGCATCGCCGTGAGCTGTTCGGTCAACGGCGCGTTCTTTTCCACCGGCCAGCGCTGCACGGCCTCGTCGCGGCTGATCGTCCAGGACGGCATTCACGACCGTTTCGTCGCCGCGCTGAGCGAGCGTGTCGCGGCGCTGAAGGTGGGCGATGCGCTCGAACCCGGCGTCGACCTCGGCCCGGTGGTGAGCGCCGCCCAGCTGGAGCAGGACCTCGCCTATGTGGAGATCGGCCGCAAGGAGGGAGGGCGTCTCGTTTGCGGCGGCGAGCGCCTGAACCGCGCCACGCCCGGCTACTTCATGTCGCCGGCGCTCCTGACCGAGACCAGCAACGACATGCGGATCAACCGCGAAGAGGTTTTCGGCCCGGTCGCCAGCGTCGTTCGGGTGAAGGACTACGAGGAGGCGGTGGCGGTCGCCAACGACACCGAATTCGGCCTGTCCTCCGGCATCTGCACGACGTCGCTCAAATACGCCGCCGATTTCAAGCGCCGCTCGAGCGCGGGCATGGTGATGGTCAATCTGCCGACCGCCGGCGTCGACTATCACACGCCGTTCGGCGGGCGCCGGGGCTCCTCCTACGGCCCGCGCGAGCAGGGCGCCTATGCCCGCGAGTTCTATTCGGCGGTGAAGACTGCCTACACCCAGGCGTGAGCCGATGCAGGAGATCACCGGACGCACCCGGGTTTTCGCCATTCTCGCCGACCCGATCCACCATGTGCAGACTCCCCAGGCGCTCAACGCGGTGATGGGGAAGCGCGGCTTCGACGGCGTGCTCGTGCCTTGTCATGTCCGCGCCGCCGACCTCGCTGCGTTCGTCGGCGCACTCCGCCTGATGCGCAATCTCGGCGGCTTCATCGTCACCGTCCCGCACAAGACCGCCATCGTCGCTCTATGCGACGAGGTGACGGAGAGCGCGCAGCGGATCGGCGCGGTCAATGCGGTCAGGCGCGAGGCCGACGGCCGCCTGATCGGCGAGATGCTGGACGGCGCCGGCTTCGTCGCCGGTCTGCGCCGGTCCGGCATCGAGCCGAAGGGCCGCAGCGCCTATCTCGCCGGCGCCGGCGGGGCGGCCAACGCCATCGCCTTCGCGCTCGCGCAGGCTGGCGTGTCGCGCCTCACGATCGCCAACCGGACCCGCGCCAAGGCGGAAGCCCTCGCCCAGCGGGTCGCCGCGTTCCTGCCGGCGACAAAGTCGGAGGTCGGCTCGGCTGATCCGTCCGGCCACGACCTCGTCGTCAATGCGACCTCGCTCGGCCTGAAGGATGGCGATCCGCTGCCGCTCGACGTCGATCGTCTCGACGCGTCGCAAGTCGTTGCGGAGATCATCATGCTGCCGGAGACGACCGCGCTCCTCGCCACCGCGGCGGCGCGCGGCTGCCGGGTCCATCCGGGCAAGCCGATGCTGACCTGCCAGCTCGATCTGATGGCTGACTTCATGGGGATGCGATCATGACGGCGACGGCCGGGGCACTCGTCGGGCGGAGCGCGCTCGTCACCGGCGGCGCCACGGGAATCGGCCTCGCCATCGCGCGGTCCTTCCGCGAGGCGGGAGCGACGGTGGCCATCTTCTGCTCCACCAGCAAGACGCCCACGCCCTTGCGATGGATATCGCGGATGACCTCGGTCACCACGTCGACGATTTTCGGGGCCAAGCCTTCCGTCGGCTCGTCGACGAGCAGCACCAGCGGATTGCCGAGCAGCGAGCGGCAGATGGTCAGCATCTGCTGCTCGCCGCCCGACAGGGTGCCGGCCTTCTGGTTGCGCCGTTCCATGAGGCGGGGAAAATACTGGTGTATGTCGTCGATCGACCATCGGGGAGCGACCTTGACGCTTTCTTTTCGCCATTGTAGCCGCCCTTGGCGTTGGCCGCGTCGATGACGAATTGCGTTGCGGTGGCGTAGAGACGACCGGTCGACGTTTGCGAGCCCGACAGGCTTTCCAGAATTGCGATGCGCAAGGGTTCGGCCTGGCACGGCAGCGACAGGGTCGCCAAAGTCGCGGCGCCGGCCAGCGTGAGATCGAGTTTCATCGACGCGTCTCCTCTCCGGGTGCTTCTTATTGACGAATTCTCGTCATAGAGCAGGCCAAGTTTAGCGAACGACGGTCGGATATTGCTAGCCCGTGGACGGATTTAATCCGGATTAGGCTGAGGGCGAGTGCGACCAAGGGGCCGCAATCGCCCGCGGTTGTCGCGGCGGAGCGCAAAGCGCTTGAAGGCGCTCGAGCTTGCCGACACCTGGCTCGATGCACGCTCGCGCGTCGTGGAGGAGCGGTTTGTCGGCGCCGCCGGAGGCCTCAGCCGACGAGTTTGGTCGCCCCTGTTGATTGTTGCAGCGAGGAAACGGCGTCCGCACGCCTGAGCCGAACCCACAACCCGTTCTTGGGCCGAAGGATCAGCATGAGAGCAGGTTCGACGGTCCGGGTGGGATCGAGCTCCAACCGGTATCGCTGCAATGTCATGGCAAGGATGATCTGCGCTTCCATTTGCGCAAACTGGCTGCCGATGCAAATGCGTGGTCCGCCTCCGAACGGAACATAGGCGAACTTTGGACGCGTTTCAGAGCGTTCCGGCAGAAAACGTTCTGGATCAAATCCCTCTGGGTTTTCCCAGTATTCGGGCGAATGGTGCAACACATACGGACAGACGGTCACTCGCGTTCCCGGACGGATCGGGAAGCCCCCGAGGACGTCCTCCATCACATTCTGCCTCTCGAAAAGCCACACCGGGGGATACAGCCGCAATGCTTCCTGGAAGACGCGGAGCGTCAGAGGAAGACGCGGCAGGTCGTCAAAGGTGGGATCGCGGCCGCCGAGCGTATTGGTCACTTCCGCGCGAACCGCACGCTCCACCCACGGCGACTTCGAGAGAAGGTGCCACGTCCAGGTCAAGGCATTTGCCGTCGTTTCGTGACCGGCAAGCACCATGGTCATGATCTCGACGCGCAACTGGGCGTCGGACAGAGGCTCTCCGGTCGCGTCGTCGTGCGTTTGCAGCAGCGTGGAGAGCAGATCGGTTCCCTCTTCCGATTTCAGCCGGCGGGTGCGGATCATCTCGTGAACATACCGGTCCAGGACGGCGCTGGCGTTCTTGAAGCGCAGATTGGCCGGCGTCGGGAAGCCGGGAGGAAACGAAAAGGGCAGATTTACGCGATCGTCAGTCAACCGGAGGAGGATCGTCAGCGCGCGGCCGAATTCATCGAAGTTTTTGCCGAGCTCCCCCGCATACAGAGCGCGTGTCACCACGGAGAGCGTAAGCGCCATCATCTCGTTGAGAACATCGAACGGCGCTCCCGATCGCTCCAACGTCTCCCACGCGTCGAGACGCGCGCGTGTTTCGGCAACCATGGTCTCGGCGAGGCGAGGCAGACGCTTGTGGTTGAACGCCGGCTGAGCGCGCCGCCGCTGCCGGCGCCACTCGTCGCCTTCACTGGTCAACAAGCCCTTGCCAAGGAAGCGCTCGAGCTCGGCGTACCGGTCGCTCTTGCGATAGTTCCGATGATTGCCCTCCAGCACGTACTCGACCAAGGCTGGGCTTTGAATCAGCCAGAACGTCCGATGCGCCATTTGGAGGCGGACGATCGGCCCGACTGCCGCAATCTCCATCATGCGCCGAATACGCTCTTGTCCCGACGAGCGAATGAACCGCCAGGGATTAACGCGGACGATGGGCGGCAGTGTTCGGGCTGTCTTCATTGTTGGCTCCATGGCGACCGGCAGCGTCCCAACAATAAGCGGAACATCTATGTAAGACGTCCCGCTTGACGTTGCAAAAGCGCTCGAACGTTTTCCCATTGTTGGTCTCGGCAATAACTCCCGGAAAAAGCACTTCGACCAATACGACTGGCAAAGATCGACCATCAATTGCGGCGCAGCGATTCCCATCGCCCGCTCCAAGCTCCCGCTTCGCCGAATTCGCTGAAAGGAACCCGCTACCTTGGAGGCGCGTCCGCGCCGCCTTCAACTTGCTGGTTTGCTTTTTGTTGGCAGCCCAACAGCCGGCGGACGGCGGGCGGGAAGACATCGACAAAGCCCGGGTGCGGGTATTAAATCGCGCCGCGGGCTTTCGAACGGAACAGTTGCAGGGCGACCATGTACGACAATCTTCTCGCTGGCGTGCCGACCGACCTGTGGATCGGCGGGGAGTGGCGCAAGGCTTCGGACCAAACCCGATTTGACGTGATCGATCCTGCGACCGAGACCGTCATCGCCTCGGTCGCGAGCGCGAGCGTCGGCGACGCCCAGGCGGCGGTGGACGCCGCCTCCGACGCATTCCCGGGCTGGGCCGGAAAGAAGCCGCGCGAGCGCGCGGAAATCCTGCGCAAGGCTTATGAGCTGATGATGGCGCAGGCGGAGCGTCTCGCCCGCCTGATCACGCTGGAGAACGGCAAGGCCCTGCCCGATTCGCGCGGGGAGGTCGCCTATGCGGCCGAGTTCTTCCGCTGGTTCGCCGAGGAGGCGGTGCGCAATATCGGGCAGGTCTACAATGCGCCGAGCTCGGGGGCGCGCGTCGTCGTGCAGCACAAGCCGGCCGGCGTCGCGGTGCTCGTCACGCCGTGGAATTTCCCGGCCGCGATGGCCACCCGCAAGATCGGGCCGGCGCTCGCCGCCGGCTGCCCCTGCGTATTGAAGCCCGCCTCCGAGACGCCGCTCACCATGCTTGCGCTCATGCCGATCCTGGAGGAGGCCGGCGTGCCTGCCGGCGTCGTCAATGTTATTCCCTCGCGCCGCTCGGGCCCGGTGGTGAGCGCGATGCTGCAAGACCCGCGCGTGCGGGTCGTGTCCTTCACCGGCTCGACCGAGGTCGGGCGCAAGCTGCTGCGCGAGGCGGCCGACAACGTGATCAAGCCGGCGATGGAGCTCGGCGGCAACGCGCCTTTCATCGTGTTCGAGGACGCCGACATCGACGCCGCGATCGAGGGCGCGATGATCGCCAAGATGCGCAATATGGGCGAGGCCTGCACCGCCGCCAACCGCTTCTACGTGCATGCGAAGGTGCACGACGCGTTCGCGGAGAAACTCGCCGCGCGGATGGGCGGGCTGCGCATGGGGAACGGGCTGGAGGATGGCGTCGCGCTTGGCCCGCTCGTGAACGCCGACACGCGCGACAAGGTCAAGTCGCTGGTCGAAGACGCCACCGCCAAGGGCGCGAAGGTTCTGATCGGCGCGACTCCGCCCTCGGGCAAGGGCTATTTCTACCCGGCCACGGTGCTCACCGGCGTGCCCGACAACGCGGCCATGCTACGCGAGGAAATCTTCGGTCCGGTCGCGGCGATCCAGACCTTTGCCTCCGAGGACGAAGCGGTGCAGCGGGCGAACGACACCGAGTACGGCCTCGTCGCCTATGTCTACACCCAGGACTTGAGCCGCGGCCTGCGCGTTTCGGAGCGGCTCGATTTCGGCATGGTCGGCCTCAATCGCGGCCTCGTCTCCGACCCGGCTGCGCCGTTCGGCGGCATGAAGCAGAGCGGGCTCGGGCGCGAGGGCGCGCACGAAGGTCTGATGGAGTTTCTGGAGACGCAATACGTCTCGGTGAACTGGTGAGAGAATCGACGCGCCGCGCTGCGCGCCGGCCGCCCGCCTCGGCTTGCTGACCTGTTGACCGCAGAGGGCATCAGTGCACTATTGATGTTTGTGTTAGTTTTCCGTCGCTCGGCGCAACATACTGCGCGTTGATAGTCCTTGAACGAACGCACAACTTGCTCGCGTCTTGCCGCGTCACGCGACGCGTCACGAACAAGCGGGCGAATACTTGGGAGGAATGCAATGAAATGCCCGCGCCGCCTCGGCTTCGCGTTGGTCGTCGCCGCCATGATCACGGCCACTCCGCTGGCGGCGCAGCAGGCGCCTTACAAGCTCGGCATCGTGACGTTCCTGTCGGGCGCGGCCGCAGGTCCGTTCGGCGTGCCGGCGCGCAATGCCGGCGAACTGCTGATCGAGGCGCTGAATGCCGGGACGGTTCCTGCGCCCTACGACAAGAAGGGCGTCAACGGCGCGCCGATCGAGACGGTCATCGTCGACGAGGCGGGCGGCACGACCAAGCAGGTCACCGAATATCGCAATTTGGTGCAGCGGCAGAACGTCGACGCCGTGATCGGCTACATCTCGTCGGGCGACTGTCTCGCGATCGCGCCGCTCGCCGACGAGCTCAAGAAGATCACCATCTTCTTCGATTGCGGCACCCCGCGCGTGTTCGAGGACGGGAGCTACAAATACCTGTTCCGCACCGGGCCGACCGCGACCATGGATAATGTCGCGGCTGCGCGCTACCTGCTCGCGCGCAATCCCGACGCCAAGAGCATCGCCGGCATCAACCAGAATTACGCCTGGGGCCAGGACTCCTGGAACGATTTCCGCGCGTCGATGGAAGCGCTCAAGCCGGGGGTGAAGGTCACCACCGAGCAGTTCCCGAAGCTCTTGGCCGGGCAGTATGGCGCCGAAATCTCGGCTCTGCTGGTCGACAAGCCGGACGCCGTGCATTCGAGCTTCTGGGGCGGCGACATGGAGGCGCTCGTGCTGCAGGGCAAGGCGCGCGGCGTGTTCGACGATCGCAATGTCCTGCTGACATGCGGCGAGACCGCCATGTTCCGGCTGGCGACGCAGATTCCGAACGGCGCGATCCTCGGCGGGCGCGGCCCGCATGGCGTGTTCGCTCCCGACAACGCGCTCAATCGCTGGTTCCGCGCCGCCTATACCGAGCGTTACGGCACGCCGCCCACCTATCCCTCCTACAAGATGGTGCAGGCGATTCTCGGCCTGAAGGCGGCGACGGAGAAGGCGGCGGGCGGAAAGCCGGAGCGGCCGAGCGACGAAGCCGTCATCGCGGCCTTCGAGGGCCTGAGCTACGAGACCCCGAGCGGCACGGTCGACATGAAGATCGGCAAGGGCCATCAGGCGATCCAGTCGACCGCCTATGGCCGGTTCAAGTTCGATGTCGCGAGCGGGCAGCCGACCCTGACCGACGTGACCGTCTATCCGGCCGAATGCGTCAACCCGCCGGACGGGGTGAAGAGCGAAGAGTGGATCAAGGGAGGCTTCAAGGGCGCGAAGTGTCCGTGATGCGGGCGCCCGGACCTGCGCCGGAGCGCGGACGCGTCCGACCGAGCAACGCCGCCCGTCCGCGCTTAGCCGCCGGCTGCTTCACTCATCTTGCTTCGTCATGTTCCGCGCCGAGCGGAGCGTGACGCGAGCCTCCGCCGTTTCATTTCAATCATCGATGACATGACGGCTGGATCATCCGCTGCCGCGGATGGGGGACAGCCTCGGCCTTTCACCCCTGCCGTTGCGCTGGACTGACGATGCAGAAGCTTTCCGCCATCCTCGTCGACGGCACGACCTACTTCTCATGGCTTTTCATCGTCTCGCTGGGCCTGACGCTCACGTATGGCGTGATGAAAATCCTCAACATCGCGCATGGCAGCTTCTATGCGCTCGGCGCCTATGCCGCTTCCTCGGCGATCGGGGCTTATCTCGTCGGCCAAAATCCGGTGGCCGGCGCCTATCTCGTGCTCTTCGTCGCCGGGATAAGCGTCGGCGCCCTGTCCGGCTTTCTCATCGAGCGCGGCCTGCTCCGCCCGATGTACGGGCGCGATGAAATCATTCTCGTCCTCGTCACCTATTCCGTATTCCTGGTGCTCGAGGACGTCATCAAGCTGGTCTGGGGCGTGGACCCGTACTTCGCCCCGCAGCCTTATGAACTGCTCGGGCGGGTGTCGATCGGGGGCATCGCCTTTGCGGCCTACGACTTCGCCCTGCTTGGGCTGGCGCTCGTGATCGGCGGTCTCGCGTTCTGGGCGCTCAACTACACGCGGCGCGGCAAGCTTCTTCTCGCGGTGATCCACGATCGCGAGATCTCGACCGCCATGGGCATCAATGTCGGGCGCATGTTCACCGCGACCTTCGTCATCGGCGCGGTGCTCGGCGCGCTCGGCGGCGCGGTCACCGCGCCGGCGATTTCCGTCGCCCCGGGCATCGGCGTCGACGTGATCGTGCTCGCTTTCGCGGTCAGCGTGATCGGCGGGCTCGGCAGCGTCGAAGGCGCGATGCTGGGCGCGCTGATCGTCGGGCTGGCGCGGGCGCTCGCCGTCCATCTCTGGCCGGAGGTGGAGCTGTTCGTGATTTACGCGGTGATGGCGGCGGTCCTCGCGGTGCGGCCGCAAGGGCTGTTCGGCCGCGCCGCCGCGCGGAAGATCTGATCATGCGATGGGGAACCGTGCCCGCGCTCTGCCTCGCGCTCGCGGCATTGCTCGCCGCTGGTCCGTTCCTGCCGTCATGGGCCGTATTCATGCTGACGGTCGCCTTCGCCAAGGCGCTCGTCGTGCTCGGCCTCGTGATCATGATGCGCGCCGGGCTCGTCTCCTTCGGTCAGGGCTTGTTCTACGGGCTCGGAGCCTATGCGGCGGGGCTCGGGGCGAATTTCTTCGGACTGACGGATGCGGTGCTGCTCGTCCTGTTCGGCGGCCTCGTCGCCGCGGCGACCGGCTTTGTCCTCGGCTTCGTGATGGCGCGCTACCGCGAGATATTCTTCGCGATGCTGAGCCTTGCCCTCTCGATGATCCTCTACGGCATTCTTGTCCGCTCGGCTGCGCTCGGCTCGACCGACGGCTTCAACCTGTCGCCGCCGAGTTTCTTCGGCTTCAAGGTCGGCGTGCAGCAGAGCCGGGTTCTGCTCTATGCGGCGACGGTGACGCTCGCCTTCGGCTGCGCCATCGCGCTGCACCGGTTCGTCGGCTCGCGCGCGGGCGTCATCAGCCAGGCCATTCTCACCAACGAGATACGCGTCGAGTATCTCGGCGCGTCGGTCACGCGCGTTCTCCACCTCGTCTATGTGATCGGGGCGGCCATGGGGGGATTGGGCGGCGCCCTCGTGGCGCTGGCGACCGGCCATATCGATCCCGAACTCGCCTATTGGACGACGTCGGGCGAGTTCGTGTTCGTCGCCATCCTGTCCGGGACGGGGCACGTCGCCGCGCCGCTGCTCGGGATGACGATCTTCGAGGCGATCCGCAGCTTCGCGCTCCAGTATTCGCCCTATACCTGGCAGATGGTGGTCGGCCTGTGCATGCTCGCCGTCATCCTGTTCCTGCCGTCGGGGCTGTGGTCGGTCTTTTCGCGCAAGCACCGTGCGGGAGACGTGACGTGAGCGCTTCGCTGATCTCCGTGCGCGGCCTCGTCAAGCGCTTCGGCGCGGTGATCGCGGCCGACAATGTCTCGGTTGAAATCCGGCCGCAGGAAACGGTGGGGATCATCGGGGCGAACGGCGCGGGCAAGACGACCTTCGTCAATATGGTGACGGGGTATCTGAAGCCCGACGACGGCGCGATCTTCTTCCGCGGACACGACATCACGCGGCTTCCGCCGCGCGATGTGACGCGGCTCGGCATTCGCCGCTCGTTCCAGGTGGCGCAGCTGTTCCCCAATCTGTCCGTGCGCGACAATGTGCTGGTGGCGCTCGCCGCCGCCTCCGGAGCGTTTCCCTCGCCGCTCGCGATGTTGCGAACGCCGGCGCAGATCGAGGAGGCCGGCCGCATCCTCGATCGCGTGGGCCTGGGCCCGTTCGCGCATCGCAAGACGACCGAGCTGCCGCAGGGCCAGCGCAAGCTTCTCGACATTGCGCTTGCGATGATCGGACAATCGGCGGTGCTGCTGCTCGACGAGCCGACCAGCGGCATCAGCGCCGACGAGAAGTTTCCGCTGATGGACCTCGTCCTGAACGCCGTGCGCGCGGCCGAAGCGACCGTGCTGTTCATCGAGCACGACATGGAGATCGTCGAAAAATACGCCGACCGGGTGATCGCCTTTTACGACGGCCGGGTGATCGCCGACGGCGAGCCGGCGCACGTGTTCGCCGATCCCGATGTGCGTCGCTTTGTCGTCGGCGCCGAGCTGCACCGGCGGGACAGGGGCCGGGCATGAGCGCGACGCTCGACGTCAGCGGCCTCAGCGTCGACATCGCCGGATTGCCGGTGCTCAACGATGTCGCGCTGTCGATCGGGCAAAGCACATTTGTCGGGCTGATCGGCCGCAACGGCGCCGGCAAGACGACGCTGATGCGCGCGATCATGGGCCTCCTGGCGGTGCGTGCGGGCACGATGATGTTCGCCGATCGGGACCTGCGGTCGGTCGCGCCGCAGCGGCGGGCGGGGCTCGGCATCGGCTATATGCCGGAGGATCGCCGGCTCGTGCCGGAACTGACGGTCGAAGAAAATGTGCTGCTGCCCGCCTGGGCGAACGCCGACCCGGCGATCGAGGAGCGGCTCGACTTCGTCTATACGATACTCCCCGAGGTCCGGGAATTCGCCGCGCGCCGCGCCTCGCAGCTGTCCGGCGGCCAGCAGAAGCTGGTGGCGCTTGCCCGCGCCCTGACCTGCGGCCGGCGCTTGCTTCTGTGCGACGAGCCGTTCGAGGGCGTTGCGCCCGCGCTCGCGCGGCGGATCGTGGAGGCGATCGCCGCGCTGCGTGCGACCGGAGTGTCCGTGCTGTTGTCGGAATCCGACTATGTTCACTCCGCCGATCTGATCGACGTGCTGTACGTGATCGAGCGCGGCGTGGTGACGAGCTCGGACGCCAAGCAATGAGGTTGCCGCCATGAAAATCCGCGCCGCCATTCTCGAGGAGATGGGTCGCTCGCCGCCTTATGCCGCCTCGAAGCCGCTGACGATCTCCGAGGTCGATCTCGCGCCGCCGGGTCCGGGCGAGGTGCTGGTGCGCATCGCCGCCGCGGGCCTCTGCCACTCCGATCTTTCGGTGATCGACGGCAACCGGCCGCGGCCGACGCCGATGGCGTTGGGGCACGAGGCCGCAGCCGTGGTGGAAGAGCCGGGCGCGGGCGTCGACGATCTGCGCAAGGGCGACCATGTGGTGCTCGTCTTCGTGCCGAGCTGCGGGCATTGCGAGCCGTGCGCGACCGGCCGCCCCGCTCTGTGCGAGCCCGCGGCGGTCGCCAACGCCAACGGCACGCTGTTGTCCGGCGCGCGGCGCATCACGCGCAACGGCGTGCCGGTGAACCATCATCTCGGCGTGTCCTGCTTTGCCGAATACGCGACCGTGTCGCGCCGCTCGCTCGTCAAGATCGACCCCGATCTGCCGCTCGACAATGCGGCCTTGTTCGGCTGCGCGGTCCTCACCGGCGTCGGCGCCGTGGTCAACACCGCGCGCGTGACGGCCGGTTCGACCGTCGCCGTGGTCGGGCTGGGCGGCGTGGGACTGGCGGCGCTGCTCGGCGCGGTCGCGGCCGGCGCGGAGCGCATCGTCGCCGTCGATCTCTCCCCGGCAAAGCTCGGACTTGCCGGGCAGCTCGGCGCGACCGACCAGTTCGCGGCCGGAGACGCCGACGTGGTGGACAGGATTCGCGAGGCGACGCGCGGCGGCGTCGATTTCGCGCTGGAAATGGCGGGCTCGGTCAAGGCGCTGGAGCTTGCCTACCGCATCACGCGCCGCGGCGGCACGACGGTGACGGCCGGCCTGCCGCCGCCCGACGCGGTCCTGCCCGTGCCGGCGGTCAGCCTGGTCGCGGAAGAACGCACGCTGAAGGGCAGCTATATCGGCACCTCGGTGCCCTCGCGCGATCTGCCGCGCTATCTCGGGCTGTTCCGGCGCGGCCGCCTGCCCATCGATCGGCTGCTCACCGATCGCCTGCGGCTCGACGACATCAATGCGGGCTTCGACCGGCTGCAGCGCGGCGAGGCGGTGCGGCAGATCGTCGTGTTCAATTGAGAACGGCCGGACTTCGGATCCGCACGTCGCCGCGGTCGATGCCGGTCAGAGATGGCGGCGAAGAAAAGCCCCTGCGCTCGCGAGCGCGCGCCGCCCCGGCTCGAGGCGCGCATTCCACAATTGCCACGCATGAATCATGTGCGGCCAGATTTCGAGCGTGACGGACACGTCGGCTGAGCCCGCCGCGCCCGCAAAGCGCGTGGCGTCGTCGAGCAGCGTCTCGGCCGAACCCACCTGGATGAGCATCGGCGGCAGGCCTTTGAGATCGGCATAGAGGACGGACAAGCGCGGGTCCGTCCGCTCGATCCCGGCGGGGACATAGGCGTCGGCGAGTTCACAGAGATAGGCCTTGTGAATGAGCGGATCGACGGAATCCTTCGTGTTCAGCGTCGTGCCCGACATGGTCAGGTCCGTCCAGGGCGACACGAGCCAGGCGCAGCCGGGCAGGTCCTCGCCTGCGTCGCGCAGCCGCGTGAGCAGCGCGACCGTGAGCCCGCCGCCCGCGCTGTCGCCGCCGATCGCGATGTTCCGCGCGGCGACGCCCTGCTTGCGCAGGAACCGCCACGCGGTGCTCGCGTCCTCCAGCGCGGCCGGGAACGGATGCTCCGGCGCGAGCCGATAGCCGACCGCGAGCGTTCGCACCCCGCCCGCCCGGCCCGCCTCGGTCACCATCCGGCGATGGCTCACGATGGACCCGGAGCAATAGCCGCCGCCGTGGAAAAACATCAGGACGCGCGCGGGATCGCTGCCCGGCGCGATCGACCACTCGCCGGGCACGCCGTCGAGATCGACCGCCTCGCGCTTGACGTCATCGGCGACCGGCCAGACCGATCCGACCTCGTCGAGGCGCTGCCGTCGTTCCGCCCAGCCGACCGGTCTCGGTTTTTCGGTCAGCAGCGCGCGGACCGCATCGATTTCGCTCATCGGCTTTCCCCCTCGGTTGAACGCCATCCTGTTTCGCCGCATCTAAAGACGGCCCGCGAGGATCGACAATGATGCGCCTTTCCCATTCCCTGACGGCGTCCGGCAGCGCCGGGTTTGCCGCTGCTCCGCCCCTGCCCGTTCCGGCGCAGGCCGTGGCGAGCCGCGCCCGCCTTGGCCTCGATCGATCTGCTGCGCGGTCTTGTCATGATCCTGATGGCGCTCGACCACACCCGCGACTTTTTCGGGGCAAGCGGCTTCAATCCCCGCGACGTGGCCGAACCAGCGCTGTTCCTGACCCGCTGGATCACCCATTTCTGCGCGCCTGTCTTCATCTTTCTGGCCGGCGTCTCGGCCTATCTCTATGGCGTGCGCGAGCAGGGCCTCGGCGCGGTGAGCCGCTTCCTGCTGACGCGCGGCCTCTGGCTCATGCTGATCGAGTTCACGATCGTGCGCATGGGATGGAGCTTCAGTCTCGACCTCAACCACTTCACGATGCAGGTCATCTGGGTGATCGGCGCGTCCATGGTGGTGCTGGCGGGACTCGTGCATTTGCCGCGCTGGGCCATCGCCGCGGTCGCGCTCGCCCTGATCGCCGGGCACAATCTGTTCGACGGCGTCCGCGCCGAGCATTTCGGCCAGGCGGGCTTTGTCTGGAACCTGCTGCATCAGCCGGCCCTTGTGCGCTTCGGCCTCGAGACGCGGCTGCTTGCGCTCTATCCGCTCGTGCCGTGGGCGGGCGTGATGGCCGCCGGATATGCGCTCGGCCCGCTCCTGCAGCGCGACCCGGCGTCGCGCCGGCGCTGGCTCGCGGGGCTCGGCTTGGCCGTCACGGCCGGCTTCATCGTGCTGCGCGCCACCAATCTCTATGGCGATCCGGCGGCGTGGGCGGGCCAGAGCGGCTGGCTCGCCACGGCGCTGTCCTTCGTCAATTGCGAGAAATATCCGCCGTCGCTGCTCTATCTGATGATGACCCTGGGTCCGGCGCTTATTCTGCTCGCGGCGTTCGAGCGCGCACACGGGCGCCTGGCCGGATGGATCGTCACCTTCGGGCGCGTGCCGTTCTTCTATTATGTCGTGCACATTTACCTGATCCATGCGCTCGCGGTGGCCTATGCGGCGGCGATGTTCGGCGACGCGTCATGGCTGTTCGGCTCGGGTCCCCCGAACCGGCCGGACGGCTACGGCTTAGGCCTTCCGGCGGTCTACGCCGTGTGGCTGCTCGTGGTCGTCACGCTTTATCCGCTGTGCCGGTGGTTTGCCGCCCTCAAGCAGCGCCGCGGCGAATGGTGGTGGAGCTATCTCTGAGCCGGTTGCCTTGAAAACCTGCTGCGGAGCGGGTCGGCCCCTGGATCGATTCCGTGCGCCATGCGAAGCGCCGCAAAGCCGGCCGCGACGGCTCGCGGCGTCGGATCGCGTCATTTCGCGCCGCCCCGGCGGACCGCCCGGGCGATCGAGGCGCTTGCCGCACCGCGGCCGGACCGGTACATCTCGACGGGTCCGACACGAGAGCCCGTCATGATCGAACTTCTTGGCTTCATCAGCTATCTTTTGACGATATATGTCTACATCCTGATCGCGGCGGCCGTTCTGAGCTGGCTGATCGCGTTCAATGTGGTCAATACGCGCCATGGCGCGGTCGCGATGATCGCGGATTTCCTGTACCGGATCACCGAGCCGGTGTTGGCGCCGATTCGGCGGCGGATGCCCAATCTGGGTGGGATCGACATCTCGCCCGTGATCGTCATTCTGATCATCGTGTTCGTCCAGTCGGTCATCCTTCCGAACATCGCCCGGGCGTTCGCTTGAGACCGGCGGACGGCCCTGCGCCGTGGGCGATCGTCGCCGACGGGCTGATCGTCACGGTGCGACTGACCCCACGCGGCGGGTGTGACGCCATCGACGGCGTCGACACGCTGGCCGATGGCCGCGCGGTATTGAAGGCGCGCGTGCGGGCGGCGCCGAGCGACGGCGCGGCGAACGCCGCGCTGGTCGCGCTGTTCGCCAAGACGCTGCGCGTGGCGCCCGGGCGGATGACCATTGTCGCGGGCGAGAGCGCGCGCATCAAGCGCGTCAAGATCAGCGGAACCGGACCCGAGCTTGCGACCGCGCTCGGGGCGTTCGCGGAGGGGCAGGCGACATGAGCGCACGCCGCATCGACGGAGCGGCGATGGCCGCCGAACTCAGCACGAAGATCGCCCGCGAGGTGGGACGGCTGAGCAAGGAGCAAGGCCTCGAGCCGGGACTGGCGGTGGTGCTCGTCGGCAACAACCCGGCGAGCGAAATCTATGTCCGCAGCAAGACCGCCAAGACCGCCGCCGCCGGCATGCGCTCCTCGCTTCACAAGCTTCCGGGGACGGTGACCGAGAGCGACCTCCTGACGCTTCTGGCGCAGCTCAATGTCGATCCCAAGGTGCACGGGATCCTGGTGCAGCTCCCGCTGCCGCCGCAGGTCGATCCGCAGAAGGTGATCGCGACGATCGCGCCGGGCAAGGATGTCGACGGCTTCCATCCGCTGACCGCCGGTCTGCTCGCCGCCGGCCTGCCCGGGATCAAGCCGTGCACGCCGCAAGCTTGCATCAGGCTGGCGAAGTCCGTGCATCCATCGCTCGCCGGATTGGAGGCGGTCGTGATCGGCCGCTCCAACATCGTCGGCAAGCCGCTCTTTCACCTGTTGCTCGCCGAGAACGCCACGGTGACGGTGGCGCATTCCTTCACGCGGGACCTGGCTGCGGTCGCCCGGCGCGCCGACCTGCTCTTTGTGGCCATCGGTCGGCCCGAACTCGTGACGCGCGACTTCATCAAGCCGGGCGCGACGGTCATCGACGTCGGGATTAACCGCATCATGATGGAGGGGGGCAAGACCCGGCTGGTTGGCGACGTCGCCTTTGCCGAGGTGTCCGAGGTGGCGGGCGCGATCACGCCGGTGCCGGGCGGGGTAGGGCCGATGACGATCGCGTGCCTGATGCTCAACACGCTGCGCGCGGCTTGCGCCGCCGCCGGCCTGCCGCAACCTGCGCTTTGAGGTGCTGGCGGTAAGCTTTTTCGCTTGGGTTCCATCCCCATTCCGCTCAATTCCGCAAAAGCGGGAATCCGGGTTTCCTGAGCAAAGACTGGTTCCCCGCTTTGCGCGCGGAGAGCGGACATCGATGCCCGGGTCAACTTCGGCAAGAGTCGCTCCGAAGCGAATTCCGTTCCGGTGGAGTCGGGATTCGCTTCAGTTGTTATTGCGTGATCGCATTTCTACGGCGAACCGGCGTCCACTTCGCCGGAAAACGCTCCTAAGCGCCGGCAGAAGCCGCGCGCTCACGCGTCGGCGCTTGGTGAACCAAGGCCCGTGAAGCGCTTCCTGTCCAGCCGACCGGTGCGGTGGAGCGGCCGCGAGCGTCCCTGCTCGCCGGACGCAAGCAACGCGGAGGCGAAGCGTCAGGAAATGACCAGATTGACGGCTTTTGGGCCCTTCCCCTTCTTGTCGGGCTCCACATCGAAGCTGATGCGCTGTCCTTCGTTGAGCGACTTCAGTCCCGCCCGCTCGACCGCGGTTATGTGCACGAATACGTCGCGGCCGCCGTCATCCGGCTTGATGAACCCGTAGCCACGCTCGCTATTGAAGAACTTGACCGTACCGCCCATTGCCATCGGGACGCTCCTAATCCCCACTACGTCACCGCCGGCCCTCACGGCGCGACGGCCCGGCTGCCTTTGCAGACCGAGGGAGCATCGGCCTTCATCCGCCTCGTTTTGCTCCATCGCTTACCGCAGGGATGGAACGCCAAAGCCCCAACAAAGACTAACATAGAGGCCGCTGTCTACAAAGGGGCGCGCAGCGTTTGATTGAATATGCGCTAGGTTTCGCCTCGCAGCCAATCGACGCGACACCCGCCGCCGCGACCGCGCGCAAGAAGCGAAGCAAGCGACGGGAGCAGGACGTTCAGTTCGTGTTCGAGTTCGCCAAGGCGGATTGACGATGACGAGTCCGGCTGCGCCGAGTTCCGTCCCGCGCGCGTCAAGGTCGAACTCCGCCCGCAGAATTTTCGGCATCGCGCTCGCCGTCAGCGCGCGCAGGAACGCGGCCGCCGCGCGCCGGTCCTTGATCGGGTACCAGAGCATGTAAATGCCGGTCGCCCATTTGCGCCACGCATTCACGATCGCGTGCGCCAGCCGTGAGAACTCGTCCGGCTGTTCGAATGGCGGGTCGATCAGCACGAGCCCGCGCCGCTCCTGCGGCGGCAGACAGGCCTTGAGCGCAACGAAGCCGTCGACGGCGACGCAGGCCGCGCGCGGGTCGCCGGCGAGCGCGCGCTTGAGCGCAGCCGCAGCCGAGGGTTCGAGTTCGCAGGCTGTGAGGCGGTCCTGCGCCCGCATCAGGCGCAGCGCGAGCAGCGGCGAACCCGGATAGCGCTCGAGCGGTACGCCCGGATTGAAGGCCGCGACCGCGTCGAGATAGGGCGCAAGCAAGGCCGCGACCTCGGGATCAAGCGAGGCCGCGCGCAAACGGCCGATGCCGAACCGCCACTCGCCGGTGCGACTGGCCTCCGGCCCGGTGAGATCGTAGAGGCCCGCGCCGGCATGGGTGTCGATTACGCGGAACGCCGTCGGCTTTTCCCGCAGATGCAGGAGAATGCGGGCGAGCACGGCATGCTTGAACACATCGGCGAAATTGCCGGCGTGAAAGGCGTGGCGATAGTTCATCGGCTTTCACTTGGAGCGATTGCGCGCGAGCTGACTGCATGCCGCTCCTTGCGGCGCAAGCGCAATCGCGTTCTCAGAAACATGGCGCAGGTTGGCGGAGACGAATGGACCTGCGCGGTGAAGCAGGGGTGAGGCGGACAAACCTATCCGCCGCGCGCCGGCGGCATCGTCAGGCTTTCGCGCCGGCAACTCCGGCGGTCGATCTCGCCGCACGACTGGAACGCGAATTCCCGGGTGAGACAGATTCTCACCTCGCGCAGGCGGCTCTTGTCGCACCGCACGGCGATTCCGTCCGACGGAAGCCCGGGATTGGCTTTGACGAACGCCTCTTCTATTTCGCTCGGCGTCACCGCGAGCGGCGCCGTCAAATCGAGGAATTCGGCCGGGATCTTGATCGTCGCGCGCGCCTTGCGCACGGCCTCGAAATAGCCGCTGGGCGGAAGCCCGGAACAGACCCCGTGGCGGTCCCACTGGCGGAACACCAGGCGCGGGCTCGGCATCAGATCGAGCATAGCGGCGACGGTGTTGCGATTGAGGCGCGGCGCCGGCGTCTGACAATACTCGGGAAAGCCGTTCTCATATTGCGGCCACAGGCCGTGAACGACGAAGGAATAGGGCCGCTCCCCGCATTGCGGATCGGGCCGGCGCCGCTCGGCCCGCCGCTCCGCGCTCGCCTCGCAGTAGGACGGCGACCAGGACAGCGCGAGCACATAGAAGTCGAACTTGCCCGGCTCGTTCTGCCGCGGGTCCTGCGCGGCCGCCCCGCTCGCGGCGCTGAGCGCAATCGCAAGCCCAACGATGAAAGCACCTGTCCGGAACCACCCGTTCATCGGACGTCCCCTCTGGAAAAAAGACACAACCAAGGATAATGCATGATCAAGAACAATACAAGAACAATGCGCGTCCAGATGCGCCATTTGCATGGCGGGGCGCTGTCCCCGCGGGCAGGCGGCGCAGCGCGTGAGCGAACCCGCTTAGGCGTCGTGAACCTTCCCGCTTCATTCCGCGTTGGTTGAACGTTTGAGCTCCGCCGAGGTCGCCTCGGTTCTGCAAGCCAAGGCCCCGGCTGGCCGGTCATGGGTGGGGGAAAATGGACTTCGATCCGGTCCTGCTGGCGCGCGTGCAATTCGCCTTCACGATCGCCTTCCACATCATTTTCCCGAGTTTCACCATCGGGTTGTCCGCGTTCCTCGCGACCCTTCTGCTCCTGCGGCTGAAGACCGGCGACGAGCGCTACCAACGGCTTGCGCTGTTCTGGACACGAATTTTCGCGGTCTCCTTTGCGATGGGCGTGGTCTCCGGGATCGTGCTCTCCTACCAGTTCGGGACCAATTGGAGCCGCTTCTCGGCGAGCGCCGGGAACATCATCGGCCCGCTGATGGGTTACGAGGTGCTCACCGCCTTTTTCCTGGAAGCGACGTTTCTCGGCGTGCTCCTGTTCGGCGCCAACCGGGTTCCGCCCTGGCTGCATGCGCTCTCGGCGGTGTTCGTCGCGCTCGGCACGGCGATCTCCGCCTTCTGGATTCTCTCCGCCAATAGCTGGATGCACACGCCGGCGGGCCACGAGATGCGCGACGGCGTCGCCTATCCGCTCGACTGGTTCGCCATCATTTTCAATCCGAGCTTTCCCTACCGTTTCGCCCACATGCTGAACGCCGCCTATCTGACCACCGCCTTCGTGGTGCTCGCGGTCGGCGCGCGCTTCCTGCTCGGCAATCGCCATCGCCTGGAAGCGCGCATCATGCTGCGCATGGCGGTCGGCATGATCCTCGTGCTTGCGCCGCTCCAGCTTGTGCTCGGCGATCTGCACGGGCTCAACACGCTCGCGCACCAGCCGGCCAAGGTCGCCGCGATGGAGGCGCACTGGGACGGCGCCAAACCGGGCGATTTCCACATTTTCGCCTGGCCCGACGAGAAAGCCGAAACAAACCGTTTCGCGCTGTCCGTTCCGCGCGGCGCGTCGCTCATCCTCACGCATGATCCGAACGGCCTGTTTCCTGGCCTGACGAGCTTCGCGCCGGCCGATCGGCCGCCCGTTCTGCCGGTGTTCTTCGCCTTCCGGATCATGCTTGCGATCGGCCTGTTCATGATCGCGGCGGGATTTCTCGGCGGGTTTCTGTGGTGGCGCAGGCGGCTGTTCGAACTCGACCTGGTATCTGAAAATCGTCGCCCAGACCTGGTGGATCGGATTTGTCGCAGTCATCGCCGGCTGGGTCGTCACCGAAAGCGGCCGCCAGCCCTGGGTGGTGCATGGCGTGCTGCGCACGGCGGACGCCACCTCGCCGGTGCCCGGCGGCAGCGTCGCGACCACGCTCGCGCTGTTCGTGCTGGTTTACGGCGTCGTGTTTTCGACCGGCATCTATTACATCAACCGGCTGATCGCGAAGGGGCTTGCCGGCAGCGCCGATGAGCCGCCCGCGACCGGCACGCCGCTGCGTCCGATCTCGACCGCCCAAGATTCCGGACGCGAGATTCTCGCGGGCCGTAGCTGAGGCAAGCCGAGTGCCCCGATGGAAAAAATGATCGCTCGATCCGCGTTCATCCTCCCCCGTGCGAACGGGAGAGGATGCGGTTTGCAGCGCCCTTCCGGGTGAGACGCCATGGAGTGGGATCTCACAACCATATGGGCGGCGCTGATCGGAATCGCCGTTGCGATGTATGTGCTGCTCGACGGGTTCGATCTCGGCGTCGGCATCTTGTTCCCGTTCGCCGAAACGGAGCGGCAGCGCGACCAGATGATGGCTTCGGTCGCGCCCTTCTGGGACGGCAACGAGACCTGGCTGGTGCTGGGCGGCGGCGGATTGCTGGTCGCCTTCCCGATCGCCTACGCGGTGATCATGCCGGCGCTCTATCTGCCGATCATCGTCATGCTGCTGGCGCTGGTGCTGCGCGGCGTCGCGTTCGAGTTCCGCGCCCCCGACGCGAATGCGACCGCGTTCTGGAGCATCGCCTTTGCGGGCGGCTCGCTCGTCGCCTCGATCGCGCAAGGCGTGATCCTCGGCGGCCTCATCCAGGGCATCCGCGTCGAGAACGCCGCCTTTGCGGGCGGCCCGTTCGACTGGGCGACCCCATTTGCGGCGCTATGCGGCTTGGGCGTTGTGGCGGGCTATGCCCTGCTCGGCGCGACCTGGCTGATCATGAAGACGGAAGGACCCGTCGCCGACCGCGCCCGCACGCAGGCGAAGGCCCTGCTGCTCGTCGTCATCGGATTCATGGCGGCGGTCAGCCTTTGGACCCCGCTCGCGCACGCGCGCATCTTCGAACGCTGGTTCTCCGTCCCCAACATCTATGTGCTGTGGCCGGTGCCGGTGGTCACCGGCCTCGTTGCGTTGACGGTCTGGCGCAGCGTCGAGCGCGGTTACGAGGTGGTCCCCTTCATCGGCGCGCTCGGGCTCTTTCTGCTCGGCTATCTCGGCCTCGTGATCTCGACCTATCCATATCTCGTGCCGCCCGTGCTGACGATTTATGCGACCGCGGCGGCGCGGTCGAGCCAGGCCTTCATGCTGGCCGGCACGCTGGTGCTGCTGCCGCTCATCCTCGGCTATGTCGTCTTCGTGTATTGGGTCTTCCGCGGCAAGGTGCGCGAGGGTGAAAGCTATCACTGACGGACGCAATCGCGCGGAACAGCCTTGTGCGTCACTGCGGACGCAGCATGCCCCAGCCGATGCGCAGGAGCGGCAGGCGCCCTTGAACGGGATAGTCGAAGGCGCGCGGCACTTCGGGAACGAGATCGGGAAAGCGCGCTCTGATCTCGGGCGGCGGCGCGCCGGCGGTGTCCGTCGTCGGCCACACGACGATGGCGCCGTCGCGCTGCAGCTCCTCGGCGGTGACCCACGGCGTTCGTTCGGGCGCGCTGTCGAGATAGAGGCTCGGACGTCCCCGCGCATAGAGGGCGATCAGCGAGGCGAGCCGCTGGTCGCCGGCGACGATGCGGAGCCGCTTGCCGGTTCGCCGCTCGAACGTATCGCCGAAGAAGCGCCCGATCGTCTTCGCCGGCTGGGCGGTCACGGCGGGCGTGGTGGCGACAAAGGGCATCGTGGCGAGGCCCGCGGCGGCAAAGGTGGGCGGGGCGATCAGCAACACGCTCCAGGCAAGACCCGTCAGCCATTGTCGGTGCAGCTCGATCGTATTGCCCGCGAGCACGACGATCGCGAGACCCGAGAGCACGATATTCGGGCTTATCCGCCCGACCGGACTGCGCTCGCCGAGGATCGCCGCGATCAGCGTCGCCGCAACCGGCAGCGCAAGCGCGAAGAACAGGACGAACCGGCGCTCGAACGGGGTCAGCGGGTCGCGCTGGAAGACGGCCGGCTTTTCGCCGACGCTGCCCCAGCCGGACGTAAGGCCGACCAGCACCAGGGCGCCGATATGCGCGGTTGCGACCGCGGAAACCTGGCGCAGCCACAAGAACACCGGACCTTCCGCCGCGCGCTCGGCGCGCAGCCGGGCGAGCCAGGCCCACCCCACGCCCGACATGTCGAGCCAGATCAGGTGCGGAAACAGGATCACCGCGATGATGATCGCCGCGATCCACGGCTCGATGGTCAGCAGCATCGCCCGCCCGCGCGCGGTTGCAAGGGTGAAACCGATGATCGCGGCGAGCAGAACAATGCCGGCATGGGTGGTCAGGATCAGGAGCGCGAGTTCTCCCGCGAGCACGAACGAATAGCTGCGTTTGCCTTCGCCCAGCGCCCGCCAGTAGTGCAGGAGCGCGAGCGCGGTGAGCGGCATCGCCAGGATCGGGGGGCCGAAGGTCGGGGTCGGCACCGAGAAGGCGGAGATGCCGATCATCAGGAGCACCGCCATCGCCGCGTGGTGAATGCCGACAATGGACTGGCCGAGGCGGAACACCGCCCAATAGGTGACGACGACGCAGGCCTGGGCGAGCAGGTAGACGCCGGGCATTCCGGCGAGGACGAAGGCGATGTCCGCGAGCCAGTAGGCGAGGGGGGGCCCCCAGTAGGAGCCGAGATTGAACTCGTGGCCGACCACGATGGTCAGCGGGAGGTCGCCCGGAGGCGCGGAATAGAACAGAACCGGGACGAGCCACCACAAGGCCGCCTGGGCGATCGCCGCCGCCCACACCATGAAGCGCGGCTGCGAACGCAGCAATTCGACGAACAGGGAGACATGCAGCATCGGCGGCCGAATGGTTCTAAGCGGGAAGCTCATGACCCGAACGCCGCCACACATGCGCGGGCCCGGGACAACGGCAGGGTGACCGGCGCCCTGCGCCGCGACGCATCGGATGTCGCGGCGGCTGAGCGGCCGGTCGGGTCGACCATGCGTGGTATCAAACTGCGCCGGGACGCGGAAGCGCGTAGCGTGCCGGCGCCTCCGTTTCGATCGGCGGCGGGACAGGCGGGGGTTCGAGCGGCAACCCGACATCGGCGGGCGTCGCCAGGGGCATGTCCCCATAGGCCACCGCGACCGGGGCGAACGAGCGGCGATGATGAATCGTCGGTCCGAGCCGCGTCAGCGCCCGGAAGTGCTCCGGCACGCTGTAGCCCATGTGGCGCTCGAAGCCGTAGCCCGGATGGGCCGCGCCCACCTGCGCCATCAGGCGGTCGCGCGCGACCTTGGCGACGATGGAAGCCGCCGCGATCGAGAGCACGAGCGCATCGCCGCTGATCACCGCTTCGCAATCGCAGGCGGCCTCGATGCGGTCGCACCCGTCGACAAAGACAAAGCGTGGCTGCGTCGGGAGCGCCTTGACCGCCCGGGCGAGCGCCCATAGCGAGGCCTGCCGGATATTGTCGCGGTCGATGCGGGCGCGCGAGGCGACCGCGACGCCGACCTCGGCGGTGGCGCAGATGCGCGCATAGAGGATCTCGCGCCGCTCCGGGGTGAGTTTTTTTAAGTCATTGAGCCCGCGCGGGATGCGCTTGGGGTCGAGAATCACCGCTGCGGCGACGACCGGCCCGGCCAACGGACCGCGGCCCGCCTCGTCGCAGCCGGCGACCGGCCAGACGCCGCGCTTGATCGCGGCGCGCTCGCGCTTGAAGGTCGGGCGGACCGGCGCCTCGGCAAGCGGAAGGCGCGGCGTGCTGCATTCAAGGGGCTTGCGAACTCATGCCCCATGGTGGCCGGTCCGCCGTGCCTAGGCAAGTGCGCGCGGGGCGGCGCAGGAGATGAGCGGCAGGCTGAACGCTAGAACAAGCTCAGCTGCGCCGCGGGCGGGCGCGGCGGGGAGAAATGCTCGGTCGTGAGCGCAGTCTTGCGTTCGTTGAGGCCGAGCCGCGCGCAGGCGGTCTCGAACCGCCGTCCGAGCATCCAGGCATAGGGGCCGCTCCCGGTCATGCGCTTGCCGAAGGCGGAATCGTAATCCTTGCCGCCGCGCATCTGCCGGATAAGCGCGAACACGTGCTTCTCGCGATCGGGGAAATGGGCGGCGACCCATTCGCGGAAAAGGTCGCGCACCTCGAGCGGCAGGCGGAGCAGGACGTAGCCCGCTCCCTCGACGCCCGCCGCCGCGGCCGCATCGAGAATGCGCTCGATCTCGGGGTCGTTGATCGCCGGGATCACCGGGGCGACCATGACGGAGGCGGGCACGCCCGCCGCCGCGAGCCCGCGCAGCGCGGCGAGCCGCCGCGCGGGGGTCGGCGCGCGCGGCTCCATCGCGCGGGCGAGCGTCGCATCCAGCGTCGTCACGGACATCGCGACGCGCACCAGCCGGCGGCGCGCCATGCGGGAGAGAATGTCGATGTCGCGCAGGATCAGGTCGGACTTGGTTACGATGCCGACCGGATGCCCGGCTTTTTCCAGCACCTGGAGGATGCGCCGCATCAATTCGTAGCGCCGCTCGATCGGCTGGTACGGATCGGTATTGGTGCCGATCGCGATGGTGCGCGGGACGTAGGTGGCGGCCGACAGCTCGCGTGCGAGCAGTTCGGGCGCATCCGGCTTCATGAACAGCTTCGATTCGAAGTCGATTCCGGGCGAGAGGCCGAGATAGGCGTGGGTCGGCCGCGCGAAGCAGTAGACGCAGCCGTGCTCGCAGCCGCGATAGGGGTTGATCGAGCGGTCGAAGGAAATGTCGGGAGAATCGTTGCGGGTGATGACCTTGCGCGCGGTGTCGACGGCGACGCTGGTGGCGAAAGGCGGCAGGTTTTCCAGGCTTTGCCAGCCGTCGTCGAAGGCGACGCGGGCGATCGGCTCGTAGCGGCCGGTTGCGTTCGACTGCGCGCCGCGCCCGCGCCGCCGCGCCCCGTCGACGGCCGCGCCAAGCACGCCATCCGCCGGTCCCGCTTGCGGCGGTTCCGGCGAAGGGCGGCGGACAGCGTTGGAGGACGATCTGGCCATGCCGTTCGCTTAGCACAGATCAGAACATAACAAGAACAAAAAAGCGTGAGGCCTGCCGGAAGGTCAGCCAAGCAGCTCTTTCAGAACACCTTGCGCATGGAAGGCGAGGGGTGGAATGCGTATCCCAAGGCGGTATAGAAGGGAATCGCGGCCGGACGCGCATCGAGATGGACCGCCTCCATGCCCCGCGCATGGGCGTCGGCTTCGGCGAAGCCCATCAGCGCGCGTCCGAGACCGCTGCGGCGCGCGCCCTCGTGGGTCACGAGGTCGTCGATATGCAGATGCGGCCCGCGGGCGAGCGTGTGCACCGGCCGCATGCCGAGAACGGCGACGAGCGCGCCGGCGCGGAAGGCGCCGACGAGCTCGTAGCCGGAATGGCTCTGGCGCTCGACCGCGCGGAGGAACGCGGCCTCGTCGAGATGCGGGCGCAGTTGTACGATGATCGGGTACGCCTGCCTCCACTCGGCCGGGGGCAGACGGCGCACCGAAATCTCTGTTGAGGCTTCCACAGTCCCTCCCATTGCCGCCTGTCAGACCAGACTTCCTCGCCATGCGGGCGATCCAACCATAAATCCGAGCGCGGATCATGCTGAGCGTCGTCATCCCCACCCGAAACAGCGAGCGCGCGCTGGTGTGCACGCTCGCAATGCTGGTCAGCGCGTCGGTCGCGGGCGTCGTGCGCGACGTCGTGATCGCGGACGCGGGATCGGACGACGAAACGGGCGAGATCGCCGACATTGCGGGCTGCACCTTGCTCGTCTCCGGCGCGCCGCTCGCGACGCGGTTGCGGGAGGCGGTCGCCGCGGCGCGCGGCTCCTGGCTGCTCTTCCTGCGGGCGGGAACCGTGCTGGAAACGGGCTGGGGCGAGGAGGCCTTGCGCTTCACGACGGACGCCGAGCGGCGCGGCAGGGTGGAGGCGGCGGCGGTGTTCCGCGCGCAGCCATTGGCGCAGGCCGGCCGCTCCTTGGCCGCGCAGACGCTCGCCCTCCTCAAGGAGGCGCTGCGGCGGACCCCCGCCGCCGAGCAGGGGCTGATGATCAGCCGGGAGTTCTACGCGTCCATCGGCGGGCATGGGCTGGAAGCGGGCGATCCGGAGGCCGACCTTTTGCGGCGGATCGGAACCGGCCGTCTCGTCCGGCTGCGCAGCGCGATCACCCCGTTCGACGACGGCGGCGGCTGATCCACCACCCGCGCGAGCTGCTTGACTCAAGCAAACAATTACGTGACTCTGTCACCTTGTTTCACCGTGGCTCGATGCCCATGCCCGATCTTGCGGCGCGCGTCGCCGCCGTCCGCCAGTTCAACCGCTTCTACACCCGCCAGATCGGCCTGTTGCGGGATGGCCTCGTCGACACCCGCTTCTCTCTGACAGAGGCGCGCGTTCTGTACGAGCTTGGACAGGCCGGGGAGACGACGGCGAGCGTGGTCGCCGGCGCGCTCGGGCTCGACCACGGCTATTTGAGCCGCATCCTCGGCGCGTTCGCCGAGGCAGGCCTGATCACCCGCAGGCCCTCGCCCGAGGACGGCCGGCAAACGCGGCTGACGCTCAGCGCCAAGGGCCGAACCGCGTTCCGGACGCTCGACCGCGGCTCGCATCGCCTGGTCGCCGCCATGCTGGAAACGCTGCCCGAGCCGCGTCAGCGCAGCCTTGTCGACGCCATGCGCACGATCGAACGCGCGTTGGATCCGGACAAGGCCGCCCCCGCCGTCGTGCTGCGCACGCACCGGGCGGGCGATATGGGCTGGGTGCTGTCGAGCCACGCCACGCGCTATTTGCAGGAGTATGGCTGGGGCGCGGCTTTCGAAGCGCTGGTCGCCGGGATCGTGGCGCAGTTTCTGCGCGAATTCGATTCCGCGCGCGAGCGGTGCTGGATCGCCGAGATCGACGGCGCCCCGGTCGGATCGGTGTTTCTGGTGAAGGGCGGCGATGACGTCGCGAAGCTGCGCCTGTTGCTGGTCGAGCCGCAGGCGCGCGGCGCCGGCGTCGGGCGTCTCCTGGTCGACGAATGCGTCCGCTTTGCGCGCGAGGCCCGCTACCGCCGCATCACCCTGTGGACGCAGAGCATCCTCACCGGGGCGCGGGCGATCTATCAGCGCACCGGATTCCGGCTAGTGAAGGAGGAGCGGCACTGCAGCTTCGGCCACGATCTCGTCGGCGAGACCTGGGAGCGCGACCTGTAAAGAACCAAGCTTGAGCGGCCATCCGCCCCCTCCCCAACCCTTCCCCGCGAGCGGGGGAGGGAGCGAGCGCAGCGACGCGGGAGGGGGAAGCAGGATGCCGGGCCGAGCCACGGCTGTGCGGTTGCGGTTTTCCGAATGCGGCGAAGTCATTGAGACGAACGGCGTGACTGCGTGTTCGCCGGGTTCGGGACACGGTCGCGCGAACCCGTTCTTCGTCATCGTCCGCGCGAGCGGACGATCCAGTAGCCCCGGTATTTGAGGATTTTTGAAGCATTCGTCGTGATTGCTGGATGCTCCGCTTGCGCAGTGCATGACGATCGGAGAGATGGCCGGACAGCCGTGCAGATCGCCTGGCTGCCCGGCAAACGGCGAGTTGCGACGCGACTGGAACGGAAATTGCTCCGGGGGCTTGGGTTACATTGATTATCGCCAGGGCCGCGCGTCGACGAAAAGCCGCCGTTCCAAGATTACGGAGCCCGCATGCGTATTCACGTCGGATGTCAGCTTGGCTTTCATTTTCCGCAGACAACGCCGATGATCGTAACGCTGAACGTGCACTCCTCGCGTTTTTCCGATCTGGAGCGTCCGGATTACCTGATGACCGACCCGTCGGTCCCTCTGGAAGGCTATCGCGACAGCTTCGGAAACTGGTGCACGCGCCTGGTGGCGCCGGCCGGACAATTCAGCCTTCGCACCGATACGGTCGTGCGGGATTCAGGCATGCCCGATCCGATCGATCTCGCTGCGCTCCAGCATCAGGTCCAGCACCTGCCGGTCGAGAGCATGCTGTTTCTGCTCGGCAGCCGTTATTGCGAGACCGATCGCCTGTCCGACGATGCGTGGCGCCTGTTCGGACATACGCCGCTCGGCTGGCCGCGCGTGCAGGCGATCTGCGACTTCGTGCATGATCACATCACCTTCGGCTACGAGCATTCGCGCCCCACCAAGACCGCCTACGAAACCTATGTGGAGCGCCACGGAGTCTGCCGCGACTTCGCGCATCTTGCGGTCGCCTTCTGCCGCTGCCTGAACATCCCGACGCGCTACTGCACGGGATACATCACCGACATCGGCCTGCCTCCGCCGTATGCGCCGATGGATTTCGCGGCATGGATCGAAGTCTATCTCGGCGGGCGGTGGCACGCCTTCGATCCGCGCAACAACGCGCCGCGGGTCGGGCGTATCCTCATCGCGCATGGGCGCGACGCCGCCGACGTGCCGCTGACGCACATTTTCGGACCCGGCGAATTGTCGGACTTTCGCGTCTGGGCGGAAGAAGCGGCCAAAGCGTGAGCGGACCGCTTCGAGCAAAGTTCTACAGCGTCGCCCCTGTCGCCTTCGGGCGGCGCAGATGCTCGTCGAGCCGCGGCATCAGCTCGACGAAGTTGCACGGCTGGTAGCGATAATCGAGCTGATTGACGAGGATGTTGTCCCAGGCGTCCTTGCACGCGCCGGGCGATCCCGGCAGGCAGAAGATATAGGTCGCCCGCGCGACGCCCGCCGTCGCCCGCGTCTGGATCGCCGAGGTGCCGATTTTCTGGAAGCTCACGAGCAGGAAGAGGGTCGCGAACGCGTCCATCTTCTTCTCGAACAGCGGCTCGACCGCTTCGGGCGTGACGTCGCGGCCGGTGAAGCCGGTGCCGCCCGTCGTGATCACGACGTCGATCTCGGGATCGGCGATCCAGGTCTCGACCCGGCTGCGGATCGCGCCGATGTCGTCGGGCGCAATCGCGCGGTCGGCGACCGCATGACCTGCCGCCGCAATGCGCTCCGCAAGGGTCGCGCCGGACCGGTCGTCCTCGTGCGTGCGCGTGTCGGACACGGTGAGCACGGCGATCTTGCAGCGGGATGAATTCTTTACTCTCGTCCAACCCGGTCATGTCGATCGATCCTGCAAGGCCGCGAGCGAAGCGGCGTAAGCGTCACAGATTGGCGGCGCGGAAGGTGTTGCAGGCGGCGATGGTTCCTTCCTTGAACCCGGTCTGGAACCAGCGCCGCCGCTGCTCGGACGAGCCGTGCGTGAACGAATCGGGCACGACATAACCGCGCGCCTGCTTCTGCAGCTTGTCGTCGCCGATGGCCGAGGCCGTCTGCAGCGCCGCTTCGACATCGCCCGGCTCGAGGACTTTCCAGCGCTGGTCAGCGCCGTGCGCCCAGACGCCGGCGAAGCAATCGGCCTGCAATTCGACCTGGACCTGCAGATGATTGGCCTCCGCCTTGGGCAGGCTGCGCTGCACCTGCTGCACGCGCGGAAGAATGCCGAGCAGGTTCTGCACGTGATGGCCGACCTCGTGCGCGATCACGTAAGCCTGCGCGAACTGGCACGAGCGGGAGCCGACCTGGCAGCCGCGGAACCGCTGCTCGATCTCGCGGAAGAACGACGTGTCGAGATAGACCTTGCGGTCCGCCGGACAGTAGAACGGCCCCATCGCCTTCTGGGCGACCCCGCCGCAGGCCTGGTTGGTCACATCGCGATAGAGCACGAGAACCGGCCCGCGATATTGCTTGCCGTCCTTGGCGAAAATCTCCTTCCACTGGACATCGGCGCTGCCGAGCACGGAGGAGACGAACTTGCCCATCTCGTCCTCCGGCCGGCCGGTGCGGCGCACCTGGTCGGAGGGCTGGCGATAGGGCTGCTCCGCCTGCGAGCCGCCGCCGGACAGAACTTCCGCGCCGCCGATGAGCAGCCGCGGGTCGATGCCGAGCGCCCAGCCGACCAGGCCGAGCACCACGATCGTCCCGATTCCGAGGCCGCCGCCGCCGATCGGCAGGCCGAAGCCGCCGCCCCCGCGCGCGCCGCCATCCTCGCCGCGGCGATCCTCGACATTGTCGCTGCCCGGCAGGTTTTCCCAACGCATCCCGTTTGCTCCGTCCGCCATCGCGCAGAAACCGCGCCGCGCAAGTCCGCGCTCCGCCGCTCATCCCGTTCACGCCCAGCGCTCCATGGACGCGAGAAATATGGTCCTGAGAAGAATATGGCGCTAGTGCGCCGCCGATTAAGCGCATTTTTACTTTGCCCCGGCATGATGCTCGACGTCGGATGTAGGTTTTGCGTCGCCGATCGCGTCGCCTGAGTTCGAGTAGAGTTATGGGTGCAGCGCGTCGCGGGGCGTCCATTGGGACGCCCCGCTTAACTTCGAGCCCCGCTTCCCGCGTCCGCATCGTGGTGGGCGACAGCATCGCCGAGATGGCGAAGCTGCCCGCAGCCTCGGTCGATCTCGTTTTCGCCGATCCCCCCTACAACCTGCAGCTTCGTGGCGACCTCAAGCGGCCCGACGATTTGCATGTCGATGCGGTCGACGACGCCTGGGACAAATTCGAGAGCTTCGCGGCCTATGACGATTTCACGCGCGCCTGGCTCACCGCCTGCCGCCGCGTGATGAAGCCTTCAGCGACGCTGTGGGTGATCGGCTCCTACCACAATATTTTCCGCGTCGGCGCGGCGCTTCAGGATCTCGGTTTCTCGATTCTCAACGACGTGATCTGGCGCAAGGCGAATCCGATGCCGAATTTCCGCGGCCGGCGCTTCACCAATGCGCATGAAACCTTGATCTGGGCGGCGCGCGATCAGGGCGCGAAAGGCTACACGTTCAATTACGACGCGCTCAAGGCCGGCAACGAGGACATCCAGGTTCGCTCCGATTGGACTTTTTCGCTCTGCACCGGCGAGGAGCGCCTGAAGACGGCGGACGGAAAAAAGCTCCATCCCACGCAAAAACCCGAAGCGCTGCTTGCGCGCGTGATCCTCGCGGCCTCGCGGCCCGACGACCTCGTGCTTGACCCGTTCTGCGGCACCGGCACCACCGGGGCGGCGGCCAAACGCCTCGGCCGGCGGTTCGTCGGCTTCGAGCGCCTGAGCGAATATGCGCGCGCTGCCGAATCGCGCATCGCCGCGGTCGAGCCGCTCGCCCCCGCGACGCTCGCGCCGGTGCTGACCGCGCGCGACGCCCCGCGCGTGCCGTTCGCGGCGCTTGTCGAGCGCGGACTTGTCACCGCCGGCGCCAGACTGGTCGATGCGAAGCGCCGGGTGAAGGCGCTGGTGCGCCCCGACGGCGCGATCGCGCTCGGCGAGACGATCGGCTCGATCCACCGCATCGGCGCACTCGCGCAGGGCCTCGATGCGTGCAACGGCTGGACCTTCTGGCACGTCGAGACGCCGACCGGCCTCACCTCGATCGACGCGCTGCGCGCCGAGATGCGCGCGGAACTGCGGTGACGGCGGCGCGCTGCGCTTCAACATCTCCCACGTCACTGTCTGCGAACAGTCGCGCATGCGCTATCACTTTGCGCATCAGGTTGGGGAGCGCTTCGCCGGCGAGATCGGCGAGCGGGGTCCAGCGCATGCCGGCCGGCGCAGCGAGGCCGTCGGGCGCGGCCGCGACGAACACGAAAAGCTCGAGCGGGAAATGCGTGAACACATGGCGCACGACGCCGGGAACGCGGCGCCAGACAATCTCGCGCTCCTTATTGGGGAGAGGATCGGTGTGATTTGCCGCAGGCGAATGCGCGCTCGATCCGTGTGCATCCTCCCCCGTGAAACGGGGGAGGGGGACCATGCGCAGCATGGTGGAGGGGGTAAGCGTTGAACGAATCTGGTCGAACGCGGTCTGCTCGTCGAAGGCATGCGTCCATTCGCTCGTCGGGACTTCCGTCATGCCGCCGAGAAGGCCGTTCGCCGGCCGCGTGCGGACGAGCACGCAACCGTCGTCGCGCAGAACGACGAAAGCCGCGCCGCGCCGCAAGCGTCCTTGCCGCTTGGCCGGCTTGACCGGGAAGGCCTCCGGGTCGGCGCGCGTTCTCGCCGCGCAGTCCGCGCGCAAAGGGCAGCGCGGACAGGCGGGATTTCTCGGAGTGCACAGGGTCGCCCCGAGATCCATCAGGGCTTGCGCGAAATCGCCGGACCGCCGCTCCGGCGCGAGCCGCTCGGCCGCGGCGCGGATGACGGCCTTCCCGCGCGGCGGCGCCTCGCCGATCGCGAACAGGCGCGCGACCACGCGCTCGACATTGCCGTCCACCGGCACAATGCGCGCGTCATGCGCGATCGCCGCGACCGCCGCCGCGGTGTAGTCGCCGATGCCCGGCAGGTCGCGCAGCGCCGCCGCCGCGTGCGGGAATTCTCCCCCGTGCCGGTCCACGACGGCGCGGGCGCAGGCGTGCAGATTGCGCGCCCGCGCGTAATAGCCGAGGCCCGCCCACAGCCGCAGCACGTCCTCGAGATCAGCCGCGGCGAGCGCATGGACGGTCGGGAAGCGGGCGAGGAAGCGCAAGTAATACGGAATCGTCGCGGCGACCGTCGTCTGCTGCAGCATGATCTCGGAGAGCCAGACCCGGTACGGGTCGCTCCGCTCGCCCGGGTGGGCGCGCCAGGGAAGGTCGCGCCGGTTGCGGTCGTACCAGGCGAGCACCCGCCGGCCGATTTTCTGCACAGGGTCTTGCGTCCGCATGCGGCGGGGCCGAATCGTCTTTGTCGCGCGGTCCGGCGCTGATAGGGTCACGCGCCCTGATGACAGAGCCGCGCGCGATGAACAAGCCTTACCCCGGCAGAGCCCGGCCGCTGTCGGCCTTCGTCGGCAAATGCCTTGCCGACACGTTCGCGCAGCGCGGCTTTGCGGCGACCGAGATCGTGACGCATTGGCCCGACATCGCCGGTTCCGACATCGCGATCCACTGCGAGCCGATCAAGATCGAATGGCCGCGCCGGCGCGGGGCGGCCGATTCCGATCCCGCCACCCTCGTGCTGCGGGTCGAGGGCCCGTGCGCGATCGAAATTCAGCATCAGGCGGCGGTCATCATCGCGCGCGTCAACAGCTTCTTCGGCTGGCCTGCGATCGGCCGCCTCGCGCTTCGCCAGGCCCCGCTGAAGCGGCGTCGCCCGCCGCCGCCGCCGCCGCCGCCGCCCGACCCGGAGGCGGTGCGGAGCGAAAGCCGCGCGCCTGTCCGGCATCGCCGACGAGGAGTTGCGGAGCGCGCTCGCCCGGCTCGGCGCCGCGGTCAGACGCGGCTGACGGGAGCAGCGCCGGCAGAGAATGGCGATTGGCGAATCCGGCCCGCGGCTTCGACCGCGCACTTCGCTTACGGATCGAGCTCGGTGTCCCAGTAGAGATAGTCGAGCCAGCTCTCGTGCAGATAGTTGGGCGGGAACAGCCGCCCGTTGTGGTGCAGGTCGTGCACGCTCGGCTGGAACGGGCGTCTGCGATCGGCCACATGCCGGCTTCGCGCGGCAGCTTGCTGCCCTTGCGCAGATTGCAGGGCGAGCAGGCGGTGACGACGTTCTCCCAGGTCGTCTGGCCGCCGTGCGAGCGCGGCATGCAGGTGGTCGAAGGTCAGATCCTCGTCGGAGCCGCAATACTGGCAGGCGAAGCGGTCGCGCAGGAAGACGTTGAACCGCGTGAAGGCCGGGATGCGGTCGACGGCTTGACGAAGGTCTTCAGCGAGACGACGCTCGGCAGCCGCATCTCGAAGCTCGGGCTGTGCACCGCCTTGTCGTAATGCGGCGACGATGTTCACGCGATCGAGGAACACCGCCTTGATCGCGTCCTGCCAGCGACCACAGCGACAGCGGGATAGTAGCTCAGCGGACGGAAGTCCGCATTGAGCACGAGGGCCGGCCAGGCGTTCGGGCGAGACGTGAGCGTTCAAACCGCAGTCCCCTGTATGTCGGACCGTTCCGCGAGCCTGCACAGCCGCTTCCCGACCTGCAGTTTATACGGAGCCGTGTCAGCGATTGTGAAGCGCACGCTTCGCCCGGATGAGCGGCGCCGGGCGTCCGTGCCATCCGCCGCCGAATCGCCGGGCGAGAAATTCGCCGCCCTGGCGCAGGCCCTCCGCGTCGATGCCGTGGCCGATTCCGTCGAAGATGTGCCACTCGACCGGAATCTCGAGCGCGGCCAGCGTCCGCGGACGGCAGGAACAGCGCCTGGGCGGGATCAGCTCGTCCTCGCGAGCCGTGCACGAGCAGAATCGGCGGCCGGGACGCGATCTCCGCCTCGACGGCGTTCGGCCGGCCCTCCGGCATCACGAAAATGCCCGAATAGCCGACGATCGCCGCCGGCGCGACCGGCGCGGCGCAGGCCGACATGCAGCGCCATCATCGTGCCCTGGCTGAAGCCGACCAGCGCCAGCGCGGTCGGCGGCAGCTCGTGGCGGCGCAAGCTCCGCATCGAGGAATCGCGTCGAGCGCCGGCCCGGCGGCGTTGACGCCGCGCCAGCGCTCGTCGGGATCGCGGAAGGTGAGCGGGAACCATTGCGCGGCCCATCGGCGCCTGGCCGCACGGGCTCGGGCGCGTGCGGCGACGACGAAGGCGGCGTCGGGCAGCAGCTCCTGCCACTGCCGGCCGATCTCGATCAGATCGTTGCCGTCCGCGCCGTAGCCGTGCAGGAACACGACGAGCTGGCGGGCGGGTCCGCGCGAGCGCGGCGCGATGCGGGGACCGTCGAGCTCTGCGGCCACATCTGCCTCCTTGCAACGCGCGTCAGGTTTGCGGGGATGATTGAACGAGGGTCGGATCGCGGCGTTTGACGGCGCGATAATAGGACCACAGAAGCAAAGCCGCCACCCCGCGCCACGGCCGCCATGGCTCGGCGAGCGGGCCCATGGCCTTGACGCTCGGCCGTTCGGGCAATGCGAAGGCGAGCCGGAGCGCTTCGCGCAGCGCGAGATCGCCGGCGGGCCAGGCGTCGGCATGGCCGAGGCAGAACAGGAGATAGCTGTCCGCCGTCCACGGGCCGATCCCGTGCCGGGCGACCAGCACGCGGTGGGCGTCGTCCGCGTCCATCAAAGCGAGCGCATCGAGGTCGAATGCGCCGGTCGCAAGCTCGGTCGCGAGCGCCTTCAGCGCGCGGATCTTTCCCTCCGACAGGCCGACCCGCCTGAGGCGGGCGATGCGCGCCCGGCGCAACGCGTCAGGCGCGAACGGGTCGTAGGCGGCGGCGAGCCGCGTCCAGATCGCATTGGCGCTCGCGGTCGACAGCTGCTGCCCGACCATGGTCGCGACGAGGCCCGCAAAGCCCGCGGGCCTTCTGCGCAAGGGCGGTCGCCCGGCAACGGCGAGCACTTCCGCAAGGCGCGGATCGGCGCTGACCAGATGCGCAAGCCCGCGGTCGAGATCGGCTTCGCTGCCAAGACGGTGCGTCATTGCGGGAGAGATAGGCGCTGCAAGGCTCCGCCTCGAGGCGGGTTGGATATCGGCGTCCGAACCCCTACATTATGGCTATGTCCGATCATCCTTCTGACCGCCTTACCCCCGAAAAGCCGCGTTCCGAGCCGGAAATCATTCCGCCTGGCCGCGGCGACGGCTCCCCATGGAGCCAGGACACGCGGTGGCCCGATGAGTTTCGCGCCGGCGAGGGCGACCCAGGCGCCCAGGCGTCCGGCGTGTTCATCACGGTCGACGAGCAGGGCCGCACCCGTTACCGCACGTTCACGCCGCCCGGGCCGTTCACCATCGGCATCGTGCTCGCCCTGATCGGGCTCATCGGCGCCGCGATCCTTATGCTCGCGCTCGGCTTCGTGCTGTTCCTGATCCCGGTTGTCGCAGTTGTCATCGCCGCGCTCGCGCTGTCGGGCCGGGTCCGCACCTGGTGGCGGCGGCTCGGCCGCAATTGATGCGACCTGCCGCGCCGGCGCTTCGCCTCGAGAGCGAGTGCGCCGCCCGGCGACGGCTCGCCAAGTCGGGGCTGGTGGCTTATAGTCCCGCGCCACACGGTGGCGGCCACATCGTTTGGAGCGTTCGATCGCATCAATGAAACTTCTATTCCCATCAGTTGGAACTGACATGCAGGGCGACATCGAGTATCTGCGACAAAGCCCGTTCATCGATTGCGACAATGCCGAGATTCAGGAGTTCGCGCACGCGATCGCCGCCGGCGCCGATGGCGACGAGACTGCGCGCGTCGTCGCGCTCTACCACGCGGTGCGCGACCGCATCGTTTATGATCCCTATGTCGATCTCACCGACCCGGCCAGCTATCGCGCGAGCAGCGTTCTAGCGCTCGGCCGCGGGTTCTGCATCGGCAAGGCGGCGCTGCTCGCCGCCTGCGCGCGCGCGATCGGGGTCCCCGCCCGCGTCGGCTACGCCGATGTGCGCAACCATATGACGTCGCCGCGCCTCTACGAACTGACGAAGAGCGACATCTTCCTCTGGCATTCCTATTCCGACCTCAAGGTGAACGGGTCGTGGGTGAAGGCGACGCCCGCCTTCGACGCCGAGCTGTGTCGGCGGGTCGGTCTCGCCCCGCTCGAATTCGACGGCCGCAGCGATTCCCTGTTCCAGGCCTATGACCGCGCGGGTCAGCGACGCATGGAATATCTCAGCGACCGCGGCACCTTCGCCGACGTGCCCTTCGAGACGCTCCTGCGCGATTTCCGCACGACTTATCCGGCGCTCGTCGCCGCCGGCGCCGCGCATGCCTGCGGCGACTTCCAGCAGGAAGCGGTCGCCCCCGACGCGTGAGCCTCAATACGTCTCGACGTGATAGCGGCCGCTGCGCGCGCATCTCGGCGTGAGCGCCGCCCAGTCGAGCCCGGCGCTTGGCGCAGATGATCGGCGAACGCCTCGTCGACGCCGGTTTCCATGCCCTTCAGGCCGCAGATGTAGACGTGCGTCTTGGCTGCGCGCAGCAGCCCGGCGAGTTCCTCGGCTTTCTCACGCATGCGGTCCTGCACGTATTCCTTCGTCGCGCCGGGGAGCGCGAGAATAGCGAAGATGCTTGCTCGAGCAGGCGGTCGCGGCACTTTCTGCAGCGGCCCGAAATAGGGCAACTCCTCCGGCGTGCGCGCGCCGAAGAACATGATCGATGCGCCCGAGCGCGTTCGGCATGGCGCGCCGCGGCGGCGCTCGGTGAAGGCGCGGAACGGCGCCGAGCCGGTGCCGGTGCAGATCATGATGATGTTGGCCTGCCGGATCGTTCGGCATCAGGAAGGTCGCGCCGAACGGGCCGGTGACCTCGACCTTGTCGCCGACCTTGAGATCGCACATGTAGTTCGAGCGACGCCGCCCGGCACGCGCTTGATGGTGAGCGCGACGATTGTTGGCGTTGCGCTTCTCGCCGTCGCGCGCCGAGGCGATCGAATAGAGCCGCATGTGATGCGGACTGCCGTCGGCGTCGAGTGCCCGGCGGCACGATGCCGATCGATCTGGCCTTCGAGCACGGGAAACGGCGTGTCGCCGAAATCGACAGCACGATATGGCGGATGTCGCTCTCGGCGGCGGCCTGCGGTGATGCGGAAATTGCCCTTGCACGGTCGCGATCGCCGGCTTCGCCCGGGAGTAGAGATTGACGCTCGGCTTCGCCGCGGAGGCGGGCGCGACGGCTCTTGCCGCCGGCGCCGGCGTGCGCTTCCGCCAGCAGGGCGTCCGACCTCGTGCGTCGAGCGCCTCGATCGACTGCCGTCGGCCGGCACGCCGAGATCTCTCCTGCTGCGGCAGCTCGGTCCAGCCGAGCTGCTCGTCGAGCGAGTAGGCCTGTCAGGACAATGCGCCAATTGTCGATCGAGCCGGTCGGGCAGGGCGCGATGCAGTCGAGGCAGAAATTGCATTTCGCGGCATCGACGACATAGTTGGTGTCGTCGTGCGTGACCGCGCCGACCGGGCAGGTCGCCTCGCAGGTGTTGCAGCGGATGCAGATCTCCGGGTCGATCAGATGCTGCTTGCGCAGCTCGGTCTGCGTCGGGGCGGTGACGGCGTCCATCGGTCAGGGCTCATGATTTTCGGCAAGCCTGCCCTTTGCACTCCCTCGAACGGGCGGGTCGGACCATCGTAGACTGATCCGGGAGGGATCGCGACATAGTTCCTCCCCGCAGGGGGAGGGATGACTCAGTCAGGCGGCGATCTTCACATATTCGAAGTCGCCGGGCTTGTTGTCGATGCCGACCTTGGGCGACGCGATCCAGTTCGCGAATTTGCCCGTCTCCGACACCGGCTTCATCAGCTGAACGATGAAATCGCCATCCGCCTTCGACGGCAGCCATTTGTCCTTCTCGCGCGCCCAGGCCGCGTCGTCCATCACCTCGCCCTTCGGGCTCGCGTGCACATTGCGGAACTCGCCGATCTGCCGATGGAAGGCGACATGCGGCAGTTCGAGGCGGAACGGCACGCCGGTCTTCTCGATGATCTTGTTCCAGCGCTCGACGCCGCGCGCGCAGTCATCGGTGTAATCGTCGCGCAGCCGCATGTTGAGCGCCGTGAGCGCCGGTTCGTCGACCCGCTTGACGACGCCGTCGACCATCTTCAGCACGGGATAGGTCGCGGTCTCGAGGCGGTGATCGTCGTCGATCTTGGTCTCCATGAAGCGGCCCTTGAGGCCGGCATTATAGGCGTTGGCCGCATTGGTCGAGACTTCCGAGCCGAACAGGTCGAGCGAGAGCGTGTAGTGCAGGTTCAGCTTCTTCTGAATGGTCGGCAGATCGATCACCCCGAGCGAACGCACCTTCTCGATATCGTAGGGATCGGCGACGCCCGCCTGTTTCATCGCCTCGCAGGTGCGCTGCACGGTGCGCCCGACGCCGGTCTCGCCGACGAACATGTGATGGGCCTCTTCCGTCAGCATGAAACGGCAGGTGCGCGAGAGCGGATCGAAGCCCGACTGTGCGAGGCTCTCGAGCTGCATCTTGCCGTCGCGATCGGTGAAGAAGGTGAACATGAAGAAGGACAGCCAGTCCGGCGTCTCTTCATTGAATGCGCCGAGCATGCGCGGCGCGTCCTCGCTGCCGGACCGGCGGCGCAGCAACTCCTCCGCCTCGTCGCGGCCGTCGCGGCCGAAATACTTGTGCAGGAGATAGACCATCGCCCAAAGATGCCGCCCCTCCTCGACATTGACCTGGAACAGGTTGCGCATGTCGTAAAGCGAGGGCGCGGTCGCGCCGAGGTGGCGCTGCTGCTCGACCGAAGCCGGTTCGGTGTCCCCCTGGATCACGATCAGCCGGCGCAGCATTGCGCGATATTCTCCCGGCACCTCCTGCCAGGCGAGTTCGCCGAGATGCTGGCCGAAATTGACCTTGCGGGACTCCTCCTGCGGAGCGAGCAGAATGCCCCACCGGTATTCGGGCATGCGGACATAGTCGAACTTCGCCCAGCCCTTGGGATCGACCGACACGGCGGTGCGCAGATAGACGAGGCTTTCCTGAAAGCCTTCCGGGCCCATGTCCATCCACCAGTCGAGATAGCCGGGGTGCCAACTCTCGAGCGCGCGCAAGATTCGTCGGTCCTCGGTGAGGCCGACATTGTTCGGGATCTTGGTCGAGTAGTCGACGTTCACGATGTCCATCGAGGGCTCTCCTGATCTTTCTTATTGTCTGGTTCGCGGCAAGGCCGACTTCGGTCGGTGCGTAAAGCGCACAGGGTCTCTCTGACAGGGCGCGGCGGGCAAACGCGCCCGGCGCGAACGAGGAACCTCCTTCGCATTGGCGAGCCATTCCCCGTCGGCGCTCTGCTCGCCCAGGATTTCTCCTCTCCCGAGCAGGAAGAGGTAGAAGCTCGTCGCCATCGGGCGACCGCCGGCCTCACTCACTCTCATACCCTTTGCGTATCGAAGGCCGGCTTGCGACCCGTGCCATAGAGGCGCAGCGCGCCTTCATCGCCGATCGCGTTCGGCCGTTGGAAGATCCAGTTCTGCCAAGCCGTCAGCCGGGCGAAGATTTTCGATTCCATCGTCTCCGGTCCGGCAAACCGCAGGTTCGCCTCCAGGCCGGTCAGCGCGTCGGCGGAAAAGCTCGCCCGCTCCTCCAGAAACACGCGAATCTCGTCCTCCCAATCGATGTCGTCGAGCGCGAAGGTGACGAGGCCGAGTTCCGCCGCCGCGTCCGCATCGAGGCTGTCGCCAATCCGCGCTTCCGCCTTGCCGACCGAGTCCGGCTCGCCGAGAAACCGGCTCTCCAGGCGCGTGATGCCGTTCGACATCGGATAGGGACCGAAATTCTCCTTGCCGAGCACAAGCGCGGGCGGCGGCCGGTTGTCGCCTTCCATGCGGCCGACCAGCATGTAGGAGCGGTCGGCCGCGAACACGAGTTCGGCGAGCGTGCCGGCAAAGCACGATCCGGGCTCGACCAGCGTCACCAGCGTGCGCGAGGTCAGGTCGACGCGCTTGAGCAGGCGCTTCCATTTGAGCCGGATCTCGCGGGCGAGCCAGTGGTCCTTGTGCGCGTCGAGGAAGGCGTCATACGCGAGCACCGCCGCGCAATCGCCTTCCGACTTGAAGAGGATCGCGGCGATGTCGAGTTCGTTGAACCGCAAATCGAGAATCGCGTCGTCGAGTTCGCGCGCAAGCTCGAGCGGCCAGAAGGCCGCGCCTAGCGCCGCCATCTCCTCGGCCGAGGAAGGCGGGGGCCCGTCCGGGCCGCGCAAGGTGAAGGTGGCGGTCCGCACCGACCGCGCATAGTCGACGGACAGATATTTGTAGCCGCGCGCGTCGGTTTTGATCGAGCGATCGAGCGCGGCAAGCGCGATCCCGCTCGCCGCGTGCGGGCGTTCCGACTTTGCCGCGAAGGCGCGCACCCGCTCGGCCACCGTGGATTCGAGCTTGGTGTGCGGCAGCACCTCGTCCACGAGGCGCCATTCCGCCGCGCGCTTGCCCTTCACGCCTTCCTCCGTCGTGCAGAACGCGTCGGCATAGTCGCGTCGGACCTTGCGCTTGTCGGTCACCCGCGTGAGCCCGCCGGTACCCGGCAGAACCGCGAGCAGCGGCAGTTCGGGAAGGGAGACCGACGACGACCCGTCATCGACCAGGATGATGTGATCGCTCGCAAGCGCGAGCTCGTAGCCGCCGCCGGCGCATGATCCCGTCACCACGCAGATCGTATGGATGCCGGAACATTCGCTCGCGTCCTCGATGCCGTTGCGCGTTTCATTCGTGAATTTGCAGAAATTGACCTTGTGGGCGTGGCTGGCGCCGGCCAGCATGCGGATATTGGCGCCGGCGCAGAAGACGCGCGGCTTGCCCGAGCGCAGCAGCACCACGCGCACGCGGGGGTGTTCGAAGCGGATGCGCTCGAGCGCATCCGCCAATTCGATGTCGACGCTGAGATCGTAAGAATTGAGCTTCAATTCATAACCCTCGAACAAGCCGCCTTGCTCGTCGACATCCATGAGAAGGGTCGCGCTCTCGCCATCGACCGAAAGCTTCCAATGGCGATAACGCGAGGGGTCAGTCGCAAAATCGACCCGCGTCGCGCCATTCGCGAGCTTGCGTTCGGCCTGCGCCATCCGGCTCTCCTCCGCAGCCAGCGGTGCGCCGAGCTTGCGGCCACCGCGAACCATGACCATCACTTCTTCAGAATCGTTACGCGCGTCCGGGCGTTCCGCCTGCCTCATTCAGCTCGCTTCCGGCGCGGCATAACTCGGCGAATCACGAGTAGCAGAAATCATGAACTATAGTGCACGATCCCGAAGGTAATTACCTGATCGCGAGCTTTATGGTGCAACTTATATGCAATATAATTCACTGTCCGGCAATGCGCCGGAGCCCGCTTAACGCGGTTGTGATCGCGTTGCAGCCTGTGGCGTTGCGTCACCCGCCCGGCAAAGAACGACTCCGTTCGTCGGCTCAGGGAAAGCGGGGCGTCGGTGTGCTGCGCGCGTCAGCGCGCCCGCGCGTAGGGCGCGACGAGCCGCACGAGGTCGGCAAAGCTTTGTTCGACCGCGCATCCGGAGGTGTCGAGCTGCGCTTCTGCGCGGGCGTAGTCGGCGCTGCGGGCGTCGAGGATCGCGACGAGGTCGCCCATCGCTTCGCGGTTGTGCGCCATCGGGCGGAAATCGCCCTGGGCGATCACCCGCGCCATATGCTCCTCCGGCCGCGCCTTGATCCAGACGGCGTGCGTGCGACGCAGCAGCAGCTCGTAGGTTTGCGGATTGGCGACGATTCCCCCTGCGGTCGCGATGACGACGGCATCGTTCTCGGCGATGGCGCGTTGCAGGCACTCGTGCTCGTACTTCCGAAAGGTGGCGAGGCCGGACAGCTCGATCAGCACGGCGACGCTCGCCCCATGTTTCTGCTCGATCACCCGGTTCAGCTCGAGGAACGGGACGCCGAGGCGCTCGGCGAGCTTCCGACCCGAGGGTCGATTTTCCTGCTCCTCGGAGGCCGACCAGCGCGATCCGCCGCCCGCGATCTTCCGCCGAGCCGAGCCGCTCCTCCATCGCTGCTGCGATCGCAGGAAGCTCGGCCGCCGGAAGGCGGGCGAGCAGGTCAAGCACGCGGTCGAGTGCGGCGTTGCCCAGCCCGGCGCGCGGCAAAAGCTCGGAGACCGGCACGGCGATCGCGTCGGCGATCGATTTCAGCACATTGACGGACGGGTTCCCGTGGCCGCCCTCGATCTGCGCCAGGTAGCGTTCGGAAATCCCTGAATCCGTTGCGAGCTGACGCCGGCTGATGCCGCGCTTCGCGCGACCAAGCCGCACGATCCGGCCGATCTCGGCGGCGAAACCGCCGGCGCCGCGCGCGCTGTCCGGCTGAGCCGTTTCGTCCCGCTGCGAGCGCGGCCGAGCCCCCGCCATGCCTCACCTCATCTTGCGTCAGCTGTTGAGCGACCTTGGCGGCTTCCGCACCGCCGGCGAGCCATCCGCTCGCACGCGCAATGCTATTGGATCAAACAACGAAAACAACAAGGGCGTGCGCGAAGAACCGGGCGGCCCGCGCCGCACATTAACATCATACCGCCGCGACCGAGGGGAGCGGAGGAACGCACAAAAAGCGCTCGCGGATCACCCCGAACTATGATTTTGTCGTCCGCAAGACTCGGCTGTTGGGATGAGGAAGCGGATCAGCGGACAGGGCGTTGCCGAAAAGGCACGGTCAACGCTCCATCTGCGGCGGCAAGCGGCTGAAGCCGCGATCCCGCCGCCTTTCCTCTTCATTAACCATTCCAAACGGTTTCAGCCGATTTCGCGCCGCATCGAAGCGCGGCATTGCCTTGTCAAGGTTTACGGAACCTTCCCTTAACCAAGCAGGGGCTAGATCGTGAGGCGCGCGGCGGAGGCTGGGGGGCACATCCGGCGCGCCAAGCAATCGAGAAGGAGCCGACCGGGATGCCGAATATCGCGGGTCTCATCCGGGGTGCAAGGATCGTAGGTATGTTGGTGGGGGCGCTGATGATCGCGGCCTGCGCCAACAAACCGGGCGAAGATCAGGCGGGCCTCGCCGGCGCGGCGGTGCCGGGAAGCCAGCAGGATTTTGTCGTCAATGTCGGCGACCGGGTGTTCTTCGAATCCAATTCGACCGAGCTCAGTCCGCAGGCGCGCGCCACTCTCGACAAGCAGGCGCAGTGGCTGCAGCACTACAACCGCTACGCCTTCACCATCGAAGGCCATGCCGACGAGCGCGGGACGCGCGAATACAATATCGCGCTCGGGGCCAAGCGCTCGCAGGTCGCGCGCGACTATCTCGCCTCGCGCGGGATCGATCCGTCGCGCATGCGCACGATCTCCTATGGCAAGGAGCGCCCGGTCGCGGTGTGCAATGACATATCCTGCTGGTCGCAGAACCGCCGCGCAGTGACCCTGCTCAACGCGAGTTCGTGAGGCTCGCTTTGATTCCAGGCGTCGCGCGGTGCGCGCCCGGACGAAAACGCGCAGCCGGGACGGGGTTTCGCCCGGCGCGGCGGGGTCGACAGAACAACGCGATCGACAGATCCAGCAGCCGGTCACAATTTGGACTTAGGCTGCGCCATCCTGAGCCCATGAATGTCTCATTTGCCGTGCGAACGATCATGACCGGCCTCCGCCTGAAGCGCGCGCTTGCGACGGCGCTTCTTTTCGGCGCGCTCGGAACGCTTCCCGCCTATGCGCAGGTCACGGCCACCGACCTCCTGGTGCGGATCGACCAGCTCGAAAACCAGGTGCGCCAACTCACCGGCGCGGTCGAGCAGCTCCAGTTCCGCAACCAGCAGCTCGAGACCTCCGTGCGCAGGACGCAGGAGGAGAACGAGTTCCGCTTCAAGGAGCTGGGCGGCAAGGGGGGCCAGGGCGCGAGCGGGGCGCGCTCATCCGGGTCACCGCCGCCGGGTCCGGTCGCGCAGCAGCCGGCGCCGCAGCCGCAGCAACAGCCCTACGCTCCGCCGCCGTCATCGCAAGGCTACCTGCCGCCGCCCTCGGAGCCGGCCCCGCTGCAGCCCGCCCCCGCAGCAGCCCAATCCGTCCGGCCGCCGCTCTGACGCATTCGATCCGTCGCAAAGTCCGAATGCGCCGGGCGTTCCGCGTCCGCTCGGCTCGATCTATGCCTCGGGCGGGGGCAATGAGGCGGGTTCGCCCGCGCGCCAGCCGGCCGGCGACCCGGGCTATGCAGGCGGCGGCCTGCCGCCTCCGCCGGCGCGCAATCCGAACGCCACCGGCGCGCAGATGGCGACGCTGCCGCCCTCCCAGTCGCCGCGCGACGAATACGATCTCGCCTATGGCTATCTGGTGCGCCGCGATTACGCGCTGGCCGATCAGAGTTTCCGCGACTTCCTGCGTCGGTATCCGAGCGACCGCCTCGCCGCCGATGCGCAATACGGGTTGGGCGAAAGCCTGTTTCAGCGGCAGAGCTATCGCGACGCCGCCGACGCCTTCCTCCTGGTGACGAGGAGCTACGACAAGAGCCCGCGCGCCCCGGAGGCGCTGATGCGGCTCGGCCAGTCGCTCGCCGCGCTCAAGGAAAAGGACCTCGCCTGCGGCGCCTTCGCCGAGGTCGGACGGAAATATCCGCGCGTCTCCCCCACCGTGAAGCAGACGGTGGAGCGGGAGCAGAAGCGTGTCGGCTGCTGACGGGCAGCGTCCGGTCACCGACGCGGAAGCGGCCGCCCTGTTCGCCGATCTCGCCGCCTGCAAGGCTCTGGTGCTCGCGGTCTCCGGCGGACCCGATTCAGTCGCTCTGCTCCTGCTCATCGCCCGCTGGCGCGCCGCGCTGCCGCGCGGACCGTCGCTGCTCGCGGTCACGATCGATCACGGGCTGCGTCCGGAGGCGCGCCGGGAAGCCGCCGCGGTAAAGCGGCTCGCCGCCGCGCTCGGCGTCGCCCACCGTACGGCGCGCTGGACGGGGCCGAAGCCGAAAACGGGCCTGCAGGAAGCCGCGCGCGCGGCGCGCTATCGCCTGCTCGCCGCGGCGGCCGCGCGGGCCGGCGCCGGCTGCATCCTCACCGCCCACACGCTGGACGATCAGGCGGAGACGATCCTGTTCAGGCTCACGCGCGGCAGCGGCCTGGCCGGGCTCGCCGCGATGGCGCGGGTCTCGCCATTGCCACTCAACCATAATTCACCTCTCCCTGCGTGCGGGGAGAGGTCGGATCGCGGAGCGATCCGGGCGAGGGGGCATACGCGTCATGCCGCCCCTTCGCAGATTCCCCCTCTCCCCGCCGGCGGGGAGAGGGAGATGATGCTCCTCGTCCGCCCCTTCCTCGACACCCCGAAGGCGCGGCTGATCGCAACCTTGCAGGCGGCCGGGATTCCCTTTGCCGAGGACCCGTCGAACCGCGATCCGCGCTTTGCCCGCGCCCGATTTCGCGGGTTCATGCCGGCGCTCGCGGACGAGGGATTGACTCCGGCGCGGCTCGCGCAGCTTGCCAAACGGTTGAAGCGCGCGGACGAGGCGATCGAAGCCGCGGTCGATCGATTGGCCGAAGCGATCGCCCCGCCGGCCCTCGCGGCGGCGCGCCGCGGCGCCCACGCGCCGATCTCCCTCGCCGCCGCCGACTGGGCGAACGCGCCGGCGGAAATCCGATTGCGCTTGCTCGGCCGGCTCGTCGCGATCACCGGCGACGAAGGAGACATCGAGCTTGCGAAACTGGAGGCGTGTGAACAAGCGATGGCGGCGCACCTGCGCGCGCGCTCGCCTGAGCGCTTTCGTCGCACGCTCGCCGGCGCCGTGATCACGCTCGCCGGCGACCGGCTCACCGTCGGACGCGCGCCGCCGCGCCGCAAAGCGCGCGGTTCGCGTGGCGCGGATGCGCCGGGCGGAGCGGCCTAACCCATTCACCACATTCACCAAGCGCAGGCAAAATCGCCTCATTTCGCCGGTTATCCTTGGCAGGAAGGAAGGTGCGCCCTACATTGTGGACAGCAATGACCGCGGAGGGGAGCTTGACTTCCTGTCAATACAGGCTGACCCGGGGGTCATAAGGAACGCGAGATGAATGCCAATCTGCGCAACTTCGCCCTTTGGGTGATCATCGTCTTGTTGCTGCTAGCGCTGTTCACACTGTTCCAGAACCCCGGCCAACGGACCGTTTCGCAGGACATTTCGTTCTCGCAGCTCCTGACCGAGGTCGATCAGGGCCGCGTGCGCGACGTTGTGATCCAGGGGCCGGAAATCCACGGCAGCTTCACCGACGGGCGCAACTTCAATACCTATGCGCCTAGCGATCCCAGTCTTGTGCAGAAGCTGTACAGCAAGGGCGTGTCGATCACCGCGCGACCGCAGCAGGACAATGTTCCCTGGTTCGTGTCGCTCCTGGTGTCGTGGCTGCCCTTCATCGCCCTGATCGGCGTGTGGATTTTTCTCTCGCGGCAGATGCAGGGGGCGGGCGGCAAGGCGCTCGGCTTCGGCAAGTCGCGGGCGAAGCTTTTGACCGAGGCGCATGGCCGCGTCACCTTCGAGGATGTCGCCGGCGTCGACGAGGCCAAGCAGGACCTGCAGGAGATCGTCGAGTTCCTGCGCGATCCCGGCAAGTTCCAGCGGCTCGGCGGGCGCATTCCGCGCGGCGTGCTGCTGGTCGGCCCGCCCGGCACCGGCAAGACGCTGCTCGCGCGGGCGATCGCCGGCGAGGCGAACGTGCCGTTCTTCACCATCTCCGGCTCCGACTTCGTCGAGATGTTCGTCGGCGTCGGCGCATCGCGCGTGCGCGACATGTTCGAGCAGGCGAAGAAGAACGCGCCCTGCATCATCTTCATCGACGAAATCGATGCGGTCGGCCGCCATCGCGGCGCCGGCCTAGGCGGCGGCAATGACGAGCGCGAGCAGACCTTGAACCAGCTGCTCGTCGAGATGGACGGCTTCGAGGCGAACGAAGGCATCATCCTGATCGCCGCGACCAACCGGCCCGACGTGCTCGACCCGGCGCTGTTGCGCCCCGGCCGTTTCGACCGCCAGGTTGTCGTTCCAAATCCGGACGTGGTCGGCCGCGAGCAGATCCTCAAAGTGCATGTGCGCAAGGTGCCGCTCGCGCCGGACGTGAACCTGAAAGTCGTCGCCCGCGGCACGCCGGGCTTCTCCGGCGCGGATTTGATGAACCTCGTCAACGAGGCGGCCCTGATGGCGGCGCGGCGCAACAAGCGCATGGTCACCCAGGTCGAGTTCGAAGACGCCAAGGACAAGGTGATGATGGGCGCCGAGCGCAAGTCGCTCGTCATGACGGAGGAGGAGAAGCTCCTCACCGCCTATCACGAGGGCGGTCACGCCATCGTCGCGCTCAACGTCAAGGCGACCGACCCGGTGCACAAGGCGACCATCATCCCGCGTGGCCGCGCGCTCGGCATGGTGATGCAGCTCCCCGAACGCGACAAGCTCTCGATGAGCCGAGAGCAGATGACCTCGCGCCTCGCCATCATGATGGGTGGGCGCGTCGCGGAACAACTGGTGTTCGGCCGCGAAAAGGTCACCTCGGGCGCGGCTTCCGACATCGAGCAGGCGACCAAGCTCGCGCGCATGATGGTCACGCGCTGGGGCCTGTCGGACGAGCTCGGCGCGGTCGCCTATGGCGAGAACCAGGAAGAAGTGTTCCTCGGCTATTCGGTCGCGCGCCAGCAAAACATCTCGGAAGCGACGGCGCAGAAGATCGATTCCGAGATCAAGCGCCTGGTCGAGGACGGCTACAGCGAGGCGAACCAAATCCTCACCGAGAAGCGCGACGAGCTCGAGACGCTGGCCCGAGGCCTGCTCGAGTTCGAGACGCTGACCGGCGACGAGATCAAGGACCTGATCGGCGGCAAGCGGCCGATGCGTGAATCGGTGATCGAGCCGACCACGCCGCGCGGCTCGGCGGTGCCGACCGCCGGCAAGCCGCGCCCGCGTCCGGACACCCCGGGGGCCGGCGGGATCGAGCCGCAGCCGGCGGGGTGATCCGCGGCGTCCTCTCCTCGGAAAAAAAAGAACGCCCGCTCCGTGCGGGCGTTCTTCGTTTGGCGGCACACGCCGTCTCGCGCTGACTGCGATCGACCGGACGCCTTGCTCGCTACCTTTGTCCCACAGTGCTCGTCTCTGGGCTCGTATCTTCCGCCACCTCCACCCGCTCGGGGTGCGCGGGCAGTATCGGCTCGACGATGCTGTAGAGCACGAAATTGGTGATGCGGCCGAGCGCAGTCGTCGGCAGGACGCGCGCGAAACGTCCATTCGGCGGGGCCAGGCAGATGGGGTTCATTGAAACGCCGTAGTTCAAGGCTGTTCCGGCGAACCACCGGCCTTCTTTATCGACCACGCTCTGGTTGCCCTGCACAGCGATGGCTTTTTTCACCACATCCCTGACATTGTCGGGCGTGGTGTTTGCCTTGGTCGCGAGCTTGCTCTGCGCGTCGCGGTCGAGCTTGAACTCGGCGGTCGCGTGCAGCATTTTCTGTCCCTGGCAGACGTAACCGCCGGCGCGGATATATTGCATCGCCATCCTGCTGCACTGAGGATTGTCCATCAGCTTCTTGAAAATCAGCCAATTCGCGCCGAGCGGGATTTCCTCCAAGACGATATCGGTCAGCGATGAATGCACCTTGACGACATAGTTCTTGTCGGCGTCGCCATTGAGCAGCCCGCCAATGTCCACGCCGGTGGTGAACCGGCCATCGCGTTCGAGGCTTTCCTCCATCTCCCAGCTGCGAGAAGAAACGACGACGCCTTCGAGATCGGTATTCTCGGGGTGACAGATCGACGTGAAATGCCGTACTTCGGGATCGACGTAATAGAGCGATCCGACATTCATGAGATTTGAAGGCGGATTGATCGGCACAAAGCCGTATCGCCGCAGAGTATCGTTGATCGGATTCTCGCTCGGTATGCTCAGTTGATATGCGGCGGCGGGAATAACCACGGCCGCCACGGCCGCTCCGATCGCCAGCACGGTCGTTTTGCGCATGACTGCCTCCCTTTCTCGGCGTCCGCGTCTGGGTCACGGACGCGGGCAGCAGCCTCCGCCGCATGTGACATAGCCGGGTGGACACGCCGCAGCCGATGTCACGAGGGACATCGTCGCCAGCGTGGCGACCATGAGAATTCCGAGCGCGTGCAGCGTACGCATTGTCTTCTCCTCCTCCTCCCCCTGCATCAGCGCCGCTTGATCCCGCCAAGCGGCATTCGCATTGTACCGTGCGTCTTTAGGTTGCTATGTGAACCAGGCCACACCCGGTTGCGCTTGGCGGCCCATGCCGCGATGTGCGACCCTGCGCATCGCCCGCCGGAACGAGGAGCAGGCCTATGTTCGACTTCAAGGATAAGGTCGTCCTGATCAGCGGGGCGGCGCAGGGAGTGGGGCGCGTCTGCGCCCTGGCTTTTGCCGAGCGCGGCGCGAAGCTTGCTCTGTGCGACATCAACGATAAGGGCGGCGAGGAGACGTTGCTCCTTGTGAACGGCGCGGGCGCGGACTGCCTGTACCAAAATGCCGACGTATCGGTCGAGGCGGAGGTGCAGCGCTTCATTGCAGCCACGGTCGAGCGGTTCGGGCGGCTCGATGTCGCGGTCAACAACGCGGCCAAGGAGATCGCGGGGCCGACGCTCGACCTGCCGTCCTCTGCATTCGACGAGCTGATCGCGACCAACCTCAAGGGCGTGTACTACTGCATGAAGCACGAGGTCGCGCAGATGCGGAAGAATGGCGGCGGCGCGATCGTCAATCAGGCTTCCATCACGAGCAGCATGACCGGCGAACCCGACAACGGCCTGTACGCGGCGACCAAAGGCGGCGTCATTGGGCTGACGAAGTCGGCCGCGCTGCAGGTCGCGGCCGAGAATATCAGCATCAACGCGCTCGCGACCTCGGGCTTCGATATCCCAAATGACGTGTTCATCCGCTGGATCGAGAGCCACAAGACCTCGCGAGAGGAGGCCGCCGGCTGGTTTCCGGCAGGCCGACTAGGCAGGCCGGAGGAGATCGCCGCCGCCGTGCTCTACCTTGCCTCGGACGAAGCGCGGTTCGCGATCGGCACCGTCCTCACCGTCGATGGCGGAATCACGGCGCGGTGAGCGTTACGACAGGGTCAAACTCCGCATGTCCGACCTCCGCCCCCCTGATTGGCTCGTCCGCGCGCCCGCGTTTGCCAAGCTCGATCGCGCCGCGCTCGACCTTGCCGCGTCGGCCGCGCGGCGCGTGACCTTGCCCGCCGGCGCGCGGGCGTTCGAACCGGGACAGCCGTGCAGCGCGTTCCTGATCGTGACCGCGGGCCGGGTCCGCGTGCAGCTCACCGCCGAGAACGGACGCGAAATCGTGCTGTACCGGATCGAGGCGGGCGAAAGCTGCGTGCTCACCACGTCCTGCATTCTCGGGTCCGAGCCCTATGGCGCGGAGGCGATCTGCGAGACCGAGGTCGAGGCGATCGCGCTGCCCGTGCCAAGCTTCCGCGCGCTGCTCGATTCCTCCGCGGCCTTTCGCGACGTGGTCCTCTCCGCCTATGCCGCGCGCGTGGGCGATCTCGTCCTCACCATCGAGGAGACGCTGTTCCAGCGGGTGGACGCGCGGCTCGCCGCGCTGCTCGCCGCTCGCGCCGAGGGCGCGGTCGTCGCCGCGACCCACCAGGCGCTCGCGGTCGAGCTTGGCTCGGCCCGCGAAGTGGTGAGCCGCATTCTGAAGCGGTTCGAACGCTCCGGCGCGATCGCGCTCTCGCGCGGCGCGATCGAGATCAGGAACCCGCGCCGCCTCGCCGATTTCGCCGCAGATTCGTGACGAGGTCACAGACGAAGGCCCGCTTTTTGGTCTGAATGCGAGAAAGCCGGCCGCAGGCGACCGGCATTTCACCGAAAGGAATTAGTCATGACCAAGAACATGGGCGGCATCGACCGCGCGCTGCGCATCATCGTCGGCCTGCTGCTGCTGGCTTTCGCGATCACCGGCGTGCCGGAGACCGGCTACAACTGGATCGGCTGGATCGGCGTGGTTCCGCTGTTGACCGCCTCCCTCGGCTGGTGCCCGGCCTATACGCTGGTCGGCCTCTCCACCTGCCCGGTCGAGCAGCGCCGGGCGTGACTCCAGCTTCGGCTGATTGAGTCGGTCGCGTCATTCCGGAAGCCGAGCGGCGCTCGGCTGTCCGGAATCTATGGACCGTTGTGCGCGCTCCGTTCAGGGCTCGTCGCCGCGCGTCTCGCGGGCCAAGCATCCGCTGTGCGCCTTTCAATGCTAAACTTAAGGCCGAAGGGGCCTATCCCACATTTGCTGAACGCCTCATGGTGAGGAGCGCAGCGAAACTGCGCGTCTCGAACCATGAGCGCCAGTGCATGCCCGCATCCTTCGAGACGGCCGCTTCGCAGCCTCCTCAGGATGAGGTCGTCAGGTAGCCCGCATTGAGCGGAGCGAAATGCGGGGCTCTCTACTCCGCCGCGGTCTGCGCTCCGCCAGCCGCGCCGGCCGCGCCGTAGCGGCGCTCGATGTAGTCGATCACCATCGTCTTGAAGTCGGCCGCGAGCGTGGGGCCGCGCAAGGTCGCGACCTTCTTGCCGTCGATGAACACCGGCGCGGTCGGCGACTCGCCCGTGCCGGGCAGCGAGATGCCGATATCGGCGTGCTTGCTCTCGCCCGGGCCGTTCACGATGCAGCCCATCACCGCGACGTTGAGCGCCTCGACGCCGGGATAGCGCGTCTTCCACTCCGGCATCGAATTCACGATGAAGCCCTGGATGTCCTGCGCGAGCTCCTGGAACGTGGTCGAGGTGGTGCGCCCGCAGCCGGGGCAGGCCGCGACCAGCGGCACGAACACGCGGAAGCCCATGGTCTGCAAGAGCTCCTGCGCGACCTTCACCTCGAGCGTGCGGTCGCCGCCCGGCTCCGGCGTGAGCGAAATGCGGATGGTGTCGCCGATGCCCTGCTGCAGCAGAATGCCGAGCGCGGCCGACGACGCGACGATGCCCTTCGAGCCCATGCCGGCTTCGGTGAGGCCGAGATGGATCGCGTAGTCGCAGCGGCGCGCAAGTTCCTGGTAGACCGCGATCAGGTCCTGCACCGCCGACACCTTGGCCGAGAGAATGATCCGGTTGCGCGGCAGCCCGATCTCCTCGGCGCGCGCGCCGAGAGCAGCGCCGACTGCACCATCGCTTCGCGCGTCACCGCGCGCACGTCGTCGGGCGCCGGCTTCTTCGCGTTCTCGTCCATCAGATGGGTGAGCAGCTCCTGGTCGAGCGAGCCCCAATTGGCGCCGATGCGCACCGGCTTGCCGTGCTTGATCGCGATCTCGACGATCGCGGAAAACTGGCGGTCCTTCTTCTCCTTGAAGCCGACATTGCCGGGATTGATGCGGTACTTGTCGAGCGCCTCGGCGCAGGCCGGATGATCGGCGAGCAGCTTGTGGCCGATGTAATGGAAGTCGCCGACGATCGGCACATCGACGCCGCGCGTGAGCAGCCGCTCCTTGATGTGCGGCACGGCGGCCGCCGCCTCGTCGCGGTCGACCGTGATGCGCACGATCTCGGAGCCGGCGCGCGCGAGCGCCGCCACCTGCGCGACGGTCGCCTCCACATCGGCGGTGTCGGTGTTGGTCATCGACTGCACGACGATCGGCGCGCCGCCGCCGACCATGACGCCGCCGACCTTGACCGGAACGGTCTTCCGCCGCGGCAAGGGCCCCGCGATCTCGCTCATCATCAGCTCCTCGAACGTCAGCTCAATTTCCCGGCTCAGGCAAGACAGGACCGGCCGGCGGCCCCTCCGTGGACGCATAGTATATCGGGTTAGCGCGGCCGGTTCACCAGGACGAGGCCCGAAACCACCAGGCCCGCGGCGAGCGCGAAGGGCCACTCGATCGGGTCGCCCAGCATGACATGCCCGGCCGCAACACCGAACAAGGGCGTCAGAAACGTGAAGGCCGAAAGCCGGCTGGCCGAATAGTGCTTCACCAGCGCGAACCAGATGCCGAAGGTGACGCCGACCACCCACACGGTCTGGTAGGCCATCCAGCCGAGCGCGGCCGCTCGCGGCGCGGCGAGGATGCGCTCGCCGAAGGCCCAAGCGCCCACCGCAAGGATCGGAACGGACACGAGCAGCTGATAGGCGAGCGTCTTCTCCGGCGCGACCAGGCGCAGCCGCGAGCCCTTGATGATGAGCGTGGTCGCCGCCCACGCCGCCCCGCCGCCGATCAGCATGGCGTCGCCCGTGAGCATGCGCGCGTCGACCGCCGCCTGCGGCACGCCGATCGCGACCGCGATCCCGGCGAACGAGAGCGAGAGCCCCAGCCATTGCCAGAGGCCGAGCCGTTCGCCCGGCAGAAAGAACGTGCCGCCGAGCGCGACGAAGAACGGCGCGGTGTAGATGAAGAGCGAGGCGCGGCTCGCCGTGCTCAGGTTGAGGCCGCGATAGATCAGCACGAATTCGAGACCGAACAGGACGCCGGCGACGACGCCGGGCAGCAGCGTGCCGTCGCGCTTCAACAGCGGCACGCGGCGCGCGGCCGACCACAGCACGATGACGAGAAGCGCGCCGGCCGAGCGGATCGTCGCCTGGATCAGCGGCGGGATGTCCGGCAGGGTCAGCTTGATCGCGACCTGGTTGAGCCCCCAGCTCAGGCACAAGCGACGACGAGCGCCGCGGCGAGCGCATCGAGCGGGCGAGCAACCGGGTCGGTCGCACGGGGGTTGCTCACGCGGGCTCCGTCATGGGGATTCCACGCGCTCGGTCATTCCGGACGCCGAGCGTAGCGCGGCTGTCCGGACTCCATAACGCCGGCCTGCGGGCATGGATTTCGGAATCGCCGCTGCGCGGCGCCCCGGAATGACGAGGAATCGACCATTTGAGCCAGATCATTCGCCTGGCAATGCGCGCACAGGCCGGTGATCTCGATCACCGACATGGTCGGCGTGAACCCCATCGACTTCGCGCGCCGCGCCGATCGTTCTGCCGATCGGGCCTGCCGGCGCTTCGCCGACCGCGCCGCATTTCTCGCAGATGAGGAAGGCACCATGGTCGCCGCTCTCGTGATGGTGGGCGCAGGCGAGAAATGCGTTGCGGCTCTCGATGCGATGCACCAGGCCCTGCTCGCATCAGGAAATCGAGCGCGCGATAGACCGTGATCGGCGCCGGCCGCGCCCCGTCCACGGCGAGCCGGTCGATGATTTCGTAGGCGCCGAGCGGCTGGTGGCTCGCCGCGCAGCGCCTTCAGCACCTGCCGGCGCATCGGCGTCAGCCGCTCCTTGCGTTCGCGGCACAGCGTCTCGGCATGCGACAGGACCTCGCGCGCTGCAGCGGGCGTGGTCGTGATCGGGCGAGGGGAAGCTTGCGCGCATGGCACTGTCTTATCGGCTCATTCGGCGGTTTCAAGGGCCTTGCCAGGGAACGCAACATCACGGAACAATGGGATCATGCCCGACATGTTGCACTGCAGTATCAATAGGGGCATGTTGCGCCGCAAAATCAGACGGCGGCAAGCTTGCGCCGCTGACCCTCCCGTTATCGATGGACGCCCCATGCTCAAAGGCAAAACCGCCCTCGTCACCGGCTCGACCTCCGGCATCGGGCTCGCCATCGCCCGCGCGCTTCGCCAAGGAGGGCGTCCAATGTCATGCTCAACGGCTTCGGCGACAAGGCCGCGATCGAGAAGGAGCGCGCCGGCATCGAGAAGGAATTCGGCGTCAAGGCGCTCTATTCGCCGGCCGACATGAGCGAAGCCCGCCGAGATCGCCGACATGATGCACGATGGCCGAAAAGGCGTTCGGCGCGCGTCGACATCCTGGTCAACAATGCCGGCATCCAGCATGTCGCGCCAGATCGAGGACTTCCCGGTCGAGAAATGGGACGCAGATCATCGCGATCAACCTGTCGTCGGCGTTCCATACCATCCGCGCCGCGATGCCCGGCATGAAGGCGCGCAAATGGGGCCGCATCATCAACATCGCCTCCGCGCATGCGCTGGTCGCCTCGCCCAGCAAGGTCGCCTATGTGGCGGCCAAGCACGGCCTCGTCGGCCTCACCAAGACGGTCGCGCTCGAACTCGCGAACGACGGCATCACCTGCAACGCATCTGCCCCGGCTGGGTGCTGACGCCGCTGGTGCGAGAAGCAGATCCCCGACACGCATGAAGGCCGCCGGCAACATCGAGCCGCGGAGCAGGTGATCGCGCGTGCTGCTCGGACGGCGCAGCCGACGCAAGCAGTTCGTCACGGTCGAACAGGTCGGCGGCGCTCGCGCGTGTTCCTGTGCTCGCGACGCCGCCGCCACCGATCACCGGCGCGACCTATTCGATCGACGGCGGCTGGACCGCGCAGTGACGCGCGCACTTGAACCGGCCCGATCGCACTGCCATGAACAAGCTGCGCGCTGTCGGTCGGCAGGCGCGACGTCCGCGGCGGACCGCACGTGCCGGCCCGCAAGCGCCAAGAAGCGATCAATCTCGCGCTGCAGGGCGGCGGCGCGCACGGCGCCTTCACCTGGGGCGTGCTCGATCATCTGCTCGACGACGGGCGGCTCGCAGGTCGAAGGCATTTCCGGCACCTCGGCCGGCGCGATGAACGCCGTGATGCTGGCCGACGGGCTCGCGCGCGGCGGACCGCGAGGAGGCGCGCAAGCGGCTCGCCGAGTTCTGGCGCGCGGCGAGCCTCGGCGGCGATCTGCCGGCGCTGCAGCGCGCGGTGATCGACCGGCTGTTCTCGCTTCCTGCCGCTGCGAAGATTCGCCGATGCAGCTGCTGGTTCAACGCGCTGTCGCGCTATCTCTCGCCCTACGACCTCAACCCGCTCAACATCAATCCGCTCAAGGACCTGATCGAGCGCTTCGTCGATTTCGAGGCGGTGCGCGCCTGCACGAGATCTGCAGCTCTTCATCTCCGCGACCAATGTGCATACCGGGCGACTGCGCATCTTTCCGCGCGACAAGATCACCGCCGACGTCGTGATGGCCTCGGCCTGCCTGCCGTTCCTGTTCCGCGCGGTCGAGATCGACGGCGTGCCCTATTGGGACGGCGGCTATCTCGGCAATCCGGCGATCTTTCCGTTCTTCCGCACGACCGCGACCGAGGACGTGCTGATCGTCCAGATCAATCCGCTCGAGCGCAAGCTGACGCCGACGTCTTCGCGCGAGATCATGAACCGGGTCAACGAAATCACCTTCAACTCGTCGCTGCTGTCGGAATTGCGCGCGATCGAATTCGTCGCCCGCCTGATCGAGCAGCGGCGGCTGCCGCACGGCACCGGGCCGGGCAATACCGCCAGATCAAGGTGCACCGGATCGTGCTCGACGGGTCCGGCCGGAGCTGCTCGGCCGACACCAAGCTCTCCAACGACTATGATTTCTTCGCGTTGATGCGCACCCGCGGCGCGCAGGCGGCGCGGCGGTTTCTCGACGCGCATTTCGACGACATCAATGTAAAAAGCACGGTCGATCTCACCGCCGAGGCGCATGCCGAATGGGCGTGAGCGGTTTCGCGCCGAGTGGAGGCGCTCGGCTGAAGGCGGAGCGCTGCCGACAATCGCGGGGCGGAAACACGGACCGCAAGCAGAGCGCGAACGCGCCTATCGCGGGTCGAAATTTTGTTGCCGATTTGCGACAGCACGCGGCGGAACACGGCCTGTACGTCTAATCCCCCATTCCTCCCGCTGCGCTAAGAGCGTACACGCTCGCCCACCCCCGTGCTGCCTAAGCTGCTGATAAAACAGTGGTTTGAACTATAAATATTGCTAATGGGGGCTCACATGGCACGTGCAACAAAAGCCTTACTCCTCGCCAGCGTCGCGGTCGCAGCATTCTCCTCGGCGCCGGCGTCGGCGGCGGACATTCCGGTCTACAGGGCCCCGCCGCCCGTGGTCGACGTTTGGAATCCCTGGATGATCCGCATTCGCGCGGTGGGCGTGCTTCCGCGCGACAGCGGCACGGTGGACATTCCGAGCGTTCCGATCGCAAACCCGGTCCCGGGCGACGTCCTCTCAGTGAGCAAGACCGTCATTCCGGAGATCGACATCAGCTACTTCTTCACCCCGAATATCGCGCTCGAGCTGATCCTCGGCGTCACGCCGCACAAGGTCACCGGGCAGGGCGTGCTGAGCGGGCTCGACATCGGCGAGACCTGGCTGCTGCCGCCGACGCTCACGCTGCAGTACCACTTCACGTATTTCGGCGCGTTCAAGCCGTATATCGGCGGCGGCGTGAACTACACGGTGTTCTTCAACACCTCGGGAGCCAACGCCCCGGCCGTTGTGCCGCTGACGGCGCCGCTCGGAGCGAGCCTCACGGTCACCGATCTCGACGTGAAGAACGCGTTCGCTCCGGCGGCCCAGATCGGCTTCGACTACATGCTGACCAAGAATGTCGGCGTGAATGTCGACGTCAAGAAGCTGTGGCTGCGTCCGGATTGGAGCGGCGCAATCAGCGTGGGCGGGGGAGCGCCATTGCCGTCGCTCGGCAAGGTCAATCTCGACCCGTGGCTGATCGGCGGCGGCCTGACCTACAAATTCTGATCTGATGGATAGGGGGATGCTATGAAGAAGTTCCTGATGAGTTGCGCCGCCCTGTCGGTTCTGGCTCTGCCAAGCGCCGGACACGCGGCCGACCTTATCGCGCGACCCGTGGTCGCCCCGCCGCCGGCGGTGAACTGGACCGGCTGCTATATCGGCATTCATGCCGGCGCAGGCTGGGGCGACAAGTGGTGGTCGGACCGGCTGGTCCAGGACAACGTCTCTTACGCCACCTCCGGGTGGGTCACCGGCGCGCAGCTCGGATGCGATTTCCAGAGCGGGCCCGTCGTGATCGGCGCGGAGGGGACCTGGTCCTGGACGGACCTCGAGGGCAACGGCGCTCCGGCCAATCTCGCCGTGCTCGGCGCGCCCGCGCAACTGCGCAGCCAGATCGAACTCGATCGCCACGGCCGGCGCGCGGGTCGGCCTCGTCGCCGACAAGGCGCTCATCTACGTCAAGGTCGCGGCGGCCTGGGCCGACGAGGAGCACACGCTGCTGCCGAGCGCGGTGGTGATTCCGCAGACCATCGGCGACACCCGGTTCGGCATCGTCCTGGGCGCCGGCATCGAATACATGATCGCGCCGATCCTGACCGCGAAGCTCGAATACAACTACGACGACTTCGGGTCGCAGGACTACTTTTTCAATACGATTCCCGGACAGGTGTCGGTCGACAACCGACAGCGCCTCCATCTGCTCAAGCTCGGATTGAACTACAAGTTCTGGTGAATCGCGCTCCCGTCGCGAGGGCCCCGGGAGTCTGCCCGGGGCCTTGTCTCGTGTGAGCGGGACGTGACTGCCGCCGCGCGCGCGCGACGTCCGGGCGCGTGCCGTCGCGCGGGTCGGGTCCGTTCGCACTCCTCGCGCGCGACGTCCTGTTGATGACGAGAACGCGGCCGTGGCGACTCACGCGCGCGCTTGATACAAATTCGCCAGTCTCGTTCGGGCCCGATCGGCCCCTTCCTCCTCCCTTGCCCCGGCCGCGCTCTGCGCCGGGGCCTTTCTTGCGCGGCCCGCGCCCGCGGCGTGCTCTCCCGGCTGGTGACGATGTCCAAAGGTGAATGGGTCATCCAGCTGCTCAAGATCGTGATCGGCACGGCGTTCGGCGCGTATTTCCTGTGGTGGAGCCTGGAAGTGCTGCACCGGCTGCCGAATTAGAGCAAAATCCGATCAAGTTGACTTTTTCCGCTCATGCCCGCGCACGGGAAGCCGCACGGGAGCGCCGCGCGGTCAGGTCCGGCTTGCCGTCATTCCCTGCCGTCGGTATATGAACAGCGGCGCTGCCGGCGATGCCGGCCGTCTCCGGGCAACCGCGGCTCGCGCGAGCCCCGTGTCCTGAATGCCGCAATAGCTCAGCTGGTAGAGCACATCATTCGTAATGATGGGGTCGGGGGTTCGAATCCCTCTTGCGGCACCAAGAAGCCATAACAATATCAATACGTTACCGGTTGCGCTGCGACGGCACCGCCGCTTTCCCGACGAAATTCCGAGATGCCTGGAAGCGCCGGGAGCAGCTTGCAGCAAACGTCGGCGTATGTTGCGGCTATCGACGGCATTGCGCCTTCCCGCGCCGAAAGATCAATCCGATCCGCATGCTGATTACGTGAATTGCGCATTCGCATCCATCTCCGCATACGCCTCCTTTGAGGCATACGCCCCATCCCCTCCGCCGCGCCGATCCGCATGCGGCGATCCATCAGGAGCTTGGCCTGGGTCCATGGGCGGCGGTCCGGACGGCACGTCAAGGAAGCAGGCGCTGGACGAGGCGCAGCGCCGTTCGGGTCGTCGGAGGCCAGCCTTCATATGTAAAAAAATTGAGCGGTTTCCCAGCTCTCAGGGCGTCGTGGCTTCGCTGACGATCGCCGCGAGCGCCCCTGCAATCCTCTCGACGGCATCGTTGCGGTCGCTGACGCCGTGGCGGGAGGCGATGGCCGCAACCGGCGTATAGCCAACCTGGGTTGTCCCGCCGGCGTCCTGCCAAATCAGCACGCGAAGCGGCAGGTCGAGGCCGGCGGTCTGCTGGCTTTGCATCAGCGGCGTCCCGAGTTTCGGATTGCCGAACACCACGAGCACGGTGGGCCGCAGCGACAGACCATTCGCCTGCGCGGCGGCGGCATGGTCGACCTTCGCGACCACAGCCGCGCCGCGGCTCTTCACCGCCGCTTCGAGCCTGTCGACCGTTCTTGCGACGTCATGCGGGCTCGGCTTGATGATCAAGGCTTCAGCGCCGGCCGCCAATGCCAGCCGTGCGCCAAGCATCGACGCGGCGAGGAACAACGTAGCGAGCAGGACCAGCAAGGTCGAAAGCGAACGAGAATGACGGGTCATGTTGACGCCTCCTTTTCGCGAACTAAGCCGCGCCGCGGGGTGGATAGTTCTTCTCGAGAACCAATCTGACCGCCATTTCGATCTCCGCACCACCCGCTGCTTCACCCGGCAACGCCTCAGCCCGCCAGATGCAAGATGCGGCCGATCACGCCGGTTCCGTCACGGACCGCCGGCACGTTGCGGCGCAGCCACGCGTCAAGACCGAGGCTCCGGCCGGCGGCGTAGATGACGAACAGGAACATCAGCATGATCAGAAAGAAATAGGCCCACGGCCATTCCGCCGGATCGCCCGGCCGATAGAAGCCAAGCCAAAGCTGAAGCGCGAAGAGAATGCCGATGACGCCGACAAGGCGCACCGCAAAGCCGAGGATGAACGACGTCGCAAAGGTCAACTCGGCGAGGAACACGAACGGCCCGAGGGTGCGCAGGTTCGGCAGTATGACGCCGCTGACAAGATCGCGATGGAACGCGAAAGCCGCCCGGGTCGCCTCCTGACCGGTCCAGAACTCAAGGCCGCCAGAGAGCGGCAGCGGCAGTTTCCACAGCATCCCCTCAAACCACATGGTGCCGACGAGAACGCGAACGATCGCGGTTCCGAGATGCGCTGCGCTGCGCTGCGCGGGGTCTTCCCGCCAATTGCGAAAGGCGAAATAGATGCTGCCGGCGAGCAGCGCCCAATACAAAGCGACCAGGAGAAAACGCCAGGGGCCAAGCGTCAGGTGATCGTCGGTTCCCCCGGTCAGGAACAGAAACACGTCGGTGAAAGGGTTCTTCGGCACGGATCGTCTCCCACGTTTTCGAGCATAGACCGCTTTCGAATGCGAAACCCTCAATCTTGCACTCACACCGCGCGTCGCCCGCCCTCGATGAAAGAAGCGCAGGCAATTGAGCACCGAAATTGGAGAGAGTGAACACCATCATTGACGGCTCCGCTCTCAGAAACCGTCCCGATGAATAAAAACGGCATTGAGACGCTCGCGTGAAATGCTCAAGAACGATCGAACCCATGAGGCGCGCTATTGGGTCGCGCGCGGGACGGGGGTGACGTCGTGCGCTCATCATTCCCGCGTCGCCGACCGTCCGCAGCAAATTCGTTCCGATCCCAAGAAACGTTACGTCTTGCTGGAGCGTAATATGGTGGCCGGAAAGCCCGGCGGCTGGCGCTTCGCGCCATGATTTGCGCCGAAATTAGGCAAGCTGGCGCTGTTCGAAGCGCGTCCGACATGCGACGCAAGAGTCGCGCAGACCAACGACGAGGAAGCGACATGACCGTTCCGCAGGTGAAACTGACCAGCCTCGCCCACGGCGGTGGCTGCGGCTGCAAGCTCGCTCCGTCCGTGCTGCAGCAGCTTCTCGCCGGGCAAGCGGCGGCCGGACCCTATGCGCAGCTCCTCGTCGGCGTGGAGACCGGCGACGATGCGGCGGTGTGGCGGCTCGATGACGACACCTGCATCATCGCCACGACCGATTTCTTCATGCCGATCGTCGACGACCCGCATGATTTCGGGCGCATCGCAGCGACCAACGCCATCTCCGACGTCTACGCGATGGGCGGCCAACCGATCATGGCGCTCGCGATCCTCGGCATTCCGCTCGACAAGCTGCCGCTTGAGACGGTGCGCGCGATCCTCGCCGGAGGGGCGTCCGTCTGCGCGGCGGCGGGCATCCCGGTCGCGGGCGGCCACTCGATCGATACACCCGAACCAATTTATGGCCTCGCCGTCATCGGGACCTGCCGCAAGCAGAATCTGCGGCGCAATGCCGACGCCAAGCCTGGCGACGCCTTGATCCTTACCAAGCCGCTCGGCGTCGGCGTCTATTCGGCGGCGCTGAAAAAGGGCGCTCTGTCCGACGACGGCTATGCGGAAATGGTGGCGACGACCACCCTCCTCAACAGCGTCGGCGCGAAGCTCGCCGAGGATGCGGACGTCCACGCCATCACCGACGTGACGGGCTTCGGCCTGATCGGTCACGCGCTCGAAGTGGCGCGCGGCTCGGGCGTCGGCGTCGTCATCGAGGCGGACGGCGTCCCGCTGCTGCGCGAGGCCGCCGCGCTGGCGCGGCAGGGTTTTGTCACCGGCGCATCGGGACGCAACTGGATGAGCTATGGCGATAGCGTGACATTGCCGGCGGGTCTTCCCGACTGGCGGCGTAGTCTGCTGACAGATCCGCAGACCTCGGGCGGTCTCTTGGTCTCCTGCGCGCCCACGCGCGCCGATGCGATCCTGCAGTCGATCGTCGAGGCCGGCTACCCGGCGGCCCGCCGGATTGGGCATGCCGAAGCGGGCAGGCCCGTCGTCAAGGTCGCGTAGCGGGCGATTTTATCTGCATGACGGGACGCGACATGGCTTTGCCGCCGATCCTCAAATACAAGCGGCCGGATTCGCCGTCGGTTTTCGAGGCGCGCGCGCTGCTGCGCGAAGCGCGACGGCAGAAGGGGCTGGGCGTTGTCCACGTGCCCTCCCTGTGTGTGCTCGACCCCGACGGCGACATTGTGCGCAGGCTTCGGCGCGAGGGACGTGCGCAGCGTCACGACGGCTGGCCTTGCTACCATACGGAACTCGACGTCTTCACGCTGGGCGGCGAGAGCGTCGGCATCGTGGGATGTGCGGTCGGCGCGCCGTTCGCGGTGCTGGTCGCCGAACAGCTGTTCGCCAGCGGCTGCCGGCTGTTGATGAGCCTCACCTCCGCCGGCCGGATCAGTCCGGCGGGCGCGCCTCCGTACTTTGTCGTTATCGACCGCGCGCTGCGCGATGAAGGAACGAGCTACCATTACGCGGCGACTGCCGATTTCGCTGAAGGCGATCCCGAGCTCATCGCGCGCGCTGTCGGCGCGTTGCGCAGCAAGGACCTTTCGGTCATCGTCGGATCGAGTTGGACGACCGACGCGCCCTACCGCGAAACCGCAGAGGCGGTCGCGGCGGCCCGCTCGAAGGGCGTGCTTGCGGTCGAAATGGAAGCCGCGGCGCTTTATGCCTTTGCGCGCGCGACCGGGGCGCGCGTCCATTGTCTTGCGCATGTCACGAATATCGTGGGCCAGGCCGAAGGCGGTTTCGAGAAAGGGGAGGTGGACGGGACCACGGACGCGCTTGCCGTGCTGAGCGCGATTGTCGCCGGCTTCGCGTCATCCCAATAACCTACGCTCATCGGGAACGCTGATCGCATCGCGAACCGGCCTAACGTGAACGTGAACGCGCCGGACGCCTCATTCTGTAATTTCGAGGGCGCTGCAGCGTAGTGAGCCGGTAAGCACTCACGGCATCGGGAGCTGGCGTGGCGACAAAGGCGGCCCTCGGCATCATGTGCAAGGCGCCTCAGTTGGGGCGCGCAAAGAGTTGTCTCGCGGCGGCGGTCGGCAAAGCGGCTGCGGCCGAACTGTCAGCCTGCTTCCTCCGCGACGTGGCGGCGGCGATCGAGGCTGTTCCGAGTGGATACGAGCGCCGCGGCTTTGGGGTCTACGCGCCGGCCGGCAGCGAAGCCGAGCTTCGCCAGATCCTGCCGCCATCGTTCCGGCTGCTGCTGCAGGTGGACGCCGATTTCGGCAACGTGCTGTATGGGGCGATGCGCGAGCTTCTGGCGGCGGGGCACGACTGCGTCGCGCTGGTGAACGGCGACAGCCCGACTTTGCCGCCGCGACTGCTGGTCGACGCCATCGACGCCTTGCGAAAGCCTGGCGATCGCCTCGTGCTCGGCCCGGCCAGCGACGGCGGCTATTGCCTGATCGGACTGAAATATCCGCACCGGCGTTTGTTCGAGGACATCCCCTGGGGCACGGAAACCGTCGCCCGGCTCACCGTTCAACGCGCCGCGGAGATCGGCCTCGAAGTCGCCGCGCTGGAGGAATGGTACGACGTCGATGACGCCGAGACCTTCGCATGGTTGCGCGCGGAAATCGCCGGGCGGTCCGATCGCTTCGAGGGGGGCGGCGCGGCCGCGGCGACCCGCGCTTGGCTTGCCGCGATGGCGGATGCCCCATGAGTGGGGAGTTGAACGCCGTAACGGGCATAGGGATGCCGCACGGAACGCAGAGCGAAGCCGCGGCGCTTCTTCGCTTGTTGGGGCTTGGCGCGGCGGTGGTAGCGCTGACGGCGGCGACGCCCTTCGCTTTCCGCGCGGGCGGCGATAACGCCTATATGGCGCTCGCGATAGCGACCGGTCTTGTTGCGATCGCCGCGACCGCGGTCGCGCAGCGCGCGCCCGTCGGCGCCGCGCTTTGGACGATCGCCGCCGTCGCCATCCCGTTGCGCATCTATCTCTTGGTCACCGAGCCGCTGCTCTCGACCGACATCTATCGCTATGTCTGGGACGGCCTTGTGCAGGGCGCCGGCGTCAATCCCTACCGATATGTTCCTGCCGACGAGACGCTCGCCTTCCTGCGCGACAACGCCGTCTATCCGAACATCAACCGCGCTGATTACGCCGTCACCATTTATCCGCCGGTCGCGCAGGCGTTGTTTTTTCTGGCGACGCGGCTGTCCGCGAGCGTCGCCGCGATCAAGCTGGCGCTCGTCGCCTGCGAAGTCGTCACCGTCGCCATGATCGTGCTGCTGCTGCGCCGGATCGGCCAGCCGGTGTCGCGCATTGTGGCCTATGCCTGGCACCCGCTGCCGCTCTGGGAGATCGCCAATAACGGCCATATCGATGCGTTGATGGTAAGCCTGATGATGCTTGGCCTGTGGCTCGCCGCGAGCGGACGGCCGCTGCGCGCCGGCGCCGCCGTCGCGCTGGGCGCGTTGGCGAAGCCGTTCGCGGCAATGGCTCTCCCGGCGATCTGGCGGCCATGGGATTGGAAGCTGCCGCTCGTCGTGATCGCGGTCGTCGGGCTGTGCTACGCGCCCTATCTCTCCGTCGGCGGGGGCGCGCTCGGCTTTCTGACAACGGGCTATCTGACCGAGGAACGGTTCCATACCGGCGACGCCTTTTGGCCGCTTGCAGCCGTCCGATTCGTGTTCGGCGCCGAGGCCCTCGGCTCGACTGCCTATCTCGTCGTGGCGGGAAGCGCGCTCGCGGCAATGGCTTTCGCCGTGGCGTTTCGCGCGCAACGCTCTGCGGAGACCATGCTGCGCGACACCGGCCGGCTGTCGGTCGCCCTGTTGTTCGTGCTGTCGCCGAACTACCCGTGGTATTTTCTCGTTCTGACGCCATTCGTGGCGCTTGTCGGCGGCGCGCCGCTATGGGCGCTCACGCTGGGCGCCGTCGTCCTGCAGGACGAGGTCGTCTGGGATCCGAGCTTGCCGATCATGCTGCGCAAGTCGGTGCTCTACGGCGCATTTCTTGCGGCCTGCGGCTATGCGGCCTGGGAGGCGGCGCGTTCAGCCGGAAGGAGCATCGGGCGATGAACGAGATGCTGCGCGATGACGGCCAGCGCGCGGACGTTGATCCGCGCCGCTATCATGAAGCGATAGCGCAGGCGCGCGGCGTGGCCGCGACGCGCCCGCCGGTCTGCCTCTATCTGGAGACCACCAACCGCTGCAACCTGCTCGTGCACGACCTGCCCGCGCACCTACGAGGAGCTCGAGCCCCCGGCCGACATGAGCTGGGAGCTGTTCACGTCGATCGTCGACCAGGTTCCCGATCTCGCCCGCGCCGTGCTGCACGGCGTCGGCGAGCCGATGCTGGTCGAACGATCTGCCGCGCATGGTGAGCTACCTGAAGGATCGCGGCGTCTACGTGCTGTTCAACACCAACGGCACCGTGCTCAACGAGCGCAATGGCCGGGCGCTGATCGAGGCCGGACTCGACGAGCTGCGCGTCTCGCTCGACGCCGCGAATGCGAAGAGCTTCCTCGCGATCCGCGGCAAGAACTACTTCAACCGCATCCTGCGCAACGTGCGCGCCTTCCGCGACCTGCAGGAGCGCGAGGGCCGTGCATCGCCCGCGCGTATCGGCTCTGGCTGACCGGCCTCAAGGAAACGGTGCAAGAGCTGCCGGCCTTCGTGCGGGTCGCAGCCGAGATCGGCGTCAGGGAGGTCTATCTGCAGCGCCTGGTGTTTTTCGATGACGATGCGATCGGCATGGCGCGGCCCGATCAGGCGCTGTTCGAGCGGCTGACCCGCGAGGAGATCGGTGCATCTCAAGGAGGCCGAAGACCTCGCCCGTTCGCTTGGCACTGACGCTTCAGCGCGTCGGGCGCTGCATCGGAGCCCGGCTTGAGCCTGGAGAAAGGCAACGACAACTCGCCCTGGTCGCTGTGCCGGCGGCCGTGGACGCTGATGTATTTCACCGCCAACGGCCGCGCGCTGCCGTGCTGCATCGCGCCGTTCTCGCAGCGTGGCTACGAGACACTACACGCTCGGCGACGCCACGCAGCAGACGCTTGCGCGGAGATCTGGAACGGCCCCGCCTACCAGGACTTCCGCGCGGCGCTGCGGCTCGGATGCGCCGCCGAAATGCTGCGCCAACTGCGGCCTGCGCTGGAGCCTGTGAGCGCGCCCGCGAACAGCTCGGTTCCGACGGACGGCGCCAGCTCGCGATTGCACCGCGCTGGGCGCCGTCGTCGCCGCCGTCATACCCTGCCTCGACGAGGAGGACGCGATTGCGCCGGTGGTCGCGGGCGTGCTGGCGCAAGGGGTGAGCGAGGTCATCGTCGTCGACGGCGGCTCGCGCGACCGCACGGCCGAGCGCGCCGCGCAAGCCGGCGCGCGCGTCGTCGTCGAGCGGCGACGCGGCTACGGGCGGGCGGTGCAGGCCGGCGTCGCGGCGGCGCGGCCCGACGCCGGCGTGCTCGTCTTCCTCGACGGCGACGGCAGCGACCGGCCTGAATTCATTCCGTCTGTGATCGCGCCGATCGTGGCGGGCCGCGCCGATTTCGTGCATGGCTCGCGCGTGCGCGGCGTGCGCGAGCCGGGCAGCCTGTCCACGCAGCAACGCGTCGCCGGCCATGTCGCCGGCCTCCTGCTGCGCCTCGTCTATGGCGTGCGCTTCACCGACATGTCGCCCTTTCGCGCGATCCGCCGCGATGCGCTCGCGAAGCTCGGCATGCAGGACGAGACCTATGGCTGGAACCTGGAAATGCTGATGCGGGTCGCCGCCGCCGGCCTGCCCGCCGAGGAGGTCGCGGTCGGCCAGCGACGGCGTCTCGGCGGCGTCTCGAAGGTTTCCGGCAATCTGATTCCCGGGCTCAAGGCGGCGGGAACGATCGCCGCGACCTTTGTCCGCCTCGCCGTGTCGTTGCGGCGCGAGCGGCAGCGTTAGCCCAGCCCGCGCGGATGCCCCACAGCGCCCAGCCAGATCGGCTGGCCCGAATCCCGCTGCGCGGCGAGGTCAGATCTTGCAGGCCAAATCTGCTTCGCCTATGCGCGATCCGCTCGGCGCCTCCGAAAGGCGCACCGGCATGGTCTCGATGCGCAACCGGCGCCGCAGGGCGCGCGAGAACGCATCGACGACCATCGACAGCAGCGCCGTCGCCACGATCAGCACGACGGCGACGTCGAGCCTTATTTCCGAGATTGCCGCATCGACATAGTAGCCGAGCGTCTTGATGCCCAGAATGCCGAAAATCGCGCTTTCGCGCAGGATGATCTCCCAGCGATAGAGCGCATAGGCGAGAAACTGCCCGTAAAGCCGCGGCACGGTCTCGTAGCAGTAGAGATTCAAGCCCTTCGGCGCATCCAGCCGGTATTCGAGCGCATCGGCGTGGCGGCCCATGAGATAGCCGACGATCGCGCCGTTGTGCACCGACAGCGCGATGATCGCCGGCAGCATCGAGGGGCCGAGCAGTTGCAGCAGCACATAGACCAGCATGTATTCCGGCGTTGACCGCACGATCACCAGCGCCACGCGGCCGAGCGGCTTGCCGATGCGTCCGACAAAACGCCGGCAGATGAAGCGGAAACAGCGCGAGCGCGATGACGCCCATAGCGACCAGCGCGATCTGCGACAGGATCAGCGTCTGGACCACGCCGGGCACGACCTGGCGCGCGACCATCGGCGACAGCCAGGCGAAGAAGCTCGCCCAGGTCGCCGCCGCGAACAGATCGGCGCCGCGCAAGGGCGCGGGCACGATGTCATGGGTGACGAAGCGGACGAGATTGGTCAGGGTCGCGGTTGCGCCGACGGCTTCCGGCAGGACGAGGAGGCTCAAAGCGATCAGGAGCGGGATGGTCGCCGGCCGCGCCCAGAATCCGCCGCGTGCCGATCAGCGCGTAGAAGGCGAGCAGGAGCGCCGCCGCCTGCGCATACTGCCCCTGCTTGAAAAAGGAATCGAGGTGGAAGCCGATGGTCGGCAGTCCGACGAAGCCGAGCACGAGCGTCGACCGCATCCCGCATTCGAGCCGGTACAGCGTGTAGGTCCAGAACTGCGGCGCGAGTTCGGGGATGCGGGCGTAGGCGAACCGGGCGACAGTCGATGTTCCGACCGGCAGCGTGCGCTCCGCCGCAAGGTCGGCCTCCTCGATCATTTCGGCGAAGACCTTGGCGAAGATTCCGGCGTAGGGGATCGCGACGGCGAGAATGCCGGTCGCGGGCGACAGGCCGGTCACCTGGATCAGGATCAGCGCCCAGAACAGTTCATGCACCGAGCGCAGGAACGCGCACAGGAGCCGTACGGCGCGCGCCCGCGCGAAGACGAGCGCGAGCGCAAAGCCTGCGCCCGCGCCGAGCGCGACGCCGAGCACGGCGAAGGCGACCGTCCAGACCACGCTCAATACTTCGATCGACAAGAGGTCGGGGCGCAGGAGGCCGGCCGCCAGCCGGCGCATTTCCGCCCAGGGATCGAGCGCGCTGACGGCGATGTCGGCGATCGCGAGTGCGAGCACGGCGGCGGCGAGGAACAGCCAGCTCACCGACTGGTAGCCGAGCCTGGGCAGGGCGGGAAGGCGGCTTCCCATGGCGGGCTCACCCGCCGTAATAGGGGATGAGGTCGGTCGCGCTCACGGCGCTCGCCGGCGTATCGAGCACGATGCGGCCGGCCTCGAGCACGATCACCCGGTCGGCATGCGCGAGCGCGAGCGGGATGTCGTGCAGCGCGAGAATGCTGGTCTCGGAGCGCGCGCACAGCCTGCCGAGAATTTCCGTGGCCTGCACCCGATCGAGCGCCGAGACCGGCTCGTCGCCGATGATGATCGGTCTGCCGTTGTAGAGCGCGCGGGCGACCGAGGCGCGCTGCTGCTGGCCGCCGGACAGCGCGCCTGCTTTCGCGAACAGCTTGTCCGCCATGCCGACGAGATCGAGCACCTGCTCGATCTCGCGGATGTCCCGGTGGGTCGGCCACGCGAGATTACGCAGATTGCGCCATGTCGAGCGGCGATCGAGCCGGCCCATATAGACGTTCTGATAGACGGACAGGTTCTTCACCAGCGCCGCCCCTTGCGGGATCAGCGCGACACGCTCGGCGAGCTTCTCGTAAATCAGGCTGAGCAAAGTGGACTTGCCGGCGCCGGACCGTCCCATAACGGCGATCCGCTCGCCGGCCTTGATCGTCAGATCGATGTCGTTCAGCACGGGGTGGCCGCCGTAGCCGGCGCACGCCTTCCTGAACTCCGCCAAAGTCGCCACGTGCGCCGCTCAATTGAGGAGATTGGTCGCCTTCCCGACCTCCTCGATCGGAGCGTAGTCGGCGTTATTCGCCGGAATGAATTTCGACCGGGCGAACTGGTTGAGAATCGCGGGATCGTCGATCGCGAGCAGGGCGGCTTTGAGCTTTTCCTTGAAGCCCGCGCCATAGGTCGCGTCCACATCGCCGCGCACCGTCCAGTTATAGTCGGGATAAAGCGGCGTCTCCCAGATCACCTGCACCTGCTGTTCGTCGATCTTGCCGGCCTTCTTTTCGAGCTCCCAGACGGTGTAATCGAGCGCGCCTACTTCATAAGCGCCCGACTGCACGAGCTGGATGGTGCGGCTGTGGTCGCCGGAAAAGCCGACGCGCGCAAACACTTCGTCCGGCGACTTGTCGCCGAACTGCTGGCGCAGGAAGTGCTCCGGCATCAAGCGCCCCGAAGTCGAGGCGCGGGCGCCAAAGGTGAAGGTCTTTCCGGCCATCTCCTTTGGGAAATCCTTGGAGGGTTTGAGGCCGGTCTTGGCGTTGGCGATGAAGAAGGTCTTGAACGCCGGGTCCTCGGCGCCTTGGGCGATCGCCTCCGATCCCGGAACCTGCCGACGCGCCTGCACGCCGGTAAAGCCGCCGAACCAGGCGAGCTGCACCTGATTGTTGGTGAACGCCGTCACCGCCGCCGGATAGCTTTTCACCGGCAGATATTTCACCGGGACGCCGAGCTTGCCCTGCAGATATTCGGCGACCCGGGTGAAGCGTTCGACCAGACGCGTCTCGTCCTGGTCCGGAATGGCCGTGAACACGAAGGTTGGCTTTTCCTGGGCGAACGCAGCGCCCGTGACGGAGATGGCGAACGCGATCGCCGCTAAAATGCGCTTCATCGACTGTTCCCTGCTTATGACGCGTTAGGAGCACGGCCGCGGTCGAACCCGCTCGGGCGTAATTCAGACCTCCTACGACTTCGTTCGAGACCGGATGCGTGTTACCCGATCAATCGTTTGTGACCGCCGGTCTTGTTCGCGATGCCGATCTGGGCGACCGCGGTCAAGCTCACCTCGTCCTTTCCCTGGTCGCGCTCGAGCGCCTCCACGAACGTTTCCATGACCGCGCGACGATCCGATCCAAGCCCGGCAGCGAGCGCCGACAGGCCCGGCGCGAAGGCAATATGCTCGGCAATCCAGCGCGCCGACGGCAACCGCCAGCGCTCTTGCGCCTTTGTGACGGATTGAACCGCCAGGCCGCCCTCGCTCAGCAAGCTGCGGAACGCCGCCTCCTCCCGGAAACGTAACTGCGCCGGCAAAGCCGGCGGCGGCGGTTGCGGGCCGCGCACCGATGCGATGGCGGCGATCAGCCGCGACGCGAGCTCATAGCGCTCGATGTCGGTCCAGGTGACGATGGCGACGCGGCCGCCGGGCTTGAGAACGCGCGCGATCTCCCGCATGCCGCGGCCGGCGTCGGGGAACAGAATGACGCCAAAGACCGACAGCGCCGCATCGAAGCTCGCGTCGGCGAGCGCGAGCGCCGTGCCATCCATCGTCTCGGCGCGGACGCGCCCCGCGGAACCGGTTTGCCCGCCCGCGCGGGCGCGGATTCGGTCGACCATCGCCCGCGAGGCGTCGACGGCGAACACGTCGGCGCCTGCCACCGCCGCCATCAGCGACGCGCCGCCGGCGCCGGCTGCGACATCGAGCAGACGTTCGCTGGGACGCAGGTCAAGCTGATCGAAGGCGCGGCGCGAGAACGCATTGGTGAGCGGCTCGAACACGGCCTCGTACACGCCAACGTGACCGTCCCACTGCGCCGGTTGCTGGTCCGGCTGAAGCTCGACCGTTAGCGTCATCCGTATGTGACCTGGGCGACGTGAGTGTCTCGCCGAAGCTAGCATGGGTCGAAGCGGGTATGACGATGGTGGCTTCACAATCCGGGGAGCAGACGGCGGGCGCAGAGCGCGCGTTTTCGCTCGGCCTCGGTCTCACCAACGAATGCAATCTCGCCTGCGCCTTCTGTTATCGCGATCCCACGCGGCTCGATCGCCTCAACGTCGACCAGGTTCGCGCGGCGATGCAGCGGCTGCCGGTGCGCTCGGTCAATCTCGGCACCGGCGAGAACGGCATGCATCCCGACTTCGGCGCCATCCTCGATTATCTGCGCCGCCAGCCGATCAGTCTCACGATCACCTCCAACGGCCACTCCATCGCGGTGCTGGACGACGCGCAGGTCAGAGCTTTCAAGGAAGTCGAGTTTTCGCTCGACTACCCGACCGAGGCGGAGCAGGACGCCCAACGCGGTCCCGGCAACTGGCGACTCGTTCACGAGCAGGCGGCGCGCTGCCGTAGCCTCGGCGTGTCGGTCACACTTATTGCGGTGATGATGCGCTCGAATTTCGACCGCCTCGCCGACGTCGCCGATCTCGCCGCCGCCTACGACGCCCCGCTGCGCATCAACGTCTATCAGTCCGTGCGCTCCGACGCCTTTGCGCTCACTTATGACGAATACTGGCGGGGCTTCGAACTCCTGTTTGCGCGCGCCGACGCGATCGCCATCGGCGAGCCGCTGGTCCGGGCGATGGCCGGCCTGCCGCCGCGCCTTGGCGGCTGCGGCGTTGCGACCGTGCGCGTGACCCCGCGCGCGATGGTGCAGCCCTGCGTCTACTGGCCGGGCGGCGGCGCGCCGCTCGACCTGCTCCTCGATCTCGGGCCCGGCATCGCCGACACCGCGCCATTCGTGGCCGCGCGCTCGACGCCGGCGGCCTGCATGGGCTGCCGGCATCTTGCCGCATGCGGCGGCGGCTGCGCGGGGCGGCGGCGACTGCTGGAGGCGCTCGGCGAGCCCGACCCCTATTGTCCGGTCTTGCGGGGCGAGGACCGCACTCTCGGCGTCCGCTTCGCCGAAAGCCGCGAACTTGCGAAGCTCGAAAGCGCATGCACGACGGTCGTGAGCGCGCGTGCGTAAACGCGGCGAGGGCTGATAGATCGGACCTTGGCCGTGGAGGCGGCGTGAACCTATCAGCCCGCTGTGAAACCGCCCCGCTCCGCAAGGACCAGCGGCTCGGCTTCGGCGCGGACCGGGCAACGGCCGGAGCCGAGGCCCTAGATCGTGATGATTTTGCCTTGGATCATTCCACCCTTAATGGTCATGCCCCGCGCAGGCGGGGCATCCAGTAAGCACCGGAAAGCATTGTGTTTACTGGATCGCCCGCTTGCGCGGGCGATGACGCCGGGAGTTGGTCAATTCGAGGTCAATTCATCACGCTGTAGGCTCGCGGCAAGGGAAGCCGGTTCGACTTCCCTCTCGCCGGAAGTCGGTTCGCGGTCAGTGGCCGCCCGCCGCCGCGTAGGCGCCCGCACCCCACACATAGATGCAGGCGAACAGGAACAGCCACACCACGTCGACGAAGTGCCAGTACCAGGCGGCGAATTCGAAGCCGAGATGCTGCTTGGGCGTGAACTGGCCGGCGAGCGCGCGCGCGAGGCAGACGATCAGGAAAATCGTGCCGATGATCACATGGAAACCGTGGAAGCCGGTCGCCATGAAGAAGGTTGCGCCGTAGATGTTGCCGGAAAAGCCGAAGGTCGCGTGGGAGTACTCGAAGGCCTGCACGGCGGAGAAGGTGAGGCCGAGCAGGATGGTGCAGACGAGCCCCCATTTGAGGCCCTGGCGGTCGTTGTGCAAGAGCGCGTGATGCGCCCAGGTGACCGTCGTGCCGGAGGTGAGCAGGATCAGGGTGTTGAGGAGCGGCAGATGCCAGGGATCGAAAGTCTCGATGCCTTTGGGCGGCCACACCCCGCCGATGAACTCGGCGCGCATCACCTGCGGCCCCGCGTCCGGGAACAAGGCGACGTTGAAATAGGCCCAGAACCAGGCGACGAAGAACATCACCTCGGAGGCGATGAACAGGATCATCCCGTAACGGTGCGAGATCTGCACGACGGCGGTGTGGAATCCGCCGAACTCCGCCTCGCGGATGACGTCGCGCCACCAGCCGATCATCGTGTAGACGACGCCGAGCGCCCCGACGCCGAACACGTATGGCGCGGCCGCGAAATAATTGTGCATCCAGAACACCGCGCCGACCGCCATGATGAAGGCGGAGAGCGAGCCGATCACGGGCCAGGGACTCGGATCGACCAGGTGGTAATCGTGATGTTTCGCAGTCGCCTCGGCCATCTTGCTCTTCTCCGTTTCAGCCAATGCGGCGTGCGAGACGCCGCTCCTGCTTACCTGTGTCAGATCCGCCCGGGCGCGGCCGTGCGGGCATTGTCCGCCACGCCCTGCGGCTGCTCGGGCGTGGGATAGAACGTGTAGGACAGGGTGATCGTGTTGAGGTCGTTCTGATCCTTGTCGCGGGCGAGCGCCGGATCGATATAGAACACGACGGCCATTTCGCGCCGCTCGCCCGGGTTCAGGCGCTGCTCGGTGAAGCAGAAGCAGTTGATCTTGGTGAAATAGCCGCCGGTCTGCGGCGGCGTGACATTGTAGCCGGCCATGCCGACGGTCGCGCGGGCCGACCGGTTGACGACCGTGTAGTAGACGGTGACGACTTCGCCGAGCCGCACATCGATGGAGGCGCGCTCGGGCTCGAAACGCCACGGCAGGCCGCGGTCGATATTGGCGTCGAAGCGCACGGTGATCTTGCGGTCGAGCACTTCGCCGGGCGCGCTGCTCGCGATTTGCGGCGTGCCGCCGAACCCGGTCACCTGGCAGAACCAATTGTAGAGCGGCACGGAAGCATAGGCCGCGCCGATCATCAGGCCGACAAAGGCGCCGCATGCGAGCGCGACCGCGACGTCGCGTCGCCGCGCTTTTTGCGGCGCGGCTGATCGGGCGGACGATCCGCGATTTTTCCGGCTCACGACACGGGGACCCTGATCCATAGCGGAACTCATCACATCGGCCTCGTCAGCACGCCGGGCCCGAGCTTGACGACGGTGACGGCGTAGAACAGCAGCACAAGCGCCGCGAGCGCGAGCGCGATCGCGATCGAGCGCGCGCGCCGTCGCCGTTTCTGCTCCTCGGTGAGCACGATCCCGTCATCGTGGTCATTGTCTCCGCTCGCGCCCATGCCGCCGGTCACCCGACCGCCATCAGCGGCCAGCGTCCGAGCCAGTGGTCGACCAGAAGCACCGCGAACAGGGTGAAAAGATACAATAGCGAGAACGAGAACAGCTGTTTGGCCGCCACATGCGCGGCGGTGTCGGAGCGCGCGGACTTCAGGCGCAGCGCGAGCACGACCATCATGGCGCCGGCGATCGCGGCGAAGAGTCCGTATAGCGGGCCGGCATAGCCGAGCAGGAAAGGCGCAACGCCGGTCGGCGCAAGCAGCAGCGCATGGGCGAGAATCTGCCGCTTGGTCTCGGTCGGGCCGGCGACCACCGGCAGCATGGGCACGCCGGCGCGGCGATACTCTTCGCAGCGGCGCAGCGACAGCGCCCAGAAGTGCGGCGGAGTCCAGAAGAACACGATGAGGAACAGGAGCACGGGGGCAAGCGCGACATCGTGCGTCACCGCCGCCCAGCCGATCACCGGCGGCAGCGCGCCGGCCGCGCCGCCGATGACGATGTTCTGCGCGGTCCAGCGCTTGAGCCAGATCGTGTAGATGACCGCGTAGAAAAATATCGTGAAGCCGAGAAGCGCGGCGGCGAACCAGCCGGCGACGAGGCCGAGCACCGCCACCGCGCCGACGCCGAGCGTGACGCCGAAGGCGAGCGCTTCGCCGGGCTGCACGCGGCCGGCCGGAATCGGCCGCTGCCGCGTGCGTCCCATGACGCCGTCGATGTCGGCGTCGTACCACATGTTCAGCACGCCGGCGGCGCCCGCTCCCACGGCGATGCAGAGGAGCGAGGCGGCGCCCAGCACCGGATGGAACTGGCCGGGCGCGACCATCATCCCGACAAAGGCGGTGAAGACGACAAGCGACATCACGCGCGGCTTCATCAGGTCGAAATAGTCGCGCGCTTCCGCCAGGCTCGGTTCGATCGCGCGGGCGGGGTTTGCCGATGGCAGCGCCGCGCCTTCGCTGAGGACGGACATCAGGATTGCCTCATACTCATGTCACTTGATCCGCGGCAGAACCTCGAACTGATGGAACGGCGGCGGCGAAGGCAGGGTCCATTCGAGCGTCGTTGCGCCTGCGCCCCACGGATTGTCGCCGGCCAGCGCCTTCGTGGCGAAGGCGCGATAGATGGTGAAGAAGAACACCACGAGACCCGCCATGAAGACGTAGGAGCCCATCGAGGAAACGTAGTTCCACCCGCTATAGGCGTCCGGGTAGTCGGCGATGCGGCGAGGCATGCCGGCGAGCCCGAGAAAGTGCTGCGGGAAGAAGATCAGATTGGCGCCGATGAAGGACAGCCAGAAGTGCAGCTTGCCGAGCGTCTCGGAGTAGAGATAGCCGGTGATCTTCGGGAACCAGTAGTACCAGGCCGCGAAAATGCCGAAGGTGGCGCCGAGCGACATCGTGTAGTGGAAGTGCGCGACGACGTAATAGGTGTCGTGCAGCACGCGGTCGGCCGAGGAGTTGGCGAGCACGACGCCGGTGACGCCGCCGACCACGAACAGGAAGATGAAGCCGAGCGCCCACAGCATCGGCGTCCGGAACTCGATCGAGCCGCCCCACATGGTGGCGATCCAGGAGAAGATCTTGATGCCCGTCGGCACCGCGATGATCATCGTCGCGGCGACGAAATAGGCCTGGGCGCCGGTCGATAGGCCGACCGTGTACATGTGATGCGCCCACACGATGAAGCCGATGAAGCCGATCGCGACCATCGCATAGGCCATGCCGAGATAGCCGAACACCGGCTTGCGGCTGAAGGTGGAGACGATCTGGCTGATCACGCCGAACGCCGGCAGGATCAGGATGTAGACTTCCGGATGGCCGAAGAACCAGAACAGATGCTGGAACAGGACCGGATCGCCGCCGCCCGAGGGCGTGAAGAAGGTCGTGCCGAAATTGCGGTCGGTAAGGAGCATGGTGATCGCGCCCGCGAGCACCGGCAGCGCGAGCAGCAGGAGGAAGGCCGTCACCAGGACCGACCAGACGAACAGCGGCATCTTGTGCAGCGTCATGCCGGGCGCGCGCATATTGAGGATCGTGGTGATGAAATTGATCGCGCCGAGAATCGACGAGGCGCCGGCGAGGTGGAGCGAAAGGATGGCGAAATCGACCGCCGGTCCGGGATGGCCCGACGTGGATAGCGGCGCATAAACCGTCCACCCGGCGCCGACCCCCGGAGAGCCGGGTTCGCCTTCGACGAACAGCGACATCACGAGGAGCGTGAGCGAGGCGGGCAGCAACCAGAACGAAATGTTGTTCATGCGCGGGAACGCCATATCGGGCGCACCGATCATCAGCGGAACCATCCAGTTGCCGAAGCCGCCGATCAGCGCCGGCATGATCATGAAGAACACCATGATCAAGCCGTGCGCGGTGACGAATACGTTGAACGTGTGGGCGCTCGCGAAAATCTGCATCCCCGGATTCTGCAGTTCGAGGCGCATCCCGATCGACAGCACGCCGCCGATCACGCCGGCGACGATGGCGAACACAAGGTACATCGTGCCGATGTCCTTGTGATTGGTGGAAAACAGATAGCGCCGCCATCCGGTCGGGTGGTCGTGCTCATGATGCGCATCGTGGGCTTTTACCGTCGCATCCATTTGTCCAGATCCGTCCTCAGTTGTTGTCGTTTTTGCCCGATCGTCCGGTTCGGCTTCAGTCGGCGCGCCGCAACTCGGTCGCGGCCACCGTCGCTGTCGGCGCCGTCTCCCCGCCGGCGAATTTCTGCTTGGCCTCCGCGACCCAGGCTGCGAAGGACTGGTCACTCACCACCCGGACCGTGATCGGCATGAAGGCGTGATCCCGCCCGCACAGTTCCGAGCATTGGCCGTAATAGACTCCCTCCCGCGTCGCCTTGAACCAGGTCTCGTTCAGCCGGCCCGGGATGGCGTCGATCTTGATGCCGAAAGAGGGCACCGCGAAGGAGTGGATGACATCCGCTCCCGTGGTCTGCACCCGGATCACCTTGTTCACCGGAACGACCATTTCGTTATCGACCGCCAACAGGCGCGGCTGGTCCGGCTTGCGCTCGTTATCCTGCAACATCAGCGAGTCGAACTCGAAATTGCCGTTGTCCGGATAGGCGTAGCTCCAGAACCACTGTTTGCCGATCGCCTTCACGGTGACGTCGGCCGGCGGCGTGTTCAGCTGGAAGAACATCAGCCGGAACGACGGCAAGGCGATGACCACGAGAACGATCACCGGCACCACCGTCCAGATCAGTTCGATCACCGTGTTGTGCGTGGTGCGCGAGGGGACCGGATTGGCGCGCGCATTGAAGCGAATGATGACGGTGACGAGCAGGGCCAGCACAAGTATTACGATGCCGGTTATTATCCATAAAAGGAGGTTGTGAAACCTGATAACGTCCGTCATGACTGGGGTCACCGGCTCCTGCAAACCGGTCTGCCAGGGAGAGGGCTGACCCAAACCGGCCCAGGCTAAATCAACTCCGCCGAACAAAGCTGCGATGACAAGCGTTGCGGCGAGCAACCGAAGGACTGAATGCATCGTTTGCCTAGTCTCCTTTCGCGGTAGGGTGATCGTGACGGCTTGTTGGCGCCGTTTTCATCACCGCGTGCGTATCAGGTTTCCGCGGAGGCGCACGATCGGCAGAGCGCAGCACCTCGTCGGCGAGACACGGAAACAGGTTCCGGGCCTCTCAAACCACAATTCCGCCCCACTCGCAATGTGCCTCATGGTGAGCGTAGAAAGATTCGCATCGCGCAGGCCGGCCGTCGCGGAGATAATCGCGTTCGCCGGTGAAAGCGCTACGACAAGCGGCACGGATGACGTGGTTCAGAAGACGAATATAGCGACGCGCATGCGTTGGTCTAGGGGGCGTAACGGCTCGAACGCGGCGACATCGGAGGAGGGAGCTTGATGATGAGCGCGTTCTCTGGCGACAGGTTTGCGCCGACGCCGTTCCTTGCAGGCGTGACGGCGCTGCTGCTCTCGTTGCGGCGATCGTTTGTTCGCCGCAGGCCTTCGCGCAGGGCGCGGTGAAATCGGTGCACGAAGATTGGCAGATCCGCTGCGAAACGCCGCCGGGCGCACAGAGCGAGCAGTGCGCGCTGTTCCAGAGCGTCGTCGCCGAGGACAGGGCCAATGTCGGATTGACCGTGCTGGTGCTGCGCACCGCCGACCAGAAGACGCGCCTGATGCGCGTGCAGGTGCCGCTCGGCGTCTTGCTCCCGGCCGGGCTGGGGCTGAAGGTCGATCAGGCCGATGTCGGTCGCGCCGGATTCGTGCGCTGCACCTTGCGCGGCTGCTATGCCGAGGTCGTCATGGACGACAATCTTGTCAAGCAGCTCCGCACCGGCCAGACCGCGACGTTCTTCATCTTCCAGACGCCGGAGGAAGGCATCGGCTTTCCGATGAGCCTGAAAGGTTTCGGCGAGGGGTATGACAAGCTTCCTTGACAGCCGTGGTGTCTAGACGTCTTCACAAACGCGTTGCCCGATTGCATCACCGCGCATGCGGGCTCGCGTTCGTTCGGCGGCATGCTTTGCGCCGTCGCACGGAGGCCGATGATGAGACGACGCATTTCTCTGCGGCGGGCGACCGCGGGCGTTGTGGCCGCGACGATTGCAGTCACGCTTGCGGTCGGCGCTGCGGCCGCGTCCACGCCATGCCGCAACACCGAAAGTTTCGAGAGCTGGCTCGAAAGCTTCAAGCAGGAGGCGGCGGCGCAAGGCATATCGCGCAACGCGATCGCCGCCGCCGCGCCCTATCTCGTCTATGAGCAGCGCATCGTGAATATCGATCGCGGCCAGCGCTTCTTCGCCCAGAGCTTCCTTCAGTTCTCCGACAAGATGCTCGCCGCCTACCGCATGTCGCAGGGCGGGGCGCTGATCAAGAAACACGCCGAACTGTTTGCGCGGGCCGAGCAGCAATACGGCGTGCCGGCGCCGGTCATCGTCGGCTTCTGGGGGCTCGAGAGCGACTTCGGCGCGGGCATGGGCAAGGATCATGCGATCCGCTCGCTCACGACGCTCGCCTATGACTGCCGGCGCTCGGATATGTTCCGCGGCCACCTGTTCGACTCGCTGCGCCTGATCGAGCGCGGCGATCTCGGCGCGGCGGAAATGATCGGCTCCTGGGCGGGCGAACTCGGCCAGACCCAGATGATGCCGTCGGAGTACCTGAAATACGCGATCGACTATGACGGCGACGGCCGCCGCAATCTGCTGCGCAGCGTGCCCGACGTGGTCGGCTCCACCGCCAATTACCTCGTCAGCCTCGGCTGGCGGCGCGGCGAACCATGGCTGGAGGAGGTGCGCGTTCCCGGCAATCTCGCCTGGGATCAAGCCGACCTCGCGGTCCGGCATCCGCGTTCGCAATGGGCGCAGTGGGGAGTGACGCTGCGCGACGGCAAGCCCTTGGCCTCCGACGACCTCCCCGCCTCGCTGCTCCTGCCGATGGGCCGGCTCGGCCCCGCCTTTCTCGCCTATCCGAACTTCCAGGCCTATCTGAAGTGGAATAATTCGCTCGTCTACTCCATTACCGCCGCCTATTACGCGACCCGCCTCGCCGGCGCGCCGCCGATGAACCGCGGGGCGCCCGATATTCCGTCGATCACGCCGGAAGAAGCAAAGGAGCTGCAGGAGCTGCTTGCGCGGGCGGGCTACGAAGTCGGCATCCCCGACGGCAAGATCGGGACGGCGACCCGCGCCGCCGTCAAGCAGGCGCAGCTCAAGCTGGGGTTGCCCGCCGACTCCTATCCGACGCCTGAACTTATCAGCCGCATGCGCACGATGCGGTGAGACGCCGTCGTCCCGCCGGCGTTGCGCGCCAAGTCCTGGCGAGCCCGCGGCGCGCCACAGGAACGAACACCTGCGCCGCTGGTTGTCCGTCTGCCGATCCCATGCAGAGACCAGCGTGCGCAACAATCCCCCTTTTCTGATCAGCGACGGACCGCCGCGCAATCCCGATGCGCCGCCGCCGCCCGTCGACGAGCCGCCGCCCGGCCCCAACGAGCCGGGCACGGTCGAGGAGCCGCCGCCCGCGATTGATGATCCGGACAATATCGAGGACCCTCCGCCGGGAGAAACGCCGGACACGATCGACGATCCGCCCGGCAAGCCCGATCGGAAGATCGACCTGTCGTCGCGTTCGGACATCGTGGAGACCGACATTCCGGCGCGGCTCGATCGCCTGCCGTGGAGCAAGTTCCACAAGCTCGTCATCGTCGCGCTGGGAGTCACGTGGATTCTCGACGGGCTGGAAGTGACGCTTGCCGGCACGCTCGCGGGCGCGCTCAAAGAAAGTCCCGTGCTGCGTTTCAGCAATAGCGATGTCGGCTTCGCGACCAGCGCCTATCTCCTCGGCGCGGTGGTCGGCGCCGTCTTCTTCGGCTGGCTGACCGATCGGCTCGGGCGCAAGAAGCTGTTCTTCATCACGCTCGCGGTCTACCTCACCGCCACCGGCGCGACGGCATTCTCCTGGGACCTGTGGAGCTTCGCGGCGTTCCGGTTCCTGACCGGAGCGGGGATCGGCGGCGAGTACACGGCCATCAATTCCACCATCCAGGAACTCATCCCCGCGCGGGTGCGCGGCTGGACCGACCTGCTGATCAACGGCTCTTTCTGGATCGGGGCGGCGGCGGGCGCGGCCGGCTCGATCATCGTGCTGGACCCGGCGGTGCTGCATCCCGAGTATGGCTGGCGGCTCGCCTTCCTGATCGGCGCCGCGATCGGGCTCGTGATCTTCTTCATGCGCATGTGGATACCGGAGAGCCCGCGCTGGCTGATGACGCATGGCCGCGTCGCCGAGGCCGAGGCCGTGATCGCCGGGATCGAGCGCAAAGTCTATGGCGAGCACGTTCCGAGCCGGGAGGGTCTGCCGACCGTGCGGCTGCGAGTGCGGACGAGCACCCCGCTGGGAGAGGTCGCGACCACTTTGTTCAAGGTCTATCGCACGCGCTCCCTGGTCGGCCTCACGCTCATGGCCTCGCAGGCGTTCTTCTACAACGCGGTGTTCTTCACCTATGCGCTGATCCTGATCGACTTCTACGGCGTGTCGGCGCAAGGGGTCGGGTGGTATGTGCTGCCGTTCGCGGCCGGAAACTTCCTCGGGCCGCTGCTGCTCGGCCGGCTGTTCGACACGCTCGGACGGCGGCCGATGATCACCTTCACCTACGCGATCTCAGGGATTCTGCTCGCCGGCGTCGGCTATCTGTTCAAGCAGGAGCTGATTTCGGCCCAGACCCAGACCATGGGGTGGACGCTGATTTTCTTTTTTGCGTCGGCCGCGGCAAGCTCCGCCTATCTCACCGTCAGCGAGACGTTTCCGCTCGAAATCCGCGCGCTCACCATCGCCTTGTTCTATGCAGTCGGCACCGGGATCGGCGGCGTCGCCGGGCCCTGGTTGTTCGGCGCGTTGATCGACACCGGATCGCGCGCAGCCGTGTATGGCGGCTACCTGGCCGGCGCGGCGCTGATGGTCGCGGCGGCGGGGGTTCAGTGGCGTTTCGGGATCGCCGCGGAACGCAAGCCGCTGGAAACGGTGGCGCGTCCGCTCGCCTCCGTCGATTAGCGGGTTGCACAGGATGGCGGTCGGAGCCGTGACGAACATCATCCCCGAGGAGCGCATCGATCTCGACAAGGTCGCGATCCTTCTCGACATCGATGGGACCATTCTCGATTTCGCGCCGACGCCGCGCGAGGTCTGGGTCCCGCCATCCCTGCGCCGAACCCTGCAAGGCCTGTTTGCGCTGACCGGCGGCGCATTGGCGCTGGTGAGCGGGCGTTCGCTCAACGACCTCGATCTCCTGCTGGCGCCGCTTCAGCTTCCGGCGATCGGCGGACATGGCGCGGAGCTGCGCCCGTTCCCCGGCGGAGCGTCGGACCCGAACCGCACGCCATTGCTCAATCCCGATCTGAAACGAAAGCTCGCAGCGATCGCCGAACTCGGGCCCGGCATCCTCATCGAGGACAAGGGCTACTCGCTTGCTCTGCACTACCGGCTCGCGCCGGAGAGAGGGGAAGCGGTATGGGCGGCGGTGGCGGACATCTGCGCAGCCGCGACGCCGGGCACGGTCGAAATTCTTCCAGGCAAGGCGGTCGTCGAGGTCAAGCAGAAGGGGTTCAGCAAAGCGACCGCCGTCGTCGAGCTGATGGCTATTCCGCCATTCGCCGGACGGCGACCGGTCTTTCTCGGCGACGACACCACCGACGAACCGGTCTTTCCCGTCCTGCCGCGCCTGCACGGGATCGGATTCTCGGTCGGACATCGCACAAAGTACGCCGCGGGCTGCTTCGCGCGGCCCGCCGATGTGCGCGAATGGCTCGACAGCATTCTCGCAAGCCACGCCGCCAGCGCCTGAAGGGACGCAGCGCTTGCGGCCGTTTGGAATCGCGGGATTCCGCAATGGCGGTCAGCGGCCGTCGATGGCGGGCTCGTTCGGCTGCGCCGCTTGCTGCAGCTGCCCGGGGCGGCTGAGAAACAGGTAGGCGCTGTTGACGAGCGCGACATGCGAAAAGGCCTGGGGGAAATTGCCGACCAGCCGGCGCAAGCGCGGATCGTATTCCTCGCTCAGGAGCCCCACATCGTTGCGCAGCGCCAGCAGCTGCTCGAACTGGCGGCGCGCATCGCTCCAGCGCTGCTGCATCATGTAGACATCGGCGAGCCAGAAGCTGCAGGCGAGAAACGCGCCTTCGCCCTGCGGCAGTCCGTCGGCGGTGGCGTCGGTGCGGTAGCGCAGCACGAAGCCGTCGGCGATCAAATGATCTTCAATGGCGCGAACGGTGCCGCTGATGCGCTCGTCCTCGATCGGCAGAAATCCCATCTTGGGCAGCAGCAGAAGGCTCGCATCGAGCTGTTTGGAGCCGTAGGCCTGGACGAAGCTGCCGAGCTGCGGATCGAAACCATGCGTGCATACGTCGGCGTGGATCTCGGCGAACGCCCGCCAGCGGTCGAGCGGACAGTCGAGCCCGAACGCATCGGCGCTCTTGATCGCGCGATCGAAGGCAAGCCACGCCATCGCCTTGGAATAGGTGAAATGCCGCGGGCCGCTGCGCATCTCCCAGATGCCTTGGTCCGGCTCCTTCCACACCGCAGCGAGGTGCCTGAGCAGAGCGACTTCCAGCGCCCAGCCGGAGCTCGATGCGGCGAGCCCGGCCGCGCGGCTGTTGTAGAAGGTGTTGAGCAATTCGCCGAACACGTCGAGCTGAAGCTGCACATGCGCGGCGTTGCCGATGCGCACCGGCCGCGAATTCTCATAACCGGGCAGCCACGGCACCTCCCACTCGGTCAGCCGACGCTCGCCGGCGATCCCGTACATGATCTGCAGCTGGTCCGGGCTTCCGGCCACCGCGCGCAAGAGCCACTCGCGCCAGGCCTGCGCCTCGCTGACATAGCCGGCATTGGTCAGCGCGGAGAGGGTCAGGTTCGCATCCCGCACCCAGCAGAAACGATAGTCCCAGTTGCGCGCTCCGCCGATCATTTCCGGCAATGAGGTGGTCGGCGCGGCGACGATTCCGCCGGTCGGCGCATAGGTGAGCGCCTTGAGCGTGATCAGCGAACGCATCACCGGCTCCGACCAATCGCCGGCCGGGCGGCAGCCCTTCGCCCAATCGCGCCGAAGAACTCGGTCGTCTGCAGCGCGGCCTTCGCGTCGAGCGCGGGCGGAACGGGTCCGTTCGACGGGGCATAGCCGAGCACGAAGGGGATGGTCTCGCCCTCCGCCACCGTGAACTCGGCGACCGTCGTGAGATCGCGCCCGAGCGTTTGAGAATGATTGCGATCGCGCCGAGGCGCCGGGTGACGCGCATCTTGCCGCGGGGCGAGCCAATGCCCGTGCTTGGGTTCCCGAGCAGCGCATCCTTCGAAGCGCGGCAGCATAGCCACTCGACGTAGCCGCCGCGCTGACGAGGCGGCGCAATTGGGCTTCTTCAATGCGACGCATCGGATGTTCTTTGCGCGCGCTGGACGGCCGCCTGATACCGCGGCTTCGCCGCGTGCGCGTCGCGACTGGGCGGGTACGCTCGCCTTCGTCCGTGATCGGCAGTCGCCGGTCGCGGTCGGCGCGCGGCTCGATCTCGCGGGATCGACGGGTCGTCCGCCGGGACCGGCTTGGTCGCCATGTCCTGGTTTTCTTCGATCGCCACGAGCTCGCGCGCCATCTCCCAATGCGTATCGGCCCGTCCGTCCGGACGACCCTCTTCTTCCCAGATGCGATAAGCGCGCTCGCGCACGCGGCGTTCATGGTTGTCCATCGATGTCTCCAGCCCTTGAAGAACGGGACCGATGCGCAATGGGTTCCCACCGGCGATCATTGCCGGGGCGAACGAACGCGCAAGGCGCTGATCTAATCCACTGTCGCCCGCGTCCGCGCGCGTCAGCGGCGGCGGACAGCGCGCATCAGCGCGATCGGGAGTGCGCCGAACACCGCGCTGACATGGACCGGTCCGCGCAATGAATTCGCCCCGGGACCAAGAAGGTTCTCGCTGATCGCGTAGCTGTCGAGCTTGAGCACGGCGTCGAAATCGCTGGGCTGCGGCCAGCGGCGGCCGCCGTCGGTAAGCGGCGCGAAATGGCGTCCGACCGCGACGATCACCGCGTCTCGCCGCAGCGTGCGCGCAAACGCGATGATGTGGCGCGACTGCGCGCCCTCGACCTCGACCGGCTCGTAATTGCCGCTGGTGAACAGCTCCCGCATTTTCGAGCGCAACGCGAGCAGCCGGTGGGTCAGTGCGAGCTTGACCAAGCCGTTCGGGAACTGCGCGGCGAGTTCGCTCCAATCCGGGCTCGGCGAGCAGCGTTTCGAGCGCGCTCCGGCGCGCGGTGAAATCGACCGGGCGCCGGTTGTCGGGATCGACGAGCGAGAAATCCCAGAACTCGGTGCCCTGGTAGAAATCGGGAACGCCCGGGATCGTCGCCTTGAGGGTGAGCTGCGCCAGGCTGTTGAGCGCGCCGATCAGGCTGGTGCGGCGGGAAAATTCCTCGAAGTCCTGCAGAAATGGCGCGGAGATTTCGCGGTCGAGCAGGCGCGCGATGAACGTCGTCGTCGCGGTCTCGTAGGCTTCGTTCGGATTGTGCCAGCTCGATTCCTGCTTGCCTTCACGCAGCGCCTTGACCGCATAGGTCTGCATGCGCTCGACGAAACCCGGGTCGGGACCCCCGGCCGGCCAGGCGCCGATCAGCGCCTGATAGAGCATGTATTCATGCTCTTCCGTGGGTGCGCGGCCATGGCTGCGGCTCACAAGCGGCTCGTTAAAGGTCTGCCAGTTCAGGACGGCCGCGGACCAGTCCTCGGCGAGTTCGGCAAGCGCGAGAATGCGCGCGCGCGCGTCCTCGCCGCGCTTGGTGTCGTGCGTCGCGGTCGCGGTCATCGCGTGCGGGAACGCGGTGCGCGCACGCATGCGCCGATGGAACTCGCCGACCGTGAGCGCCGGCAAAGCGGGATCGCCGCCCACTTCGTTGAGCGCGAGGAGCCGGTGGTAGCGATAGAAGGCGGTGTCCTCGAGCGCCTTGGCCATCACCGGCCCGGTGAGCTGCTGCACCTTGCCGCTGAAGCGCCGCACCCGCGCATTGCTGTAGCCGCTGCGCCCCGACCCGATGAGATCGAGCGTCAGCACCTCCTCCAGAAAATCGAGGATGTTGGCGTCGGGGCCGAACCACTTCGCGCGCGCCTTCGCGATCGTCTGCGTGATGATTTCGCGGTCCCCCGCCGAGACGGTCCCGCCGCTGATATAGGTCCGGTAGACGGGGAAGTTCACGATGTAGGCGCGCAAGGCGGCGCGCAAGCGCTCGAAGGTGAAATCGCGGCTGCGCCAGTGTCCGGCCGCGATCCGCGCGAGCAGGCGGCACAGCACGGTGAATTCGCTCGCGAGCATGGTCTCGAGCACGCGCACCTTGGCGTCGCGCACGATGTCGTCGAAGTTCTCCCGTCGCCCGACGACGACATCGCTGTAGAATTTGTCGAGCTGCAGGAGGCCGGAGTCGTCGAGCAGCACGCGAGTGATGACGTTGAGCACGTCATAGCCCGTGGTTCCCGCGACGCCCGGCAGATCCGGCATCGTCTCGCCGTCGGCGAGAATTTTCTCGACGACGATGTAGAAGGGGCGCGCGCGAGCGCCCGGATCGCGCGCCGCGCGCACGAGCCGCGACAGGCGGCGCGTATACTGGACGGGATCGGACAACCCGTCGATATGGTCGAGGCGCAGCGCATGCAGCTGCCCGCTCGCGATCAAGGCCATCACGCGGCGATGCGCGGCCTCGAAGGTCGGCAAGTCCTCGACGCGGATGCCGGCGAGATCGTTCACGTCGAAGAAGCGGCGGTAATTGATCTCGGTGAAGGCGACCCGCCAATGCGCCACCCGGTAGTGCTGGCGCTCCAGCAAACGGTGCAGCAGCAGCATGCGGTTGGGATCGGAGGCGCTCGGCCGGTAGGCGTCGAGCCCGCGCTCGATCACCTCCGCGCCGCCCGCGATGGCGGCGAGTTCGGCCTTGTAGGCGGGGGCCTGCTCGCGGCTCGGCGCATTGGGATCGGGATAGCGTCCTGCGAAGGCGAGCAGCCGGCGTCCCGCTTCTTCCTCGGTCGCGCCCGCCGCGGCGACGACGTTTTTCAGGATTTCCCCGTAGCGGTTGGGGCGGATGGGCAAACGGTGTTCGTAGTACCAGGCGGAGAACGTTCCCTCGCTCGGATCGTATTTCAGCGCGAGGTCGCCATCCTCGAGCGCGTGGCCGTAGGACTTGCCGAGAATCGGCAGGAGAATCCCGCCCTGCGGCCGATAGGGCAGCGTTTCCCACTCGATGTCGAAAGATTGGGCGTGCGGGGAGCGCGGTCCCCATTCGAGCACGTCGAGCCACCACGCATTGTCGGCGTAGGCGACGCCCATATGGTTCGGCACGAAATCGAGAATGAGGCCGAGATCGTCGTCCGCAAGCGCCTGCGAAAGCCGAGCAAACCCGTCATCCCCGCCGAATTCGGGATTGAGCGCATTGTGGTCGACGATGTCGTAGCCGTGCGTGCTGCCCGCGCGCGCCTTCAGAAAAGGCGAGGCGTAGAGATGGCTCGCGCCGAGCGCGGCGATGTAGGGAACGAGGTCGGCCGCGGCGCCGAAGCCGAACTTCGCTGTGAGCTGCAGGCGATAGGTGGCGGTCGGAACGGCGGGCGGCATCACGCCTGGCTCCACGACCAATGCACGCTCCAGGGCGGCAGATCGGGAGAGGCCGGTTCGCCCCAGATCGGGATGCCTGCGGAGACTTGCGCGCGGCGCGCAGGCTCAGGCGCGAGGTTGGCGACCAGGGCCAGCCGGCCGCCGTCGACCGGCCAGTGCGCGCTCAGCACGTCGCCCGCGAAGCTCGCTTCTCCGGGCGCGACGCCGCCGGCGAGGCGCGGAACGATCTTTTCCCGGCGCACGGCGAGCAGCCTTGTGACAAGCGCCAGCCGGCGGCTCTGGCGGGGCTTCTCCCGCGCCGACCAGTCGAGCACGGCGGAGCGGAAGGTCTGCTCGCAGAGAGGATCCGGAATGTCGTCTGGGTTCCCGGCGATGTACTCCTCGGCGAATTCCTTGCGGCGGCCGTTGCGCACGGCCTCCGCCAGATCGCCGGCAAAATCGCAGAAGAAGGGGAACGGCTGCTCTGCTCCCCATTCCTCCCCCATGAACATCAGGGGCGGCGAGGGGGCAAGCAGCATGACGGCGAGCGCGGCCTCGATCCCTCTCTCGTCCGCGACAAGCTGGTCCAGCCGCTCGCCGCGCGCGCGGTTGCCGATCTGATCGTGGTTCTGCAGGAAGGAAACGAAAGCGGTCGGCGGCAGATGCGCGCTCGGCTCTCCGCGCACGGCGCCGCGGCGATGCGGCGACGCCTCGCCCTGATAGGCGAAGCCCGAGGCGAGCGTGCGCGCGACGTTGCGGCGCGGCGCCTCGGCGTAATCGCGATAATAGCTCCTGCTTTCGCCGGTGAGCAGCACATGCCAGGCGTGGTGGAAGTCGTCGTTCCACTGGGCGCGGTACTTGCCGCGCGCCGCAGGCGCCCGCGGATCGAGCAGCGAGGAGGCGTTGTCGTCGTTCTCCAGAACGAGGTGGACCAGGCGACCATTGGCTTCGGCGAAGGCGCCGACGGCGCGGCTCAGATCCTCGAGGATCGAGGGAGTTCCGCGTTTGACGATGGCGTGCACGGCGTCGAGGCGGAGCCCGTCAAAACGATAATTGGCGATCCAGTGCAGCGCGTTCTCGATGGCGAAGGTGCGCACCTGCGGAACGTCGTAATCGATCGCCGATCCCCAGGGCGTGTGCGCGGCGTCGGTGAAGAACTGCGGCGCGTAGCGGCCGAGATAATTTCCTTCCGGCCCGAAATGATTGTAGACGACGTCGAGAAACACCATCAGGCCGCGCTGGTGCGCGGCATCGATCAAGGCCCTGAGATCGTCCGGCCGGCCGTAAGCCGCGTCGGGCGCGTAGAGCAGCACGCCGTCATAACCCCAATTCCACCTGCCGTAGAAATCGGCAAGCGGCATCAGCTCGATCGCCGTGAAGCCCGCCGCGACCACATCGTCGAGCCGCTCGATCGCCGCGCGATAGGTTCCTTGCGGCGTGAAGCTCCCGACATGCAGTTCGAGGATGACCGCCTCGCGCCACGGCCGTCCGCGCCATTCATGCGCCGTCCAATCGTAATCGTGGTCGATGATTTCGCTCGCGCGATGGACGTCGTCCGGCTGGAATGCGGAGGCCGGATCGGGGACATCGAGCTCCCCGTCGATGCGGAACATGTAGCGGGCGCCGGGGCCGACGCCGGGCACGCGCAGATCGTACCACCCGTCATTATGCCGGCGCATCGGGTGCGCGTCGCCGATCACCAGGTCGACCGACGCCGCCGCGGGCGCCCACAAGCGAAACGTCGCGCCTTTCGAATCGAGCTGCGGCCCGAACAGTCGCGGGCTGAACAAAGGAGAGGCCGTCATGACGTCCCTGCGAAAACGGTGACAGACTGAGCAGGCGCCAAGTGCTTGACGCCGACTTTGATTTTGGAGTCCCCCAAGTCGTTATTGCCAACCACGGTAGCAAGGATCCGGGCCCACGCGCTGCAACCGGGCCACTTCGGCAAGACGACCTCGACGGCCTCAGGCGCGGCATTGAGAACAATATACAAGGGTACGCCTGAGGGCTCGAGCGGCGCCAGCACGTAGGAAAGGAAGCGCGCCTCCGCTATCGCCCAATCCGCCTGCGTCATTTCGGTTCCCTGCGCGGACAGCCAGCGCACGTCGTAGTGGCCGCCGCCGCGATGGCCGATGAGCCAGCGGTGGCCCTGCAACTGGGGAAAGGAGCGCCGCAGGGCGGTGAGCTGCGTGACCAGATCGGTCAGGTCGTCGGCCTTGCGGCCGGCGTTCGACCAGTCGACCCAGCCGATCTCGTTGTCCTGGCAGTAGGCGTTGTTGTTGCCGTTCTGGCTGTTGCCGACCTCGTCGCCGGCGAGCATCAGCGGAACGCCATGGGCGAGAAAGAGCGAGGCGAGCAGGCCGCGCTTGGCGCGCCGGCGCGGCCTCGAGAACGTCCTTGTCGCTGGTCGGGCCCTCGACGCCAAAGTTCGCGCTCTGGTTGTCGTCGGATCCGTCGCGATTGTCCTCGCCATTGGCGGCGTTGTGCTTGTGCGCATAGCTGACGAGGTCGGCCAGCGTGAAGCCGTCATGGACGGTGACGTGATTGATGCTGGTGCGCGGCTGCCGCCGGCGATGGCGGAAGCGGTCGGCCGATCCGGTCATGCGCGCGGCGAGTTCGCGGACCTGATTATGGTCGCCGCGCCAGAACGACCGCAGCGTCCGACGATAGGCGTCGTTCCATTCCGACCAGCCCTGTGGAAACGCGCCGAGCTGATAGCCGCCCCAGCCGACATCCCATGGCTCGGCGATCAGCTTGACCCGCGACAGCACCGGGTCCTGGTTGATCGCGCAGAAGAACCCGGAATTCGGGTCGAAGCCGTTGGGACCGCGCCCGAGCGTGGTGGCGAGATCGAACCGGAAGCCGTCCACGTGGCACTTCTCGACCCAGTAGCGCAGCGAATCCAGCACCATTTGCAGCACGCGCGGATGCGTCAGGTTGAGCGAATTCCCGCAGCCGGTGAAGTCGTCATAGTAGCGCGGCGCGCCGGGCACAGGCCAGTAATAGGAGGCGTTGTCGATGCCGCGGAACGAGAACGTAGGGCCGAGATGGTTGCCTTCGCAGGTGTGGTTGTAGACCACGTCGAGGATCACCTCGATCCCGGCCTGATGCAACTGGGCGACCGTCGCCTTGAAGTCCTCGAGCGCGGAATCGTCCGAGCCGAAGCGGGGCTCGGGCGCGAAATAGGCGATCGAGCTGTAGCCCCAGTAATTGCGCAGTCCTTTGACCGCCAGCATGTGCTCGTCGATATGCGCATGGATCGGCAACAGCTCGATGGCGGTGACGCCGATGCGACGCAGGTGTTCGACCATCTGGGGCGAACCGAGCCCGCGGAAATTGCCGCGCCAGACGGACGGGATGTCCTTGCGCTGCATCGTCAGGCCGCGCACATGCGCCTCGTAGAGGATCGTGTCGTGCCACGGCGTGTGCGGGCTGCGGTCGTCGCCCCAGGTGAAGGCGTCGTCCACGACCACGCACTTGAACATGCTGCGCGAGTTGTCGCGCTTGTCGAACGACAGGTCCGCCCGCGCGCTGCGGGTGCGGTAGGCGAAATGCGCGTCGCTCCAAACGAAGTGCCCGATCAGTCGTTTGGCGTAGGGGTCGAGCAGCAATTTGTGATGATTGAAGCGATGGCCGCGCTCGGGGTCGTAGGGGCCGTAGACGCGGTAGCCATACACTTGGCCGGGCACGATTTCCGGAAAGAAGGCGTGCCACACGTCGTCGGTGACTTCCGGCAGCGCGATGCGCTCGATCTCGCGCCGACCGGTGCGATCGAACAGGCACAGCTCGATCTTCTCGGCGTTTGCCGAGAAGATCGCGAAATTGGTGCCGCGCCCGTCCCAGGTCGCGCCGAGCGGAAAGGGCGAGCCTGCCCTGATCTGCATCAGAACTCCGGCACGAGCATGATTCCGGCGAGCGGCGGAAGCGTCAGGCTGAGGACGCCGCCCGATCCGGTGTCCTCGGCCTGTATCCGCCCGCCATTGCCGACATTGCCGCCGCCATAAATGGCGGCGTCGCTGTTGAACACCTCTCGCCAGCCGCCGGCGAAGGGAACGCGAATGCGGTAGTCGTAACGCGCGACCGGGGTGAAGTTGATCGCGACGAGACAGACCGAGCCGTCGCGCGCCCGGCGCAGCCAGGCGAACACGCTGTTTTCGGTGTCGTCGACGATCAGCCACTCGAAGCCGCCCGGCTCTGAGTCGAGCTGATACAAAGCGGGCGTCGACCGGTAGAGATGGTTGAGGTCGCGCACGAGATTCTGGATGCCCTTGTGCTCTCCATATTCAAGGAGGTGCCAATCGAGGCTGTGGTCGTGGTGCCATTCGCGGATTTGCGCGAACTCGCTGCCCATGAACAGCAGCTTCTTGCCGGGATGGCCGTACATGAAGGTGTAGTAGGTGCGCAGATTGGCGAACCGTTGCCACTGGTCGCCCGGCATCCGCCCGAAGATGGTGCCTTTGCCGTGCACCACCTCGTCATGCGACAGGGGCAGGACGAAATTCTCGTACCACGCATAGAGCATGGCGAAGGTCACGTCATTGTGGTGGAATTTGCGGTGGACCGGGTCCATCGAAATGTACCGCAGGGTGTCGTGCATCCACCCCATGTTCCACTTGTAGCCGAAGCCGAGCCCGCCGATATCGGTCGGGCGCGAGACGAGCGGCCAGGCGGTCGACTCCTCCGCGAGGGTGGTGGCGTTGGGGAACCGCCCGAACACCTCGGTATTGAAGCGGCGCAGGAAGTCGATCGCCTCGAGGTTCTCGCGTCCGCCAAATCGGTTGGGAATCCAGCCGCCCTCCGGACGGCTGTAGTCCAGATAGAGCATCGAAGCGACCGCATCGACGCGCAAGCCGTCGATCTGGAAACGGTCGAGCCAGTACAGCGCATTGGCGAGCAGGAAATTGGCGACCTCGCTTCGCCCGTAATTGTAGATCAGCGTGTTCCAGTCGAGATGCCGGCCCTGCATGGCGTTGGCATGCTCGTACACCGCCGTGCCGTCGAACTGAGCGAGCCCGTGATCGTCATCGGGGAAGTGGCCGGGCACCCAGTCGACGATGACGCCGATCCCGGCGCGGTGGAGGGCGTCGATCAGGATGCAGAAATCCTGCGGCGTGCCGAACCGGCTGGTCGGCGCATAAAGGCCGGTCGGCTGATAGCCCCAGGACGCGTCGAACGGATGCTCGGCGATCGGCATCAGTTCGACATGCGTGAAGCCCATCGAGGCGATATAGGGGGGGAGTTGCTCGGCGAGTTCGCGGTAGGTCAGCCAGCAATTGTTCATGTACGGGTTTCGCCGCCACGAGCCGACATGGAGCTCGTAGATCGACATCGGCCCGTCGCAGCGGTTGATCCCCGGGGGGGACGGCGTGATCGGCGGGAACGTCGCCGGATCGACGATGATCGAGGCGGTCAGCGGGCGCATCTCCGCCGAAAAGGCGTACGGGTCCGACTTGAGCCGAATCCGCCCATCCGAGCCGAGAAGCTCGAACTTGTATTTGTGGCCGGCGCTCACGTCCGGAATGAAAATTTCCCAGAATCCGTTGCCGCGCACCCGCATGGCGTGCCGGCGCCCGTCCCAGAAGTTCCAGTCGCCGACAACGCTGACCCGGCGGGCATTGGGCGCGAACAGGCCGAATGCGACCCCGGAGACGCCCTCATGCACCATCGGGTGCGCGCCGAGCTTGTCATAAATCTGAAGGTGGTTGCCTTCGCCCAACAGATGCAGGTCGAGATCGGACAAGACGGCGGAGAACCGGTAGGGATCCTCGAACTCGACGAAGTCCGCGCCGTGCCAGCGCACCTTCAGGCGGTAGTCGCGCGCGCCGGAAGGAACCGGGCCGACGAACAGCCCGGAATCGTGAATGCGTTTGAGTTCCGCTTCCTGATCGTCCTTGAAACGCACGCGCACTTCGCGCGCGCCTGGCAAAAAGGCACGCACCACGTGCGTCCCATGCTCGAAATGCGAACCAAGATAACGGAACGGATCGGCATGATAACCGCCGATGATGGCCAGTGCTTCGGGAGACACGTCATACATGACTAAGCGCTTTCCGCTGGAAACAAAGTCCGCCACAGCCCGGAGAGCGGCACATGGACCCAGTCGGGACGATTGGCAAATTCATACCCCACCTCGTAAACGGCCTTTTCCAAAACAAAAAATCGCAGCAGGCGGTCGGCCAGCGCCAAATCTTGCGGCCAAAGCCTGCTCGCGCCCGCCGTATTGCGCATGCTCACAAGGAATGCATCCGTTGCTGCATTGCGCCAAGAAGTCAAGTACCTGCAAGAGGCGCTGCGGGTCATCTACCGCAGTTTCCGGGATTCGGTGAAGGGCGGCGGTGGCGGCATAGTCGAGCGAGCGGATGAACCCGGCCGCGTCGCGGGCGGACGGCGCCTTGCGCCGCCGTTCCTCGTAGGGCCGCTCCGGCTCGCCTTCGAAGTCGACGATATGCACGTCGTCCTTGACGATCAGAATCTGGCCGAGATGGAAATCGCCGTGCTGACGCACCTTGTCCACGTCGATCTCGGGCGGCAGCAAGGCCCGCATCTGTTCGACCGCTTCCCACCGGCGCGCCAGCAGCCTGCGCGCGATCGGCTTGGCCCTTGGCCCGAGCTCATCGTAGCAGCGCGCGAGTTCCTCGAATATCGCCTCGGCCGCCCGCACGAGCCCCGCGGTCCAGTTCGCCACGTCCTCGGCGGTCACCGGCTCGGGCGCAAATGCGGGATCTTCGGTGCTGCTGGCCAGCGCGAGATGCAGCTCGCCGGTGCGGCGGCCGATCTGGCGCACGCGGTTGAGATACGCCGCATGCGCGTCGTCGGCGGTCGGCGTATCCGGCAGCACGCTCGCTTCTTCCAGGAACCGGTCGAGATAGCTCGCCGCGTGCGACCACGCATCGCCCTGGTTATCGATGAACTGGTGGAGCACCGCGACGGCCGAGCGGGCGCCGCGCTCGACCAACTCGATCGTCCCCAACAGCGGCGGCGTATTCGGGAAGTCGGCGACGTCGGTGAGGAAGCGCCCCATCTCCAATTCCGGGTTCGTCCCCGGCGACAGGCGGCGATAGAATTTCAGGACGAAGGAGGAGTTGATGATGACCGTCGAATTCGACTGCTCCGCCCCGCTGGCGCGGACATGGGCGATCGGCGGCAATTGCTGCGGTGCAAAACGGGCGGTCGGGCGCAGCTCGATCTGGATGTCGGCCGTGGCGGACACCGCGCGGTCGGCGTGAATGTCGCGGACGACGGAGGAAATGAAGTCACGATCGGCGACCGCGTCGATCAGGGCGCCTTCGCGGTGGGTCTGGCGCACCGGGGCGATCACGAATGCCGGCGGCGCGCTCGCGCGGTCGACCTCCCCCCAACTCACGACGAGCGGCAAGGCGTAGCGGGCCGAGCCGCGCGGCGAAACATGATCGATCAGGGCGAGCACCGGCGGCATGTCGCCTTCGCCGAACGGGAGCACAGCGGTGACGCGCGGCACGCCGGCCTGCGAGCCCTTGGCGGCGAACCACCGGCGGGTGGCGAGAAATGCGGGCAGGACCTCGCGTTCGAACTGATGGCCCGTTCGCCCCTCCGACAATGAGCGCCAGCCTCGGTCCAGAACCACGGTGACCCACTCCCGCGAGCCTATCGTGTCCGCGCTCGCCATCCCAGCCTCCTCGGTCAGCAGGAACCAGAAAAAACCATACGGCGCGAGCGTAACGACGAAGGGCAGCTCGTCGATCCGTCGAAAGCGCGACCGGCCGAGCATTTCAACCGGAACGCGTCCGCGCCACGGCGACAAATCGATCTCGGTGGATTGGGCGGCGCGCGACAGATTGGCGACGCACAGAATGACCTCCTGCCCGTACTGGCGCAGATAGGCCATGACGCAGCGATTGGTGGGGCGCAGCATGGTCATGGTGCCGCGACCGAACACCTTGCTCGTCTTGCGCACCGCGATCATGCGCTTCATCCAGTTCAACATCGAGGAAATGCTGCGCGACTGCGCCTCGACATTGACCGCCTGATAGCCGTAGACCGGGTCCATGATCACCGGCAGATAGAGCTTCGCCGGGTCGCAGCGGGAGAAGCCTCCGTTGCGATCGGAGGTCCACTGCATCGGCGTGCGCACGCCGTTGCGATCGCCCAGATAGATGTTGTCGCCCATCCCGATCTCGTCGCCGTAGTAGAAGATCGGCGTGCCAGGAAGCGACAGCATGAGGCTTTTCATCAGCTCGATCTTGCGCCGGTCATTGTCCATCAGGGGCGCGAGCCGGCGGCGGATGCCGAGATTGATGCGCGCGCGCGGGTCGGCCGCATAGGTCGACCAGAGGTAGTCGCGCTCGGCGTCGGTCACCATTTCGAGCGTGAGCTCGTCGTGATTGCGCAGGAACAGCGCCCATTGGCAGTTCGTCGGGATGTCCGGCGTCTGCCGCAGGATGTCCATGATCGGAAACCGGTCTTCCTGCGCGATCGCCATGTAGATGCGCGGCATCAGCGGGAAGTGATAGGCCATCTGGCACTCGTCGCCCTCGCCGAAATAGGCGCGCACGTCCTCCGGCCACTGATTGGCTTCCGCCAGCAGGAAGGTGTTGGGCGCATAGGCGTCGATCTCCGCCCGCAGCCGCTTGATCACCGCATGGGTCTCGGGCAGGTTCTCGTTGTTGGTGCCCTCGCGCTCGCACAGATAGGGAATGGCGTCGAGGCGGAACCCGTCGACGCCGAAGTCGAGCCAGCGCCGCATGACCTGAACCATCGCCCAGAAGACGCGCTGATTGTCGTAGTTGAGATCGGGCTGGTGGGAGAAGAAGCGGTGCCAGAAATAGGCTTCCGCTTCCGGGTCCCAGGTCCAGTTCGACTTCTCGGTGTCGGTGAAGATGATCCGCGTATCGAGATATTTCTGGTCGTTGTCGCTCCACACATACCAGTCGCGCGCGCTCGAACCCTTCTTGCTGCGGCGCGCGCGCTTGAACCACGGATGCTGGTCGGAGGTGTGGTTGATCACGAGCTCGGTGATCACCCGCAGGCCGCGCCGCTTGGCTTCGCTCATGAAGCGGCGGAAATCCTTCATCGAGCCGAAGTCGGGATTGATGCGGCGATAGTCGGCGATGTCGTAGCCGTCGTCGCGGCCCGGACTTGGGTAGAACGGCAGGAGCCACAGCGCGGTCACGCCGAGGTCCTGGAGATAGTCGAGCCGCTGGGTGAGTCCGTTGAAGTCGCCGATCCCGTCGTCGTTGCTGTCGAAGAACGCCTTGACGTGCAGCTGGTAGATGATCGCGTCTTTGTACCAGAGCGGATCGCTCGGCGCGTCCACTGCCGCGGGCGCGGCGATATCGGAGACAAGGTTCATGGCGACGCTTCTGGTGAGGAGCAGATGAATTGCGGATGGGTTCTTAGACGCCGGCGGCCCATTCGGTCATGCGTTGCTCGCTGATAAGGAGGCTCTGTCGACCCTTTTGACGCGGCGCCCTCCGCCGAGGTTCGACCGGCCGATCGCCGCATGGAGAATTCATAAGGGCCGCCGCCTGGGAGCGCAACCGAGCACTCGGTTGCCGGAAGGCGCCGGGCCGCCCCCTCGCGTTGCGGGCGGTTGTGCCGTCATTGAAGGCATTATGCGTGAATGATGGGGTTTGGCGTGCGTTTCCCGCGCCCCTCGGGCGATCCGCGCGCCGGGATCGCGGCGCTCGTCGGGCGCGCTTGCGGCGCGCGGCCTATCACAATCAAGGCACTTCTCCTTCGGCTCTGCGTGCGGCGGTCCGACCGTCCGTGCCGCTGGGAACGCCGCTTTCTCGATCCGCTTGGCTTGTGCTCCGCAGCCGGATCAGGACATGAGGCGTGTTGACGAGAAGTTTGGCTAAAAATCGGCGCGCTCCGGCGCTCGCTGCACCAAAATTCCTCAAGCAGGGGGAGTTGGGCATCCTGACCGCCGGACGGCGCCGCGGGCCGGCAGATCGCCGCACGGAAGCGTGTCACTGTTCCGCGCGGCTCCGCACAAGGCCGCAGGATCGCCGCACGGGCGGAACTCGATCATGGGAGACGGGGTTTCCGGAAGGCCGGAGCGGGCCCTTCCGCCAGCCAGGAGAACACCTGTGGACATCGTCGTTGTGTCGAACCGCGTGGCTCGCATCAAAGTCGATGAGCCGATCACAGGCGGTCTCGCCGCGGCGCTGCTCCCCGCCGTGAAGGAATCGGGCGCGATCTGGGTCGGCGCGAGCGGGCGAACCCGCGATGCGACCGGCAAGGAGCCGTTCGCCGAGATCGAATCCCTGGGCAAGGGCGCGCTCGCGACGGTCGAACTGCCGAAGGCGCATTACCGCGGCTATTATGAAGGTTTCGCCAATTCGGTGCTGTGGCCGGCGCTGCACTCGCGCGCCGATCTGGTCCGAACGCATGCGCAGGACTACGCTTCCTATCGGGAAGTCAATGCGTTCATGGCGCGGGCGCTGACGCGCTTTTGCCGCGCGGAAACGGCGCTGTGGGTCCAGGACTACCATTTCCTGCCGCTCGGGGCGGAGCTGCGCAGACTGGGCGTCGCCCGGCCGATCGGGTTTTTCCTTCATACGCCATTCCCTCATCGCGACATCATCGCCAGCGTCCCGCATCATCGCGAGCTGATCGAAGCGATGCTCGCCTTCGATCTGATCGGTTTTCAGACGGCGGACTCCCGGCGACATTTCGAGGACTATCTGCAGCACGAATTGCGGCTGCCGGTCACGGCCGACGCGGTGCGCAGCGCGCGGGGGCTCACGCGGCTCGGGGTGTTTCCGATCGGCATCGACGTCGATTTGTTCGCGAGCCGGGCCAGCAGGGCGTCCACGCGCCGGGACGTGTCGCGGCTGCGCGCGAGCCTGCACGACGCCAAGCTCGTGATCGGCGTCGACCGGCTGGAATATTCGAAGGGGCTCGCCCATCGCGTGCGCGCCTTCGCCGAACTGTGCGAGACGCAGCCGTCCTTGCGACGCGCCGTGTCCCTTCTGCAGATCGCCGTGCCTTCGCGCGGCGAGGTGGGAGCCTATCGCGAGCTCAGGACCGAACTGGCGACGCTCGTCAGCGAGGTCAATGGCCGCTTCGGCGAGGCGGACTGGACGCCCATCCGCTATCTCAACAAGGGATTTTCGCAGACGATGCTGGCGGGCTTCTACCGCGCGGCGCATGTCGGCCTCATCACGCCCCTCAATGACGGGATGAACCTGGTCGCGAAGGAATACGTGGCCGCGCAGAACCCCGTCGATCCCGGCGTGCTCGTCCTGTCGGAATTCGCCGGCGCCGCGCGGCAGCTTCAATCCGCCCTGCTCGTCAATCCGCACGACGTAGCCGGGATGGCGCGCGCGCTCGGACAAGCGCTCGCGATGCCGGTCGAGGAGCGGCGCGACCGGTGGGGGGCAATGATGAAAGTGTTGCGCGCGTCGTCGGTCCAGCTATGGTTCGCGGACTTTGTACGTGTCCTTGAGGGCTCGCGAACGCTGGTTCCGCTTGTTCCCGAGCTCCCGGCCGCGTCGGCCGGCAGCGGTTCCGGGAGCGAAAGGCCCCTCGTCCGGTTCGAGCGCCTCTTCACCAAGGGTGGGTGACAAGTTCAGCTCATGGCGGATGAAGATCAACTCAGCCGCGAGGCGCAAGCCTTCGGCGTCGAGACGACCTATATTGACGCACACGGAACTCATCGCGCGCCCGGAACGGATGCACTGCGCGAGATCGTGACCGTGCTTGCGAACAACGCCAAAGCGGCGGGAGCGAGCAAAGCTCCCGCGGTCCGGGTGGTGCGCAAAGGCCGCGGCAAACGTCTGGAAAACGCCTGCGACGAGGGCGCGGCGTGGCGACTGGTCGAGGACGATCACGACGTCGCGCACGGCGCATGTCACGATGGCGCGGTCACCTTGCCGTCGAAACTGCGCGTCGGATCTTACCGGCTTGTTTTCGACCAGCAGGGAGCGAAAAGTGCGGGCGAGCCGCTGATCGTCGCGCCCGCGCAGTCCTTCCAGCCCGCTATTTTCGATGACGGCCAGGGAGTTCTGGGCGCTCGCCGTCCAGCTCTATTCGCTCCGCTCGCACCGCAATTGGGGGATCGGCGACTTCACCGACCTGAAGGACCTTGTGCGGATCGCGGCGAGCTTCGGCGCGTCCGGCATCGGCCTCAATCCGCTGCACGCGATCAGCCTCGACGATCCGTCGATGGTCAGTCCCTATTCGCCGACGAGCCGGCTTTTTCTCAACCCGCTCTACATCGATGTCGAAGCGGTGCGCGAATTTCCCGGCCTCGCCGCCGCCGGGCTCGCCGACGAGGTCGCGCGGCTGCGCGCGACCGATCTCGTCGACTACAAGGGCGTCATCGCCGCCAAGCTCGCGGCGCTGCGGCTTGCCTATGACGTGTTCCGCGAGCGCGCAAGTGCGGAGCGCCGCGAGGATTTCTCCGCCTTCAAGGCGGAGCGGTCGCCGCTGATCGACGGCTTCGCCGCCTTCGCCACGTTGCAGAAGCGCTTCGGTCCGCCCTGGTGGGAGTGGCCGCAGGAATGGCGCGTTCCGACGCCGGACAAAATCGCGGAGCTGTGGCGCAGCGAGCCGGTCGAGATGGACTTCCACGCCTTCCTGCAGTGGCTCGCCGATCGCCAGTTGAAGGCATGCTCCAACCTTGCGAAACGGCAGAAAATGCCGATCGGCCTCTATCTCGACGTCGCCGTCGGCGTCTCCGCCAACGGCGCCGATGTGTGGAGCAATCAGGGCGCCTATGTGCGCGAATTGTCGGCCGGGGCGCCGCCCGATCTGTGGAACACCGCCGGACAGGATTGGGGGCTCGCGTCCTTCCATCCGGGAGTGCTCGCGAGCACCGATTTCCGGCTGCTGCGCGAAACCCTGCGCGCGGTCATGCGCTATGCCGGCGCGATCCGGCTCGATCATGTGCTCGGCTTCAATCGGCTTTACATGATCCCGCGCGGTTACAAGCCGAACGAAGGCACCTATGTGCGTTTTCCCCTCGAAGCGATGCTCGCCGTGGTCGCGCAGGAGAGTCATGCGCAGCGCTGCATCGTCGTGGGCGAGGATCTCGGCACGGTGCCTGACGGCTTTCGCGAACAGCTCGCCGATTGGAACGTGTGGTCCTATCGCGTGATGCTGTTCGAGCGTGACCATAACGGCGCGTTCCGCGATCCGCGAACCTATCCGGTGCAAGCGCTGGTGTCGTTCGGCACGCACGATCTGCCGACCTTTCCCGGCTGGCTGGCGCGACGGGATCTCGCGGTCAAGCATGGCCTCGGCATCGATCCGGGCGAAAGCGACGCCGACCGCGAGGCCGCGCATCGGGCCATCGCGGAGGCGCTTGCGCGCGAGTGCGGAGCGGAAAAGCCGTCGACGCTCGAAATGCTCCGCTTCCTTGCCCGCACGCCGAGCCGGCTGGTCGTGGTCGCGGCGGAGGACGTGTTCGACATGGCGGACCAGGTCAACGTTCCCGGCACCATCACCGAGCATCCGAACTGGCGGCGGCGTCTTCCCGTTTCTGTCGAGGACTTCCCGTCGGACGCGCGGTTGTCGGCGATCGCGGAGGTTCTGCGCAATGAAGGTCGCGCCGTTTCGCCCGACCGGCCTTGAGCGGCGACGGGCCGCGACGCTGCGGTCCGGACTTTGCAGTCGCGTTTGCGTCACCGAGTTCAGTCGAGCCCCAACAGCGGCGGACAATTCCATGCCTGCGCAGAATCATCTTTTCCTGTGCCTGAGGGACAATTACGGCGTCCTCGTCCATGATCCGGCGACCGGAGCGACGGCCTCCATCGATGCGCCGGAGGCGCGCGCGGTCGACACCGCGCTCGCCGAGCGCGGCTGGCGGCTGACCGATATTCTCGTCACCCATCATCATGGCGACCACACGGCCGGCATCGTCGAACTGAAGGAGCGCCATGGCTGCCGCGTCACCGGGCCGGCGCACGAAAGAAGCCCGATCGCTGGAGTCGACGCGGCCGTCCGCGAGGGCGAGATCGTCAAGGTCGGGCTCGCTCGAGGCGCAGGTGATCGAGACGCCGGGGCACACCGCCGGCCACATCGCCTACTGGTTTCCGAAGGAGAACGCGGCCTTTGTCGGCGACACGCTGTTCTCGATCGGCTGCGGCCGGCTGTTCGAAGGCAGCGCCGAGACGATGTGGGGCTCCCTCGTCAAGCTGCGCGGGCTGCCGGACGACACGCACATCTATTGCGGCCACGAATACACGCAGTCCAATATCCGGTTCGCCCTGGCCATCGAGCCGGACAACGACGCGCTGAAGCGACGCGCCGCCGAGGTCGACCGGCTGCTCGCCGCCGGCCGGCCGACCGTTCCCTCGATGCTCGGCGAAGAGAAGCAGGCGAACCCGTTCCTGCGCGCCGACGTGCCGCAGGTGGCCGCCGCCGTGGGCCTTGCCGGCAAGCCCGCCGCGCAGGTGTTCGGCGAGCTTCGGGAGCGGAAGAACCGGTCCTGACCGGCCCGCATGCGCGCGATCACCCCGCTCGAAAAGAAGGCAACGGCGTCGCGCGGCGATGCCGAGATCACGATCGGCTGCGTCGTGCTCGGCGTGACGCTTGTGATCGGGCTCGCCACGGCGGGCGATTACGGCATCACCATCGACGAGTTCAACACCGAGGATTACGGACCGAACGCGCTCGCCTGGTATTTGAGCGGCTTTGCCGATCGCTCGCAATTCGCCTTCGAGGAGATGGCGATGTACGGGCCGTGGGCGCAGATGCTGATTACAGCGGTGCAGTCGCTCGGGCTTGCGAGCGCGCTCACCGTGCGCCACGCCGTCACCTTCGTGATCGGCCTTGCGGGGATTGCTGCGTTGCTCCCGCTGGGTCGGCTCGTCGCCGGCAAGTGGGCGGGGCTGACCGCCGTCGTGCTGTGCCTGATCACCGGGTACCTGTACGGCCTGCTGTTCTTTGCGCCGATCGACACGCCGTTTCTCGCCGCGATGTGCTGGTCGACGCTCGCCATTGTGTGGATGACGCGGGGCGAGACGCCGTCGTGGCGCGCGACCATCGTGACGGGCCTCGCCATCGGCTTGGCGCTCGGCATCCGCACGGGCGGCGTGATCGCCTTGGCCTATCTGTTCGGCGCGCTGGGGCTCGCCGCGCTCGAACGCGTGCTGCGCCAGGGGCGAAGGGCCGCGCGGCCGGCGCTCCAGATCGCGCTGCGCTTTGCAAGCGTCGCGGCGATCGCATGCCTCGTCGCGTTTGCCCTGTGGCCTTGGCTGCAGATCGGCAATCCGCTGGCCCAGTTCGCCAAGGCCTACACGCATTTCGCCAAGATCCAGCTGGTGATGGACTTTCCCTCCTGGGGACGCGAGCTGTCCACCACCGCATTGCCGTGGCACTACATCGCCGAGCAATTGTTCGCGCGCCTGCCCGAGCTGTTCATTCTCCTGCTGCTCGTCGCGTTGGGCGCCGGTCTGACCAATCTCGTGAGCCTCGTTCGCAAGTCGGCGGCGCGCTACGCCCGCTCCGGCCTCGCCGGCCTGAAGGCGCCGCTCGTATGGCTTGCGCGTTCGCGCGGCCTGCTGGTGGTCGTGATCGCCGCGATCGCGCCGGGCGCGATCATCGTCCTCACGCGCATGTCGCATTACGACGGGATCCGGCACGTGCTGTTCACGATCCCGATGATGGCGGTCCTCGCCGGCTGGGGACTGAAGCAGATCGCGCCGCTGATCATGCGTTTCCCAAGAACCGCGGCCGCCTTGGCGGGGGCGCAGCTCGCCTATTCGATCGCGGTGATGGCGATGCTGCATCCGCTCGAATATGTCGCGACCAACGCCTTCGCCGGCGGCGCTTGGCGGTCGCACGGCCGCTTCGAGCTGGACTTCTGGTCGGCGGCCGGAACCGAGGCGGTGCGCCGGCTGGAGCAGAAACTGAAAGACGACCCGGCGCTCGCGGCGGCGGGCCCGCCGCGGGTCATCACCTGCATCCCGTGGCGCGAGCACGACATGGGCAGGGTCTATCCGCCGGGTTGGATCGTCGAGACCGATCCGAGCAAGGCGCAATTCATCATCGAGACCGAGCGCCATCGCTGCGCGCAGGGGCGCGACGCCGCGCTGATTGACGAAGTGAGACGGCTCGGACAGGCTTTCGCATGGACCTACGCCGCCCGACCGCGCTGAGCGCCGCCGATATCATCCGGCATCTGCAATTGCGTCCGCATCCCGAGGGCGGCCATTTCCGCGAAACATTTCGCGATCACGCGCGCAGCGACGGGCGCGCGCACTCGACGGCGATCTATTTCCTGCTCGCGCGCGGCGAACGCTCGCACTGGCACCGCATCGACGCCGTCGAGGTCTGGCATTGGCATGCCGGCGCGCCGCTCGAGCTCGCCATCGCCGGGCCGGGGCGAAGCGTCATCAGGCTGCGGCTCGGTCCCGATCTTGCCGCCGGCGAACAGCCGCAGGCGGTGGTTCCAGCGCATGCCTGGCAGGCGGCCGAAAGCCTGGGCGAGTGGACGCTGCTCGGCTGCACCGTCGCGCCGGGCTTTGCCTTCGAGCACTTCGAGCTCGCGCCGCCCGACTGGAGCCCCGAAGCAGACTGACGCGGCGATGCGCGCGTTCCTGGCCGGCGCGGTGGGCTCAGCAGTCCTCGAGCACGCTTTCCGGGCTGAACGTGTATTTCGCGTTGCAGAACTCGCAGGTGACGAGGATGCGGCCGTCCTCCACCATGTCGGCGCGATCCTCGGTCGAAAAGCTGCGCAGCATGTTCTCCACCCGCTCGCGCGAGCAGGAGCACTTCGCTTCGACCGCGATGGAGCGAAACACGCGCACGCCGTGCTCGTGGAACAGGCGATAGAGCAGCCGCTCGCTCGACAGGGCGGGATCGATCAGTTCGACATCGGCGACCGTCGCGACCAGCGCCTGGCCTTCGGCCCAGGCTTCATCCTCGGGAACGATATGCGGAGCGACGCCCTCCGGCGCATCGCCGGGATCGAGATCGGGGCCGCGCATCCGCTCGGTTTTCTTGGGCAGGAACTGCAGCATGAGGCCGCCCGCGCGCCAGCGGCGGCGCAGCCCGCCTGGCGCGGCGCTCAGCTCCTCGGCGACCGCCAGGCGCACCCGGGTCGGTATCTGCTCCGAACGCAGGAAGTATTCGTGCGCCGCCGCTTCGAACCCGTCGCCGGAGAGCGCGACGAGACCCTGGTAGCGGGTCATGTCGGGACCCTGGTCGATGGTCATGGCGAGATGCCCGCGACCGAGCAGGCTCCCGGCCGTCGCCTCCGCCAGCGCGTTGACCCGCGCGGCGTCGAATTGCGCGCAGGCGCGCACGCGCCCCGGACTGCGATAGTCGACGACCAGCATCCGCACCGGCCCGTCGCTCTGTGTCTGCAGGATGAACCGCCCGTCGAACTTGAGCGAAGTCCCGAGCAGCACGGCGAGCACGATCGCCTCGCCGAGAAGCTTCGCCACCGGGACCGGATAATCGTGCTTGCTGAGGATCTCGTCGAGCGCCGGCCCGAGCCGCACGACCCGCCCGCGCAGGTCGAGCGACGCGATCTCGAACGGCGCAACGGCGTCGTCCACCGGGACCTGATGCGGCTCGCGCGTCGGAATGCTGGATTCGTTCATCAAGGGCCTTTTTTTGCGACTCGGTGGACGGAAATCGGCGGACGGCGCCCCCGCGTCCGCCTGCGGCGCATATGGGGGCGCGCCTGGAAAACGTCAAAGACGCGTGCGCGCCACGTCCTAGATTTGCCCGCGGCACTGCGCGGCCGAGACCGCGGCATTCGCCATCGGCTGGAGCGCGGGTTCGGGGATCAGCGCGCGCACCACGATCAGTCCGGCGGGCGTCGGCGACTCGACGATCAGCCGGTCGGCGGCCGTCACGTCTTCTTCTGTCGGCAGCGCTTCGCGCTGGGCGGAAGTCATCAGGTCGAGTTCGACGACGCGCCGCCCGGCCGCGCGGTCATTGATGGCGTAATAGGCGACGCCGCTGCGCGTGTAGAAGGTCACCGATGTATAGGCCTGGCTCACCGGCGCGGTGAGCTTGATCGCCCCGCGGGTGAGGTCATACCGGCAGACGGCGGTGGCGAAGGCCGGGTCCATGAACGGGATGGGCGCTTGATCCGGCTGCGGCGCGGGCAGCAGCGTGAACGCATTGACGCGGGTGAGCGGGGTCAGGCGCGCATAGGCGTCGCGCGTCGCCGTGCGCGGCAGCAGCAGGATGCTGGCGAGATGCACCACCCCGCCGAGGATCAGGCCGGCGAGCAGCCAGAGAAGCCAGCGGATCATTGGCAGCTCTCTCGGGTCTGGATGACGGGCATCGGCGCTTCGCGTTCGGCCCGCGTCGCGATCCCGACCGGCGTGTCGTAAAAGCGCATCATGACGACATAGCGCTCGACGCCGCCGGTCGGCAACCAGTTGCCGGGCCGCGCGCGGGGCGCGACGACGAGGTCGAAACTGCCGTCCGCCTTGCGCACCAGTTCCTGGCTGGTGAAGCCGTGCCGGTTGATCGAATTCGCAATCAGCCGCCCGTCGGGGCCGTACAGCGTGAGGGTGAAAAAGCGCGCCTGCGGGGTCGTGCCGCTGATCAGCACGTCGCACCGCCCGTCGAGCGCGCGCCCGGCGTCGTCGCTCTTGGCGATGAAGGAGACGCCGTCGCCAAGCCCCATCGGCAGTTCGCCGCTGCGCGCGATCGAGGCGCGCGCATAGGGGTCGATCTCGGCGCTGCCGGATTTCGGATAGGAGGTCCACGATCCGATCTTCATCGCGCCGAAGGCGGTGTTTCGCGTGAGCGCGAACCAGGTCGATCCGAGGCCGATCGCCGCCGCAACAAGCAGAGCAAACAACGTGCCGATCAAGAGCCGCACGGTGACATCCGATCACAGAAAGCGGGTTGCGCGCCGGAACGGTCCCGCAGCCGGGCGCATGCCGTCAATTCCTGGCCTTCGCGGCGCGGAGCGGCTCGCCGGCGGCCGCGCTGGCGCCGCCCGGCGCGAGCCCTTGCGCCTCCGACTGCTGCTGCGCGCGCGCAGCGGCGGGCGCGGGCGCGCGGGCGGCCTCGTCGAACAGCCGCTCGATGCGCGAGAGCGCCTGGACGCCGCGACTCGACAGCATGGCCGGGCGCGGAACATCGTCCTTGGTCTCGGCCATGCGCGGACCGGTCGTCGCCGGGTTCGGCGGCAGGCCGGGTATGTTGCGCAGCTCCACCCCCTGATGGGCGTATTCCATCACCGCGTGCCAGGTCATGGCCGGCACGGAACCGCCGGTCATGCGGTTGAGCGGGCGTGTAATCGTCGTTGCCGAACCACACGCCGCACACGAAATTGCCCGTGTAGCCGACGAACCAGGCGTCGCGATAGGCGTTGGTCGTGCCGGTCTTTCCCGCCGCCTTGATCCCGTTGAGGATCGCGCGCCGGGCCGTGCCTTCCTCGACCACCTTGCTCATCATCATGTTCATGTCGGAGGCGACCTGCGGCGGCATCACCTGCACCGGCTTCTTGCCGTCGCGGTCGAACCGCCAGATCGTCTCGCCGGTCCCGGTGCGCACTTCGAGAACGGCATGCGCCGGCACCGCCTTGCCGCGCATTGGGGAAGGTCGCATAGGCGATGGTGTGGTCGAGCACGGTCACCTCGTCGGCGCCGATCGGCAGCGACGGCGTGTCGAGGCAGCGGCGTGCGCAGGCCCATCGCCCGCGCGAGCGCAACGATCTTGCCGCGCCCGATCCGGGCATTGCCCTTGCCGATCGCGATCGAGAGCTTCACCGCGATGGTGTTGATCGAGCGCGTGAGCGCCGCGGTCAGGCTCATCGAGCCGGAATAGCCGCCCGAATAGTTCTTCGGGCACCAGTTGCCGACGCAGACCGGTCCGTCGACGACCTTCGAATTGACCTTGAACCCGTTCATCAATGCCGCCGCGTAGACATAGGGCTTGAACGAGGAGCCCGGCTGGCGCAGCGCGTCGGTCGCGCGATTGAACTGGCTCTCGCTGTAGTCGACGCCGCCGACCATGGCGCGGACCGCGCCGTCGAGATCGGCGACCACCAGCGCCGCCTGGCTCGCGCGGTAATCGCGGCCGTATTGGCGGATCGACGTCCTCGACCGCCTTCTCGGCCGCCTGCTGCAGGCCGGTGTCGAGCGCCGTGCGCACCACGAAAGAGCGTTCCGTGATCGACCTCGGCAGCGTGTCGGCGAGCTTGCGCATCTCCTCGAACGCCCAGTCGAGATAGTAGTTGGGCGCCGACTCGTCGCGCCGGTCGATGGTCTTGGCCGGGTTGCGCCGCGCGCCGAACACCTGGCCTTCGGTCATGAACCCGGCTTCGACCAGATTATCGAGCACGACATTGGCGCGCGCGCGCGCCGCCGGCAGATTGATGTGGGGGGCGAACGCGTCCGGGCGCCTTGAACAGGCCGGCCAGCATGGCCGCCTCCGGCATGTTCACGTCGCGGGCCGATTTGCCGAAATAATATTGCGCGGCGGCGTCGACCCCGAAGGTGCCGCCGCCCATATAGGCGCGGTCGAGATAGAGCTTGAGGATCTCGTTCTTGGTGAGGCGCGTCTCCAGCCAGACCGCGAGGAACGCTTCCTTCACCTTGCGCTCGATCGTGCGCTCGTTCGAGAGGAACAGGTTCTTCGCGAGCTGCTGGGTGAGCGACGAGCCGCCCTGCACCACGCCGCCGGCGCGCGCATTGGTGAGGAGCGCGCGGAAGGTGCCCGGCACGTCGATGCCGAAATGCTCGTAGAAGCGGCGGTCCTCGGTCGCGAGCACCGCCTTGATCAGGTGATCGGGAAATTCCTCGAGGGGGATCGAGTCGTTCTGCTTGACCCCGCGGGTGCCGACCTCGTTGCCGTAGCGGTCGAGGAAGACGACGGCGAGCTCGGACTTCTTCAGCCAGTCCTCGTCGGAGGTCTCGCGGAAGGCGGGGATCGCGAGCGCGAGCATCAGCACGGCCCCGACGACCCCGAGCGTCAGCCCTTCCGAGACGGGCTCAACGAGAAGCCAGCGCCGCCAGCCGGCGATATGGAAGCGGTCCATGAAGACGACAAAGCGCTCGAACAGCTCGCGCGCCCAGTGCCCGGCCTGGAACATCGCGAAATCGAGCCGCGAGTCGATGTCGAGCAGAATGCGCTTGATGCGCGCCTTGCGCGACTCGGGCTCGCTTTCCCTCTCGTGCTGTCCGTCCACGTTCCCGTCCCGCTCGATCCAGGGGCCGCCGCGCCCCGCTTCAACGATCCATTATACGCAGTTTCCGCCCATCGGGTTCATTGCCCCGAAGGGCGTCGCGCCGTCGGGCCGGTCGATGCTCCTTCGGGACGAACAGCATCCGAGCGCCGGCCGCAGCCGCGCCTACGATCCCGAAAGAGGCCTTTGCCCAATGATGTACCCGACGCGCTCCTCCGCGCCAATGGCCTTCCGCACACAAAGGCGCGGAATAGGGAGGAACAATGACGGCGTGACGTCGGACGGTAAATCGACCTGCGAGGAACAGCGTCATTGCTGATGGTAGAAGGAAGAAATATATAAAGAAGGAAGAACGACAGCGAAAGAACGGTGCGATGGCGCTCAACATCAAGAATCCGGAGACGGAGCGGCTTGCGCGCGAACTTGCCCGCCGGCGCAAGCAGGGCATCACCGAGGTCCTGACCGACGTTCTGCGCAAGGAGGTCGAGCGCGAGCGGCGCAAGCCGCGCCCGGCAGGACTACGAAGCGTTCAGGCGCGGAATTGACGAAATCGTTGCGCGCGTCAGCCGCCTGCCCTGTGCTCGACGACCGGAGCGACGACGAAATCCTCGGATACAACGAGCAGGGCCTGTTCGACTGATGGTGATCAACTCGTCGGCGCTGATCGCGATCCTGCTGGGCGAACCGGAACGCGGTCGCCTGCAGAGAGCGATCGAAGCCGCGGAGGTTCGCCTGGTGTCCGCGATTACGAAACTGGAAGCCGGCATGGTGATGATCGGCCGTCTCGGGCCGCTCGGGGGCGTCGAGCTCCAAAACCTCCTTGCGGCGATCGGCGCCCGCATCGTGCCGTTCGACGAGCGCCAGGCCGACATCGCGCGCGACGCTTTTGTGCGCTACGGCAAGGGCCGGCACAGAGCCGGGCTCAATTTCGGCGACTGCGCGGCCTACGCGCTCGCGATCGCGGAGGCCGAGCCGCTCCTGTTCAAGGGCACCGACTTCGCCGCCACCGACGTGGACTGCGTGCCGCTCGGACGAGGCGGAGGAGTAGGGGAGGGGGAGGGGCAGGGGCAGGCGAGCCTTCACCTCTCCCCGATGGGGAGAGGTAAACGCGCGAAGCGCGGCGGGTGAGGGGGAGCGACCCTCTGGATGGCCGCGAGCCCCCTCACCCGGAGCCGTCGCTGCGCTCCGTCTCCGACCTCTCCCCGCCGGGGAGAGGTGAAGGTTTGAAATACGTCGAGGCAAAATGGCCGGAGGCGGAGTTCATCGTCGCGCTCAACCTCGCCCGCGCCGCCGCGCAAGCGCCTGTGGCGGTCGATGACGGGGACAAGGACGCACAGTAGTGCGGAACCCGCGCATAAACGCATCCTCCCCCGTTTTCACGGAGAAGGACGAAAAACGGATCGCCGACGCGCGCTGCGCCGCCAATCGTGTCCGCGACTGGAATGAGCCGGCGTCAAGCAATCATGAGCCGGCGTCAAGCCAATTGAAAACTCGTTTCGACGAGCCTTCTCCTTACGCCAGCCCCTCCGCCCCAAAACACCAGGCGAGGATGCCCTTCTGGGCGTGCAGGCGGTTTTCCGCCTCGTCGAACACCACCGATTGCGGGCCGTCGATCACCTCGTCGGTGACCTCCTCGCCGCGATGCGCCGGCAGGCAGTGCATGAAGATCGCGTCCGGCGCTGGCCTGCGCCATCAGATGCGGCGTTGACCTGATAGGGCCGCAGCAGATTGTGGCGGCGCGCGCCGTCTCTTGTCGCCCATCGACACCCAGGTGTCGGTGACGACGCAGTCGGCGCCCGCCACCGCCGCTTCCGGATCGTGCGCCGAGCCGGATCGCGCGCGCCGCATGCCGCGACCCAGTCGATCATCGCCTTTTTCGGCGCGAGCTCGGCCGGCGTCGCGATGCGCAGCTCGAACTCGAAGCGCTCGGCCGCGTGCATCCACGACGCGCAGCACATTGTTGGCGTCGCCGGTCCAGGCGACCGTGCGGCCGCGGATCGGTCCGCGATGCTCCTCGAAGGTCATCACGTCGGCCATGACCTGGCAGGGATGCGAGCGCGTCGGTCAGCCCGTTGATGACCGGGACGGTCGCGTGCTGCGGCCAGCTCCTGCAGCCGCTGCGTGGTCGAGCGTGCGGATCATGATCGCATCGACATAGCGCGACAGCACCCGGGCGGTGTCGGCGATGGTCTCGCCGCGGCCGAGCTGCATGTCGTGGCCGGTCAGCATGAGCGTCGTCGCCGCCGAGCTGGCGCATGGCGACGTCGAACGACACCCGCGTGCGGGTCGACGGCTTGTCGAAGATCATCGCGAGCATCTTGCCGGCGAGCGGCTGCGCGGGCGCGGCTTTGCGCCGTCTTGCGCGTCGTCCTTCATCGCCAGGCCCGTCGCGATCATGCCGCGCAAGGTCTGCGTGGGAACGTCGATCAGGTCGAGAAAATGCCGAATTCCGGTCACCCGCCGCTCCCTCGCTGCGCTCGCGTCCTCGGCGGCGGCCGCGCTCGATGCGCGCGCGCGGCGCGGTCGATGCGCGCGATCGCCTCGGCGATCTCGGTCTTCGCGACGATCAGCGGCGGCAGCAGCCGCACGACATTGTCGCCCGCCGCGACCGCGAGCAGCTTCTCGGCGCGCAGCGCGGCGACGAGCCTGTCGTTCGGCACGGCGGCGGCGAGGCCGATGCAGCAGCCCCTCGCCGCGCACCTCGCGGATCACGCCGGGATGCCGGTCGGCGATCGCCGCGAGGCGCTGTTTGAACAGCAGCGCCTTGCGCCGCACCTCGGTCGAGAAAGCCGGGCGCGAGCACCACGTCGAGCACCGCATTGCCGACCGCCATCGCGAGCGGATTGCCGCCGAAGGTCGAGCCATGCGTGCCCGCGGTCATGCCCTTGCCGGCCTCGGCGGTCGCCAGCACCGCGCCGACCGGAAAGCCGCCGCCGAGCCCCTTGGCGATCGCCATCACGTCCGGAACGATGCCGGCGCGCTCATGGGCGAACAAGGTTGCCGGTGCGGCCGATCCCGGTCTGCACCTCGTCGAGAACGAGCAGCAGGCCGTGCGCGTCGCACAGCTCGCGCAGCGCGCGCAGGAAGCCGGCGGGCGCCGCGCGCACGCCGCCCTCGCCCTGAAGCGGCTCGATCAGGATCGCCGCCGTTTGCGGCGACAGCGCGCGCTTGACCGCGTCGAGATCGCCGAACGGAACCTGGTCGAAGCCCTCGACCGGCGGGCCGAAGCCGTCGAGATATTTCTTCTGGCCGCCGGCGGCGAGCGTCGCGAGCGTGCGGCCGTGGAAAGCGCCTTCGAAGGTGATGATGCGATAGCGCTCCGGCTGCCCGCCGGCCGCGTGGTATTTGCGCGCGACCTTGATCGCGCCCTCGATCGCCTCCGCGCCGGAATTGCAGAAGAACACGAGGTCCGCGAAGGTGGCCGCGCACAGGCGCGCGGCGAGCCGCTCGGCTTCGGGTATCCGGTAGAGATTGGAGACGTGCCAGAGCTTGCCGGCCTGCTCGGTCAGGGCGGCGACGAGCGCCGGATGCGCATGGCCCAGCACGTTGACGGCGACGCCGCCGGCGAAATCGAGATAGCGCGCGCCGTCGGTCGCAGTCAGCCAAGCGCCCTCGCCCCGCTCGAAAGCGAGATCGACACGCGCATAGGTCGGCAGGAGATGGGACACGGCGCTACGCCCGTTCACGGCGTGTGAAACGAAATGTGCCGCCCCGCAGGACGGCACTTTCTCGCATTCTAGGTGCGCGAAGGACGCTGTCAACACAATGCGGGCGACGCGGCCGCCGGAATCGGACTCGAAACCGCCATGAATTGTGGATGCAATGAATGGAAGCTCTTGCGCGGGACTCCCGCTATATAGTAGCGTTTGTGTTCAGTACCTACGAGATATCGCGCGGCGGCGGGCGGTACTCTGAGTTTCCCTTCGATGTTCTGCGTAATCCGTTGGCGGCTTTGATGCCCGCCCGGCGGCGAGGGCGGATTCTGTCAAGGCCAGTCCTGCCGGCGCGAGGCGAAGAGGGCGATATGTGGACCGACGAGCGCGTGGAACTCCTCAAGAAGCTGTGGAATGACGGGCTTTCCGCCAGCCAGATCGCGGCTGAGCTTGGCGGGATCACCCGCAACGCCGTCATCGGCAAAGTTCACCGGCTCGGCCTGTCGGGCCGGGCCAAGACGCGCGGCTTCCCCGGTTGCCCGGCAGCGCAAGCCGCGGACGGCGGCCATGCTGTTGCGGGTCGCGCGGCCGGCCCTGCGCGGCAACACGGCGCTTGCGCGCCTGCCCGCCTACGAGGTCGAGTACGAGCCGGATCCGCAGATCACCGCGGAGATCGTGCCGATCGGCCAGCGTTGCACGCTGCTCGATCTGAGTGAGAGCCGGTGCCGCTGGCCCATCGGCGATCCGGGGGCGCACGATTTCTTCTTCTGCGGCGGCAACACCGCGGACGGCCTGCCCTACTGCACGCACCACGCCCGCATCGCCTATCAGCCCTTGGGCGAACGGCGGCGGGACAAGCGTGCGGTGCGGGCCTGAGAGCGGCTAGCGCCGGCTAGCGCGAAGCCGGGCCGCGACGCCGATCACCCGTCGAATCCGTAGCGGTCGTTGAGCGCATAGCCGGCGCCGCGGACGGTGCGGATGGGGTCGGCGCGCTGGCCGCGGTTGAGCGCCTTGCGCAGGCGTCCGACATGCACGTCGACCGTGCGCTCGTCGATATAGACGTCGCGCCCCCAGACCCGGTCGAGCAGTTGCTCGCGTGAGAAAACGCGGCCGGGATTCTCCATCAGGAATTCGAGCAGCCGGAACTCGGTCGGGCCGAGCGGAACGTCGCGGCCCGCGCGCGACACCCGCTTCTTGTCGCGGTTGAGCTCGATGTCGCCGGCGCTCAGCACGGCGGCGACGCGCTCCGGCCGCGCCCGCCGCAGCAGCGCGCGAATGCGCGCGAGCAGTTCGGGGACGGAGAACGGCTTGACGATGTAGTCGTCGGCGCCGGTCGCGAGCCCGCGCACGCGCTCCCCTTCCTCTCCGCGCGCGGTCAGCATGATCACCGGCAGCTGATGCGTCTCCACGCGGCCGCGCAGCCGCCGGATCAGCTCGATCCCGGACAGGCCGGGCAGCATCCAGTCGACGATGGCGAGGTCGGGCGGGCTTTCCTTGAGGCGCAGATCGGCGTCGTCGCCGCGCGCGGCGGAGTCGACGGCATAGCCCTCCGCTTCGAGATTGTAACGTAACAGAAGCGTCAGCGGCTCTTCATCTTCGACGATCAGAATGCGTGCGGCCATCCGAGGTCATCCCCCTTCGATCCGACGGCCCCGGACGAGGTTCCGGGGACGATGGCCTATGCGATGACTCAATTCCCACCTCGTTTTCTTTGCCGGCGCGACGCCGGCGAACTGCGTCCGCCGGCCTGCCGGTCAAGCGTCGAACGGAACGATGGTCATGCTGGTCTTGTCGCCCTTAGGGCGATCCTCGCCGAGCATGCGGCCTTCGACCATGTAGTAGACGGTCTCTGCGATATTGGTGGCGTGGTCGCCCATGCGCTCGATGTTCTTCGAGCAGAACAGGAGGTGGATGCAGATGCCGATATTGCGCGGGTCCTCCATCATGTAGGTGAGGAGTTCGCGGAACAGCGAATTGTTGACGGCGTCGACCCCTTCGTCGCTGCGCCACACCGCGATCGCCTTCTGCGCATCGCGCCGGGCGTAGGCGTCGAGCACATCCTTGATCTGCGCGAGCACCAGTTCGGCCATGTGCTCGACCCCGCGCATCACCTTCTGCGACCGGAACTCGCTGTCGAGCACCAGCACGCGCTTGGCGATGTTCTTGGCGAGATCGCCGATGCGTTCGAGGTCGTTGGAAATGCGCAGCGCGCCGACGATCTCGCGCAGGTCCACGGCCATCGGCTGGCGGCGCGCGATGGTCAGGATCACCTTCTCCTCGACCTCGCGCTGGAGCGCATCGATCTGCACGTCGCTCGCGATGACCTGCTGCGAGAGCGTCGCGTCGCGCCGATCGAGCGCATCGATGGCGTCGCTGATCTGCTGCTCGGCAAGCCCGCCCATTTCGGCGACCATCCGGGCGAGATCCTGCAGATCGGCGTCGAAGGCCTTCATCGTGTGCTCGGTCATCATCGCTCCGTGCTCCAGTCCTTCTTCGTTGCCAGCCGATCAGCCGAACCGGCCCGTGATGTAGTCCTGGGTCCGCGGGTCCTGCGGCGCGGTGAAGATTTCGCCTGTCGGGCCCTGCTCGACGACGATCCCGAGATGGAAGAAGGCGGTGCGCTGCGACACGCGCGCGGCCTGCTGCATCGAATGCGTCACGATGACGATGGTGAAGTTCGACCGCAGCTCATCCATCAGCTCTTCGATCTTGGCGGTGGCGATCGGATCGAGCGCCGAGCAGGGCTCGTCCATCAGAATGATCTCCGGACTGACGGCGATCGCGCGCGCGATGCACAGGCGCTGCTGCTGGCCGCCGGACAGCGCCGTGCCGAACTCGGCGAGGCGATCCTTGACCTCTTCGAACAGCCCGGCGCGCTTGAGACTGGTCATCACGATCTCTTCCAGCTCGGCCTTGCTGCGGGCGAGTCCGTGGATGCGGGGACCGTAGGCGACGTTCTCGAAGATCGATTTCGGGAACGGGTTCGGCTTCTGGAACACCATGCCGACGCGGGCGCGCAGCTGCACCACGTCGATTTCCGGGTCGTAGACGTCCCGACCGTCGATTTCCAGCCGGCCGGTCACCCGCGCGGTCGGAATCGTGTCGTTCATCCGGTTGATGCAGCGCAGGAAGGTGGTCTTGCCGCAGCCGGACGGCCCGATCAGCGCGGTGACGGCGTTTTCCGGAACGTCGAGATCGACACTCTTGAGCGCCTGCTTGTCGCCATAGAAGACGTTCACGCCGCGCGCGATGACCTTCGGATTCGCAATCCCGTTCAAAATTGGCTCCGGGTCGCTTTGCTTCAGCCGGACGGCGGTGTTCATAAAGGCGCGCTCCGATTGGTATCGGTCACCATCTGCGCTCGAACCGGCGGCGCAGGAAAATGGCGGTCCCGTTCATGAGGAAGAGGAAGCCCAGCAGAACCATGATGGCGGCGGCGGTTTTCGCCTGGAAGGCGATTTCCGGCAGATCCGACCACAGATAGATCTGCACCGGCAGCACGGTCGCGGCGTCCGTGACGCTCGCGGCCGGTTCGACGATGAAGGCGATCATGCCGATCATCAGCAGCGGCGCGGTCTCGCCGAGCGCGTGCGCCATCCCGATGATGGTGCCGGTCATGATGCCTGGCATCGCGAGCGGCAGCACGTGGTGGAACACGGCCTGCTGGTGCGAGGCGCCGACGCCGAGCGCGGCCTCCTTGATCGAGGGCGGGACCGCCTTGAGGGCGGCGCGCCCGGCAATGATGATGGTCGGCAAGACGAGGAGTGCGAGAACGAGGCCGCCGACCAGGGGCGCCGAGCGCGGCAGCCCCATGAAGTTGAGGAAGATCGCAAGCCCCAGCAGACCGAACACGATCGACGGCACGGCCGCGAGATTGTTGATGTTGACCTCGATGATCTCGGTGACCCGGTTCTTGGGAGCGAACTCTTCGAGATAGATCGCCGCCGCCCACGCCCAAGGGCAGGCACACGACCAGCGTCACCAGCAGGGTCAAAGCCGATCCCGTCAGGGCGCCCCGGATTCCCGCGAGCTCCGGTTCGCGGCTGTCGCCGGAGGTGAAAAAGGCCCAGTTGAAACCGCGCTCGACGAAGCCGCGTTCGCGCAGATATTCGAGCCAGGCGACCTCGCGATCGCTCACCCGCCGATTGTCTTCCGGCGTCGCATAGGTCACGACGCTCCAGGCGCCGGGGGGAGCGTCGGCGGCCGAAGACAGCGGCAGCAGCACGCGCCCGGCGACATGCGAATTCCCGAGCAACGTCGCCCTCACTATGCCGCCATTAACGGCGACGAGCACGCTCGGAACCGACGAGCCGATTTCCTCGTCCGCGCCCGCATTTTCGAACCGCGCCTGGAGGCCCGCCGCCTCCGCCTCGATCTCATTTGCCCGCCGAGCCAATGTTTCGGCCTCGGCGCGATAGCTGGCGAACCGGCTCTCCAGCGTCCCGATCTGCGCTGTGTCGCCCGCAGCCCGCGCCGCGGCCAACAGGCGCGTGGCGTCGTCCCTGTAAGCCTCGACCTGGCGGACGCTGCGGCGCAAAGCCTCGACCTCCGCACGCAAGGCGCGCGCCCGCGTCGACAAAGCGCGTTTCACTCTTACCAGGTCTGCGGCGAAGTCGTTCGCCGACGATTGGATCGTGATCTCGCCCGTCGTCCCGCTCGGCGTGGCGACGCCGCGGCCCGCAGTGCGGCTGATCGATGTGCCGAGCCCCTTGAGGTAGAGGTCGGCGTCGTCGGACAGGAGCAGCGGCGCTCTGATGGTCTGGCCGATCAATGAGGGGTCGGCGACCACCCGTTCGCGCAGCCGGTCGGGCGCGCCTGACGAGACGAGCCCGTCGAGCTGCCGACGGCCCGCCCGGTCCGTCACGTCGGGGAACATCTGGCGAAGGGTGTTGCGCACCAAGGCCGCGTAGTCTCCGGCGCGGATGACCGCGGGATCGCGCGTGTTCTGCGGGTCGACTTCGCTCTGCTCGACCTTCACATCGAGCACGAGCCGATACTGGGTGAACGCCGGGCAGTCCGCGCACGGTAATGTCGGCGAGCACGGCGAAGATGAACAGCGTCGTGAGGCCGATCGCGATCAGCCCATAGGCCTTGAAGCGCAGTTCGGCGCGATAGCGGGCGCGCACGCGCGCGCGCGCGTTCTCGGTCGTGAAGTCGAGGCGGCGCAGGCCAGGGATCGCCAGATCAGTCATATTGTTCCCGATAGCGCTTGACGATTTCGAGCGCGATCACGTTGAGCGTCAGGGTGAAGAAGAAGAGCACCAAGCCGAGGGCGAAGGCCGACAGCGTCTTGGCGCTGTCGAACTCCTGGTCGCCGACCAGAATCGTCTTGATCTGCACGGTGAATGTGGTGACCGCTTCGAGCGGATTGAAGGTGAGATTGGCGGCGAGCCCGGCGGCCATCACCACGATCATGGTTTCGCCCACCGCGCGGCTGATCGCGAGCATGAAGGCGGACACGATCCCGGGCAGCGCCGCCGGCAGCACGACCCGCTTCACCGTTTCCGAGGGCGTCGCCCCCATCGCCAGCGAGCCGTCGCGCAACGACTGCGGCACCGCGTTGATCACGTCGTCGGACAGCGAGGAGACGAACGGGATGATCATCATCCCCATCACGATGCCGGCCGCGAGCGCGCTTTCGGAGGCGACGTCGAGACCGAGCCAGGCGCCGGCCCCGCGAATGTTCGGCGCCACCGTGAGCGCCGCGAAAAATCCCAGCACCACGGTCGGGATGCCGGCGAGAATTTCGAGAATGGGCTTGGCGATCGAGCGGAAGCGGGGCGTCGCGTACTCCGCCATGTAGATCGCCGCGAACAGTCCGATCGGAGCCGCGATCAACATCGCGATCGTCGTGATCAGCAATGTGCCGGTCACCAGCGGCACGATGCCGAAGCCGCCCGACGAGCCGACCTGATCCTCGCGGATGGCGGTCTGCGGGCTCCAATGCAGCCCGAACAGGAATTCGAGCGGCGACACGCGATTGAAGAAGCGGATGCTCTCGAACAGAACCGAGAATACGATGCCGATCGTCGTGAGAACGGCGACGCAGGCGCATGCCAGCAACACGCGCGAGACGAATCGCTCCACGTGGTTGCGGGCGCGAAATCCGGCGCTGACGAGCCGCAACGTCATGACGAGGCCGAGCAGCCCGAAGGCCACGCCGGCGATGAAGACGAGGCGCGCGGTCCAGGAACGATAGAAGCTGTATACCTCCGCGGCCGCTCTCAGCCGGGGAGACGGCTCGCCGGCGAATTGCCCGGCGGCGACCGCCTGGATGTCGCGCAACGCCGCGGACGTCTCCAGGTCCTTGCCGACGAGTTGCGGATCATAAGCCGTCACCGCTTCGGTTTCGGTCACCCTGTCGGCGATCGAAACGCCGACCGCATAGGTCAGGACCATCGGCGTGAGAATCCAGATGGCGACGAATGCGCCGTAGTAGGTCGGCCGCGAATGGAGAGTCCGTTTCGTGCCGGCGGCGACAGCCCGGGCGCGGCCGAACAGATAGCCGATCAGGACGAGAGCCACCAACGCGCCGGAATAGAGCCAGACCAAGACACTCCCCAACTGCTGAACTCGTTGCCGAAAAACCGCGTGCCGGAAGGCGCGGCCGGGAATCAATCAGACGAGCGGCCGCGAGGATCGCGGCCGCTCGAGGATCAAGGCGTCACGAGCTGGGAGCCTGCATCGGCGCCATGTCGGTGGACGTTCTTGCGGACCTCGTCGAGCTCCTTCTTCGGCAGCGTCACCAGGCCCTTCTTGGCGAGATAGCCGTCTTCGCCGGTCGCCTTGGGCGAGACGTATTCGGCGACGAACTTGTCGATGCCCGGAATGACGCCGACATGCTGCTTCTTGATGTAGACGTAGAGCGGGCGCGAGCCCGGATACTTGCCGCGCGTGATGTTGTCGAACTCGGGCGGGACGCCGTTGAGCGGCACGCCGCGCAGCTTGGCGCTGTTCTCCTCGAGGAACGAATAGCCGAACACGCCGAACGCGTTCTTGTTCGCCTCGAGCTTCTGCACGATGACGTTGTCGTTCTCGCCCGCCTCGACATAGGCGCCGTCTTCGCGCAGCGTCTTCCACACCCGGTCGAAAGCCTTGGGGTCGCTCTTCTTGAGTTCGGCGAGCGCCGGGATCTGCTCGGCGCCCTTCTCCAGCAGGAGCTCGTGGAACGAGTCGCGCGTGCCGGAGGTCGGCGGCGGGCCGAGCACCTCGATCTTGGTGTTCGGCAGCGACTTGTCGATGTCCGACCAGTTCTTGTTGGGATTGGGGATCAGCTTGCCGTCGGGGCCGGGCACTTCCTTGGCCACCGCGAGCAGCAGCTGAGGCAAGGTCAGCGAGATCGGCGTTCCCTGCTTCGACTGGGCGACGGTGAGGCCGTCGAAACCGACATTGATCTCGACAATGTCCTTGACGCCGTTCTTCTGGCAGTCCTCGAATTCGCCCTTCTTCATGCGCGCGCGAGGCGTTGGTCGCGTCGGGATGCGCTTCGCCGATGCCGGCGCAGAACAGCTTCATGCCGCCGCCCGTTCCGGTCGATTCGACCACCGGCGTCTTCGTCCCCGAGGACTTGCCGAACTGCTCGGCCACGGCGGTCGTGAAAGGATACACCGTCGAGGAGCCGACGATGCGGATCTGGTCGCGCGCTTGGGCCGCCCCCGTGAGGGCGAGGCCGGCGGCCGCGATGGCGCCGGCCGCGATAACGGAATGGTAGAGTTTCAAGGGTTCTCTCCTGTTGATCCAAGTATCGGCGTAACGCAGACGCAAGCTGCGTGGTGTCACGGCGTGGGAATTGTTGTTGGCGATTTTGTCTGGGACTTCATCCACGGCAGTGAGGGTCGAGGACCAGTCGCTCGGTCCAAGACCGCAGCCCAGTCCTACGCTCGGCGTGTCACCGTTCTATGTGGTCAAGATGACGGCGGGATGACAGTCCAAGTCTTTGATTCAACTTCATCTTCAGCTTCAACCCCGGCCGGCAGCGACGATCGGCAGGCGGACCGTAAAAGTGGCGCCGCCGCCGAGCGCGCTTTCGATGCTGAGCCGGCCGCGATGCCGCTGGAGAATATGTTTCACGAGCGCGAGCCCGAGGCCGGTTCCGCCCTGGGCGCGGCTTTCGGTCACGTCGACGCGGTAGAAGCGTTCGGTCAGCCGCGGCAGGTGCTCCGGGGCGACGCCGGGCCCGTAATCCTTCACCGAGACCACCGCCTCCGCGCCATCGGCGGTCGGCTCCCGCGCGAGCGCAAGATCGATGCGCTTGCCGCTCGCGCCGTACTTCAGCGCGTTCTCGATCAGGTTCTCGAACACCCGGATCAGTTCGTCGCGATCGCCCAGCACCATCAGTTCGCCCTCCGGCATGTCGACTTCGATGCTGACCCCGCGGTCGCGCGCAAGCAGTTGCAGCGCATCGGCCACCTGCCGCACGATGGAGACGAGATCGACGGCGCGTTCCGGATGGATATGCGCCTTGAGCTCGATGCGCGACAAAGACAGGAGATCGTCGATCAGCCGCGCCATGCGGTCGGCCTGGTCTTTCATGATGCCGAGAAAGCGCTCGCGCGCCTCCGGATCGGCCCGCGCCGGGCCCCGCAGCGTGTCGATGAAGCCGGACAGCGAGGCGAGCGGGGTGCGCAGCTCGTGGCTCGCATTGGCGACGAAATCGGCGCGCATCTCCTCGACCTGCCGCAACGGCGTCATGTCGTGGAACACCATCACGAGCAGGCCGCGGCCGTCCGCGGCGGCCTTGGTCGTGATCGGCGAGATCACCGCCTCCGACCAGCGGTCGGCCGGCACCCGCTGAAAAAACTCGACCCGCCGCGCCCCGCCGGCGGTGGCGGCGCGGCGCAAGGCGTCGAGCACGCCCGGTATCCGGAGCGCAAACGACAGCGGCTGGCCGCGCATGAGCGCGGGGGCGATTTCAAGCGCCTTGGCGTTGAACGCGCGAACGATGCCGTCGCGCTCGATCACGATCACCGGATCGGGCACGCCGGAAATGACCGCCTCGATGGCGAGGTCGCCCGGATGAACGCTCGAGTCTTCGCGTGACTGGGCGGCGAAATCGCCGCTCGGCTGCCCGCCCGCCTCGATCAGCGCCGCCGCGGAAATCACCCCGAATCCGACCAGCGCCTGCCAGGGCGAAAGCTCGCCGAGATAGCTCACCAAGAGGAAAAACGCGGCGGCGACCAGCAAAACGAGGCGCACCCGCCGAAACCGCCGGCTCCAGGACGCGGCCTCGTTGAGAGCGCCGGGTTGGTCGTGGGAAATGACCATCGTAAGCCGCACCGCCAGGTTGTCAGAGCCTACCGCCTTTTCCTGATCGATGATACCGACGGTCGGCGACGTTTTTAGGCGCACCCGCGCGGCTGAGCAGGTTTTGCGGCGAAAAGCCCTAAGCGGGGTCGCACTCGTTCTTCCGGATTCGGCGAGCCTCCGGCTTGCCGGCCGCCGCCTTGTCCGGCTTCATGCCCGACCGGACCCGCCGCGCGCTCAGCCATAGTTCACGCGCCCCGAGGATCGCGAGCGCCAGGACGAACGGAATCACGTAATAGAGAAGGCGGAACAGCAGCAATCCGGCGAGCAACTGCTCCTTGTCGTATTGCCAGAGCGCGACCAGCATGGCGGCGTCGAACACGCCCAGTCCGCCCGGCGAATGGCTGGCAAACCCGAGCAGCGTCGCGGAAACGAAAATGGTCGCGACCGTCACGAAGCCGACATAGGGATCGCTCGGCACGAGCATGTACATGGCGGCGGCGCAGCAGCCGAGATCGACGATGCCGATGCCGATCTGGAGCAGCGTCAGCGGGCCGCCCGGCAGGGTCAGCTCCCAATTGCTGCGGCCGATCACGCGCGGCGCGCGCCACACCCATCCGACATAGGTCGCGAGCGCCGCGAGGATGACAAACGCGAGCGCGCGATTGACCCAGGGCGGAAGCTGGTCGATCGCCGACGCCGCTTCCGGCGCCCAGGCGACGCCGAGCCCGAGCACGGTCGCATTGCCGAGCCAGAAGGTGAAGCCCGCCACGAAGCAGATCTTCGCCACCTCGATCGCCGACAGCCCGTAATGCGAGTAGACGCGATAGCGCACGGCGCCGCCGGTAAAGGCGCTCGCGCCGACATTGTGTCCGACCGAATAGCTCGTGAACCCGGCGATGAAGGCGACGCCGATAGGGTACGTCGCGCCGCCCGATCGTGTAGAGGGCGAACACGTCGTAAAACGTCAGCGTGACATAACCGAAGGCGACGAAGGCGGCCGCGATGAGCACGTCGCGCCGCTCGAATGTGCGGAGCGCATTCACCACGTCCGCGACGTCGATGCCGCGCAACATGCGATAGAGCACGACGCCGGCGACGACGATCACCGCGAGGCTCAACAGAAAGCCGAACCGGTGCCAGCCGATTCTGCGGTCGAAGGCCTGCGCGGCCGCGAGCAGCCATTGATACATGGTCGGTATCGGCTATCCCGCCGTGATGTCCGGGCGGGCGAATGACCCCGCAAGGGCGTGTGTTCGCTCGCGTCTAACAGAACCGCACAACGAAGGCGAGGGTGGTAAATGGGTCCTGGACGCGCGGCGTGGCCTCGCGGTGGGGCTTTCCCCGAGGACGCGCGTTATGTGTGGCCGGAACGGCCAATTGCCATGGCCACCGCTTGCTTGCGATTGTCGCAGGAGCCGTCCGGCGCGCGCCGGGCCGCGGCCAGCCTGCATGCTGCGGCGCGGGATCATCCCCAACGCAGCCCGCCTCGGCTTCTTCCCGCGGCCCGCTCTCCCGCCACCGGCCGCCTCCGGCAATGGACAATCGCCGGCGCATCGGGGATGGTCGCTCCGCGCGTTTTGCAGACCGGGGAGGGGATCGCGCAGGCGGCAACGCCGCTTGCGCCGCAATCGGCCCTGGCGAATCGAGGGGGCGGCGGGGGTGCGTCAATTGTTCAGCGCTCTCGCCAGGGCGCGGCGATGTGCAACGAACAGGAACGAAAGCGATGACGCAGACCGATAAAGTGCTCGCGCGCAAGGATCACGGCATCGGCCATCTGATCTTCAACAACCCGGAGCGGCACAATGCTCTGTCGCTCGAAATGTGGGATGCGGCAGGCTCCGTTCTCGACGATTTCATCGGCGACGCCAATGTTCGCGTCATCGTGCTCAGCGGGGCGGGCGGCAAGGCCTTCGTGTCGGGCGCCGACATTTCGCGCTTCGACGACGAGCGGGCGAATGTGGCGGCGATCGACGCCTACAACGCCGTGGTCGATCGCACGACGACCACGCTCTACGAGTCCCCCAAGCCGACCATCGCGCAGATCGGCGGCTATTGTCTCGGCGGCGGGGTGGCGCTCGCCATCTGCTGCGACCTGCGCATCTGTTCCGACATTTCGCGCTTTTCCGTCCCGGCGGCCAAGCTCGGGCTCGGCTATGTCTATCCCGGCCTGAAGAAGCTCGTCGACCTGATCGGACCGGCCTTCGCCAAGGAGGTGTTCTTCACCGCGCGCCAGTTCACCGCCGAGGAGGCCCGCATCATGGGGCTCGTCAACCGCGTGCTGCCGGCCGGCGATCTCGAAACCTATGTGCGCGATTATGCCGGGATGATCGCCGCCAATGCGCCGCTCACCGTCCAGGCGGCGAAATACGCGATCGGCCAGGCGATCAAGGACGAGTCGCAGCGCGACCTCGCCCGCTGCGACGAGCTGGTGCGCGCGTGCTTCGTCAGCAACGACTATGTCGAGGGCCGCCGCGCCTTCATGGCAAAGCGCAAGCCCGAGTTTACCGGGACGTGAGTTCGCTCGTCGCGTCGGACGGCCCCTGCTTGCCTTCCCCTCTCCCGGAGAGGGTTCTGGGGCCGCTGTCCCGGCACGCGGCCCAGACTTTTTCCGGCGTGGCCGGCATGTCGAGCCGCGCGCCCGGCGGGCCCCGGGATCGCGTCCGCGATGGCGTTCATGATCGCGGCGAGGGCGCCGGTCGTGCCCGCTTCGGCGACGCCCTTCACGCCGAGCGGATTGGTGGTCGCGGGCGTGTTGTGCTCCGCCGCCACGATCGCCGGCAGGTCGGCGGCGCGCGGCAGCCCGTAATCCATGAACGAGCCGGTCACCAGCTGGCCGCTGTCCGCATCGTAGACGGCGTGCTCGAGCAAGGCCTGGCCGAGCCCTTGCGCCACCCCGCCGTGGATCTGTCCCGCGACCAGCATGGGATCGAGCGCGCGGCCGCAATCATCGACGGCGGTATAGGCGACGACCGCGACGGCCCCGGTCTCCGGGTCGATCTCGACCTCGGCGACGTGGCAGCCGTTCGGATAGGTATGCGGCGTCTCGGCGGTCGCCTTGGTGTCGAGGTCCTCGGCGATGTCGCCGCGCGCCTTGCGCGCCTTTGCCGTCTCGGCGAGGTCGAGCAGCGCGATCCGCCGGTCGGTGCCGGCGACGGCGAACGCGCCGTCGCGAAAGACGATGTCCGCCTCCGCCGCTTCGAGCGCGTCGGCCGCAAGCCTGCGTCCCTTCTCGATCAGATCATCGACGGCGCGCGCGATCGCCGTCCCGGCCGTCGCCGTCGTGCGCGAGGCGACGCTCGATGAACTCGCGACCTCGAGGTCGCTGTCGCCTTGAGCGAGGCGCACCGCCGCCGGCGCCGAGGCCGAGCCGCTCGGCGACGAGGCGCGGGAAGACCGAGGCATGGCCCTGCCCGGTCGATTGCGCGCCGAGCGCGACCACGAGTTCCCGGCCGCCCGGGAACAGCAGGGCCGCGCCCTCGCTCGGCATGCCGCCCGCATGTTCGAGCAGGCAGGACAGGCCGATGCCGCGCAGCCTGCCGCGTCGCCCGGCCTCGCGTTTGCGCCGCGCGAAGCCGGCATGGTCGGATAGCGCGAGCGCCTTGTCGAACACGGCGGGGAAGTCGCCGCTGTCATAGACCGTGCCGATGGCGGTCTTGTACGGAATGGCGGAAGGCGGGACGAGATTGCGCCGCCTGATCCTGTCCGGCGCCGTCGCCGGTCACGCGCGCCGCCTCTTCGACCAGGCGCTCCAGGAGGTAGTTCGCCTCCGGCCGGCCCGCCCCGCGATAGGGCGCGGTCGGCGCCGTATTGGTGAACACGCAGCGAACGGACACGTCGATCAGCGGGATGCGGTACATGCCCGGCAGGCAGCGCACGAAATTCTGCGTGGCGAGGAACGCGCCGACCGGTCCGAGAAACGCGCCGAGATCGACGAGCGCGCGAATCCGCAGCGCGCGGAACCTGCCCTTGGCGTCGACCGCAAGCTCGCCTTCGAGGATCGAATCGCGCGCCTGGTTGTCGCTGAGAAAGGCCTCGGCGCGGGTGGACATCCAGTGCACCGGCCGCCCGGTCATGCGCGCGGCGACGAGCAGCGCCGGATATTCCGGATAGGGCGAACTCTTCATGCCGAACGCGCCGCCGACATCCTCGGTGATGACGCGCAGCCGGGCGCGATCTATCCCCATGATGCGCGCCATGCTGTCCCGCAAGGCGGGGACGCCCTGCGAGCAGACGCGCAAGGTGTAGCGCTCATGCGCCGCATCGTAGGTCGCGGTCGCGCCGCGCGGCTCGATGCTGGCGACGACGATCCGCTGGTTCACACACGCTCACCTGCGCGACATGCGCCGCTTCACCGATCGCCCGGTCGACCGCTTGCGCATTGGCCGCCTCGTCCGCGGGCGGGAATCCCCAGTCGAGCGCGGCATTGCCGGGGGCCTCGGGCCAGAGTTGGGGCGCATCGGGCGCGATGGCGCGCGCGCAGCCGATCACCGGTTCGAGCGCTTCGTAGTCGACGACGACCGCTTCGGCCGCGTCCTGAGCGGCGACCGCCGAGCTTGCGACCACGAGCGCCACGGGCTGCCCGACATGCATCGCCCGGTCCGCCGCAAGCGCCGGACGCAGCGGTTCGATGACGCTCGCCCCGCCGCGTCCGCGCATGGGCGGATGCCAGGACACGCCGCCGACCCCTGCCGCCTGCATGTCGGCGGCGGTGAGAACGGCAAGCACGCCCGGTGCGCCGCGCGCCGCCTCGGCGTCGATCGCGACGATGCGCGCATGCGCATGCGGCGAACGCACGAAACAGCCGAACGCCTGGTTGTCGAGACGCGCGTCGGCGATGAAGCGGCCGCGGCCGCGCAACAGCGCGTCGTCCTCGACCCGCAGGCGCTTCGCGGTCATCCGACCAAAGCGAGACCGATCAGCCCGAGCGTGCCGACGATCACGCGCCACCAGACGAACAGGCCGAAGCCGTGCTGCGCCACATAGCCGAGGAAAGTTTTCACGACGATCCAGCCGAAGATGAACGAGGCGACGAAGCCGACCGCGACGAGAAGGAAGTTGTTCGCCGTCATCTGCCCGCCATCCTTGTAGAGGTCGTAGGCGAAGGCGCCCACCATGGTGGGCATTGCGAGCCAGAAGGAGAATTCCGCCGCCGACCGCCGATCCGCCCCCAGCAGCATGGCGCCGACGATGGTCGCGCCCGCGCGCGATACGCCGGGAATCATCGACACGCACTGGATCACGCCGATGCCTGCGCACAAGGGCAGGGAGAACTCGGTCGCCTCGGTGTAGCGCGGCTTGAGATTGAGCGAGTCGACGAACAGCAGGACGGCGCCGCCGACGATCAGCGAGAAGCACACGATCCAGGGATTGAACAGAACGCTCTTGATAAATCCATGCGCGAGCGCGCCGACAATCGCAGCGGGAAGAAAGGCGATCAGCACGCCGATGACGAAGCGCCGCGCATAGGGGTCGGTGAACATATGCGTGGCGAGCAGCCACAACTTGTGGAAGTAGATCGACAGCAGCGCGAGAATGGCGCCGAGCTGGATCAGCACCGCGAAGCTCTTGCCGAACGCCTCGTCGTCGAACCCGAAGAAATGCTCGAGCAGCAGCAGATGCCCGGTCGAGGAGACCGGGAGATACTCGGTCAATCCCTCGACGAAGCCGAGGAAAGCAGCCTTGAACACATCGAGCAGCATGGGGACGGCTCCGCGGTTGACGAGTTTTGCCCCCCAGCGCGGGCGGCGGCCGACAAGGGTGCGCGCTTTTCGCCCGAACCGCGTTCGGGGGGCAAGGGGCAAAGCGCCGTGCACACTCCGCGGGATTGCCCGGATTTCACCGCATTATGGTCTTGTATGACTCCGTTTCACCATGCGGTATTGCATTTGCCCGCGATTCGCGATTTCCGGAACCCTGACAGGCTATGCTCACGCTGTATCATCAGTGCCTCTGCCCGCATTCACGGTTCGTGCGGATCGCCCTCGGCGAGTACGGGCTGACGCCGCGCTTGATCGACGAGCGGCCGTGGGAGCGCCGGCACGAGTTTCTGGCGGTCAACCCGGCCGCCACCACCCCGGTGCTGGTCGAGGATCAGCGGCCGCCGATCCCGCATGCCGCGATCATCGCCGAGTATCTCGACGAGACGCGGGGAAGCGAGCTCGGGGACCATCGCCTGCTGCCGCGCGACCTCGACGCCCGCATCGAGGTCCGGCGGCTCGCCGCCTGGTTCAACGAGAAGTTCTTCATGGAGGTGAGCGGACCGCTGGTTACCGAACGGGTGTTCAAGCGCCATATGACGGTGAGCCAGGGGGGCGGGTCGCCCGACATCGAGGCGATCCGCGCCGGCGCTCGCGAATATCCGCTATCATCTCGCCTATATCGGCTGGCTGGTGCGAACGCGGGATTGGCTCGCCGGAACGCGGCTGAGCTATGCGGATCTGGCCGCTGCGGCGCATCTCTCCTGCGTGGATTATTTGGGCGACGTGCCGTGGAACGAAGACGAATCGGCGAAGCATTGGTACGCGCGGGTGAAGTCGCGGCCCTCGTTCCGCCCGCTCCTGGTGGAGCTGCATGCGGGCATTGCGCCGTCGAAGACCTACGCCGACCTCGATTTCTGAACGAACCCGCAGCGCTCAAGGCGGCGCTGCGCGACGCCGCGCGGGCGCACGGTTTCGACGCGGTGGCGATGGCCCGGCCCGATGCCCTCCCGCCGGCCGGCGCACGGCTCGCGGAGTTCGTCGCGGAAGGCTGTCACGGGGACATGGAGTGGCTCGCGGCCACCGCCGACCGGCGCGGCGATCCGCGCGCGCTGTGGCCACAGGTGCGGACCGTCGTCATGCTCGGCGTCAATTACGGGCCGCAGAAGGACCCGCTCGCCGTCCTCGCGCGGCGCGACCGCGGCGCGATCTCCGTCTATGCGCAGGGCGACGACTATCACGATGTGATCAAGCGCCGCCTCAAGGACATCGCCCGCTGGCTCGTGGCCACCGCGGGCGGCGACGTGAAGGTGTTCGTCGACACCGCTGCGGTGATGGAGAAGCCGCTCGCCGCCGCCGCCGGATTAGGCTGGCAGGGCAAGCACACCAATCTTGTCTCCCGGGACTTCGGCTCGTGGCTGTTCCTCGGCGCGATCTTCACGACCCTCGATGTGCCGCCGGACGCGCCGGAGAGCGATCATTGCGGCGCCTGCCGCGCCTGTCTCGACATCTGCCCGACCGCGGCCTTTCCCGCGCCCTACCGGCTCGATGCGCGCCGGTGCATGTCCTATCTCACCATCGAGCACAAGGGACCGATCCCGCGCGGCCTGCGGGCCGCGATCGGCAACCGCATCTATGGCTGCGACGATTGCCTCGCGGTCTGTCCGTGGAACAAGTTCGCCCAGACCGGCCGCGAAGCAAAGCTCGCCGCCCGCGCCGAACTGCAATCCCCCGCGCTTGCGGACCTCGCGGACCTCGACGATGCGGCGTTCCGGGCGCTGTTCCGCAAGACCGCGATCAAGCGCACCGGCCGTGACCGTTTCCTGCGCAATGTCATGATCGCGATCGGCAATAGCGGCGATATCGCGCTCGCGCCGAAGGCGGAAGAGCGCCTCGGCGACTCGTCGCCCTTGGTGCGCGGCGCCGCGGTGTGGGCGCTGTCGCGCCTCTTGCCGCATGATGGTCTTGCAGCGCTCGCCGCGAACCATCGCGGCGATGAGCGCGACGCCTCCGTGCAGGAGGAATGGGCCGCCGCGCAAGGGGCAGGAGCGCTCGGATGACCACACTTCTGTGTTTCGGCTTCGGCTATTGCGCGCGGCATTACGCGGTTGAGTACGGCGCGCGGTTCGATCGCATCATCGGGACGACGCGCACGCGGGACAACGCCGAGACGCTCGCCGGCAGGCGTTTCGGCCAGCGCGCGGTCGACATGGTGGTGTTCGACGGGCGCTCGCCTTCGCGCGCGATCCTGGCGGCGATGCAGGAGGCGGACGCCTTGCTCGTTTCAGCGCCGCCGGCCGACGGGGTCGACCCGGTGCTTGCCGTGCTCGCGGACGAAATCCTGCACGCGCCGAAGCTTTCCTCGATTGTGCTGCTCACGACGGTCGGCGTCTATGGCGATCACGGCGGAGACTGGGTGTGCGAGACGACGCCGCCGGAACCGGTCAATCTGCGCGGACGCGATCGCCTCGAGCCAGGAACGCGCCTGGGAGGCGATCAGCGCCCGGCGGAATGTGCCCGTCGCGATCCTGCGGCTCGCCGGCATCTATGGACCGGGGCAGAACGCGCTCGTCACCACCGCGCAGGGCAATGCGCGTCGCATCGACAAGCCGGGGCAGGTGTTCAACCGCATCCATGTCGCCGACATCGCCCAGGCGATCGACGCCGCCTTTGCACAGCGCGCGAGCGGTATTTTCAATGTGGTCGATGACGAGCCGTCGTCGCCGGCCGATCCGATCGCCTTCGCGGCCGACCTGCTCGGCATTGCCCCACCGCCATTGGTTCCCTTCGCGGAAGCCGCCAAGACGATGAGCCCGATGGGCCTGAGTTTCTATCGCGACAACAAACGCGTCGCGAACGGCCGGTTGAAGCGCGATCTCGGCGTGACGCTGCGCTACCCGACCTATCGCGATGGCTTGCGCGCCTTGCATGCGGAGATGCCGACGGCGACGGGTCATCAGCAAGGCTGAACAAAGCCACAATCTCGACTGCGATACGTGCCGCTCAAGCAAACGCCCCCCGGCGGGCGCCGAAGGGCGTTTTGTTCGACGCGGACAGCCCAATCGGGCTACAGCCCCATCGCCGGTATGTTGTAGTAGTCGTGGATCGTCTTGCTGCGATCCGGGCTCGACCAGTCCCAGTTCTCGTGCTTCGAGTAACGGGGAGCGCCCTTGAGCTGCTCGTCGCTGATATCGACCTCGTAGCCGTCCATCCGCGGATTGTAGGTGAGCGCCGACCACGGCAGCGGATAGTAGTCCTCGCCGATCCCCATGAATCCGCCGAAACTCATGACGGCATAGGCGGCCTTGCCGCTCACTTTGTCGATCATCACGCGTTCGATCTGGCCGATCTTGGTGCCGTCGGCGCGATAGACGGCCGTGCCTTCAACCTTGTCGCTGCCGATCAGCGACACGGTCTCGCGTCGATCCAAAGCTTCCCGACCCGCCGTCGGCGACTCCGTAGCCATTTGCTCCTCCTGAATGTTTGGGGAATCCTCCGTGGTCAACGCCACTTTGCGGACGCGGTTCCGCATCCGCGCGTCTTCCCTTTTCCGCTCACCAGCAGCAAATCCGCGTCAGCGGCTGACCACGATGCGGGTCCGGCCGGCGCCCTCGGCGCCAACGATCGCAAAAAGCGTCGCCGCGTTGGAGGGATGCAGGCGCACGCAGCCATGCGAGGCGCGCCGCCCGAGCCGCGACACATGGATCGTGCCGTGGATGGCGTAGCCTCCATGGAAAAAGATCGCGTGCGGCATCGGCGCCCACCCGAACTTGCGCGAGCGCCAGGCGCGCTCGAGCCGCTGGGGCCGATAGACGCCCGATGGCGGCCCGCCGCCGGTTCCGGTGGAGACGGCCCAGCTATGTCGCGGCGCGCCGTCGACGCTGACCGACATCCGCTGCGACGACTTGTCGATGCTGACGACCACTTCGGCGAGGCCGGGCGTCGCCGCCATCACGCGACGCAAGGGTCACAAAGCTTCCGGCGACAACCGCATTGGCGAGACGATGCATGACGATAGCCCTCTCAACGCCACACCCCCCGCAAGCTGCGACAGAATACGGCGCGGCTCCGCGGTGACAACGGCGCGCCGCCGCGTTCCGATTTCTTGGTTAATGGGGTAAAAGAGGGGCCATGATACCGAATCGCCGATCGCCCTTGGCGGGCCTCCTCGTCCTTTTCCTCGCCTGCGGCGGCGCCGCCGCGCAGACGCGCGGAACCGTCAACCCCGAGCCGTTGCCGCCGCTCGCCAATCCCGACGATCCGGCGACCCCGGCGAAGCAGTTGTTCGCGCGCAAGAACACGCCGGCGGAGATGCGGAGCCGCACCATCGGTTTCTACTCCCGCGGCTGCATCGCGGGCGCGGTCGCGCTGCCGGTGAACGGCCCGGCCTGGCAGGTGATGCGGCTGTCGCGCAACCGCAATTGGGGCCATCCCGAGCTGATCAGCGCGCTCGAAAGCCTCGCGAAAAAGGCGCAGCAGGTGGGCTGGCCCGGCCTCCTCGTCGGCGATATTTCGCAGCCGCGCGGCGGGCCGATGCTGACCGGGCATACGAGCCACCAGGTCGGGCTCGACGCCGATATCTGGCTCACTCCGATGCCGGACCGCGAACTCACCCGCGAGGAGCGCGAGAATATGTCCGCGGTCAATGTCGTCGCCGCCGACAGGCGCGATGTCGATCCGGCGATCTGGACCCCCGCCCATGTCGGCGTGGTCAAGACGGCGGCGCAGATGCCCGAGGTCGAGCGCATCTTCGTCAATGCCGCGATCAAGAAGGCGCTGTGCCGCGATGAGGGGTGGAACCGCGCCTGGCACAACAAGGTGCGCCCCTATTGGGGGCACGACTATCATTTCCACATCCGCATCAGCTGTCCGAGCGACAGCCCGGACTGCACGGCGCAGCCGCCGGTTCCGGCGGGAGACGGGTGCGGCAAGGACCTCGACTGGTGGTTCCAGGACTCGGTTCTGAAACCGCAGCCGGAGACAACGCCGTCGAAGCCGCGCCCGGCGCTGACCATGTCGGCGCTGCCGCCCGAATGCCGCACGGTGCTGAAGGCGCCCTGACCCGCTTGCCGCGACCTGCGGTTGCTCACACCCGCTTGTCGGACGCCGCGCTTCGACGCAGGTCTGTGTTCCTATTTCCTCATGGCGCGGCCGCCCCGTATTGACTTGCATTTGTGGCTACCCTATTCCCGCCGGCGGGACACCCCTCCCCAACGAGGGGCAGCTATCTGGAAGGGTAGACCATGACGAACGCAAAGCCCGCCGCGCGGCCGCTCGTGCCGCATTTCTCCTCCGGCCCCTGCCCCAAACGCCCTGGTTGGACGCTTGACGCCCTCGCCGACGCGGCGCTCGGGCGCTCGCATCGCGCCAAGATCGGCAAGGCCAAGCTGAAACGGGCGATCGACCTCACCCGCGAAGTGCTCGAACTTCCCGCCGATTACCGCGTCGGCATCGTGCCTGCGTCCGACACCGGCGCGGTCGAGATGGCGATGTGGTCGATGCTCGGCGCGCGTCCGGTCACGATGCTCGCCTGGGAGTCCTTCGGCGACGGTTGGGTCACCGACGTCACCAAGCAGCTCAAGCTCGCCGAACGTGACGGTGCTGTCCGCCGATTATGGCGCGCTGCCCGACCTCTCCAAGGTCGACTGGACCAACGACGTCGTGTTCGCCTGGAACGGCACGACATCGGGCGTGCGCGTGCCGAACGGCGACTGGATCGCCGCGGATCGCGCCGGGCTCGCCATCTGCGACGCGACCTCCGCCGCCTTCGCCCAGCCGCTCGACTGGGAGAAGCTCGATGTCGCGACCTTCTCCTGGCAGAAGGTCCTGGGCGGAGAGGCCGCGCACGGCATGCTCGATTCTGTCGCCGCGCGCCGTCGCGCGGCTGGAAAGCTACAAGCCGGCCTGGCCGCTGCCGAAAATCTTCCGCCTGACCAAGGGCGGCAAGCTGATCGAAGGCATATTCGAGGGCGAGACGATCAACACGCCGTCGATGCTGTGCGTCGAGGATTATCTCGACGCGCTCGCCTGGGCGAAGTCGGTCGGCGGCGTCAAGGGATTGATCGCGCGCGCCGACGCGAACGCGCAGGCGATCGCCGCCTGGGTGCAGCGCACGCCCTGGGTCGCGTTCCTCGCCAAGGACCCGGCCACGCGTTCGAACACCTCGGTGTGCCTCAAGGTGGTCGACCCCGACATTGCGAGCCGCTCCGCCGATGCGCAGGCGGCGTTCGCCAAGTCGATCGTCGCGGCGGTCGAAAAGGAAGCGGCCGGCTACGATCTCGGCGCCTATCGCGACGCCCCGCCGGGCCTGCGCATCTGGTGCGGCGCAACCGTCGAGACGCGCGACGTGGAGGCGCTCACGCATTGGCTCGATTGGGCCTATGCCGAGGCGAAGGCGGCGTTGCCCAAGGCCGCGTAACGCGTTCGTCGCGAGGTCATCGATCTTCGGCGCGCCTGAGCGCGGCAATTCCATTCCTGGGCAACCGCCCCCACCAATCATCGGGAATTCCGCCAATGGCTCCTCGCGTTCTCATCTCCGACGCCTTGTCCGACGCTGCGATCCAAATCTTCAAGGAGCGCGGCGTCGAGGTCGATTTCCAGCCCAATCTTGGCAAGGACAAGGACAAGCTCGCCGCCGTGATCGGCGACTATGACGGGCTCGCCATCCGTTCGGCGACCAAGGTCACGCCCAAGATCATCGAGCGCGCGGCCAAGCTGCGGGTGATCGGCCGCGCCGGCATCGGGGTCGACAATGTCGATATCCCCGCCGCGACCGCCAAGGGCGTCATCGTGATGAACACGCCCTTCGGGAACTCGATCACCACGGCCGAGCACGCGATCACGCTGATGCTGGCGCTCGCGCGCCAGATCCCGCAGGCCGACGCGTCGACCCAGGCCGGCAAATGGGAGAAGAACCGCTTCATGGGGGTCGAGATCACCGGCAAGACCCTCGGCGTCATCGGGTGCGGCAATATCGGCTCGATCGTCGCCGACCGCGCGCACGGGCTGCGAATGAAGGTGATCGCCAACGATCCTTTCCTGTCGCCCGAGCGCGCGCGCGACCTCGGCGTCGAGCGGGTCGAGCTCGCCGACCTGTTCCGGCGCTCCGACTTCATCACGCTGCACACCCCGCTCACCGATCGGACCCGCAACATCATCGGCGCCGAAGCCCTCGCCATGATGAAGCCGAGCGTGCGGATCATCAATTGCGCGCGCGGCGGCCTGGTTGACGAGGTCGCGCTGCGCACAGCGCTCGACGAGGGCCGGGTGGCCGGCGCGGCGTTCGACGTGTTCAGCGAGGAGCCGGCCAAGACCAATCCGCTGTTCGGCCATCCCAATGTCGTGTGCACGCCGCATCTCGGCGCAGCCACCACGGAGGCGCAGGAGAACGTCGCGCTGCAGGTGGCCGAGCAGATGTCCGACTATCTGCTGCAGGGCGCGATTTCCAACGCCGTCAATTTCCCCTCCATCAGCGCGGAGGAGGCGCCGCGCCTCAAGCCGTTCATCGTGCTCGCGGAAAGGCTCGGCTCGTTCGCCGGTCAGCTGACCGAGACGGGGCTCAAAAAGGTGCAGATCGCCTATGACGGGCACGTCGCGCAGATGAACACGCGGGCGCTGACCTCGGCGGCGGTGGCCGGGCTCTTGCGACCGATGCTTTCCGACGTGAACTTCGTGTCCGCGCCGGTGACCGCCAAGGAGCGCGGCATCGTGGTCGAGGAAGTCACGCGTGGCGCGGAGGGCGACTTCGAGAGCCTGATCACGGTGACGGTGCAGACGGAGCGGATGACGCGCGCCTTGTCGGGCACCGTGTTCGCCGACGGGCGGCCGCGCATCGTCAACATCAAGGGCATCCGGATGGACGCCGAGTTCGGCCGTTCGATGCTGTATGTCACCAATGCCGACAAGCCCGGCTTCATCGGCCGCTTCGCCTCGCTGCTCGGCGATTCGAAGATCAACATCGCCACCTTCAATCTCGGACGCGACGCCCAGGGAGGCAACGCGATCGCGCTGGTCGAGATCGACGGCGAGATCCCGCCCGAAATCCTCGACCGGGTCCGCGCCCTGCCGCATGTCCAGCAGGCCAAGGCCCTGCACTTCTGACCCGCCTTGCTTCGCGGGGATTCATCCAGTATTCGAGGCGGATAGCCGATCGTCGGCCGCCGCCGGGGTGGCGTTTGCGGCGGGCGGAGATGTCGGAAGGACGCTCATGGCGAACGTGGTAGTCGTCGGTGCCCAATGGGGAGACGAGGGCAAGGGCAAGATCGTCGACTGGCTGTCCGCGCAGGCCGACATCGTGGTGCGCTTCCAGGGCGGCCACAATGCCGGCCACACGCTGGTCATCGACGGAACGACCTACAAGATGTCGCTTCTGCCGTCCGGCGTCGTGCGCGGCAAGCTCTCGGTGATCGGCAATGGCGTCGTGCTCGACCCCAAGGCGCTGATCGAGGAGATCGACCGGCTCGCCGGACAGGGCGTGGCGATCGGCCCGGACGCGCTGCGCATCGCCGAGAACACCGTGCTGATCCTGCCCTTGCATCAGGAACTCGACGCGATCCGCGAGGCCGCGACCTCGACCACGCGGATCGGCACCACCAAGCGCGGCATCGGCCCGGCCTATGAGGACAAGGTCGGCCGGCGCGCCATTCGGCTGATGGACCTCGCCGATCTCGTATCGCTCAAGCCGAAGATCGAGCGGCTCCTGGTGCATCATAACGCGCTGCGCCGCGGCCTCGGCCTTCCGGAGTTCGACGCCTTCGCGCTCTACGAGGAACTCGCCGCGCTCGCGCCGCGCGTCCTGCCCTACATGGATTCGGTGTGGGCGCTGCTCGACCGCAAGCGGCGGGAAGGCAAGCGCATTTTGTTTGAAGGCGCGCAGGGCGCGCTGCTCGACATCGATCACGGGACCTACCCGTTCGTCACCTCGTCGAACACGGTCGCAGCGCAGGCCGCCACCGGCTCCGGGGTCGGCCCTTCGGCGATCGGCTACGTGCTCGGCATCTGCAAAGCCTATACGACGCGGGTCGGCGCGGGGCCGTTCCCGACCGAGCAGGACAACGAGATCGGCCGGCTGATCGGCGACCGCGGGCGGGAGTTCGGCACCGTCACCGGCCGCCGCCGGCGCTGCGGCTGGTTCGACGCCGCGCTGGTGCGGCAGACCGTGCGCACCAGCGGCATCGATGGGCTCGCCCTCACCAAGCTCGACATTCTCGACGGTTTCGACGAGATAAAGGTGTGCGTGGGCTATCGTCTCGACGGCCGGATCGTTGATTATCTTCCGGCGAGCGAGCATGCCCAATCACAGGTCGCGCCGTGCTATGAGTCGATCGAGGGTTGGCAGGGGAAGACGGCCGGCGCGCGATCGTGGGCGGATCTGCCCGCTCAGGCGGTCAAATATGTCCGCTGGATCGAGGAGCTGGTGGGCTGCCCGGTCGCTTTGCTCTCGACGAGTCCGGAGCGCGATGACACGATACTCGTGCACAATCCTTTCGAAGGCTAGGAGTGGCGGCGACTTGCGGGACGCTAGCTTGTAATGGCTAACTACTATCCCCTGATCGGCAAGGCCGTGGCCGGCCTCGAGAAGAACACCGGAGAAGCGCGCCGTATCCTGTACGAGCGCGCCCGCAATGCGCTTGTCACCCAGCTACGGTCGGTGACGCCTCCCCTCAGCGAGTCGGACATCACCCGCGAACGGCTCGCTCTCGAAGAAGCAATCCGCAAGGTCGAAGCCGACGCCGCCCGGCGCGCCCGCGCCGGCAGCGCGCAGGCAAGGTCCGATCGGTCGTCCACTGCACCGGCCACGGACGCGGGTTCGCCCGCGAGCGCCGATGCGGGCGGGACCGAACCTTCCGAGGCGGCGCAGGAGCATTCCAGCGCGGCGGCGGCCGAGCCGCCGGGCGAAGACGAGGGCCAGCGCGCCCCGTCGCGGCGGCCTCCGCCGCCGCCTCCCAAGCGCGAGTTCCAGCCGCCGCGGGGTTTCGCCGCGCGTTCTCCGCTTTCCCGCGACGACGGAAGAGGCGAGCCGCCGCCCGCGCGTGAGCCGGGCAAGCCCGAGCCGCCGCCCGGCCGGCGCTCCGCGCCCTGGCCTGCCGGGCCCGCCGAACCTTCTTTGAGCGCCCGGCGAGAAGCCGAGCCCGGCGCATCGGCGGGAGGCGACACGGACGACCTTGCTTTCACGCCGAAGGACAGAGAGCGGCCGCCCGGGTCCGACCGCGACGATACGGACGCTGCGACCGACCAGCCGTTCCCGGCGCGCGTCGAAGAGACGGACGAACGGCCCAGCGCCTTCGCGGAAGGCCTGCGTTCGGTCGTGGCGCTCGCGTCCAATCGGGGCGTGTTGATCGCCGCGGCGGCCGTCTTGATCGTGTTCGCCCTGTCGGGGCTCGTCTACTGGCAGTGGCCGAGCATCGCCGGCTTGTTCCGCGGCCAGGACACTGTCGCCACGCCTGCCGCCCCGGATACAAGCCCCTCGTCGCGCGCCAAAATCACCGATCGGATCGGCCCGCCGGGTGCGCCGAGCACGCGTCCGCAGGAGGGACCGGCCGTCGCGCAGCGCGTCGTCCTCTATGAAGAGGATCCCTCCAACCCGGCCGGCAAGCGGTTTGTCGGAACCGCGGTCTGGCGCACCGAATCGGTCGCCGCCGGGCCCGGGCAGGCGCTTGACGTCACCGTGCGCGCCGAGATCGAAATCCCCGAGCCGAAGGTGACGGTGAAATGGTCGCTTCGCCGCAACACCGACAAGGCGCTGCCGGCCAGCCATACCATCGAGATCATGTTCGCGATGCCGGCGGATACGCCGAATGGCGGCATTTCCAATATTCCCGGCATCCTGATGAAGCAGGCCGAGCAGACCCGCGGCGTCCCGCTCGCGGGGCTTGCGGTCAAGGTGACCGCCGGCTTTTTCCTGATCGGGCTGTCGTCCGCGGAAACCGACATTCAGCGCAACATCCAGCTCCTCAAGGAGCGGGGTTGGTTCGACGTGCCGGTGGTCTACGCCAATGGGCGGCGGGCGATCCTGGCGATCGAGAAGGGCCCTCCGGGCGACCGCGCCTTCGCCGAGGCTTTCGCCGCGTGGGGAGAGTAGGCCGTCAAGGCTACCCGGGGTCGGATCAATGGGTGCGGTTGATCGAAAACTCGACAGCCTCTTCGAGCGCCACCTTCATCGGCGAGGCGGGAAATAGCGCGAGCGCGTCCTTGGCGATCGCCCCGTAATGGCGCGCGCGCGTAAACGTGTCGTCGAGCGCGCGATGCTTCGTCATCAAGCCGATCGCGTGGTCCAGATCGGACGCGGTCGCCTCCCCCTGTGTGAGCGTCCGCCGCCAGAATTCGCGCTCCGGTTCCGACCCGCGCCGGAACGCGAGCACCACCGGCAGCGTGATCTTGCCTTCGCGGAAGTCGTCGCCGACATTCTTTCCGAGCTTCGCCGCCTTGCCGCCGTAGTCGAGCGCATCATCGACGAGCTGGAAGGCGATGCCGAGATTCATGCCGAAGGAGCGACAGGCGGCCTGTTCCGCCTTGGGCCGGCCGGCGATCACCGGGCCGACCTCGCAGGCGGCGGCGAACAGCTCGGCGGTCTTCGCCCGGATGACCGCGAGATATTCGTCCTCGGTGGTCGAGGTGTTCTTGGCGGTCCCGAGCTGGCGCACCTCGCCCTCGGCGATGACGGCGGCCGCCGAGGCGAGGATTTCGAGCGCGCGCAGCGAGCCGACCTCGACCATGAGCTTGAACGCCTGCCCGAGCAGGAAGTCGCCGACCAGGACGCTGGCTTCGTTCCCCCATAGCATGCGCGCCGCGAGCTTGCCGCGCCGCATGCTGCTTTCGTCGACGACATCGTCATGCAAGAGCGTCGCGGTGTGCATGAATTCGACCGCGGCGGCCAGCTTGACATGGCCCTCGCCGCCATATCCGGACAGCTGCGCCATCGCGAGCGTAAGCATCGGACGCAGGCGCTTGCCTCCCGACGCGATGAGATGGTTCGCCACCTCGGGGATGGTGGTCACTTCGGAACCGGTGCAGCCGATGATGGCCGCGTTCACGCGCGCCATGTCGGTCGTGACGAGAGTCACGAGCCCATCGATGGTGGCGCCGGCGGGAGTTTCAAAGGGAATTACGACAGCCAAGCGGAGTGCTCCGAAGCCGCGACAAGGCGGGACCATGGAAAATAGAAATGCTAGGGTTGCGAGACAAGTGCGCCGTTTGCCGCTGACGACCCGCGCCGCGGCCGCCGCCAAGGAGGATGTCGTGACGGGGCTTGCGGCGAAGGATGATGCGCGGGCCGCGGCGAAACAGCACGGATTGCGGATCGCCGTGCTGGCGCCCTGCTACAACGAGCAGGCGGCGATCGCGCAGGTGATCGGCGGCTTCCGCGAGGCGCTGAGCGGCGCGGCGATCTATGTCTATGACAACAATTCGACCGATCGCACGGTCGAGGTCGCCCGCGCGGCCGGCGCAATCGTTCGCTGCGTGGCGCAGCAGGGCAAGGGCCATGTGGTGCGGCGCATGTTCCGCGACGTGGAGGCCGATATCTACCTGCTTGTCGATGGGGACGCGACCTATCATGCGCCGAGCGCTCGCGCCATGATCGCGAAGCTCGTGCAGGAGCAACTCGACATGGTGGTGGCCGCCCGCGTCGAAGAGGCGCCCGCCGCTTTCCGCCGCGGTCACCGGTTCGGCAATCGGGTGCTCACCGGGTTCGTCCGGTGGATGTTTGGTGCGAGCTTTACCGACATTCTGTCCGGATATCGCGTCTTTTCGCGGCGTTTTGTCAAATCATTCCCGGTGCTGTCGGGCGGATTCGAGATCGAAGCGGAGCTCACCGTCCATGCGCTCGAGCTGGAGCTGCCGGTCGCCGAGATCGCGACCCCCTATTACGCGCGGCCGGAGGGCTCGGCGTCCAAGCTCAATACCTGGCGGGACGGGTTGCGCATCCTCGCGATGATCGCGAGGCTGTACCGGTCGGAACGCCCGCTGCGGTTCTTTTCCGCGCTCGGCGTTGCGATCGCCGCCGTGGCGATTGCGCTCTCGGTGCCGATCCTGATCACTTACTTCGCGCAGGGCGTCGTGCCGCGCCTGCCGACGGCGCTCCTGTCGACCGGGCTGATGATCCTCGCCTTCGTCGCGATCGCCTGCGGGCTGATCCTCGACACCGTGACGCGCGGCCGCCGCGAGATGAAGCTTCTCGCCTATCTCGCGCAAGCAACGCCGAGCAGGCCGACAGAGCAGGGACGCGCCGAACAGGGAGTGCGACAGGGCTCGTGAAGGAAATCGTACGCACCAACGACGCAGTGCTAGTATCCGCGGTGGTCACCCTGCTCGAGGCGGCGGAAATCCCCCATTGGGTGCTCGACCAGAACATGAGCGTGCTGGAGGGATCGATCGGGATTCTGCCGCGGCGGGTTTTGGTTCCTGACGAGAACCTGGAGCCGGCGCGCGCCCTGTTGCGCGAAGCCGGCCTTGGTCACGAACTGTGGCGCGATGTCACTTGAGGGACTCGACGAGACCTGGAGCGACGACGCCGTGCTGGACGGTCGCCTGCGACTGGTGCAGCCGCGCCGCGGCCACCGTTTCGGCCATGACGCCATCCTGCTCGCCGCCGCGACCGGCGGGCGCGCGGGGGAGCATGCCATCGAACTCGGCGCCGGCGTCGGCGCGGCCGGCCTCGCGCTCGCATCGCGCTCGCCGCAACTCCGACTGACCCTGATCGAGATCGACCCGCTGCTCGCCGCGGCGGCGCGGGTCAACGCCGACCGCAACGGGCTGGGCGACCGGGTCGCGACCGTCGCGCTCGACGTCATGGCGCCCGCCGCCGTTTTCGCCGCGAACGAATTGGGGCACGGCATCGCGCACCGCGTGCTGATGAACCCGCCCTTCCATGACGGCGCGACACGGCCGCCGTCCCCCGACCCGGAGCGCCGGCGCGCCCACACGGCCGAGCGCGGCGTGATCGCGGAATGGACGCAGACGGCGGCGCGCCTGCTTCGTCCGGAAGGGGTGCTGACGCTGATCTATCCCGCCGAGCGGATCGCCGAAGTCTTGGCCTCACTCGGGGAGAGTTTCGGGGCGATCGCCGTTCTGCCGGTCTACGCCAAGCCGGGCGCTCCGGCGATCCGCATCCTCGTGCGCGCGGTCAAGGGCAGCCGCGGGCCGCTCGCGATCCTGCCGCCGCTCACGCTCAACAATGAGAAGAACGCCCCGACCGCCGAAGCGGAGGCTGTCCTGCGCGGGGGATCGCCGCTGCCGCTTGCGGCGGACTGATCAGGATGGATCGGGCAACCGGGAGGCGCCGGCCGACGGGAGTGACGTCACTCGTCCGTCTTGACCAAACGCCAATTCGACAGGTGATAGAGCGCGGCGATCATGCTGAACAGGCTCGCGAGCATGATGACCTTGATGTCCATCGAAGACCTCTTGCGGCAGGCGGCGGTTCGGCTGGCGCGGCCGAATCGCTTGGAACGGCAGTTTGTAACGTGTCATGCGGTGAACGGTTCAGGCCAGACCCGCCGGTCACGTCGAGTTGAGAAGCGGAAACTTCACTGGAACCGATTACGGTGAATAAAGGGTAACTTGAGCCGCAGGTCCGGGCGGCCTAAACGAGCCGGTTCGGGGCCGGTGGAACCCAAAGCGGTTTTCCGCTTGATGAATTCATTGGCGGCGAATGGCCGCGTGAAAACGAGGCCGTCTGCATGTCCGACCCCGCCAGCACCGAGTCACAGCCGACCACGCCTGCGCCGCTGCGCGAAATGCTCACAAGCATCCAGCGGCTCGTCAGTCCGATCCTGCCGCGCCGGTGGCGGGCGGATGCGGTGATCGTTCCGGTGATCCGGCTGACCGGCGTGATCGGATTCGCCACGCCGCTGCGGCCGGGCATCACGCTCGCCGGGCTTGCGCGCGCGCTCGATCGCGCATTCGGGATCGGCCGGATCAAGGCCGTCGCCTTCGCGATCAATTCGCCCGGCGGCTCCGCCGCCCAGTCGCATCTGATTTTCCGGCGCATCCGCCAGCTCGCCGACGAGAAGGACGTGCCGGTCATCGCCGCGGTCGAAGACGTCGCGGCGTCCGGCGGCTACATGATCGCCTGCGCCGCCGACGAGATCGTCTGCGACCCGACCTCGATCGTGGGATCGATCGGCGTGATCGGGGCCTCGTTCGGCCTGCAAGAGGCGATCCGCAAGCTCGGGATCGAGCGGCGCATCTACACCGCGGGCGAGCACAAGGCGATGCTCGACCCGTTCCTGCCGGAAAAGCCCGAAGAGGTGGAGCGCATCAAGACGATGCAGAACGAAATCCACCGCGTCTTCATCGATCTCGTGCGCTCAAGCCGCGGCGCGCGCCTCACCGGCCCGGAAAACACCGTGTTCTCGGGCGAGTATTGGACGGGTCCGACCGCGCTCGGTCATGGGCTCGTCGATCGGATCGGCGATCTGCGGTCCTATCTGCGCGAGCGCTTCGGCGAGCAGGTGGTCACGCCGCTGATCACGCCCGAGCGCGGATTGTTCGGCCGGCGGGCGCCGGGCGTATGGGGTGAAACAAATGCCCTGTTCGACCGTACGATGATAGACGAGGTCATTTCGTCGGTCGAAACGCGGGCGATCTGGGCCCGCTACGGGCTCTAGGCGAGAGACCCCCAACCAGGGGAGAGAACCCATGCTGCCATTCGCGATTCCGCCGGTCGTCGCCGCGGCGTTCGGCGCGCTGGGGGCGGCGGCGCTGGCCCGCGTGCTGGCCAGGGAGTGGCGGCGCATCAATGCCGAGCTTGACCGCGTGTCGGATGCGACGCCGGAAACGGTCGAGCGCGAACGACTGCCCAAGCTGCGCCGCGATCCGCGCACCGGCGTCTACCGGCCGGAGTAGGGCAGGGCCGGTTGCAGCCGGCGCCGGCGGGCCGGCGGCCGCTCGGCTTGACCCCCAGGCGCCCCGCCGATACGGTTCGCCGCCGTCAAGCGGCGGTCGGGCGGAGCCGGTCCGGTTCGCTCCCGGACTAGCCGTCGGACTACCGCGTCCGGTCCGTTGCCGATAACCTCACCCGCCATGGCGTCCTCCTCACTGCCGCCGCATATGCGCCCGGAGCGATCCTTCCAGGGCCTGATCCTCGCCCTGCAGCGCTACTGGGCCGATTACGGCTGCGTGATCCTGCAGCCCTACGACATGGAAGTTGGCGCCGGCACGTTCCATCCCGCCACGACGCTGCGCGCGCTCGGGCCGCGCCCGTGGAACGCCGCCTATGTGCAGCCCTCCCGCCGGCCGAAGGACGGGCGCTATGGCGAGAACCCTAACCGGCTGCAGCACTATTACCAGTACCAGGTGATCCTGAAACCCTCGCCGCCCGACATCCAGGACCTCTATCTGCAATCGCTCGCCGCGATCGGCATCGATTCCGCCCTGCATGACATCCGCTTCGTCGAGGACGACTGGGAGAGCCCGACGCTCGGCGCCTGGGGGCTTGGATGGGAGTGCTGGTGCGACGGGATGGAGGTCTCGCAGTTCACCTATTTCCAGCAGGTCGCCGGCTTCGAATGCGCGCCCGTCGCGGGCGAACTCACCTACGGGCTCGAACGGCTCGCGATGTATGTGCAGGGCGTCGACCGCGTGTTCGATCTGAACTTCAACGGCCGCGACGACGAGAAGCGCGTCACCTATGGCGACGTCTTCCTGCAGGCCGAGCAGGAATTCTCCCGCCACAATTTCGAGCACGCCGACACCGACATGCTGTTCGAGCAGTTCCGCATGGCCGAGAGCGCCTGCCGGAAATATCTCGAGGCGGGGTGGGGAGACGGCAAGAAGGGCCGGCATCTGATGGCGCTGCCCGCCTACGACCAGTGCATCAAGGCGAGCCATGTGTTCAATCTGCTCGATGCGCGCGGCGTGATCTCCGTGACCGAGCGGCAGAGCTATATTCTGCGCGTGCGCGAACTCGCCAAGGCGTGCGGGGCGGCGTGGCTCGCGACCGCAGGAGGGGGCGCGTGAGGGGCGCCGCCTGCGCGCAGCCGCGATGCGGCTTGCTTGCAGCGCCCGTGCTTTCGATCGCTATGCTTCTCCCCTCCCTCCGCAAGCGGGGGGAGGGGAAAGGAAACGCGCCACCCCTTCCCAGAGGTATCGCTTGTCCTAACCCTGCCCACCCCGGCGCGCGTTGCGCGCCGACCCTTCCCTCCAGGGGAGGGTGATCGAGCACACTCCGCCATGCCCGACCTTCTGCTTGAGCTGTTCTCCGAGGAAATCCCGGCCCGCATGCAGGCGCGGGCGGCGGAGGATTTGCGCAAGCTCGTGACCGAGCGCCTGGTCGATGCGGGCCTCGTCTACGAGGGGGCGAAGGCGTTCGCGACGCCGCGCCGGCTCGCTCTTGTTCGTGCAGGGCATTCCCGCGCGCCAGCCGGACCTGCGGGAGGAGCGGAAGGGGCCGCGCGTCGGCGCGCCCGACGCGGCGGTGCAGGGCTTTCTCGGAGCGCGGGACTGAGCTCGATCGCCGAGGCGTCGATCCAGCGCGACCCCAAGAAGGGCGACTTCTATGTCGCGCTCGTGGAGAAGCCCGGCCGCCCGGCGCTCGACGTGCTGTCCGAGATGCTGCCCGTCGTCGTGCGCACGTTTCCCTGGCCGAAGTCCATGCGCTGGGGCGACGGCCGGCTCACCTGGGTGCGCCCGCTGCATGCGATCGTCGCGACGTTCGGGCCGGAGACCGAGGACCCCGACATCGTGCCGTTTTCGGTCGACGGCGTCGCCGCGGGCGACGCGACGCGCGGGCACCGCTTCCTCGCGCCGAAGGCGTTCCATGTGAGGCGCTTCGACGATTATGTGCGCAAGCTCGAAGCAGGCGAAAGTCGTGCTCGATCCGGCGCGGCGCAAGGACATCATCCTGCACGACGCCCGCCAGCTCGCTTTTGCGCAAGGGCTCGAACTCGTCGAGGACGAGGCTTTGCTCGACGAGGTCGCCGGCCTCGTCGAATGGCCGGTCGTGCTGATGGGGTCGTTCGATCCCGCCTTCCTCGCCATTCCGGACGAAGTGATCCGCACGACCATCCGCAACAACCAGAAATGCTTTGTCGTGCGCGCAGCATCGCATGCCCTTGAGCCTCCCCCTGAAAGGGGGAGGTCGGCGAGCCACGGCTCGCCGGGAGGGGGTCGCGATCCGGCGCACGACCCCTCCCCGGACCGCTTGCAGCGGTCCGACCCTCCCCTTTCTGGGGAGGGTGACAGTGAGCGCCCCCATCCGGCGTCGCAGCATAAGAGCGAAGGCCAGCTCGCGCCGAAATTCATTCTCGTGGCGAACATCGAGGCGACCGACGGCGGCGCGGCGATCGTCGCCGGCAACGAGCGGGTGATCCGCGCGCGGCTGTCGGACGCGAAGTTCTTCTACGACACGGACCTGAAGACGCGGCTCGAGGACCGGCTGCCGAAATTCAAGGACATCGTGTTCCACGAAAAGCTCGGCACGCAATGGGAGCGGATCGAGCGCATCGAAAGGCTCGCGGCCGAGCTTGCGCCGCTTGTTCCACGTCGGCGCCGATGTCGAACAGGCCAAGGTCAGGCGCGCAGCGAAACTCTGCAAGGCCGACTTGCTGACCGAAGTCGTCGGCGAATTTCCCGAGCTGCAAGGACTGATGGGCAGGTACTACGCGCTGGCGCAAGGCGAGGACGCATCGGTCGCCGCCGCCTGCGAGGAGCACTACAAGCCGCTCGGCCCGAGCGACCGCGTGCCGACCGATCCGGTGTCGGTCGCCGTCGCGCTCGCCGACAAGATCGACACGCTGGTCGGATTTCTGGGCGATCGACGAAAAGCCGACCGGGAGCAAGGACCCCTACGCGCTGCGAAGGGCGGCGCTGGGTGTTATTAGGATTGGTGGTGGACAAACTGCGCTTCGATTTTTCGTCCAGTTGAGACCGCGCATATCGGATATCTAGACGCAATTTTGCAGGAGCCACGACGTTGCCGAAACCATGGCCTTCAAGCCGTGAGGCTGCAAAAGGCTGGACCGAGCATCGAATTGTTCGTTCAATCAGCATGGCAAGTTCTGATCTTGAACTCAGACCTCCTCGCCTTCTTCGCCGATCGCCTGAAAGTGCAGCTCCGCGAACAGGGCGCGCGGCACGATCTGGTCGATGCGGTGTTCGCGCTCGAAGGCCAGGACGATCTCCTCCTCATCGTGCGCCGCGTCGAGGCGCTTGGAGAATTTCTCGACAGCGAGGACGGAAAGAACCTGCTCGCGGGCTACAAGCGCGCGACCAACATCATCCGCATCGAGGAAAAGCGCGACCAGACGACCTATTCGGGCGCGCCCGATCCCGACCTCTATCGCCAGGCGGAGGAGTGGGAGCTTGCGCGCGCGATCGACGCCGCCAAACAGGAGGCGCAGAACGCGATCGCGCGCGAGGACTTCGCCGCCGCGATGCGCGCGATGGCGACGCTGCGCCCGCATGTCGACGCCTATTTCACTAATGTGACGGTCAACGTCGCCGAGCCGGAGCTTCGCGCGAACCGGCTCAAGCTGCTCAACGAGATCCGCACGGCGACGCTCGCGGTCGCCGATTTCTCCAAGATCGAAGGATGAGCCGCATGCCCATTCGCGCCGCGTCGACTGCGGCCGATCACGCCGCGATGCCCAATCCATAAGCATCGCACATCGTCAGCCATCTCGAAAAGGTCGCCACTCATGAACCTCTCGATTTCGCATCTTCAGCCGCTCGTCGCGCTCGCCGCCGGCATTCTCATCTTGATCATGCCGCGCCTGCTCAATTACATCGTGGCGATCTACTTGATCGTCGTCGGCATTGTCGGCCTCGGCCTGATCAAGTGATACGAGTTCGAGCGCACTGCTGCAGTGCGAGCGCAAAGCAAGCCGCCGAACCACGAGTCAAGTGCGGACTTGCGCGTTCGCCTCAGAGGTGCTTTGCATGCCCGCCGAGTCGCAAACCGGAGCGAGACGCAATGGCAAAATCCACAAAGACAGTAAGCCGCCGATCGGTGACGAGGGCCAAAGCCGGACGGTCAGCCGCCCGGACCGAGACGAAAGCCAAGCCGAAGACCAAGACCCCCCTGAAAATCGCCGCCGCCAAGCCGAAGCGCGCCGGAAAACCGGCCCCGGCCAAGCGGATGAAAGCAGCCCCCGCTCCGAAGCGCATCGCCGCCGCGTCCGCCAAGGCCTCCACCAAGGCGTCGACCGCCAAGCGCGCAGCCGAGCCGGCCGCCATCAAGGGAAAATGGGTCTATACGTTCGGCGGCGGGAAGGGCGAAGGCGGCGCCAAGATGAAGAACTTGCTCGGGGGCAAGGGCGCCAATCTCGCCGAGATGGCCAATCTCGCGCTCCCGGTTCCGCCCGGCTTCACCATCACGACCGAAGTCTGCACGTATTTCTATCAGAATAATCAGACCTATCCGAAAGACCTGAAGCAGCAGGTCGAGAAGGCGCTCGACTTCGTCGGCAAGGTCATGGGCAAGAAGTTCGGCGATCCGAACGATCCGCTTCTGATGTCGGTGCGCTCCGGCGCGCGCGCCTCGATGCCCGGGATGATGGACACGGTCCTCAATCTCGGCCTCAACGATGAGACCGTCGAGGCGCTCGCGCGCATCTCCGGCGATCGTCGCTTCGCTTTCGATTCGTATCGCCGCTTCATCAACATGTACTCGAACGTCGTGCTCGATATCGGGCACCATAATTTCGAGGAGATCCTCGACGCGTACAAGGAGAGGCCACGGCTACAAGCTCGACACCGATCTCGACGCGAAGGACTGGGAGAACATCGTCGAGCTCTACAAGAAGCGGGTCGAGCGCGAGCACGAGAAATCGTTTCCGCAGGATCCCTACGAGCAGCTGTGGGGCTCGGTCGGCGCCGTGTTCGGCTCATGGATGAACCAGCGCGCGATCACCTATCGCAAACTGCACAGCTCCCGGAAGGTGGGGCACCGCCGTCAACGTGCAGGCGATGGTGTTCGGCAATCTCGGCGAGACGTCGGCGACCGGCGTCGCGTTCAGCCGCAATCCGTCGACCGGCGACCACCGTCTCTACGGCGAGTTCCTGATCAACGCCCAGGGCGAAGACGTGGTGGCCGGCATCCGCACGCCGCAGGAAATCACCGAGGCGCGCGCGCCGAAGCGGGTTCCGACAAGCCTTCGATGGAGCTGGCGATGCCGAGCCGTATCGGCGACTTGGTGAAATACTACACCAAGCTCGAAAAGCACTACCGTGACATGCAGGACATGGAGTTCACGGTCGAGCAGGGCAAGCTCTGGATGCTGCAGACGCGCACCGGAAAGCGGACCGCGAAGGCCGCGTTGCGGATCGCCGTCGAACTCGCCAACGAAGGCGTGATCACGCAAGGAGCGAAGCGGTCACGCGCGTCGAGCCGGGCTCGCTCGACCAGCTTCTGCATCCGACGATCGATCCGAAGGCCGACCGCACCGTGATCGGGACCGGGCTGCCGGCGTCGCCCGGGCGCCGCCTGCGGACGAGATCGTCTTCGACGCCGACGAAGCCGAGCAGCTCAAGGCGCAGGGGCACGATGTCGTGCTGGTGCGCGTCGAGACGAGCCCCGAGGACATCCACGGCATGCACGCCGCCGAGGGCATTCTCACGACGCGCGGCGGCATGACCTCGCACGCCGCCGTCGTCGCGCGCGGCATGGGCAAGCCCTGCGTCGCGGGCTGCGGCGAGCATTCGCGTCGACTATGCGAGCCGGCACGCTCACCGCGAGCGGCATGACGCTCAAGAAGGGCGACATCATCACCGTCGACGGCTCGACCGGCCAAGTGCTTGCCGGGCGGGTCAAGATGCAGGAGCCGTCGCTGTCGGAGGATTTCGCGACGCTCATGGGCTGGGCGGACAAGGCGCGCAAGCTGAAGGTGCGGGCCAACGCCGAAACGCCCGAAGACGCGCGCGTCGCGATCAAGTTCGGCGCCGAAGGAATCGGCCTGTGCCGCACCGAGCACATGTTCTTCGAGGCCGATCGCATCCGCGCCGTGCGCGAGATGATCCTCGCCGACGACGAGAAGCAGCGACGCACGGCGCTCGCCAAGATCCTGCCGATGCAGCGGGACGACTTCGTCGAGCTGTTCGAGATCATGAAAGGGCTGCCGGTCACGATCCGGCTGCTCGATCCGCCGCTGCACGAATTCCTCCCGCACACCGACGCGGAGATCGAGGAAGTCGCGAAGGGAATGGGCGCCGATCCGCAGAAGCTCGCGCGATCGCGCGCGCGAACTGCACGAGTTCAACCCGATGCTCGGGCTTCCGCGGCTGCCGCATTGCGATCGCCTATCCGGAGATCGCCGAGATGCAGGCGCGGGCGATCTTCGAAGCGGCCGTGGTGGCCGGCAAGAAGACGGGAGCGCCGGTGGTCCCTGAGGTGATGATCCCGCTGGTGGCGACCAAGGCCGAGTTCGATCTCGTGAAGGAGCGGATCGACGCCGTCGCGGAGGAGGTGCAGACCGAAACCAACACCAAGATCAATTACCAGGTCGGCACCATGATCGAACTGCCGCGCGCTGCGCTGCAGGCCGGCGCGATCGCCGAGGGCGCCGAGTTCTTCTCGTTCGGCACCAACGATCTGACCCAGACGACCTTCGGCATCAGCCGCGACGACGCCGCGACCTTCCTCGGCTTCTACACCGACAAGAAGATCTTCGCGGTGGACCCGTTCGTGTCGCTCGACCAGGAGGGCGTCGGCGAACTGATCAAGATCGCCGCCGAGCGTGGGCGCAAGACGCGCAAGGACATCAAGCTCGGCATCTGCGGCGAGCACGGCGGCGACCCCGCCTCGGTGGTGTTCTGCCACAATGCCGGGCTGAACTACGTTTCCTGCTCGCCCTTCCGGGTGCCGATCGCGCGGCTCGCCGCCGCCCAGGCGGCCCTCGGCGGAAGCGGCTCCGGCACGGCGTAAGCCTGATTGCAGGTTTGACCTGACGAAAGCCGGACGCGGGCCTCCCGCGTCCGGCTTCTTGCTTGCGCGGCCGTGCGCTCTGGCTAAAACTCTCTCCCGAGTGGAATGGGTGTGAGATGGCCGAGGAGCGCATCGAGGGCGGCGCGTCTGCGCCGCAGGCGATCACCGACGAGCAGCTCCGCAAGGCTGAAGCCTATATCGAGGCGGAGGAGGGCGCGACCAACCGCCTCCTCGGCTGGGCAGGCGTGATCGTCACGACGATCGCCGTCGCTTCGTCGCTCTTCCATCTTTACGCCGCCTACGAAATCGTCCCCACGCAGCCGCTGCGCTATATCCATGTCGCCTTCGTCATGGCGCTGTGCTTCCTCTTGTTTCCGCTGGCGCGCCGCTTCCGAAATCGCATCCGCTGGTGGGACGTCGCCGCCGCGATCGCGTCGGTCGCGATCCTCGGCTACGCGCTGTGGGGCGGCGAGGAGTTCACCGACCGCGCCGCCGTCCCCGATCGGCTCGACGTGGTCCTCGGCATCATCTTCATCGTGCTGCTGCTCGAGGCGACGCGGCGCACCACTGGCTGGATCATGCCGGTGGTCGCCATTCTGTTCATCGTCTACGCGATGCTCGGCCCCTATCTGCCGCCGCCCTGGACCCATCGCGGCTATACGGTGTCGCGCCTCGTCGGCCATCTCTTCATCACGATGGAAGGGATTTTCGGCGTCGCCGTCGACGTGTCGTCGACCCTGATCATCATGTTCACGATCTACGGCGCGTTCCTGCAGCATTCGGGCGCCGGCAAGTTCTTCATCGATTTCTCGCTCGCGCTGATGGGCGGCAAGCCGAACAGCGCCGGCCGCACCGTCGTGCTCGCGTCGTTCCTGCTCGGCGGTCCGTCCGGGTCGGGCGTGGCGACCACGGTGACGATCGGCGCGGTCGCCTATCCGATGATGGCGCGGGCGGGCTTCGAGAAGAACGCCGCGGGCGGGCTGCTCGCCGCCGGCGGGCTCGGCGCGATCCTGTCGCCGCCGGTGCTCGGCGCCGCCGCCTTCCTCATCGCCGAGTTTCTCAAGATCGGCTATCTCGACGTGATCTGGATGGCGACCATCCCGACCTGTCTCTATTACCTGTCGCTCCTGTTCATGGTGGAGATCGACGCGCGGCGCTTCGGCGCGCACGCCGTGCCCTACGACCAGACGCTGACGCCGTGGGCGATGTTCAAGCGCTACGGCTTCCACTTCACCTCGCTCATCGCCGTCGTCGCCTTCATGGTCGCCGGCTATTCGCCGATGCTGTCGGTGTTCTGGTCGACGCTGCTGTGCTTCGGCCTGAGCTTCCTGCGCCCCGACACGGCGCTTTACCCGCGCAAGCTCGTGGCCGCGCTCGCCGATGGCACCATCGGCGTGCTCAACGCGGCGACGACCTGCGCGTCCGCCGGCATCATCGTCGGCGTCGTCACGCTCACCGGGCTCGGGCTGAAATTCTCCTCGATCGTGATCGCCTATGCCGGCAACAGCCTGCTGCTCACGGCGATCTACACGGCGCTGATCGTATGGATCGTCGGCCTCGCCGTGCCGGTGACCGCCTCCTACATCATCTGCGCGGTGATCGCCGCGCCGGCGATGATCAAGCTCGGCGTGCCGGACTTCGCCGCGCATATGTTCATCTTCTATTATGCGGTGCTGTCCGAGGTGTCGCCGCCGACGGCGCTCTCGCCCTTCGCCGCGGCCGCGATCACCGGCGGCGATCCCTATCGGACGACCCTGCAGGCCTGGAAATACACGCTGCCGGCCTTCCTCGTGCCCTTCGTCTTCGTGCTCGATCCGATCGGCGTCGGCCTGTTGATGACGATCCCGAAGGGCGGGTCCGTGCTCGACATCGTTCTCATCACGGCGAAGACGGCGGCGGGGCTGCTCGCGCTCGCGGCCGCCGCGCAGGACTGGGGCCTGCGACGGAACACGCCGCTCGAGCGCGGGCTGTGGGTCGTGGCGGGCCTGCTGCTCGTCTTCCCGAGCCTTCTGGAAGCGCTCGCGGAATGGCTGACCGGCTACGACGTGCCGCATCCGGCATGGTTTGGCGGCGCGATTATCGCTTTGCTAGTCTTTCGCCAATGGACAACGCCGGCCGCTCCGGCCAAGGCGTGACAGTCAAGGGAGAGTTTCTGATGTCGCCTCGATCAGCGCCTATAGTGCTTTCCGCAATCGCCGGCGCAGTGCTCATGGCCGGCGCCGCGCTTGCCCAGCAGAAGACCATTTCGATCGGCACCGGCGGGACCGGCGGGGTCTACTATCCGCTCGGGGGCGCCATCGCCAATACGCTCTCGAAGCACCTGCCCGGCGTGCAGGCGACCGCGGAGGTGACCGGGGCTTCGGTCGACAATCTCAAGCTGATCGGCTCGGGCCAGTCCGAGGTCGGCTTCACCATGGCCGATACGGCGCTCGAGGCGCTCAAGGGCGAGGACAAGTTCAAAGGCAACAAAGTCGAGGCGCGCACGCTGCTCGTGCTCTATCCGAACCGCATGCATGTGGTCACGACCGAGGGTTCGGGCATCGAGAAGATGGCCGACCTCAAGGGCAAGCGCGTCTCGACCGGCTCGCCCGGCAGCGGCACCGAGGTGACGGCGTTCCGCCTCATCGAGGCTGCGGGTCTCGACCGCGACAAGGACATGAAGCGCGAACGCCTCAGCGTGGCGGAGTTGGTCAACGCCATCAAGGACGGCAAGATCGACGCGTTCTTCTGGGTCGGCGGCCTCCCGACCGCGGCCGTCACCGATCTCGGCGCAACCCCGGGCGTCAAAATCAAAATGGTCGACCAGGCCGACCTGGTGGAAAAAATGAACGCCAAATACGGTTCGCTCTACGCACCCGATGTCATTAAGGCCGGCACCTATCCCGGTCAGGACAAGGACAACCAGATCGCGGTCGTGTGGAACCTGCTGGTCGCGAGCGACCAGATGCCGGAGTCCATGGCCTACGACATCGTCAAGACCATCTTCGATCAGAAGGCGGAGCTGGTCGCGGTGCATCAGGAGGCGAAAAGCATCGACCTCAAGAACCAGACCAAGGCCAACTCCTCGATTCCTTGGCACCCGGGCGCGGCGAAGTATCTGGCCGAAAAAGGCGTGCAGATGTGACAGCCTGCCGGCGTGCCGGCGGCAGAACGACAAGGACCCGTTCCCGCGATGAGCGGCTTCTGGCCACCAATTGCGCTTGCCGTGAATCCTGGTTCACTCTATTCGTAGGGTGAGCGGTTCACGCGTTTTGCCGGCGCATGCGATGGCCTATCGACGAACCGAGCGCGTCCTCGAACGACTGGCGGGCCGGCGCGAGGACATCCTGCGCGCCGCCCGCGAGACTGCGGCCGAGCACGGACTTGCGGCGGTGCAGATCGTGCCGGTGGCCGAACGGGCCGGCATCGCGGCCGGCACGGTCTATCGTTATTTCCCGACCAAGGCGGATCTTGTCGCCGCCCTCCTCAAGGCCATCGCCGAGCAGGAGGCGGGGGAAATTCGCGCCGCCGTGGGCGCGGCGCCTGGCCCGCTCTCGGCGCTCGCCGCGGCGGTCGTGACCTTTGCGGCGCGAACGATGCGGCGGCCGGGGCCAGTCGCGGCGTTGTTGACCGAACCGGTCGAGCGCGAACTCGACGGGTTGCGCCTCGAGTGCCGCCGTGCGCTCGCCGCCGAATTGGAGGCCGCGATGCGGGCCGCGATTGCCGCCGGCCACCTCCCCGATCAGGAGACGGGGATCGGCGCGGCCGCGGTTTTCGGCTTGCTCGTCGAATGTGCAACGGGTCCCGTCGCCTCCGCCCGCGCCGGCCCGGCGGCGTGCAGGCGGGCGGCGCAGGAAGCAGCGCTTCTCGCCTTGCGCGCGCTCGGCGTCGGCGAGGCGCGCGCCCGCGGGCTCATCGTTCAAGCCCCATGGCCTCCGGAGACCGCGTGACCGCGGCTTATTCCAGATCAAATCTCCGATTGTTCCAAATCAAGGACGCCGGCCGGGCGCTGGAAATAATGTGAGAAGGTTAGAACGGCTCCGTGGTCGCAGTCCGGAGAAAAATCATGCGCGATTTCGATAAATTCGATCGGTTTTCCGCGAACATTGGCGAGATGATGGAGCGGATGGGCATCGAGTACGATGACGAAATCGAGGATTATTTCGGTCCGATGCTGGGTGCGGTGATTCGCACCTGCCAGTTGTGCCGGGCCGGCAATCGGTGCAGCGATTGGTTGGCGCGCGCGCCGACCACGGTGCCGCGGGCCCCCGCCTTCTGTCCCTATGCCGACCGGCTGGACGGGCTTGCGCTCGACTACGCCGTCATTCCGTCCCGCAAGCACACCGTCCACTGACGGGCCGGTCGTTCACGATTGGAGATTCTTCTTGTCATCATCCGCGCAAGCGGATGATCCAGTACGCACCGGCATCGCCTGTTTTTCTCGCAGCGCCTTCGACTGCTGGATGCTCCGCCTGCGCGAGGGCTTTGCGGAAGTCGACGGCTTGAGCGGGAATGGTTGTTCGGCTCGATGTTTTTGTCTGTAGTTTATGGCGACTGGTCTCGTCGGGTCTTTGTCAGTGCGGCGCGGGCCTCAGGCTGGAGCGGGAGCGTTCTTGGCCCATCGTGCGAGGTTCATGGCGGTCGCGGCGAGGTGGATTGCCGCGGCATTGCGCAGGAGCCCGCGATGGCGCGCTCTGGCGAAGCCACAGACATGCTTGAGGTGCGCGAACCAGGACTCCATGGGAGCGCGGCGATGCGCGATGATGGCGTTGCGTTTGATCATCCAGCGGCTCGGCTCATGCCAGCGGTTGGATCGCATCATGATGCCGTCGCGGATGCCCTGGGCCTTCAACCGTGCCCGGCGGGCCTTGTTGGTGAACGCCTTGTCGCCATAGACGGCCGCTTCGTCGCCGCAGATCAGCGCGTCGGCCACTTCGCTCTCATTGACATTGGCGGGCGTGACCGCCACGCGGCGAATGATCCGGCTGACCTGATCCATCCCCACATGCACCTTGTAACCGAAGAAATGCTTGCCTTCCTTCTTCGTCCAGCTGGCGTCGGGATCGCGCGGGCTCGGCACAAGCTTGCTGGCCGGGCGGCCATCGACGTCCGGCGGGAGAGGATGGCGCGGCGGCGGCGGCGGTTTGACGGCCGCCGGAACGAGCGAGGCGTCGATCAGCGTCCCGCGCTTGAGCACAAAGCCGCTCGTCTCGATCTGCTGCGTGATCGCGGCGAAAGCGCGCTCGGCAAGCCCGCTCTTGCCCAAGGCCTCCCGGAACCGCCATACCGTGCTGTGATCCGGCGCCGGCTCGCTCAGGCTCAGCCCGACAAAGCGGCGAAACGACAAGCGGTCCGCCAGCGCCTCCTCCAACTGAGGGTCGGATAAACCGTACCAGCGCTGCAGCAACAACGCTTTGAACATCGTCAAAGCCGGATAGCCGGGCGCTCCCATCACCCCGCCGCGCAACGGACTGAGCAGCCCAGCCACCGCATCCCAGTCCACCAGAGCCTCAATCCGCTCCAGCGTCGCATTGCCGCGCGCCACATCCGCCACCAACCGATCGGCGAAGCTCATCTGACCAAGCTGGCGCTCCGACATCGCGAATCTCCCGTGATCCTCTCTCAAACAGAATCACGACGCGCGACTTCCGCAAAGCCCTCGCCTGCGCGGAGCATGACGGGCAGTATGAGCCTGACAGCCGTGGCGCTTGACCCGGCATCCTGCTTTCCGGATGGCGGCGCTTTTCAAAGATGGATAAGCGGGTCAAGTCCGCGTATGACGGTCGTTACTCGATTGCGACAGCCTCGCGTTTCCGAAAGCTGTACGATGCTGCCGAAGCGCCTCTGGGCGGACATGACCTGGCCGGACTTCGCGTCGTCCGCGACGGAGCGCTGGATCGCGGTGCTGCCGGTCGCCGCCGTCGAGCAGCACGGGCCGCATTTGCCGCTCGGGACCGACAGCTTCATCGCCGAGGCTTATCTGGCGCGTGCGGTGGACCTCATCCCGCCCGGCCTGCCCGTCAGCGTGCTCCCGCTGCAGATGATCGGGCTTTCGCCCGAGCATCTCGGCTTTCCCGGCACGCTTTCGCTGTCGGCCCCGACCATCGCGCGCGCGCTGACCGAGATCGGCGCATGCGTGCGCCGGGCGGGCGTGCGCAAGCTCCTCATCATCACGAGCCATGGCGGCAATGTGCAGGTGATCGACATCGTCGCCCGCGATCTGCGCGCGCGCTGCAAAATGCTGGCGGTCACCTGCGCCTGGCACCGCTTCGGCTATCCGGCCGGCCTGTTCGAGGCCGCCGAGGAAAAGCACGGCATTCATGGCGGCGACATCGAGACGTCGCTGATGCTCGCCGGGCGTCCCGCCGCGGTGCGGATGGACAAGGCGCTTGACGCAACGCCCGTGAGCGTCGCGATGGAGGGCGAATGCGCCTGGCTGGGGCCGCACGGGCCTGCGGCGTTCGGCTGGATGACGCAGGACCTGAACGCCTCGGGTGCGGTCGGCGACGCGCGCGGGGCCGCCGCGGAACGGGGCGAGGCTGCGCTTGCCCATGGCGCGCGCGGCTTCGTCGCGCTGCTGGAGGAGATCGACCGGTTCGACCTCGGCCGTTTGGCGGACGGGCCGCTCGACTAGGCCGAGGAGACATGGTCTCCTGCCAGCGCCGGGGTGGTCGAGTTCTGCGTCGCTGGTCCACAGCCTCGTCATCGGGGCGTCAACCAGTGCGCCGTAACCTCATTCAGCCCCTGGAGAAACGCGCCGGCCACGGTTGAGCCTGGCAGCCGAATCATGTGCAAGATGGGACTGAAGAGGTCGCCTATGTCGCATCGTCCGCCCTTCGGCCCCCGGCACGCCATGGTTCTGGCGGCAGGCCTCGGCACGCGCATGCGCTCCCTGACGGAAGCGCGCCCGAAGCCGCTCGTCGCGGTCGGCGGCAAACCGCTCATCGACCATGTGCTGGATAAGCTCGCGGCGGCCGGCGTCGAGACCGCGGTCGTGAACGTGCATTATTTCGCCGACCAGATCGAGCGGCACCTGGCGGGCCGCCGCGCGCCGAGGATCGTCATTTCGGACGAACGGGGCGGCCTGCTCGGCACCGGCGGCGGCGTCGCCAAGGCGCTCCCGCAGCTCGGGGAGGGGCCGTTCTTCCACGTCAACTCCGACACGGTCTGGATCGACGGCGTGTCGCCCAATCTGCAGCGGCTCGCGCACGCCTTCGCGGCGGACGCCATGGACGCGCTGCTCCTGCTCGCACCGACCGCGACGAGCGTCGGCTATTCGGGGCGCGGCGACTTCGCCATGGGACCGGACGGACGGCTGTGCCGGCGCGGAGAACGCGATGTCGTGCCGTTCGTCTTTGCCGGCGTCGCCGTGCTCAATCCCTCGCTGTTTGCCGACGCGCCGGTGGGCGCCTTTCCGCTGACGCAGCTATTCACGCGCGCAGAGGAGGCCGGCCGCCTCTACGGGCTGCGGCTCGAAGGCGTGTGGATGCATGTCGGCACGCCGGAAGCGGTCACGGCCGCCGAAGCCGCGATCCTCGCCAGCGCCGCCTGATCCCGCAATCGTCAGAGGGCGACCGGCTCGGCGCCGTCATCATCGCGCATGGTCGTGCGGGAGCGCCGCCGCGGCGCGGCGCCCGGAATGAACCGCGTCAGATTGTCGAGCAGGCCTGCCCACCATTCGCCGCTCGCAAGCGCGCGGTCGAGCCGCGCCATGGTTTGCGCATGGCCCGGGTCGTCATCATCGATGAACGTCATCAGCGCTTGCCCGTAAACGATCGCAAGCCCCTGCGCGCGCATCATCCCGACCGGTCCGCCGCTCGGGAGATCGGCCGCCGCCAGCATCCATTGCTGGGACTGCAGCGCGAGGCTGTTGAGCGCGCAGGCGAGCCCCGGATTGGTCCGCGCCGAGCTCAGCAGCGAACGGATGGACTCCTTGTACGGCTCCTGCGCCTCCAAGCGGCGCATCAGCACGTCGAACAAACGCTCGCGCGCCGGCTCTTCCGCCATGTCGGTGCGATCGCCGGAGAGCACTTCCCGGTCGATGTCCTTGATGTGGGCGGCGAGGATCGCGAGCTTCGAGCCGAACTCGCCGCGCATATCCGCCATCGAAACGCCGGCGCGCGCCGCGATGTCGGCGAAGTCGATCTCCTCGATCGGCAGCTCGCTCAGCAGGTCCATGAAAGCTTCGATGATTTTTCCGCGATCGGTCCCGATCCGCGCGCCGCGCGGGCCGGCCGCCTCCACGCCATTCGTGCCGTTTTCCCGCGGCTGATCGCCGCCGTTCTGGTTGCCGGGTTTCCGGGATCGTTCGCGAGGCCTGCGCGCCATGGATTCGGCTCCTGTCGAAAAGACTTGCCGATATTTAGTTCCTCGCCGGCGGTCGCACCAGACGCGCCGACGCGTCAGATGTGCGGGCGAGCCGCAGTCCTCATCCCGCCAGTTCGCGCGAGCGCCGCGTTGCGGCGGCGACGGCGCGCGTCAGCAAAGCGTCGAGCCCGTCCGCGCCCATCAGCACCTCGAGCGCGGCCGCCGTCGTGCCCGCCGGAGATGTCACTTTCTCCCGCAACGTTCCCGGATCGAGGGGGGAGCGGTGCAGCAGTTCGCCCGATCCCGCGACCGTTTCCCGCGCAAGCCTGGCCGCGAGTTTCGGCGGCAGTCCCGCCTCGACACCGGCGCGGGCGAGGCTCTCGGCGAGGAGGAACACATAGGCGGGCCCCGACCCCGACACCGCGGTCACCGCGTCGAGCAAGCCTTCGTCGCGCACCCACTCGACCGAACCGGTGGCCGCGAGGAGCGTGTGGGCAAGTTCGCGCTGCGCCGCCGAGACGCGCGCATTGGCGACGGCCACCGTTATCCCGCGACCGATTGCCGCGGGTGTGTTGGGCATCGCCCGGACGGCGCTGGTCTCTGCGCCGAGCATGCGTTCGAGAAAGCCGAGCGTGCGGCCGGCCATGATCGAGATCACGACGGCGCGCTGAGAGAGCCCGGCGAGCGCGGGAAGCGCCTCGGATGCGATCTGCGGCTTCACGGCGAGGACGATCGCGGCGGCCGGCGCCGTGGCCGGATCGGGATTGAGCCGCAGCCCGCCGATCGCCCGCGCTGCGACCTCCGGCGAGGGTTGCGGCTCGAGCACGGCGATCCGCCTGGGATCGAGTCCGAGCGCGAGCCAGCCGTCGAGCAAAGCCCCGCCCATTTTGCCGGCGCCGACCAGGAGCACGTGACCGCCGAGGTCGCGAAGAGCCCGGCTGGGGGCGACGGTCGGTTCCGACATGGCGATTTCGCTGTCCTTCCTCACCGCGCCGCGGCGCGGCGTCGATGGAAACACATTGACCGGCGGTCCGTCGGTCGTTCACAAGCTCGCCCGCATGCCGGGCGAGCGTTTCGAACGAACACTACGCGGAAAAGATTGGGGCAAGTATGGCTAAGTCTGTCCTCGGAATTATCGGCGGATCGGGCATTTACGAACTCGCCGGTCTGGAGCAGGTGGTCGAGAAGCGGATCGAAAGCCCGTGGGGCGAACCCTCGGCGGCGTTGATCTGCGGCGAGATCGCCGGGCTGCCGATCGTCTTCCTGCCGCGCCACGACGCCGGCCACCGGCTGTCGCCGTCCGACATCAATTATCGCGCCAATATCGACGTGCTCAAGCGCGCCGGCGTGACCGATCTCATTTCGCTCTCGGCCTGCGGCTCGTTCAGGGAGGAAATGCCGCCCGGCACATTCGTGCTGGTCGACCAGTTCGTCGACCGCACGCACCGGCGGGAAAGCTCGTTCTTCGGCGCGGGCTGCGTCGCGCATGTCTCGATGGCGCATCCGGTGTCGCCGCGCCTGCGCATCCATCTCGCCGAAGCGGCGATGGCCGAGGACATCCCGCTCGCGCGCGATGGAACCTATGTGTGCATCGAGGGGCCGCAATTCTCCAGCTATGCCGAGAGCATCACCTACAAGCAGCTCGGCTATGCGGTGATCGGCATGACCAACATGCCGGAGGCGAAGCTCGCGCGCGAGGCGGAGATTTGCTACGCGACGGTCGCCATGGTCACCGATTTCGACTGTTGGCACCCCGACCATGACGCGGTCACCGTGCAGGACATCATCCGCATGGTGCATGCCAATGCGGACAAGGCGAAGCGCCTCGTGGCGCGGCTCGCGCGCGACTTTCCGCGCGAGCACGAGCCCTGTCCGATCGGCTCGGATCGCGCGCTCGACTCGGCGCTCATCACCGCGCCGGCGGCGCGCGACCCGGCGCTCATGAAGAAGCTCGACGCGGTGGCGGGACGGGTGCTGAAGAAGTGAACGGCGGAGTGCGACGATGCAGGTGATCGACCTGAACGGCCAGCCGCGCGACGAGTGGCGGCAAGGCGTGCTGACCCGGATGCAGACCTCCGCGGTCAACGGCGCGAGCCAGCTTTGCATCTTCGAGCAGTGGTGCGAGTCGGCCATGGCGCGCCGACGCTTCTGCACGCCGTCGAGGAGCCGTGTCTGCACGTGCTCGCACGGGCAGGCCGAAGTCTGGATCCGGCGACGACGCGTGCGACGCATCGACCAGCGGTCAGACTCGGATGATCGTGCCGGCCGGCCGCGAGCACGGCTTGACGAACACCGGACATCGCCACCCTGCATATCCGAGGCGACGCTGGCATCGCCGGTGATTCGAGGCCGGCCTACGACGACAAGCTGCGAGAACGCCGCGCCGCTGGCTGCCGGGCTGATCGATTGCTGCGCGGGCTCGCATGCTTCGCCACAGTGAGCCGTGCATCCGCGCGAAGTCGCGCGTGAATCGCTTATGACACCTTGACCGACAGCCCCTGAGATGATGACGAGCCCAGCCCTCGAATACGACCTGCAAAGCGCTGTCCGCACCATTCCCGACTATCCCAAGCCGGGAATCATGTTCCGCGACATCACCACGCTGCTGGGCGATGCGCGCGCCTTCCGCCGCGCCGTCGACGAGATGGTGCAGCCCTGGGCCGGCATGAAGATCGACAAGGTCGCCGGCATCGAGGCGCGCGGGTTCATCCTGGGCGGCGCGGTGGCGCACCAGGTGTCGGCTGGTTTCGTGCCGATCCGCAAGAAGGGCAAGCTGCCGCACAAGCGCGTGAGCATCGCCTATTCGCTCGAATACGGGCTCGATGAGATGGAGATGCACGAGGACGCCGTCGTGGCGCACGAGCGCGTGATTCTGGTGGACGACCTCATCGCCACCGGGGGCACCGCCGAAGGCGCGGTCAAGCTCCTGCGCCAGCTCGGGGCGGAAGTGCTCGCCGCCTGCTTCGTCATCGACCTGCCGGAACTCGGCGGCGCCGACAAGCTGCGCAAGCTCGACGTGCCGGTGCGCACGCTGATCTCGTTCGAGGGACACTGAACGCGCCGGCGCGCGTCAGCCGAGGCGGGCGTCCGTGTAGGTGCGGTACCAGGCGATGAATTGGCGCACGCCGTCCTCGATCGGCGTCTTCGGCTTGAACCCGACCGCCGCCGCCAGGTCGGTCACGTCGGCATAGGTCGCCGGCACGTCGCCCGGCTGCATCGGCAGAAGCTCGATGACCGCCTGACGCCCGATCTCCTGCTCCATCAGGCGGACAAGCTCGGTCACCTCGAAGGCGCGATGGTTCCCGATATTGTAGACGCGCCATGGCGCGCGGCTTGTGGCCGGGGAGGGATCGTCGCCCGACCATCCGGGGTCGCCGGCCGCCGGATGATCGATCAGCCGCACCAGCGCATCGACGACGTCGTCGACAAAGGTGAAATCGCGCCACATCCGGCCGTCATTGAACAGGCGGATCGGCCGCCCTTCGAAAATCGCCTGCGTGAACGACCACACCGCCATGTCGGGCCGTCCCCACGGGCCGTAGACGGTGAAGAAACGCAGCCCCGTCGCCGGCAATCCGAACAGATGCGCATAGGCGTGCGCCATCGCCTCGCCCGCCTTCTTGGTCGCGGCGTAGAGGCTGATCGGATGATCGACATTGTCGGAGGTCCGGAACGGCAGCCGCGTATTGGCGCCGTAGACCGACGAGGAGGAGGCGTAGACGAGGTGCCGGCAGCCGGTGTGGCGGCAGCCCTCCAGCACGTTGAGGAAGCCGACCAGGTTCGACTCGGCATAGGCGTGCGGGTCGATGAGGGAGTAGCGCACGCCGACCTGGGCGGCGAGGTTCACGACGAACGGAAACCGGTGCGCGGCGAACAGTCCGGACATGCCGGTGCGGTCGGCGAGATCGAGTTTTTCGAACGAAAACCCCGCGAACGGTTTCAGCTCGGCGAGCCGCGCGAGCTTCAGGGCCGGATCGTAATAGGCGTTGAGATTGTCGATGCCGACCACGCGCCGCCCGTTCTCCAGGAGCCGGCGCGCGACATGGAAGCCGATGAAGCCGGCGGCGCCGGTCACCAGGACGGGGTCATGGTCCCCTGCGACGGCTTGGTTCATCGCGGAGCGGACCTTGTCATTCGGGGTGGGCGGGCGAAGGCGCGCATCGTTTCATCTCGGAAAGGCCGGCGGCTCAGAGCGCGGCCCGCTATGGCTCGGTCGCGAAGCGGAGCCGCCCGGCGGGACGCAGCGATTGCGCATCGAAGCTGCGGATTTCGATGCCGCCGCCGGGAATCTCGATCGTGACGACCACATGATCGCCCACGACCGCGGTCTGCGCGATCCGGCTGTTGTTCGGCAAGAGAACCGTCGTCTCGGTCGGCGCTGCGCTTCCCCCGCTGCGGAAAACGCGATAGCCGACAATGCCGAGCACGACGGCGATGCCGAGCAGCGTGGCCACGCCGGACAGCGCCATCATCAGCTTGACGCGCCGCATGAACCGCGTCTGTTCGGGGTCGAGCGGCTTGTCTTCAACAGTTTGCGGATCGGTCATGAGCGGAGAGAGCAGCCAGGTCGAAACGGTTGTCGTCGCCGATGCGGAGAAGGGCGAGCGCCTCGACCGCGTGCTCGCCCTCCACCTGTCCGAACTGTCGCGCTCGCGGCTGAAAGCCCTGATTCTCGCGGGCGAGGTCACGATCGAGGGACGCACGATCCGCGATCCGAGCCACCGCGTCAATGCTCGGGACCGCGTCGCCTTGGTTGTGCCGCCGGCCGCGCCGGCCGCTCCGCAGGGGGAGACCATCCCGCTGCCCATCGTCTACGAGGACGACGACATCATCGTCATCGACAAGCCGAAGGGCCTTGTCGTCCACCCCGCGGCCGGGCATCCGTCGGGGACGCTTGTCAATGCGCTGATCGCCCATTGCGGCGACAGCCTTTCCGGGATCGGGGGCGTGAAGCGGCCGGGCATCGTCCATCGGCTCGACAAGGACACGACCGGGCTGATGGTGGTCGCCAAGAACGACCGGGCGCATCGCGCGCTCGCGGCCCAGTTCGCCGATCACGGCCGCGCCGGCCCGCTCGAACGCGGCTATCTCGCCTTTGTCTGGGGCGCGCCCGATCGCCCGCGCGGGGCGATCGACAAGCCGATCGGCCGCCACCCGCACGCCCGCGACAAGATGTCCGTGACGCCGGCCGGCCGGGCGGCCGTCACGCATTGGGAGGTGTTGCAGCACTACTCCGGGCTAGCCGGAGGCGTGGTAGCAAGCCTCCTCGCCTGCACGCTGGAGACCGGGCGCACGCACCAGATCCGGGTGCATCTCGCCGCCATCGGCCACCCGATCATGGGGGATTCCGTCTATGGGACAGGGTTTCGGACCAAGGCCGCTCTGCTGCCCACGAATGCGCAAGCGGCGTTGGCCGCCCTTGGCAGACAGGCCCTGCATGCCTACCTGTTGGGCCTAGACCACCCGAGAACCGGAGCCCATTTGGCGTTCCGCTCGGGGTTGCCTCCCGACCTCGCGTCACTACATCAGACGCTGGGTGGGGGAACCATCGACCATGCGCGACGTTAGATCAATCCGGGGTAACCGGACGAACGTCGCTGCCGCTTCCTTGGGGGCGTCGATTGGTCACTCAGCCTTACGGATTTGTCACTTGCTGTGACGACGAAGTGACGGCTGACTCGTGTCTTAGCTAGATGAACCGTGTATGCTGCATTGCGCGACAGTTTGCGGTCGCGTGATGATGGCGGCGTCCAGGCTCGCAGAGCGGACGCAGCCATCGCCCGCCGCACCACGGGGGATAGGAGGCCGCTATGGCCCAAACCGCAACCTTGCCGCTCATCACCGCCGAATCGGGTCTCACCCGCTATCTGGAAGAGATTCGGCGTTTTCCGATGCTGCAACCGCAAGAAGAATTCATGCTCGCGAAACGCTGGCGCGAGCACGGCGACCGCAACGCCGCCCACAAGCTCGTCACGAGCCATCTGCGCCTCGTCGCCAAGATCGCGATGGGCTATCGCGGCTACGGGCTGCCGATATCGGAGGTGATCTCCGAGGGCAATGTCGGGCTGATGCAGGCGGTCAAGCGGTTCGAGCCGGACAAGGGATTCCGCCTCGCCACCTACGCGATGTGGTGGATCAAGGCGGCGATCCAGGAATATATTCTGCGCTCGTGGTCGCTGGTGAAGATGGGCACCACGGCCAACCAGAAGAAGCTGTTCTTCAACCTGCGCAAGGCGAAAAGCCGCATCTCCGCGCTGGAGGAAGGCGATCTGCGCCCCGACCAGGTGAAGATCATCGCCAAGCGTCTCGGCGTCACCGAGCAGGACGTGATCGACATGAACCGCCGACTCGGCGGCGACGCGTCGCTCAATGCGCCGATCCGCGAGGAAGGCGATTCCGGCGAGTGGCAGGACTGGCTGGTCGACGATCAGGAAAGCCAGGAGAAGGTGCTCGCGGAAAGCGAGGAACTCGCCACGCGGCGCAAGGCCCTGTCGGAGGCGCTGTCCGTGCTCAATGATCGCGAGCGGCGCATCTTCGAGGCGCGGCGGCTCGCCGACGAGCCGGTGACGCTCGAGGAGCTCGCCGAGGAGTTCGGCGTCTCGCGCGAGCGCGTCCGCCAGATCGAGGTGCGCGCCTTCGAGAAGGTGCAGAAGGCGGTGCGCACCCGGGTGGCCGACATGGAGACGCCGTCGGCGCGCATGCCCACGCCGGCGATGTCGATGCTGTGAGGGCCGCCGGCCTTCGCAGCCGGCGCACCGGATCACCGTCGTGAACAAAGGGCCGGCGCTCGCGCTGGCCCTTTTTCGTTGCCCGGTTCACGGCCGCGGGACCTGAGGCTTGTCCGTCCGTGACGGCGAGCGTCGACCTTGGTCATTCCGAATGAGGCGGACGGACCGGACGTCAGGTATGGAACTTACCTTCGCCGCCGAGGATGCCGGCCCCGATACCGAGTCCGCCGGCGACCCCGGACCCCAGCCAGACGCCGTTCTTCTTCCAAAGGTTGATCTGGGTGGTTGCGAGCGTCGCATTTACTTCGACGCGGGCGTGTGTGCGATTGAGCGAGCGGAGGTCCTCGGTCAGCCAGATCGAACCTCCGGTGACATGGAGCCCAGCGAAAAGGCCGCCAAGTCCTGCGATGAACACCCCGGCTCCGCTGCCGTTGATCTTGAATTCCAGGTCCAGGAAAGCTGCAAGAACCCCGGTGAGGACGACGACGACCGTGTATTTATAAGTTTCGCCACGGTCGGCATAATCAGAACCAAAATAATCGAGCAAATTGGGTTGCTGCTCGATCAATTTATTCTGGGCAGCGCGGCCCTGGTTGAATAATTCCAATCCCAATACATCATGCGCCTTGACGAGTTCAGGCGACCGAAGGTCTTTGAAAGTCGCTTCCGTTGTCGTTTGAACAAGGCTCATCCGTCTCTCCGCCAGTTGTATAGATTCTTATATTCCTCCTAGAATAGCAACTTGGGTTGTCATCGCAATGACGGATGGAATGAGCATAAGAGCAAGGCGATGCGCGTAAGCGCTTCGTCGAAGCCGAGTGTGGGGCGCCTTGCCTTGACGGGCTGACGGGAACCCACTAGACCCCGTCGCACACGGAAAAAGCGCGGAAAACACAAGGGAAGAACAGGGGCGTCGCATGGCCAAATTGACGGGAAAAGTCCTTATCGCACAAGGCGGCGGCCCCACCGCCGTGATCAACCAGTCGCTCGCCGGCGCGGTGCTCGAAGCGCGCAAATATCCGGAAGTCACCCGCATCTATGGCGCGCTCAACGGGGTGCGCGGCATCGTCAACGAGGAACTCGTCGACCTCACCCAGGAGACGACGCATAACCTCAAGCAGGTCGCCGACACCCCCTCGAGCGCGCTCTTCTCGACCCGCGACAAGCCGGACGCCGCCTATTGCAAGGAGATCTTCAAGGTCTGCCAGGCGCATGACGTCCGCTATTTCTTCTACATCGGCGGCAATGATTCGTCCGACACGGTGCACATCGTCAACGAGTCGTCGAAAGCCGCCGGTTACGAGATGCACTGCGTCCACATTCCGAAGACGGTCGACAACGACCTCGTCATCAACGACCACACGCCGGGCTGGCCGTCGGCGGCGAAATATGTCGCCCAGGCGTTTGCCGGCTACAATCTCGACAATCGCGCGCTGCCGGGCGTGTTCATCGGCATCGTGATGGGCCGCCATGCCGGCTTCCTCACCGGCGCCGCGGCCCTTGGCCGCCAGTTCCCCGATGACGGGCCGCATTACATCTACATGCCGGAAAGCACGTTTTCCGAAGAGCAATTCTTGGGCGACGTGAAGACGGCGATGGATAAATACGGCCGCTGCATCGTCGCCGTCAGCGAGGGCATCCACGACAAGGACGGCAAGCCGTTCATGATCAAGCTGTCGGGCCGGACGGAAACCGACGCGCACGGCAATGTGCAGCTGTCAGGCTCCGGCGCGCTCGGCGATATGCTGTCGGACCTCGTGACCACCAAGCTCAAGCTCAAGCGCGTGCGCGCCGACACGCTCGGCTACGCCCAGCGCTCGTTCCTAGGCGTCGTTTCGGACGTGGACGCAACCGAGGCTTGGGAGGTCGGCGAGAAGGCGGCGCAGTTTGCGATCGGCCATGACCAGACCGGATCGGTCACCATCAACCGCGTCGGCAATTACGCCGTCGACTACCGGCTGGTGGCGCTCAAGGAGATCGCGGCGAAGACCAAGCACATGCCGAAGGAGTTCATCGCTCCCGAGGGCAACAATGTCACGCCGGAGTTCTTCCACTACGCGACCCCGCTGCTCGGCTCCGGCTTTCCCGGAATGCACCGGCTGCGTGCGCCGAAGGTCGAGAAGATCCTGAAGAAGTAATACGCCTGCGCATTCTTCTCTCCGACCCTCCCCCGCTTGCGTCCGCTTGCGGGGAGGGCGTCGGTGCGCATGAAAGCCAAAGACGCGGCGGCATAACTGGGAGCGGGAGAGGCGTCGACGCCTCCGGAACCGAGTGCCCGACCCTTGGTGGCTGTGGGCCGTTTTCACCGTGATCGCGGCCGCCGCGCAGACCGTGCGCAATGCGACGCAGCGGCAGCTCACCCGCGATCTCGGCACGGTCGGGGCGACGCATGTCCGCTTCCTGTTCGGACTTCCCTTCGCGCTCCTGTTCCTCGCCCTGACGATGCTGGCGACGGGCGCCTCGCCGCCGCGGCCGCATCCCGCGTTTTTCGCTTGGGTTTTCGCCGGTGCGGCGACGCAGATCGTCGCCACGGCGATGATGCTCGCCGCGATGCGCGAGCGCTCCTTCGCGGTCACCATCGCCTATACCAAGACCGAGCCGGTGCAAGTCGCCCTGTTCGGGCTCGTTTTCCTCGGCGACCGCCTGACCTTGTGGATGACGATCGCGATCGTGATCGCGACCGGCGGCGTGATGGCGATGTCGGCGCGGCCCCGCCAAATCGGCGGCGTTCGGCCCGTGATGCTCGGGCTGACGGCGGGCGGTTTCTTCGCGCTCGCCGCGGTCTGCTATCGCGGCGCGATCGTCAGTCTCCCCGCTTCCGATTTCCTCATGGCGGCGAGTTTCACCCTCTGCGCCGCGCTGACGCTGCAGGCGGCGCTGCTATCGCTCTACTTGTTCGTGCGCCAACGCTCCGTGCTCGTCGCGATCGCACAGGCGTGGTCCGCGTCGCTGCTTGCGGGCTTCATGGGCGCGCTCGCCTCGCAGTTCTGGTTTTTCGGCTTTGCGCTCACGAGCGCGGCGAATGTGCGCACGCTCGGCCTCGTGGAGGTGCTGTTCGCGCAAGCGGCGTCGCATTTCATGTTCGGGCAGCGAGCGACCGCGCGCGAGGCGATCGGCATGCTGCTCATCGTCGCCGGGGTCGCGCTCCTGCTGGGCTCGCAGTGATGCACGCCCGCAATCCGAAGCGGATCGGGAAGGCCGCAGCCGGTTGTGGCCGCGTGTTGACTTGCCCAATAGCGGGCGGTAACCGATCCGCATGGACTTGTTTGATCCTTCCCTTGCGACCTCCTGGAAACGATTCAGACGGCGCTATCTGCGGCCATGGCGGACGGTCCGCTATGGCGGCGTTAGCGTGCACTACAAGAAACATCTCGACGGCGGCGGCTCCTGGTTCGGCCAGGAATACATCCCGTTTCTTCAGGCGCGCGGAATGCCCCCGCAGGAGCGCGTCTTCGAATGGTGCTCGGGCCCTGCCTTCATCGGCTTTTCCCTGCTCGCGCACGGGCTGTGCAAGACGCTGTGCCTCGCCGACATCAATGATCAGGCGGTCGAAGCCTGCCGCCGAACCGTCAGCGCCAACGGGCTGTCCGACCGGGTCTCGATATACCACTCCGACAATCTGAAGAGCCTCCCGGCGTCGGAGCAGTGGGACCTCGTGGTCGGCAACCCGCCTTTCTATCCGGAGACGCACGACTGGGAAATCCGTTCGCACGACAAGGACTGGCACATCCATCGCGGGTTTTTCGCCGAAGTGGGGCGGCATCTCAAACCCGGCGGAGTGATCCTCCTTCAGGAGGCCAACGACGTGTCGTCGCCGGAAACATTCCGCGACATGATCGAGCAGGTCGGGATGACCATCGTCTTCATCCACAACAGCAAGCCCGGCGAATACAGCATCTACTATCTGGGCGTCATGCGCCGAGGCGAGACGCCTCCCGCCTGGCTCGCCAAATCCGCTTAGGGCAGGATGAATTGACGTGGAATCGATCGATCTCCTGCCGTCATCGCCCGCGAAAGCGGGCGATCCAGTAAACACAAATGCGCTCCATGCTTACTGGATGCCCCGCTTCCGCGGGGCATGACCCTGAGGGTGGAACGGTCCAACCCGAAATCATCGCGCTCTAGGCGCGCGCGGCAGGCAAGCCGCTCTCGACCGCAGGATTTCGCGAGCGCTCGGCCAGGGCCGAGCGAAGCCGCTCAATTGTGCTCGTCCGGCAGCACAGGCAGCGGATGAAACTCGATGCCTTCGTCGATCAGCGCGCGCGCCTCGTCGGCCGAGGCCTCGCCGTAGATCGATCGGTGTTCGGTTTCGCCGTAATGCATTTTCCGCGCTTCCTCCGGAAAGCGCGGACCGACATGCTCGGAGGAGCTTGTGAGCTGCTCGCGCAGCTCCTTCAGCTTGCTCCGCAGCTCCCGCTCCTGCGGCGACATGATCGCGACCGGCGCTTTGGAGCCCGGCGAAGCGGGCGACCGAGTCGGCATTGTCGTCCGGCCCTTGGGCGGCCCGTCGCCGCGACCGCGTCACCGCTTGCGACAGGCGCGGCGCCATCAAGGCTTTCTCGACGGCGGTCGACCCGCATTCGGGGCATGCGATCAGCTTGCGCTTCGCCTGGTTGTCGAAGGCGCTCGAGTTTTGAAACCAGCTCTCGAACGCGTGTCCCTCGGGACAGGCAAGCGCGTAACGGATCATGTCACCTCTTCGACAACGTGAAGATGCGCCGGCGTCTTCGCCGGCTCGACGACTTCGAAGCGGCGGCCGTGCTGCAGCGAGGGGATGCGGCTGCGCGCGGCGGCGACGGCGGCCGGATCGATCTCGGCCATCACGAGCCCGGGTTCGGTGCCGTCCTCGGCCACGACCACGCCCCATGGGTCGACGATCAGCGAATGCCCGAACGTCTCGCGTCCGTTTTCGTGCACGCCGCCCTGCGCCGCCGCGAACACGAAGCAGCCGTTCTCGATCGCCCGCGTGCGCGCCAGCACGTGCCAGTGCGCCTCGCCGGTCTGGCGGGTGAAGGCGGAGGGGATGGCGAGGAACGAGCTGCCGGCTTCCGCGAGCGCGCGATACAGCGCGGGAAAGCGCAGATCGTAGCAGATCGACAGCCCGAGCCGGCCCCACGGCAGGTCGGCGGTGACCGCGAGGTCGCCCGGGTGGAAATTGCGCGACTCGCGATAGCTCTCGCCGTTCGGCAGATCGACGTCGAACATGTGGATCTTGTCGTAGCGGGCGACGATGTCGCCTTCGGGATCGATCAGGAACGACCGGTTCGCCGCGCGCTCGGGCGATGTCTTGACCGCGAGCGATCCGATATGGACCCACAGTTTGAGCGAGCGGGCGAGTTCGCGCATCTCCGCGAGTCCGGGGTCCGTCTCCTCCGGAGAGATGGCGGCGAACAGCGCGTCGCGGTCCGTCTCCATGATGTTGGTCATTTCGGGCGTGAGCACGTAATGCGCGCCGCGCTCCCGCGCCTCGCTGATCAGCTTCGCCGCCGAAGCGATGTTCTGCGCGGGCCGGCGTCCGGACTGCATCTGGATCAGCGCGACGCAGAAACGCAGAGGGTCTCTCGTGTGGATCGTCATGGGAGGCTCCCCGTCAGGTCGTCAGTAGCCGATCGAGTTCGCCCGCGTCCTCGAGGGCGTAAAGGTCGTCGCAACCGCCGAGATGCGTGTCGCCGACGAAGACTTGCGGCACCGTGGTCCGCCCGTTCGCTCGCTTGACCATTTCGGCGCGGCGTTGCGGTTCGCCGGCGACGTTGATCTCGAGAAACGGGACACCCTTGCGCCGTAGCAAATCCTTTGCCGCGGAACAGTACGGGCAAATGGGCGTCGTATAGACTTCGACTTCAGGCATCCGGCCAGCCTAAGAGCGAAAGCGTTAACGTGGTTTTAATATATGAAGAGTGCGCCGCAGCGACAACGGAGCTCAACACGTTTGCATCACGGCGTTGCGTCTACGACACAGGCGAATACGACCACGTCCACGCCGAGGGCGCCGCCGCGAAAGAGCGCGCGCGCACACGTGTCGACAGTCGCTCCGGAGGTCAACACGTCATCCACCAATACGATCCGCTTGCCGCGGAGCATGGCCCTGGCCTGCTCCGGAACGCGAAAGGCGGCTTGCACATTGCTCGCGCGCTCGGCGACGGGCCAGTCCGACCTGCTGCGCCGTCGCGCGCACGCGCCGCAGCGCGGCATGCCAGACCGGAAGCCCGCACGACTGCGACACCGCTTGGGCGAGCAGCGCCGCCTGATTGAATCGCCGCGTCCACAGGCGGCGCCAGTGCAGCGGCACCGGAACGATCGCATCGGCGTCGGCGAGCAGTTCGCCGCCGGCTCGCGCCATCCAGCGGCCCATGGTCGGCGCCAATTCGAGACGGTCGCCATATTTGAGCGCATGCACCAGGGCGCGGGCGATGTCGTCATAGCGCACCGCCGCGCGTGCGCGGCCAAAGGCGGGCGGATCGGCGATCGCGCGCATGGAGAGCGCGCCCTGGCCCATGTCATGCGCGAACGGCGTGCCGAGCCGCTCGCAATAGGGTCGCGCGATGAACGACAGCTTCCCCCAGCAGCGCGCGCACAATCCGCCGGCGCCGGTCACCGGTTCGCGGCAGGCCGGACAGACCGGCGGCAGCAGGAAATCGCGTGCAAACGCGAGCGCACGGCGAACGCCCCCGCCGGGACTCGCCTTGTGCGCTGCAATGGGAGCTTCGCCCGTCATCGGCGTCGCGCGCTCGCCTTGTCCACAGTCAGCCCGTGCGGTCGCCGGGCGACATGACTATGTTGCGCGAAAGCAACCTGGTCTGGCAAATGTCGGTTCCCCGCGTGTTCGACCGGTCCCTGCTGCGACGGCGTCAGCAGCGCGCGCGCGCGCTCGGACCGGCGACCTTTCTCCTTGATCGCGTCGCCGAGGACGCCGCGGATCGGCTCTCCGCCGTCCTGCGCCGGTTCGACATCGCGATCGACCTGGGAACGCCCGGGTCTGCGCTCGGCCGCAAGCTGGCCGGGAGCGCGAACATTGCGACGCTTTTCGCAATCGCTCCTTCCGCGGATGCGCTCGCGCCGGCGGGCGGGCCCGCCATCGTCGCCGACGAGGAGGCGTTGCCCTTGCGGGACTCCTCGATCGATCTCGTGGTGTCCGGCTTGAGCCTGCAAACGGTGAACGACCTGCCGGGCGCGTTCGTGCAGATCCGGCGGGCGCTGAAGCCGGACGGCTTGTTTCTTGCCGCGCTGCTCGGCGGGGAGACGCTCACCGAACTGCGCCAGAGCTTCGCCGCCGCCGAAGCGGAGGTCGAGGGCGGAGTGTCGCCGCGCGTCGCGCCCTTCGCCGATATGCGCGAGATCGGCGCGCTGCTGCAGCGGGCGGGCTTCGCGCTGCCGGTCGCCGACGTCGACCGGCTGACGGTGCGCTACGCCATCGCCGTTCGCGCTGATGCATGATCTTCGGCGCATGGGCGCCGGCAATCCGCTGCTGGAGCGCGCGGCGCTCGCCACTGCGGCGCGCGACGCTGATGCGGATGGCGGAGATTTACGGCGAGCGGTTCGCCGACCCGGACGGACGCCTCCGCGCGACCTTCGAGATCGTCTGGCTGTCGGGCTGGGCTCCGCATGAAAGCCAGCAGCAGCCGCTGCGGCCGGGCAGCGCCACAGCGCGCCTTGCCGACGCGCTCGGAACCCGTGAAATCTCCGCCGGCGAGAAGGCGCGGCCGAAGTAAGCCGCTGGTTTCGCGGGGCGCGCGTCCGCCTCAGGCCAGAAGCAGCCCAGTCAGGTGCGGAATCAGCGGCAGGTCGGCCGGCGGCATCGGGTAGTCCTTCAGGTGTTGCGGCCGCACCCAAGCCAATTGCTGGCCCTCCCTGCGCAACGGCGATGCCTTCCCAGCGGCGGCAGACATAAAGCGGCATCAAGAGGTGGAAGTCCGCATAGGCGTGGCTCGCGAAGGTGAGCGGCGCGAGGCACGGCTCGCGCACCACGATCCCGAGTTCCTCGTTGAGTTCCCGAATAAGCGTCTGCTCCGGCGCCTCGCCCGGCTCGACCTTGCCGCCGGGAAACTCCCACAGGCCGGCCATCGGCCGGCCCGGCGGGCGTTGCGCGATCAGCACGCGCCCGTCGGCGTCGATGAGGGCGCAGGCGGCGACAAGGACGAGCCTCACGCGGCGCCCCGCAATCGTGCACTCGCTTCGTCATCGCCCGCGGAAGCGGGCGATCCAGTAAACACAACTCGTCCGTGATTACTGGATGCCCCGCCTCCGCGGGGCATGACCACTGACAGCGGAGCGATCCAACTCGAAGTCATAATGCTTAGCTTCGATAATCGCCGTTGATCGCCACATAGTCCTTGGTGAGGTCGCAGGTGAGCACCCGGTCGCGGCCCTTGCCGAGTCCGAGATTGACCCTGAGTTCGATTTCCGGGCGCTTCATCGTCTGCGAGACCGCGGCTTCGTCGTAGCCGGGATCGCGCTCGCCCTTGTGGGCGACGCGGATGCCGCCGAACCAGATCGACAGCTTGTCGCGATCGGCCGCGCTCGCCCGCCTTGCCGACCGCCATCACGACCCGACCCCAGTTCGCGTCCTCGCCGGCGATCGCGGTCTTCACCAGCGGGGAGTTCGCGATCGACAGCGCCACGCGGCGCGCCGCGCGCTTCGACGCGGCGCCCTCGACGATCACCTCGACAAGCTTGCGCGCGCCCTCGCCGTCGCGCGCGACCTGCTCGGCGAGATTCGCCAGCACGGCGTTGAAGGCCTTGCGGAAGGGCGCGAGCCTGGCGTCGCCCGGCCGCGCGATCTTGGGCACGCCGCGCGCCGCCGCCGCGCCCGTCGCAAAGGCGAGCAGCGTGTCGGAGGTCGAGGTGTCGCCGTCGATGGTGACGGCGTTGAACGTGTCCTCGACCCCGCGCGCAACGAGGCTCTGCAGCACCGGCTGAGCGATCGGCGCATCGGTGAACACGAAGGCGAGCATCGTCCCCATGTCGGGCGCGATCATGCCGGCGCCCTTGGCGATGCCGCAGATCGTGACGGGGACATTGCCGAGCCGCACGACGGCTGCGGCGCCTTTGGGAAAGGTGTCCGTCGTCATGATCGCCTTCGCCGCCGCGTGCCATTGGCCGGCGCGCGCGCCGACTGGACCAGATGGTCCATCACGCCGGCCGAACTTGCGCGCATCGAGCGGCTCGCCGATGACCCCCGTCGAGGCGAGAAAGACCTCGTCCGGCCGGCATTCCGCCGCGGCCGCGGTGATCTCCGCCGTGAGCTTCGCCGCCTCGCGTCCCGCCTTGCCGGTGAAGGCATTGGCATTGCCGGAATTGACCACGAGGGCCCGCGCGCCGCCCGGCTTGAGCCGCGCGCGACACCAGTCGACCGGCGCGGACGGGCACTTCGAGCGCGTGAAGACGCCGGCCGACGGTCGTGCCGGGGTCGAACAAGACGAGCAGCACATCGGTGCGCCCCGGATACCGGATGCCGGCCGCCGCGGTCGCGAGGCGGACGCCGGGAATGTCGGGCATGTCCGGGAAGTGCGGGGGGCAAGCGGAGACACTGGGCTCGTCATGACGTCAGCCGACTTGGGTTAGCCCTCCCCGGCGGAGAGAGGTCGGATTTGGAGCGAAGCGAAGAACCCGGGCGAGGGGGCGCCGGCCGATGAGACCAGCAACCGCGCCCCGCTCGCATTCCCGTTCAGGCGGTGTTGGCCGACCCTCCTTTGGGAGAGGCAAAACCTCGCCTCTCCTTGGCCGGCGCCGCCTCGATCAATTCTTCTTCGGCTCGGCCGCCGGTTTCTCGGCGTCCGGCTTGTCCAGGCGCTCGATCTTTGCGTCGTTGCGCAGCTTGTTGAGGAGGTCGATCTGCGCCTTGCGCGTGACGAAGGTTTCGATCTGGTCCTTCACCTGATCGAACGTCGGGCGCCTGGCGCTTGCGCTTGTCCTCGATCTTGATGATGTGCCAGCCGAACGGCGTCTTGATCGGGTCGGAGATCTGGCCCTTGTCGAGCTTGAACGCGACCTCGGAGAACTCCGGGACCATCTGGTCCTTGGTGAAGTAGCCGAGATCGCCGCCGTCCTGCTTGCCCGGAGGGTCGTCCGTGAGGTCCTTGGCGAGGGTGGCGAAGTCCTCGCCCTTCTTGATCCGCGCGAGCGTCGCCTTGGCCTTGGTTTCGGCGTCCTTGCTGGCGTTCTGGTCGTTGGCGTCGGCGACGCGGAACAGGATGTGCCGGGCGCGCACTTCCTGCTCGTCGGCCATCTGCTTGACCGCCTCGTCATAGACGGCGCGCATCGCCTCGTTCGTGAGCGCCGCCTTGCCGGAATCGCGCAGCACCGATTCCATCAAAGCCTTGTCGCGGAGATAGGTCAGCCGCCGCTTGAAGTCGGCGCCGTCGGGGACCTTGTTGGCCTCCGCGTAGCGCGCAAGGACAAGCATGTCGGCGACGTAATTGATCAGCCAGTCGCGCTTGGCCTCCGGCGTCCCGGCCGGAATGTTCTGTCCGACATCCTCCTCCGCGAGCGCGAGATCGCTTTGCCGAATGTCGGCCCCATTGACCTTGGCGACCACCGGGTCGGCCGCGGCCGCGGCCGGAGCTTGCGCGGCCGGAGCTTGCGCGGCCGGAGCTTGCGCCGCTGGAGCTTGCGCCGCCGGGGCTTGCGCGGCCGGAGCCTGCGCCGCCGGGGGTTTCGTCGCGGGCGGTTTCGTCGCGGGGGTTTGCGCCGGCGCAGCGCCGTTCGCGGCAAGGGAAATTGCGAGCGCGAGGGCCGCGCTGACGCCGATGCGCCGGCGCGTCGCGCCGACGGGCTGCGGATACAGGGGGAGGGACGGCGGGGTCATCGCGGATCCTTGACGAGGTTCTTGCCTGATCGGGAGGAATACGCATCTATTGCATAGAAGCGCCGGCTTGGCGACAGCCCTGGTGCCCTAGGCGCGAAGCGCGGCATGATTGCGGCAAGCGCCAATTGACAAGGCCTGGACCCCCCCCTATCTCTCGGCGGCTCGCCGGTGCCTCCGTCGGACGTCGACATTTGGCCTCCTTGACCCGAAAAGCACGTCTTGACCGGGATGTGTTTGGACGAAACGCCGGCCGCGCGCGCCTCCCGGGCAGCGCGTGATCCGTCGAGCCGGACAAGGAAAGGACCCCGGCATGTTCGGCGCTGTCGCCCGCAAGATTTTCGGCTCATCAAATGATCGGCGCATCCGCGCCTACCGGCCCCGGGTCGCCGCCATCAATGCGCTCGAACCGGAGCTCGCAGCGCTCTCGGACGAGCAGCTGCGGGCGCGGACGGAGGCGTTCCGCAAGGAACTGGCCGACGGCAAGACGCTCGACGATCTGTTGGTTCCGGCCTTCGCGACCGTGCGCGAGGCCGCCAAGCGCACGCTCGGCCAGCGCCATTTCGATGTCCAGCTGATCGGCGGCATGGTCCTGCACGAGGGCCGGATCTCCGAGATGAAGACCGGCGAAGGCAAGACGCTGGTCGCCACCTTGCCGGTGTATCTCAACGCGCTCGCCGGCCGCGGCGTGCATGTGGTGACGGTCAACGACTATCTCGCCAAGCGCGACTCCGAGTGGATGGGCGAGATCTACAGATTCCTCGGCCTCACCGTGGGCGTGATCGTGCACGGGCTCGACGACGAGCAGCGCAAGGCCGGCCTATGACTGCGACGTGACCTACGGCACCAACAACGAGCTCGGCTTCGACTATCTGCGCGACAACATGAAGTACCGGCTCGAGGACATGGTCCAGCGCGGCCATATCTACGCGATCGTCGACGAGGTCGACTCCATTCTCATCGACGAAGCGCGCACGCCGCTGATCATTTCCGGCCCGCTCGACGACCGCTCGGAATTCTACAACACGATCGACGAGTTCATCCCGAAGCTCGACAAGTCCGATTACGAGGTGGACGAGAAGCAGCGCACCGTCGCCATGACCGAGGCGGGCATGGAGAAGATGGAGCAGCTGCTCCGCAATGCCGGCCAGCTCAAGACGGACTCCCTCTACGACATCGAGAATGTCTCCGTCGTGCATCACGTCAACCAGGGGCTGCGCGCGCACAAGCTGTTCCAGCGCGACAAGGACTACATCGTGCGCAACGGCGAGGTCATCCTCATCGACGAGTTCACCGGGCGCATGATGCCGGGGCGGCGCTATTCCGACGGGCTGCATCAGGCGCTTGGAGGCGAAGGAGCGCCAGCCGATCCAGCCGGAGAACCAGACGCTCGCCTCGATCACCTTCCAGAACTATTTCCGCATGTACGAGAAGCTCGCCGGCATGACCGGCACGGCCCTCACCGAAGCCGACGAGTTCCTCGACATCTACAATCTCGAAGTGCTCGACATCCCGACCAATCTGCCCATGGTCCGCCTCGACGAGGATGACGAGGTCTATCGCACGGCGGCGGAGAAATACCGGGCGATCATCACGCTGATCGAAGACTGCAAGCAGCGCGGCCAGCCGATGCTGGTGGGCACGACGTCGATCGAGAAATCCGAGCAGCTCGCCGACATGCTGCGCGAGCGGGGCTGGGAGGCGCACGACTTCACCGATCCCAACGCCTTCGCCGCGCTCTATTCCGGGGACGAGGGCGCCTCCAAGACCAAGGTGTTCGCCATCCTCAACGCGCGCTACCACGAGCAGGAAGCCTATATCGTCTCGCAAGCGGGCGTGCCCGGCGCGATCACCATCGCGACCAACATGGCCGGCCGCGGCACCGACATCCAGCTCGGCGGCAATGCCGATATGCGCATCCGCCAGGAGCTTGCCGACATCGAGGATCCGCGCGAGCGCGTGCGCGATCCGCGCGCCGACGTGATCCGCGAGCAGGTCGCGCGCCTGAAGGAAAAGGCGCTCGGCGCGGGCGGCCTGTTCGTGCTCGGCACCGAGCGGCACGAATCGCGGCGCATCGACAATCAGCTCCGCGGCCGCTCGGGCCGCCAGGGCGATCCCGGCCGCTCGAAGTTCTTCCTGTCGCTCGAAGACGACCTGATGCGCATCTTCGGCTCCAACAAGCTCGACGGGATGCTGCAGAAGCTCGGCCTCAAGGAGGACGAGGCGATCATTCATCCCTGGATCAACAAGGCGCTGGAGAAGGCGCAGCAGAAAGTCGAGGCGCGCAACTTCGACATCCGCAAGAACTTGCTGAAGTTCGACAACGTGATGAACGATCAGCGCAAGGTCATCTTCGAGCAGCGCATCGAATGGATGGGCGAGGAGTCGGCGCCGGAGATCGTGGCCGACATGCGCCGTTCGGTCGTCGACGAACTGGTCGGCAAGCACGTTCCGGAGAACGCCTATCCGGAGCAGTGGGACACGGCCGGGCTGAAGGAGGAGCTCAAGCGCGTGCTCGGCCTCGACCTTCCGGTCGACGAATGGGCGAAGGAAGAAGGCATCGCCGACGAGGAGCTGATCGCGCGGGTCGAGCGGAGCGCCGACGAGCACATGGCGGCGAAGGTCGCCCAATGGGGCCCGGAGGTGATCCGCTATGTCGAGAAGTCGATCCTTCTGCAGTCGCTCGACCATCTGTGGCGCGAGCATCTCGTGATGCTCGATCATCTGCGCAACGTGATCGGGCTGCGCGGCTATGGCCAGCGCGACCCCTTGAACGAGTACAAGGCGGAAGCCTTCAACCTGTTCGAGGCGATGAGCCAGAACCTGCGCGAGGCGGTCACCTCCCAGCTGATGCGGGTCGAGATCATGCAGCAGCCGGCGCCGGAGGAGCAGAGCCTGCCGTATATGGAGGCGCACCATCTCGATCCCGCGACCGGCGACGACGAGTTCGCTTCGGTCGACGTGAGCTTCGGCCCCGAGGGCCGCAACGAGGGCGCCGCCGCTGCGCGCGCCGCCGCGCGCGACCCGGCAAACCCCGCGACCTGGGGCAAGGTCGGCCGCAACGAGGCCTGCCCCTGCGGCTCCGGCAAGAAATACAAGCACTGCCACGGGAAATACGCGTAAGGCGCGGCGAGGGCCGCGGCGACGCGGCCCCCGGCGTGACGGTGGACCGGGAACTTCCGCTTTTGAAGCGGGGTCCGCGCGCCCGCTAGCCGGCGGCCGTCCTCGCCGACGAATTGTCGCGCGCCGAGCCGGCGCATCTTTCCTATGCGCTGCGCTTCTACGAGACGCGGCGGCGCAAACGGGTCGAAGCGGCGCAGGAGGACAGCCGCCACATGGCGCGCATGATGTTCATCGAGACGGCGCCGCTCGCCTGGGGCCGCGACCAGGCGCTGAAATTCTATTCGCTCGACCAGCTGGTGAAGCAAATCGCCATGATTTTCGAGCAGCCGATGTGAGGAACGCGGAGCGCCGAGGAGAAAGATCGGCCAAAACTGCCCCGAGGCGTCAGACGCTCTTCGACAACACATCGAGATCAAGGGTGGAGCGTTGTCCGAGATCGCCGATATGCGTCTCGAGGAAGGCTTCCGCCGCCGCCCGTCCGTAGTCGCGCAGCTTGCAGAAGAACGCCCACTCCGCGATCAGCTTGGACGAAGCTCCAAGCTTCGCCATGTCATCACTTGCGATCCGGTGAATGCGCATGCCCGCCCACAGCGCCCCCTCGGACTGTCCAGGGTCGGCGACCTGGCGCAACAGCGCAATCATCCGCAGCTCTTTCAGGAGCACGGCGTTGAAGGAGACTTCGTTCAGGCGATTGAGGATGTCGCGCGCGGTGCGCGGCGTCGTCGCGCGCTCGACCGGGTTGATCTGAACGAGGATGGTGTCGCGCGAGCGACATTCGCGCACCAGCGGAGTGATGGTCGGATTGCCCGCGTAGCCGCCGTCCCAATAGCTCTCGCCATCGATGTCGATGGCTTGAAACATGGTCGGCAGGCAGGCGGAGGCGAGCAACACATCCGGCGTGACGTCTTTGTTGCGGAACACGCGGCCCTGGCCCGTGCGCACGCTCGTCGCCGTGACGAACAGCTTTATCGGCGCATTCGCCAGGCGGGTGAAATCGAGGTGGTCCGCGAGGATTTGGCTGAGGGGGTTCGCTCCTCCCGGATTGGCGACGTAAGGCGAAACAAGCCGCGCCAGCATGTCCGTGAAAAGATAGACCGGCGAGTAGTCGAGCGTCCATTGGCCGAACAGCGTCTCGATCGGCCCGCGTCGAAACGGACTGAACTTCGCGGCGTCGGATACGCTGCGCCAGAAGCGCTCCAGGGCGGCGCGCGCGCCTTCAGGCCCGCCCGCGGCGTAGCCATCGACCAGCACCGCCGCATTCATTGCGCCGGCCGACGTTCCGGAAATGCCGTCTATCTCCAGCCAGGGTTCCTGCAGGAGCCGATCCAGAACACCCCAGGTGAAGGCGCCATGCGCACCGCCCCCCTGCAGGGCGAGGTCGACGAGAACAGGATCGCGGGTGAAGGTCATTGCGTATCCGAGGAGCTGGCAAGCATTTTCCGGGTCTCGATTGCGGCGTCAAGTCGGCCGTGTGACAAAGCCGTGGTGACGAGGTTCGCTTGCGCCACGAAGGGCGAGCATGCCAGAGTCTGCGATCTATCCGGTTGGCGTGCTGAGCCGTGCTCAAGGCCACGTGACCTGGATCACCGAGCTAACCTCGCAAGCGGCAGGAACGAGCGCGCGTCATGCGGCCGATCTTACGATGGGCGAAGCGGATCACCGTTATCGTCGCCGCGGTCGCGGTGATCCTGCTTGCGCTGCGCGTTTATGACGCCGAGCGTGGCGCCTCCGCTCGAGCCATGGCATACATTCAGCCCGCGAGAACTGAGCGCGGAGGCGCTCGATCGCGCCGATTGGCAGAGCTATCTCGCGGCCGAGACGAAGGCATTCGACGCGGTGCGCGCCGAGGTCACCGGCAAGCTCAGCCCGAAAGATCGGGTCCCGATCAATCGCTACTTCGAGGGCAGTCCGGTCTATCCGCCGCGGCTTCCGAACGACTGGAACCGGTCCTACGTGCTGGAGCCCTCGGGACCTCCCGTCGGCGCCGCCGTGCTGCTGCACGGGCTAACCGATTCCCCTTACAGCCTACGCCATATTGCGCGGCTTTATCGCGAGCATGGATTCGTCGCGCTCGCCATCCGGCTGCCTGCTCACGGCACGACGCCGGCCGCCCTGACGGATGTTGAATGGGAAGACTGGTCGGCGGCGACGAAGCTCGCGGTGAGAGAAGCGCGTCGCCGCGTGCCCGCCGGCCCGTTGCACCTCATCGGCTTTTCGAACGGCGGCGCGCTCGCCATGAAATACGCCCTCGACGCCATTGGCGACGAAACCCTGGCGCGCCCCGACCGCCTCGTGCTTATTTCGCCGATGATCGGGATCACCGAGTTTGCCCGATTTGCGGGGTTGGCAGGGTTGCCGGCGCTGCTGCCCGCGTTCGCAAAGTCCGCCTGGCTCGCGCGCGTCCCCGAGTTCAATCCATTCAAGTACAACTCTTTTCCGGTCAATGGCGCTCGCCAATCGTTCCGCCTGACCCAGGTCCTTCAAGGCCAGATGGCGTGCTACGAGCGGGAAGGCAGGCTCGCTCGTCTTCCCCCGATCCTGACGTTCCAGTCCGTCATGGACTTCACCGTGTCGACGCCGGCGATCGTGTCGGCGCTCTATGCGCGTCTGCCGGCGAATGGCAGCGAACTCGTCTTGTTCGACGTCAACCGCACCGTGAAATTCGGCCCGCTGCTGCGTCCGAGCGCCGCCGCCGCGCTCGCCCGCATTCTTCCCGCTTCGCCCCGGCGTTACCGGACGACGGTCATCGCCAATGCCGACGACCACAGCTGGGATACGGTCGTGCGCACGGTCGAGGCCGGCGAGACGACGGAGCGGGCGGTCGCGCTCGGCGTCGAATATCCGCCCGGTCTTTATTCGCTTTCGCACGTGGCCCTGCCATTCCCGATGAGCGATCCCCTGTATGGGCTGACGCCCGACGGCACCGAGAATTACGGCATAGAGCTCGGCGCTCTGGCGCCGCGGGGGGAACGGAATGTCTTGATCGCCAGCCTGGATGCGCTGCTGCGCGCCTCCTCCAATCCGTTTTTTGGTTTCATGATCGAGCGAATCGAACAAGGAATCGCGGGCGCACCGGCGACCGCGGTGGGAGCGAAGTCCACGTTGAATTAGCTCAAAATGGCTATGCCATGCCCTGAGCCGGCGCCTGCAGTCCTGTCGGATGATCGTCCCTGAACCGTCAACACAGTAACGACGTCGTCAACGCGATAACGACGCCGGGGCACGACGTGCGGGCCTGGCTTCTGCGTTCTGGCTGGCGATCAGATGGTCACAAGGATGCTCACGGCGTTCAGTGCGGCCATGCGCATGCCGCATGGCTTAAGGGACACTCCGGTATTGCAACGCACAAGGCTCCCTGGCAATATTAGGTTCAGCTAATATCAATCGGGCGATCCTGCGATTTTGCTTACCGACCGCGTCGGCTCCTTCATGCGAAACTCGCATCGGGGAAAGGAGCATGTTGCGCCGGCAGACCAAAAGCGGGACGCCATTGCAAGACGATGGAGAGTGCAATGCTCGCCGGAACAATCGAACGAAGGGACCGCGCGCCGGCGGTCGATCATGATCCACTCTGCTTCCACTTCTGGAAGTGCGACCCCGCCGCGTATTTCGAATACCTGGCGGCGCCGGGGACCCTGTCCGACATGTTCGGAAAGCCTTCTACGATCGCTTGCGGGGTCGAGGACGCTATTGACAGCATTTCCAAGGCCGAAACCGCCCGCAAGGGATAGTCGTTCGCCGGCGCGAAAGACGGTCGCCGCTCGGCGTCCGGACAGCGTCATGCGTCCGGGAACGGCTTCCGTCGCGAGGAGCGGCGTTCGTCAAGCACGAGCAGAGACCCCGCCTGCGCCAGGCGACGTTGAAACCGGCGCTCCGCCGACAGCCGAAGGCCGCAGCACGCTCGCGCGGATGAGCGCGGCAAGGCCGCGCCAGTCGGCGGCAAGATGCGGCGCGACCCACAATCGTCTCGTCTCCGCCGCATCGTCGGTCTCGGCGCCTGCTTGCAGGCGCGCCGGCAGGTCGATCCGCGCATGCGTTCCCATCGTGAGGAAGCACGGAACGACGATGACGTTACGGCGGCGCGTGAGCGCCCGCCAGTTTTCAAGCAGCGGGCTTTGCGACAGGAATGCGCTGTGGATTTCGGCCGCGCCGCAGCCGCGCGCACGCATGAGCCACGCCAGCCGGCCGACCGCAAAAGCCGCAGCGGGATTCCGCGCGCTGCCGTGTCCGGCGAGGATGACGGCGGTGTCGTAGGGCGCAAACTGCCGGTCGCGAGCGATTCGCCTGACGTTTGCGCAGACAAGGCTCGCCAGTCCGGGATGGGCGCCGATCGGCGGATGGATGCGCAGCCGCGCGCGCTCGGTCGGAAGCAGCGACTCGAAAACTGGCCCGCCGATCTCGCCGCACGCCATCAGCATCGGCACGACATGGATGAGCGGCCCCGACAGGCTCGCCAGCGCTTCTCGCGGGGTCGGCCGGCCACGCAACGCCGACCATGCGACCTCGCCGAAATCAGCCGACATGGACGCGACGAGTTTCCTCGCGGCGCCATCGTCGCCCAGCCGGCTGCCATGCGCGACCAGCAGCACGCTCGGCCGTTGACCGGGGCGCGCGACGTAAAGTCCTGATCCGGCGGCCGCCGGCCTCATCAATTCCTCCCAAGAAACGTGACGACTATGCGTCCATCTGGTTCGCGGACTTCGCTCGAGGGGCGTCGCCCGTTGCTGTCTCGCCGCTGCTCTGAAAAAAACGCTTCAGCTTTCTCTCATATGAACGTATTCTAATACGAAAGTCAAAGAAAGACCGTCCGGGAGGCGAACGTGCGGAAGGATTGCGTGTATCTCGTGGGCGCCGGACCCGGCGATCCCGACTTGTTGACGCTCAAGGCCGCAAGGCTGATCCATGACGCCGAGGTGGTCGTGTTCGACCGCCTGGTCAGCAAGGAGATTCAGGCCCTCATCCCGCCGGGCGCGACGCGCATATTCGTCGGCAAGGAGGCCGGGCGCCATCCGCTGCGGCAGGAGGAAATCAACGACCTTCTCATTCGGCTCGCGCGCTCAGGCCGGCGCGTGGTGCGGCTGAAGGGCGGCGACCCTTTCGTTTTCGGTCGCGGCGGCGAGGAAGCCGAATGGCTTGCGAAGCACGCGGTTTCATTCGAAGTCGTGCCGGGGATCACCGCGGCCGCGGGGTGCAGCGCCTATGCCGGCATTCCGCTCACCCATCGGGGCTTGGCCAATACGGTCCGGTTCATCACCGGCCATGGCAAGGACGACGCCGAGCTCGATTACGACTGGCGCACGCTCGTCGCGGCCGACTGCACGCTGGTCGTCTATATGGGCCTCCGCGCGCTGGAACATATCGCCGCGTCCCTGATCGCGGCGGGACTGCCGGCCGACACGCCCGCCGCCGCGATCGAGAACGGCGCCACCGCGGCGCAGCGCCGCGTGATCGGCGTCGTCGCCGACCTGCCAGAGCGCGTGCGCGCGGCGCGGTTCGTTCCGCCTACGCTGATCGTCATCGGCAAGGTGGTCTCGCTCGCCGACGCGCTCGACTGGTTCGAACCCGCGTCTATCGATGCGAGCGCCGCTTCTCACATTGCGGCCTGACCGGATTCGTTCGGCGACAAAGCCGTCTCGAGCGCCTCCGTCAGCCAGCGCGCCGTCGCAAGATCGAGATCGACCACCGTGAACCTGCGCCCTTCCCGAATGCGCAGCCGCGCGAGCCGCATCCCGCTCTGATATTCAACTGCTTGAATAAGCAGCTCTTTGCCCCACGGAGCGCCGGTGCGTCCGACTTCCGCGACTTTAGCTTCTTCGGTTTCATCCATCTCAATTCCTTCCGGCGCTTTCGCTAACGGACATTGAAAGCGCATGCACTATAATGCCGACGTCGAATGAAAGGATTCTGCGAGTAAGTCGCATATAGTCATTGGTATACTTTTGGCTTGCCTTATCAATTAGTCTAATCTAATATGTTGACGCTCGCGCCGCTGCCGAAGGCACAGCAGCGCCAAACAAACTGCAAGCCACTGGAAAACCGGGGCTGACGTCCGGGAGGACGCGTCCGCACAAGCCATATGGCGGCATCCGATTGGGATGACCGGCGAAGCCGATGAGCGTCCCCTCATCGGCATAGAGACGGCTTGTCTCCTTCGCCGCTGCCGCGATCAAGGCCTGGCGTCAAACCTCCCAAAGCACTGCTCGTCGCGAAACGCGACGCTCATGCCATACCGAGGCTGCTTTGTGCGCCTCTCCATGGAGTTCTGCGATGCCGAAGCCGATGCCCGACACTCCCCTGCTCGATCAACTCGAGAGCGGGCCTTGGCCGAGCTTCGTCAGCGGGCTGAAGCGGCTCGCCGCGTCCGACGACAAGCCTTACGCGCCGATGATGAAGGACCTGCTCGGGCAACTCGAGCGCTCCTACGAAACACGCCGCGGCTATTGGAAAGGCGGCACAGTCGGCGTCAGCGGTTATGGCGCCGGGGTTATTCCGCGCTTCTCGGAGATTGCGGAAGAGTTTCCTGAATCGGCCGAATTCCACACCCTGCGCCTCATTCCGCCGGCGGGAACCCATTACAGTACCGCCTTGCTTCGATCCCTGTGCGACATCTGGGAGAAATACGGCTCCGGGCTGATCGCGCTGCACGGCCAGTCGGGCGACATCATGCTGCAAGGCTGCCGCAGCGAGAACGTGCAGCCCTGCTTCGACGAGGCGAATGCGGTCGGCTTCGATCTCGGCGGCGCCGGCGCGGGCGTGCGCACCTCGATCTCCTGCGTTGGCGCCGCGCGTTGCGAGAACTCCTGCTTTGACGAGGCGAAGGCGATGCGCCTGCTCGTCAACAGTTTCCTCGACGAGATGCACCGCCCGTCGCTGCCTTACAAATTCAAGTTCAAGTTCTCCGGATGCGCAAACGACTGCGCCAACGCCATCCAGCGCTCCGACTTCGCGGTGTTCGGGACGTGGCGCGACGACATGCAGGTCGATCAGGCCGAGATCCGCGCCTATGTCGCGGCCAACGGGCGGAAGTGGATCATCGACAATGTCATCCGGCGCTGCCCGACCGAGGCGCTGTCGCTCAACGACGACGACAGCCTCGACGTGGACAACAAGAGCTGCGTGCGCTGCATGCACTGCATCAACGTGATGACCAAGGCGCTGGCGCCCGGCCGCGAACGCGGCGTCTCAATCCTCATCGGCGGCAAGCGAACGCTCAAGACCGGGGACATGATGGGCACGATCGTCGTGCCGTTCCTGCGGCTCGCCAGCGACGAGGACTACGACAGGCTGCTCGGCGTCGCCAGGCGCGTCGTCGACTTCTTCGTCGACAACGCGCTCGAGCACGAACGCATCGGCGAGATGATCGAGCGCATCGGCCTCGTCAACTTCCTCGAAGGGATCGGGGTCGAGGTCGATCCGAACATGATCAATCACCCGCGCACCAACTCCTATGTCCGCACCGACGGCTGGGACGAGGAGGTCGCGAAGTGGAGCGCCCGCCGTCGCGCGGCGGCCGAGGCCGAAGCGGACAGGTAAGCGCCGATCGAGCGAACGGCTCCGGACGGCCGGAGCGACGGGAGGATGGCTTGGCAGCGCAGCGTCAACCGATCGAAAGCGGCGTCCCGGACCCGATGCCCTACCTGCATCCGCTGATGAAGCGGAACTACGGCAGGTGGAAGTGGCATGAGCGGCCGCGGCCGGGCGTGCTTCGTCACGTCGCGGACAGCGGCGAGGAAATCTGGACGGTTCGCGCCGGCACCCAGCGGCAGATGGACGTCTACACCGTGCGCAAGCTGTGCGACATCGGCGACGCCTATGCCGACGGCTTCCTGCGCTTCACCACCCGCTCCAATGTCGAGTTCATGGTCGGCTCGGCCGCCAAAGTCGCGCCGCTGATCGACAAGCTCCAGGCCGAAGGTTTTCCGGTCGGCGGCACCGGGAACTCGGTGACGATGATTTCGCACACGCAGGGCTGGCTGCATTGCGACATCCCGGCGACCGACGCCTCGGGCGTGGTGAAGTCGCTGATGGACGCGCTCCATCACGAATTCACCCACAACGAGATGCCGAACCAGGTCAAGATCACGACCTCCTGCTGCCAGATCAATTGCGGCGGACAGGGCGACATCGCGATCAATGTTCAGCACACCAAGCCGCCGATCATCAATCACGACCTGGTCGCGAAAATGTGCGAGCGGCCGACGGTGGTCGCGCGCTGCCCGACCGCGGCGATCCGGCCCGCGATGGTCAACGGCAAGCCCAGTCTCGAGATTGACGAGAAGAAGTGCGTGTGCTGCGGGGCGTGCTTTCCGCCCTGCCCGCCGATGAAGATCAACGATCCGGAGCACAGCAAGCTCGCGATCTGGGTGGGCGGCAAGCATTCCTCGACGCGCTCGAAGCCGACCTTCCACAAGCTGGTCGCCGCCGGATTGCCGAACAACCCGCCGCGCTGGCCGGAGGTGACCGAGACCGTCCTGAAGATTCTGTACGCCTACAAGGAGAATGCGCGGCCGTTCGAGCGCATCGGCGAATGGATCGGCCGCATCGGCTGGGCGCGATTCTTCGAACTGACCGGGCTGCCCTTCACGAAATACCACGTCGACGACTGGCGCGGCTCGCGCGGCAGCCTGAACGCGTCGGCGCAAGTCCGCTTCTGATGCAACGCGCCGCCCAACGAGGATCGATCGGCCGATGAAATACGCAATCGTCGTGAATGAAGGCCCGTTCAATCACCAAGCGTCGGACTCCGCCTACCACTTCGTCAAGCACGCCCTCGCGAAGGGGCACGAGGTGCTGCGGGTGTTCTTCTATTACGACGGCGTGCTGAACGGAAACAAGCACTCCACGCCGCAGTCGGACGACCGCAACGTCGTCAAGCGGTGGTCGCAACTCGCGCAGGCCAACAATATCGATCTCACCGTCTGCGTCGCCGCCGGACTGCGTCGCGGCATCGTCGAGGATGTGCTGGCGCCCGGCTTCCGCATCAGCGGCCTCGGGCAGTTGGTGGAGGCCTCGATCGACGCCAACCGCACCGTCGTCTTCGGCGATTGAGGGCGCACGCATGAACGACGCTCCCGAACCATCCGACGCGCCGGTGACGAAACGGTTCCTCATCGTCAACCGCAAGGCCCCGCACGGCACCGTCTACGCGCTCGAAGTGCTCGAAATGATCCTGATCTCGGCCATGTTCGAACAGGACGTCCATGTCGTGTTTCTCGACGACGGAGTGTTTCAGCTCCGGAAGGATCAGGCGCCCGAGCGGCTGGAGATGAAGGACTTCTCCAAAACCTATCGCGCGCTCGAAGACTACGGCGTCGAGAAGATTTTCCTCGAGAGGGAATCGATGGAGGAGCGCGGGCTCACGCCCGACGACCTCGTCATTCCGGTCGCGGTCGTGGATCGCAAGGACATGATTGCGCTGATGGACTCCATGGACGTGGTGCTGAGCGCATAGCGAGGCGGTCATGCTGCATCTGGTCAACAAGTCGCCGTTCGAGCGCCGGACGCTGGAAGCCTGCTTCCGGCGCGCTGCGCCTGGTTCCGCCATCCTGCTTTACGAGGACGCCGTCTATGCCGCGCTCAGCGGGACCGGCGTCGCCGACGAGATCAGCAAGGCGACGAACGCGTTCGACATCTACGTGCTCGCGCCAGACCTCGCCGCGCGCGGGCTCGGCGCGGACGCCGTCATCGATGGCGTCCAGACGATCGATTACGACGGCTTCGTCGATCTCACAGTCGAGAAGCGGTGCGTGCAGTCCTGGCTGTAAGCGAACAGGCGAACGAGGAGGAAACCATGTCTTATCAGCTCGACGGCAAAGTTATCGAACACGATGAGGAAGGCTATCTCGTCGATATCGCCCAATGGAGCGAACCGCTCGCCGAGCACATCGCCGAAGCGGAGAACCTCGCAATGACGGACGAGCATTGGCAGGTGATCGGCATCCTGCGCGACTATTACCGTGAATACCAGATCGCACCGGCGATCCGCGTGCTGACCAAGCAGGTCGGCAAGCGCCTCGGCGACGGGAAGGGCAGCAACAAGTATCTCTACGAGCTGTTTCCCTACGGCCCGGCCAAGCAGGCCTGCAAGATCGCGGGCCTCCCAAAGCCCACGGGCTGCGTGTGAAGACCAACATGGCGGAGCGCTCCCGGTCCGCCCGGCCGCTCCGCCATCGCCCATCGTCAGACTGATCGAGGAAGCGTCGCCATGCCGATCCTGAACCTGGCCGTGTCGGTTCTCCTGGTCGGTTCATTCGTCATCCTCACGATGGGAATGGCGTGGCGCGTCTGGGTCTACGCGACCACGCCGGCGCCGCTGCGCATCTTCACCGCCCCGGCGCCGAACACGCGCGCGGGCGCCGCCTTCCGCGTCGGACGCGAGGTTGCGCTGTTCGAGAGCCTGTTCAGAGCCGACAAGTTTCTCTGGCTCGTCTCGATGCTGTTTCACGTCGGCCTGCTGCTCGTGCTGCTGCGGCATCTGCGCTACTTCGTCACTCCGCCGCCGCTGCCCGTCGTGCTGGTCCAGCCGCTCGGAGAAATCGGCGCGCTCGTCATGACGGCAGGCCTGCTCGGCCTTCTCGCCCGTCGCATGTTCGATCCGCGCGTGCGCTATGTCACGCGACCGAGCGATCTCGCCGTTCTGCTGCTCCTCCTCGCGATCGGCGCGTCGGGCCTCGTGATGACGTTCTTCATCCCGACCGACATTATGGGCCTGAAGCAGTGGCTCGCGGGTCTTTGGCGGTTCGACCCGCAGCCCCTGCCGGCGGACCCCGCGCTCATCGTCCACCTGCTGCTGGCGGCCGCTCTGATGGCCGTCATGCCCTACTCGAAGCTCCTGCATCTCGCGGGGATATTTTTCAGCCCGACGCGCAATCAGTGCGACGACGCGCGCACCCGCCGGCATGTCGCCGCCTGGGCGCGCCCGCTCGACCAGCGCCGATCCTGACGGTCGAAGGAAACGGTATGGACGCCTTCGCCACGCCAGTGCTGACGACCGAGACCGGCCTCGATGCGCCGCCGCCTTTGTCGCCGGACGCGATGCGCCATTGCCGTCCGTTCGTCGCGCAGCCCGCCCACAACGAGCCGCTCGGCTTTCCTGGCGCGCTGGTCGAGGACTGGCGGGAACGCGCAATTGCAAAGATGGGCGAGTTGCTCGACCGCTCCCGGTCGCTGCGGGTTTTTCTCGACATCTGCGTGAAGTGCGGCGCCTGCGCCGACAAGTGTCATTTCTTCCTCGGCACCGGCGATCCGAAAAACATGCCGGTCGCGCGGCAGGACCTTCTGCGCAGCATCTACCGGCGTTATTTCACGCCCGCGGGCGCGCTGCTCGGAAGCTTCGTCGGGGCGCGCGCGCTCGACGCGGAGGCGCTGGAAGAGTGGTTCCGCTATTTCCACCAGTGCTCGCAGTGCCGGCGCTGCTCCGTCTTCTGCCCTTACGGCATCGACACCGCCGAGATTTCCATGGCCGCGCGCGAGATCATGGACACGATCGGCCTGGGGCAGAAATACTCGAACGAGATCATCAACAAGGTCCACACGGTCGGCAACAATCTCGGCCTGCCGCCGCCCGCGCTCGCCAACACGCTCGAAGGTCTGGAGGAGGACGTCCGGGACGAGACCGGCTTCGACGTGAAGTTTCCGCTCGACGCGCAGGGCGCGGACGTACTCCTCGTGACGCCCTCCGCCGATTTCTTCGCCGAGCCGCATGTCGACGGCCTGATCGGTTACGCCAAGGTGTTTCATCAGGCGGGCATAAGCTGGACGCTCAGCTCCTATGCGTCCGAAGCGGCGAACTTCGCGCTGTTCGTCGGCTCCTACGAGCAGATGCACAAGATCGCCAACCGGATCCGCAAAGCGGCGATCGATCTCGGCGTCAAGCGCATCGTGTTCGGCGAATGCGGACACGCCTGGCGCGTCGCCTACTCCTTTCTCAATACGCTGGCCGGACCTTGGGACTTTCTCGATCCGCGCTATCCCACGCCGCAGAACATCGCCGCCGTCACGCACGGCCTGATCAAGAGCGGCGGCGTTCGCGTCGACAAGGACGCCAATGAGGGAATGACCGTGACCTTGCACGAACTCGTGCAATGTCGCGCGCGGGTCGCGCCTTGGCGACACGCCGGGCGACCAGTTCACCATTCCCCGCGACATCATCAGGTCCTGCGTCCCGGCCTTCTTCGACATGCATCCCGATACGATCGGCGACAAGACGTTCTGTTGCGGCGGCGGCGGCGGCCTGTTGACGGACGAGCTGCTCGAACTGCGCGTCAAGGGCTGCAAGCCGCGCGTGGACGCGCTCAAGCAGGTCGTCGACGATCATGGAGTCACGCACATGGTCGCCATGTGCGCCATCTGCAAAAGCCAGTTCACCAAGGTGCTCCCCTATTACGGGTACCCGATGGACATGATCGTATCGCTTCATCAGCTCGTCAGCCGGGCGATCAGGCTCGGAACGAACGCTTAGCCGGCGCACACGCCGGAGGAGGCCTCGAGAATGACGCCCGACATCGCGACGCTCGCGCAGCGGGGCCTGACGTTCCGGCGCTTTCGCGAAGGCGACCGAAGCTACGGCTCCTGGCAGGACGCGATCTTCAATGCGGGCTGGTCGCACAAGTGTCCGACCTATGTGCACAAGAGTTCGCCGTGCCAGGGCGCGTGCCCGTCCGGTCATGACATTCGCGGCTGGCTGTCGATCGCGCGCGGCCTCGACAAGCCGCCGCACGGCGTGAGCTGGCAGGAATACGCCTTCCGCCGCATGACCGCAGCGAACCCGTTTCCCGCCGTGATGGGGCGCGTGTGTCCTGCGCCCTGCGAGGACGCGTGCAATCGCAACGAGGTCGATGGGCATGTCGGCATCAATGCGATCGAGCATTTCGTCGGGGACTGGGCGCTCGCGCACGGCCTCGGCTTTCCGAAGCCCGCAAGCGAGAGCGGCAAGCGCGTCGCGGTCGTCGGCGGCGGGCCGGCCGGGCTCTCGGTCGCCTATCATCTGCGCCGGCGCGGACACGCCGTCACGATTTTCGACGACCATGACGCGCTCGGCGGCATGGCGCGTTTCGGCATCCCGGGATTTCGCACCCCGCGCGCGGTGCTGGACGGCGAGATCGGCCGTATCCTCGACATGGGCGTGACGGTTCAGCTCAAGACGAAAGTGGGCCGGCACATCACCGCCGGGGAGCTTGCGCGCGAGTTCGACGCGGTGTTCTGGGGGCTTGGCGCGCAGCAAGGGCGCGGCCTGCCGATCCCCGGCGTCGATGCGCCGAACTGCATCACCGGCGTCGCGTTCCTGCGCGCGTTCAACGAAGGGCGGCTGCAGTCGGTCACCGGACAGGTCGTCGTGGTGGGCGGCGGCGACACGTCGCTCGACGTCGCGACCGTCGCGCGCCGGCTCGGCCACATCACGCAGGTCTACGAGAAGGACCGCCCGGGACCCGCCGCGTTCGGCCAGATCGCGCATGACGTCGCGACGACCGCGCGCCGCAAGGGCGCCGACGTGGTCCTCACCTCTTTGTTTCCGATCGACCGCATGATGGCGTCCGAGCGCGAAATCCAGGAGGCGGTGCGCGAGGGCGTCGCCATTCAGGACGGCGTCATGCCGATCGAGGGATTGAAGGACTCCGAAGGCCGCATTCGCGCGCTCAGAATGTGCCGCTGCACGATGAATGGCATGCAGCCGATCCCGATCGAGGGGACGGAGTTCGAACTGCCCTGCCAGTTGATGGTGGTCGCGATCGGGCAGAAAGGCGACCTCGGCGACCTTGCCGAACTGGACAATGGGAACGGCTTCATCGCCGCCGACCCGCGGCAATGCGTGCCCGGGCGCAAGGGCCAGTTCGTCGGCGGCGACGTGGTTCGCCCGCATCTCCTCACGTCCGCGATCGGCCACGGGCGCATCGCGGCCGAGAGCATCGACGCCCATCTGCGCGGCGAAGAACCCGCCCGGCGGCCGCGCGTGGACGCCGTGCGGTTCGATCTCTTCGAACGGCTCGGCGAACTGGGGCGGGCGCCCTCCCCGATCCACGAGCCGGTGCGCGGAACGGCGAACAGCAGTTTCGCGATCCATAACTACGAGGACCGCTCGGCGCAGGAGATCGTCACCCACGAGGACCTGTTTCTCGGCCAGTTCGCCTACGCGCCGCGCGCGCAAAGACGGCAGCGGGAGGTCACGGGCGAAGCCGTGCTGGGCGACTTCAGCGAGCGCCTCTACGCGCTGACCGACGACGAAGCCGCCGCCGAAGCGACGCGCTGCATGAGCTGCGGCCTGTGCTTCGAGTGCGACAACTGCCTGATCTTCTGCCCGCGCCAGGCGGTGGAGCGCCTCCCCAATGCCGAACGCGGGCCCGGGCGCTACGTCACGACCGACTACACGAAATGCATCGGCTGTCACGTCTGCCATGACGTTTGTCCGACCGGCTACATCCAGATGGGGCTCGGCGAATGACGGGCGCGCCGACAGGCAGGGGTTCATTGCGGCGCTACGCGGCGCCGCTCGCCCTTGGCTTCGCCGCGCTTGTCGCGGTCGTCTTGCTGTTGCGAGCCGTCAACGAAGCGCCCGCGTCGCCCGGCGCGGCGGTCGCGGCGGCGCAGGGGCAGTGTCTTCTGCCCGTGTCGCAGATGCGGCGCGTCCACATGGACCTGCTCCGCCACGAGCGCCGCGCCGCGGTGCGTGAAGGCGCACGCGATCGGCGGGCGCGCATCGAACAGTGCGTCGGCTGCCACGCGACGAGCGATGCGTCGGGTCGCGTCGTCTCCGCCGCCGACCCACAGCACTTCTGCCGCTCGTGCCACGACCAGGTTGCGGTCCGCATCGATTGCTTTTCCTGCCATCAATCGCGCCCGGCGATTGCTTTGGCCAGCGAGGCCGCGCGATGAGCGCGGCCCCAGATACAGGCCGGAGAGAGGCGCTCCGATTGGCGCTTGCAGCCGCCGCCTTGGCGGTGAGCCCCGGCCTGTTCCTTCTTGCGCCGCCCGCCGTCGCGCGCGCTCCCGGCGTCGCGGCGGACGCCGCGCAGCGCTGGGGACTCCTGATCGACACATCGCGCTGCGCCGACGGTTGCACGCGCTGCGTCGAGGCCTGCAGCGCCGAGCATGGCTGGCAGGTGCAAGACAAGCCCGGCGCCGAACCACAGTGGATTTCGCATTCTCGCCGCGGCGGACCCGGAGACCGGACGCAGCGTCCGTCTGCCGCTGATGTGCCAGCACTGCGCGAGCCCGCCCTGCGCCGATGTGTGCCCGACCAGCGCGACCTTCCGCCGGGCCGACGGCGTCGTGCTTGTCGATCGCCACCTCTGCATCGGCTGCCGCTATTGCGTGATGGCCTGCCCGCTCGGCGCGCGCTTCTTCCTCGGCGAGGACGTAACGGACCAGCAGCCGCACAGCCCGCGCGGGAAAGGCACGGCGGAAGGCTGCACGTTGTGCGTCCACCGCATCGACGAGGGCCGTGTGCCCGCCTGCGTCGAGGGCTGCCCCGCCGGCGCAATGATCTTCGGCGACTTGAACGATGCGACAAGCCCTATCCGCGACGCGCTCGCGCGCGCGCCGGCGACACGCATGCGCGCCGACCTCGCGCTTGGTCAAGGCGTCCAGTACCGAGGCCTGTAGCGGCGGAGACGAAGACATGACGGCGATCGCCCTTGACCAGCTTGACGCCGCCCGCCAGCGGCTCGCGCCGGCCATCGTCGGGATCGGCGTCGTGCTCGCGGGCGGAATCGCAGCCGTTCTCCTGATCGAGACGCAGGGCCATCATGTGACCAGAATGACGAGCCGTGTTCCGTGGGGCCTGCCACACGTGATTGCTTACTTCCTGATTCTCGCGGCGTCAGGGGCGCTGAACGTCGCGATGGTGGCGTCGATCTTTCGGCGCAAGGCCTGCGAGACGCTGGAGCCGTTCTCGGCGATGCTGGCGATTGCGCTTCTCGCCGGCGGATTGAGCATCCTCGTGCTCGATCTCGGACGCCCTGACCGGCTGATGCTGACCATCCTGCATCCCAATCCGCGCTCGATCTTCGCCTGGAACATTCTTCTCTACACCGGCTTCCTCGCGACGACGGCCGCCTACCTCGTCACACTGCTCGATCAGCGCTTCGCGCGCTTCTTCGGAGCGACGAGCCGGACCGCGTTCCTGTGGCGCTTCGTGCTCACCACCGGCACCGGGCTCGATCTCGGAATCCTGGTCGCGCGGCAGGCGTTCAACTCGGCGGTCATGGCGCCGATGTTCATCTCGTTCTCGCTGACGTTCGGACTGGCCGTTTTTCTGCTGCTGCTGCCCGCGGCGGCGTGGCTCGGCGGCGGCGCGGTCGATCAATCGCTGCTGGAGCGGCTCGGCCGGCTGCTCGCTCTGTTTGTCGCCGTCTCATTCTATTTCGCGGCCGTGATGCATGTGTTCAATCTCTACACGCCGCAGACGCGCGCGCTCGAGCGTTTCCTGCTGCTCGATGGCGGCGTGTACACGGCGCTCCTGTGGGGCGGGCAAGTCCTGCTCGGTACGCTCGCAGCGCTCGTGTCCGTCTGGCGCGGACGGCCTATCGCCGCCGCCGCCGCCGTCGTGCTGGGCGCGATCGCCACGCTCTATCTCTACGTCATCGTCGGCCAAGCCTATCCGCAGCCCGTGCTGCCCGGACTGCAGGTCGCGTCCGCCTATGGCGACGGCGCGGTCGCGCCCTATGCGCCGTCAGCCGCGGAGCTCTTTCTCGGCCTCGGCGGACTTGCGGTCGCGCTGAGCGCGCTGCTCGCCGGCTGCCTGTTGTTCCGGATCATGCCCACGAAGTTCGCCCCCTCGGAGCCGGTCGCTCGCCTGCAAGCAGCTTAACCAAGGATTGAAGCAATGGCGCGTTTGTTCATCTCAGCGGCGCACAAGTCCTCCGGCAAGACCACGGCGTCGATTGGACTATGCGCGGCGTTGAGGGCGCGCGGCCTCGAAGTGCAGCCGTTCAAGAAAGGTCCGGACTACATCGATCCGTTGTGGCTGACTGCCGCGGCGGGCCGGCCCTGCCGCAATCTCGATCGTCACACGATGAGCGAGCCTGAAATCCTCGCGCTTTATGGCGAGCACGCGCAATCCGCCGACATCTGCATCGTCGAGGGGAACAAGGGCCTGTTCGACGGCGTCTCCACCGACGGCCGCGACTTCGGCGCGGCGCTTTCGCGCCTGCTCAAAGCGCCGGTCGTTCTCGTCGTGGACGCGCAAGGAATGACGAGGGGCATCGCCCCCCTGCTGATCGGCTACCGGACCTTCGATCCGGGCATCGCGATCGCCGGCGTGATCCTCAACAAAGTCGCCGGCGCGCGGCATGAGGCGAAGCTGCGGAGCGCGGTCGAGGGCTACACCGACGTGCCCGTCTTGGGAGCCATCCATCGCTCGCCGGAGATGGAAGTCACCGAGCGGCATCTTGGCCTCATTCCGGTCAATGAGACGCGGGAGGCCCGCGCGAAGATCGCCGCGATCGGCGCAAAAGTCGCCTCCCAGGTGGACGTCGACCGGCTGCTGGCGATCGCGCGCGATGCGCCGCGCATGCGTAACGTGCATGCACACTTTGGCCCGCAGCGCGTCGACGGACCGCGGCGTCGCGTTGGCGTCGCCTGTGATGAGGCGTTCGGCTTCTATTATCCGGACGACCTGGATTGCTTCGCCGCCTGCGGCTTCGACGTGATCCCGTTCGACACGCTCAATGACCGCCGGCTGCCGCCAAAGCTCGACGGGCTGTTCATCGGCGGCGGCTTCCCGGAGATGCACATGGAGGGCCTCCAGGCGAACTACCAGCTCCGCTCCGAGATCCGCGCCGCAGTCGCGGCGGGCTTGCCGGTCTACGCCGAGTGCGGCGGGATGATGTACCTGTCGCGCAGCATCGCCTGGCAGAACCGGCGTTGCACGATGGTCGGGGCCATCGAAGCGGATGCGAAGATGCACGGGCGCCCGCAAGGGAAGGGCTATGTGGTGCTGCAAGAGACCGCGCACACGCCCTGGCCATCGCTGGCGGGCCGCGCGGGACATATCGCAGCCCACGAATTCCACTACGCGGCGATCGAGAACCTCGCTCCCGCTACGCGCTTCGCCTACCGCGTGGTTCGGGGCCAGGGCGTCGCTCACGGCTATGACGGGATCGTGACCGCCAACACGCTGGCTTCGTTCAGCCATCAGCGGGGCGTCGGCGCCGACCCCTGGCCGGCGCGCTTCGCCACCTTCATGCGCCGTTGCGCGGCGACCCGAGCCGCCATTCCCATCGTGACAAGTTCAAAGGAAAGCGCGAGCCGCGGCGCACCCGATAAAGCCTACGCTTTCCGCTCCGCATCGTCCTCGCCACTCCCCGCTGGAGGCCCGTTCTAAATGTCCAAACGCACGACCATCGATGCACGCAGCAGCTTCTGTCCCGGTCCGATGATGGAGCTGATCGCCGCTCTCAAGCAGCACACGGTCGGCGACGAGGTGGAGGTCTTGTCGCGCGACAAGGGCTCGGCGAACGACATTCCCGCCTGGACGAAAAAGGTCGGACATCAGCTCGTCTCGAACGAGCAGCGGGGGGATTACTGGTCGATCATCGTCAAGAAAATGAAGTGAAGAGTGTCCGGAACGACAGGCGTCCGCAGGGACGGCCCCAAGAAACAGGCGCGCGACAGCAAACGCGCGAACGCAAGAGGAAACGAACAGGAGACCACCATGCGAGCGAGAATACTCATTCTGGGAAGCGGAATGGGCGGCACCATCGTCGCCAACGGGCTGGCCCGCAAGCTGTCCGACGAAATGCGGAACGGCAATGCCAGCATCACCGTGCTCGGCACCACGCCGAAACATCTATACCAGCCCGGGCTTCTCTACGTACCGTTCGGTCGCGCGCGTGAAACCGAACTCTGCCGCGACGAGCGGTCGATCCTCGACCGCAGGATCAATTTCGTCCTCGACCCCGCCAAACACATCGATGTCGACAAGAACGTCGTGCGGGGCGAGTTCGGGCAAGTCGTATGAGTACGACTTCCTCGTCATCGCGACTGGGTCCCACATCGCGCCGGAGATGATCCCCGGCCTCGCGGAGGGCGCGCACCAGTTCTACGAGCTTGAGGCGGCCCGCAAGCTGCGCGACGCGATCGACTTGTTTGAGGGCGGCAAGATCGTCGTCAACGTCAATGTCCCGCACAAATGCCCGGTCGCGCCGCTGGAAATCACGCTGATGCTCGACGAGCATCTGAAGCAGCGCGGGTTCGCCGAGAAGTTCGAGATCACGTACACCTACCCGATCGGGCGGCTGCACGGGCTGGAGCCGGTGGCGCACTGGGCCCTGCCTGAGTTCGAACGACGCAGCATCAAGTCCGTCACCTTCTTCAACACCAAAGAAGTCGATCCCGTGAAGAAGACGATCTCGTCGGAGGAAGGCGACACGCTCGACTATGATCTGCTGATCACCATCCCGCCGCATCGCGGCGCGCAGGTCATCGAGGACTTAGGGCTGGGCAAAGCGGGATGGGTTCCCACCAATCCGAAGACGCTGCTGCGGGAAGGCTCGAACAACGTTTTCGTCGTTGGCGACACCACCAACATCCCGATTTCGAAGGCCGGCTCGACCGCGCATTTCCAGGCCGACACCGTCATCGAGAACCTGACCCTGATGGTGCAGGAAGGACGCTGGCTGCGCGAATACGACGGCAAGGTGTTCTGCTTCATCGAGACCGGGATGAACACGGGCACCTATATCTGGTTCAATTACCAGACGCCGCCGAAGCCCACCCCGCCGTCGCAGATGGTCCATTGGGCGAAGCTCGCCTACAATCGGATGTACTGGCTGTCGGCCGGCGGGCTCCTCTAGCAATTGGGGAGCGACTTCATGGACACCCTTGTCAGGGACTTGCCGCCGTTTTCGGCCATTGAAGGCATCGGTGACGCGGCGGCGGCCGCGCTCACCGATGGGATGGTCGAGCGGCTTGCGACGACGCTGTCGACCGGCCTCGAGGTTCTCGACCGCGTCAACGATCCGGACACCCGCGCCGCCTTGCACCGGCTGATCGACGGGCTCACCACGCTGCACACCACCGGCGCGCTCGACACCGTGTTCGAGGCGGTCGCGGTGATGCAGGCGGCGCGCGCGGCGGTGACGGACGACATGATCGAGCGCCTCTATCACCTGCTTGAGACGATGGTGAACAACCTCGCCACGCGGGAAATCGCCGAACTCGCCCGCAATACCGAAATGTCGCTCTATGAAGCGGTGCGACGCTCCGACGCCCCTGACGGACCGAAGTCGCTGTTCGGCGTCATGCGCCGCCTGCTCGAACCGGACAGCGTGCGAACGATGAACCTCCTGCTCGCCTTCGGCAACGCCATGCGGCAGCGCATGGAGGGCCCGAACGGCCATGGGCTTTCCGAGGCGGGCTTGCGCGAATAGCGGCGAAGGCGGCTTGGGGAATTCGTCGCCGAGATTGCGCGCCGGCGATCGTGCAATCCGGCGACCATGCGCGCTCGCCCGACCGAGGGATCGGCAGCCGGAGGCGAGCGGGCCGGCTTCAGCCGTTGACGCGGCGCTCGCCGCGCCGTTTGCGGAACTCGATCCCGTCGGACTTGTCAATATCGGCAGAGAACATGCGATAGAGCATCTCGAGCACGACCGGCGTTTTTCGCCCTTTGAGCGAGTAGCAGATCGTCTTGCCATCGCGGCGTGTCTGAACCAAAGCGTCCCGACGCAACAGCGCGAGATGTTGCGAGAGAGCCGATTGCGAAAGCCCGACGACCTTCTCCAGCTCGTTGACGCATCGTTCGCCGTCCAGCAATTCGCACAGGATCATTAGCCGGTGCTCATTGGCCAGAGCCTTCAAGAGGGTGGCCGCCCGCTGCGCGTCGATTTCAGGTGGCTTGTGCTTTTTCACGATCGCTTATCGTTATTTTTACGTCAGTCTACCCGGATCGACTTGGTGCAGATTGGGGGTGTTGTCGATACGCGCCATACTGAAGTTCGATGAATTTCACATCTTCGCTCACTTTTTACAAGAGCCGTGGCCGCCGAATTGTTCGCCCCGTCGCCCGCGGCGTCGCCTGCGAATACGGTCCGACGCAAGTCGATCAGCTTCTTGGCGATGGCGATGGGGACTGGCGGGCTCTCGCTCGCGACTTATCGGCTGGAGCTGTTGTTCCGGAGGCATTCACGCGTTTCAAAGCGCTCTGAGTATCGCAAAGCGATCTGAATAGCGTCTGCCGATCCTCGATGCGCGCGTGGCTTTGTTGTTCGCCGATGCAGTGGAGATCAGCGTTTTGTGATCAAGTCCATGAACGCCGCCGCGGCCCGCGCCCAATGACGCTCCGCGTGTCGCAATGCGGCGAAGGTGCGCTCGGGAAACCGGAGCGGCAGCGCGACGAGCGTTCCGGCCGCAAGCCCCCCGGCGGCGACAAGCCGCGAAATCACGGTGGCGCCCGCGCCGGCCTCCACCGCGCTGCGCACCGCCTCGTTCGATGGAAGCTCGAGAGATACGGCGAGATCGTGCGGATCGATGCCGAGCGCACGCACCGCGTCCTCGAAGACCTGCCGCGTGCCGGAGCCGCGCTCGCGCAACACCCACGGCAAGTGAACCAGGTCGCGTGGACTTATCGGGTTACAACCGGCCTGGTTTGACTTGGGGCTGACGACTAGAACGAGCTGATCGGTGTCCACGCGGGTATGGACCAATAGGGGATCTTCGACGTCGCCCTCGACAAAACCGAGATCGGCGTCGCCTTCGGCCACGGCTCGCGCGACCTCGGCCGTGTTTTCGATCGTGAGCGTTACCGCGATTCCTGGATGTCTCTCACGAAATCGCGCGATAAAACGCGGGAGCCAATATCCCGATATGGTCTGGCTCGCCCAAACCAGGAGGCGGCCGCGGTCGAGCCCTCGCAGCTCCGCGAGCGCCCGCTCCGCCCGGTCGGTCTGCTTGAGGATCGCTTTCGCCTCGGGCAGCAGCACCTGCCCGGCTTCAGTCAACTCGATCCGGCGGCCGACCCGATTGAACAGTTGCGCGCCGAGTTCGCGCTTCCAAGGCCTGTACGGATGCGCTCGCGGCCGACTGTGTCATGTTCAGCGCCGCCGCCGCCTGGGTCACGTGCAGGCGGTCGGCGACCGCGACGAAGACTTTGAGTTGCTCGAGCGTCATGCCGCATTTTCACGCCGCGAGCATGATCAGCGCAAGACTGAAGGCGGAGATGAACAGGCTGGCCACCGCGCCGAGCAACAGCGGCCGCAATCCTTTCGCTCTGAGCTTGCGGATGTCCGTTTCGAGCCCCAGCGCCGCGAGCGAGACGGTCAGCATGAAGATCGTAGCGGGGACGAGCGCCTGCTTCACGCCGGGCGAGATCGCGCCGAGGCTGTTCAGTCCGATTAGCGCGATGAAGCCAAGCACGAACCAGGGCGTTTGCGGGCCTTTGCGCGCCTGCGCCGGGTCGGCTGCGGCGCCGCCGCGGCGCGTGGCCGTCCATCCGAGCATGAACACCAAGGGCGCTAGCAGCATGACGCGGCTGAGCTTCGAAATCGTGCCGAACTCGCCTGCTTCTTGACCATGCTGGAAAGCGGCGCCGACGACCTGAGCGACTTCGTGGATCGATGCGCCGGCCCAAAGTCCGTACGCGTGCGGGTCAAGCCGCAGCGCCGCGCCGAGCGCCGGGTAGAGGACCATGGATATCGTGCCGAATAGCGTGACGCAGGCGACCGCATAGGCGACGTCTTCGTCCTTGCCGTCGGTCACGGTGTTGGTCGCGATAACGGCCGAGGCTCCGCAAACAGAAGTTCCGGCCGCGATCAGTTCGGCGAGCTTCGGCTCGACGCCTAACAGCCGACCAACCGTTTTGGTCGCGACAAAGCTCGCTGCCAATGTCGCAACGATGATGGCGACGCCCACTCCCCCGACCTCGAGGATTTGCTGGGTCGTGAGCTGGAGCCCAAGCAGAACGATCGCCGCGCGCAACACGCGCCGCATGCTGAACGCGACGCCGGATTTGGCGCGCGCGGGCGTGCCGACAGTGTTGTGAAACGCCATCCCCAGCACGATCGCGATAATGAGAGGGCTCAGCATATCGACGCCGGGCAGGCTGCGCACGGCGTAGGCGATCAAGGCGATGGCGCAGGCGAGGAACAGGCCCGGAAAGACACGAAGCCACCCGAACTGCGCAACGAGCCGTCCGTGGCTGTAGGCGTAGAGGCCGGTCGCGCGCAGGGTCGTAAGGGCTGTGTCAGACATCGGGGTCCTCCAACTCGACACCCCGATGATGGCGGCTGAGCCTTCATCAATCCAACGAATTGATTCTGTCGTTTCGATCGATGCGGTCTCTCGAACCGTCCAGTCTGCTCGACCATGCCGACGAACAGCTCGACGGAGGCCCTAGCACAAATCCGATCAAGTTGACTTTATCCGCTCATTCCCGCGCAAGCGGGAATCTAAGCTTTCTTGGGTTTTCTGGATCGCCCGCTTTCGCGACGCTTTCGCGGCGACAAGCGGGAACTGATTCAACCCAATCGGAAACCGCCTTAGGATTCGCGAGCCGCTGAGACCAAGCGTTCATTTTCGCCGCCGGGTTGGAACCGGCGATACTTTGGCGCCCGCTGCGCGCCGAGTTCGCCGTTTTTTTCGCGAGCCGACGGTGCGCGGCGTCGGCTCGCAAAATGGGGCATAAGCAGGCCCCTCAAGCTCGGTGACCGATTCTCCCCTCGTGCTTCACCACGGCCGCCCACCGGCTGCCGGACAGGCGCATACGGAAACAAACGTCAGACAGGGTCTCGTGCCTTTTCTTGTTCGGCCTCAAACAGCATTGCAGCCATATTGCTCAGCCCCTCTTCCTGGGCCGACTTGGAAATCTCTGCCCAGGTCGCGCCACCGTCGATCGCCTTCGCCGTCTTGCTCCCGTCGGGCAGCTTGGTCCGTAGTTGAAGGATTTGGCTGTTGATAAAAGTTTCCAGGTTGATTTCCCGGTCGGGACTTGGCTGTGCCTTCTCCTGCTCGACCTCGAACAGGATGGCGGCCAACTGATGCACCCGTTCCATAGCGGCGACTTGCGAGATTTCCTCAAGCAAAGCGCCGCGATCGATCGCGCGAGCGGTCAAGCTGGAGTCGGGTAGATCACGCCGAAACGCCTGCAGAATTGCGCTGAGATTCTTCATTGTCTTGGTCTCCTGCAATTTCAGACTGCGTGGATAGTTGGTCGGGGAGAAGCGCCTTCTCGCATTGACCGAGGTCAAAATCGAAGGGGCGCTCGAATATGACGCACCCTTGCTGAGGATGATCCCAATCGCCACGAGAACTCCCGCCGCGAGTACGACCAGACTGGACTTGCGAGAAGGGCGTGGAGCAAAAATCCGCGCAGATTGCGCGCCTCGATCTTCCAGAAGCGTATTCCAATCGCGGTCAAGCCTGGCAAGGCGCCGCGGCTGGTCGTATATGCAGGCCGCACGCATCTCCTCTACCCCCGCTCGCCATCGAGGCGAGCGGCGGCTGGACTGCGGCGCCATGGAGTACGTCGCGTCCGGACGCGTCCGCTTGGGCCGGCCGAACGCAAACGTTGGCGCCTTCCGTATAGCAATACCATCGCCGGAGGCGTCGAACAGGAGAGGAGCGCAAGCACCGCGACCTTTCGCGCCCTCGAAGCAGACATCAGGCGCCGGCGTCCGCGTGCGGAGCGTCGCCGGCAGGCAAATCGTGAGATCATCCTCGTGGACGTCACAACATGGACGATTGCGGCGGCCGCCACCATCGCGGGCGTTTGGGGCGCGGTCACGCTCGCGAATTACCTGATCCGATGCAGCCTGCGAGCGCCTCGCGTGCCGCATGCGGCCGAACCGGGGGCGTTCGGCGTGCCCCCTAACTCCTTGAACGAGACGCGCATCCGGGGGCCTCGCGGCAAACACCTGTTCGGCTGGTTCGTGACGCCGGATGAGGCCGCCCGGCGGCCGATGCCGGCGGTGCTCGTGATCCACGGTTGGGGGGCCAACGCGGCGATGATGTCGCCGGTCGTCGCGCCGCTCCGCTCAGCGGGATTCGCCGTCCTGCTGATCGACGCGCGTTGCCATGGGCGGAGCGACGGCGAGGCCTTCACGTCCATGCCGCGGTTCGCCGAAGATATCGCGGCCGGCCTCGCCTGGCTGCGCGCGGCGCCCGACGTCGACCGCGACCGGATTGCGCTCATCGGCCACTCGGTGGGCGCAGGCGCCGCGCTGTTACACGCTTCGCGTTTCGACGACGTGCGCGCCGTCATCAGCGTGTCTGCCTTCGCGCATCCCGGTGACGTCATGCGCCGGCTCATGGCCGCGAAGCGAGTGCCGCAGCCAGTGGCGTGGTACGTGCTGCGCTACGTGCAGCGTGTGATCGGCGTGTCCTTCGACGACATCGCGCCTCTGCACACTCTGTCGCGGGTGCGCTGTCCGGTGCTGCTGGTGCACGGCCGGGCCGACTCCACTGTGCCGTTTTCCGACGCGGAGCGGCTGCAAATGGCTTCGAGGCGAGCGACACTCCTGGCTGTGGACGGCGACCATGACCTCCGGGAATCGTTGGCGCCGCATATTGATGCTTTGGTGACGTTCCTCGACCACGCTTTCCGATCGCCCGAATCGGGCGGCGATGAAGCCGCCGGCGGCGCGGTCTTCGATCAGGGTCTCGTTGGGCATGCCAGCAAACGTGCAGTCAGCAAGGTCTTGGGCGAGCGAGAGCCGGGCGATGGTGAGCTGGCGCTTGATCGGGCCCGAGCATCTCGCGCGTATCCGTGAGAGCGTGACGATTTAGCCTTGGATCAATTATCCCACCCTCAGTGGTCATGCCCCGCATAGGCGGGGCATCCAGTAAACACCCGAGAAGCATTTGTGTTTACTGGATCGCCCGCTTGCGCGGACGATGACGCCGGGAGTTCGGTCGAATTCGACCACCCCGTCGCCGGCGGATCGGCGTCCTATCTGACTGCCGCCCGACAGGTTCGCCCTTGCGGCCTTCGCCCGCGCCTCGCAATGAAATCCCGCCGATTTCTCCGTTCGATTTGAATCTAAACCTCTGCCTTGGACGGCGCCATCTTGTGCGAGGGGCTGCCTAAATCTCGCTCGTCGAGACGTCTGCTCTCTTGCATATTTCTCATAATCAGGTAATTTTGTCATATCGCATCGCGCCTCTCTACCAGAATGCGGTATTGATAAAAAAATAACACCTGGGATGTTGAAACGCTCCACGACGACCGAAGAGCGAGGGGACAGCAGCGGCGACCGGCTGCTCGCGGTTCTCTCGCTCTTTTCGGTCGAACAGCCGGAATGGACGGTCGAAGCCGCGGCGGACAAGCTCGGCGTCTCGGCGACGACGAGCTACCGCTATTTCCAGCGGCTCACCAAGGTCGGGCTCATCAGCCCGGTGTCGAGCGCGGGCTACACGCTCGGGCCGGCGATCATCCAGATGGACCGGCAAATCCAGATCAGCGATCCGATGCTCAACGCCGCGCGCGGCGTCATGGCGGAGCTGATCGCGTATGCGGCGGACGGCTCGGTCATCCTGCTCTGCCGCCTGTTCCATGATCGCGTGATGTGCATGCACCAGGTGATGGGGCAGGGCCCGCAATCGCCGGTGAGCTATGAGCGCGGCCGGCTGATGCCGCTGTTTCGCGGCGCGACCGCGCGCATCATCCTCGCCCATCTGCCGACGCGGACGCTGAAGACGCTGTTCGCGCGCAGTGCGGAGGAGATCGCGGCGACCGGACTAGGCCAGGACTGGGACGAGTTCCGACGCAACATGGTCAATCTGCGCCGCGCGGGTTTCTGCGTCACCAGGAGCGAGATCGATCCCGGCCGCGTCGGCGTCGCGGCGCCGATCTTCAACGACGAACGCTCGGTGCTTGGCAGTCTCAGCTTCGTGCTTCCGGATGATCGGGCCGACGACACGCTGGTCGGCCGGCTCGCCCCGCTCACCGTCGCGGGCGCACGCGAAATCGAGCGCGCCATGATGCGCTCGGCGACGCTGCGGCCGAGTCCGGCGCGGGTGAAACTGGCGCGGTGAGCGGGCTTTTCTGGCTCTGTTGGGAGGAACAATGAACGCGACAACGAAAAAGCCCCAGGCCCGGCTGTCCCTCGCGCATGTGAAAGCGCAGATCGCGCCACCGGCGTTTCAAGCCATTCTCTGGGCGCTGGCGCAGGCGCTGAAAATCGCCGCGCTCGCTTATCCGCAATTCCGGATGCGGCTGAAGGAGCGCAATCTCGTCGCCCAGATCAAGGCGCATGACGAGAATATCGGCCGGTGGTTCGAGATCAGCGGCGGCAAGGTGCGTTCCCGCCACGGGCAGCACAGGAAGCCCGACATCACGCTCGGCTTCAAGAACGCCGCGCTCGGCGTCGCGCTGCTGACCCCGCCGATCAACTGGCTGAACCAGGTCAATGCGCAGAAGGATTACAAGCTCACCGTCGAGGGCGCGGAGGACCTGACGAACTGGTTCGCGCAAACGCTGATGATGTTGCAGTCCGTCGGCTACAAGATGGGCGTGCCGATGCCCGACGGCTCGGTGCGGTACTGCAACATGGCGAATGGCGGGCCGCTGTTCGTCTATGTCAAGGACGGCAGGATCATCCGCACCACGCCGATCGCGTTCGACGACGCCGATCCGCCGCCCTGGACGATCGAGGCGCGCGGGCAGAAGTTTACCCCGCCGCGCAAGACGACGCTCGCCCCGCACGGGCAGAATTCGAAGTCGATCATCTATTCGCCGGACCGGCTGCTGTATCCGCTGAAGCGGATCGATTTCGATCCCAAGGGCGCGCGCAATCCGCAGAACCGCGGCAAGTCGGCCTATGTCCGCATCGGTTGGGACGAGGCGCTCGACATCGTCGCCAACGAGATCAAGCGCGTGAAGCACGACTACGGTCCGGGCGCGATGACCGTCTCGCACGGATCGCACCACACCTGGGGCCATGTCGGCTATTACCTCTCCTGCCTGTTCCGCTTCCGCAACGCGGTCGGCCACACGCCCGTGCACCACAATCCCGACAGCTGGGAGGGCTGGTACTGGGGCGCGGCGCATCACTGGGGCTACACCCTGCGCGTCGGCCAGTGCGAGACCTACGGCACGGTCGAAGACCTTCTCAAGAACTGCGAGATGGTGGTGTTCTGGGCGGCCGATCCGGACACGACCAGCGGCTCCTACGGCTCGCAGGAAGGCACCGTCCGCCGGCAATGGATGAAGAAGCTCGGGATCAAGCTCGTCCACATCGATCCCTATTTCAATTCGTCGGCCCAGTTCCTCCCCGGCAAATGGCTGTGCCCGAAGCCGACCACCTCGCCCGCGCTCGCGCTCGCGATCGCCTATGTGTGGATCAAGGAAGGCCTGTACGACAAAGACTATGTCGCGACCCATACCGTCGGCTTCGACGCGTGGAAAGCCTATGTCATGGGCGAGGAGGACGGCGCGCCGAAAACGCCCGAATGGCAGGAGAAGGAGACCGGCGTTCCCGCCAAGGACGTGCGCGCGCTCGCGCGCGAATGGGCGAAGCACCGCACCTATCTCGCCTGTGGCGGCTGGGGCAACGGCCATGGCGGCGCCTGCCGCAACCAGACCGGCATTCAATGGGCGCGCACGATGGTGTGCCTGATCGCGATGCAGGGGCTGGGCAAGCCCGGCGTCAATATGGGGAACCTGCAATGGGGCTCCCCGGTCGATCTCAATTTCTATTTCCCCGGCTATGCCGACGGCGGCATGTCGGGCGACCTCGAGGCGACCTCGCTCGCGGTCGAGCTGTATCAGCGCATGCCGCAGCTGCCGACCATGAACACGCCGCAGCAGAAGATTCCGCGCATCTATCTCCCCGAGGCGATTCTCGAGGGCAAGGCGGAAGGTTATCCGTGGAACGGCAAGTCGATCGAGGCGCAGTTCCAGAAGTTCAGCTATCCGGCGGCCGGCCACGCGCCGGTGCGCATGCTGTACAAATATGGCGGCTCGCTGATCGCGACGATGAACAACACCCATCGCCACATGAAGATGTTCCAGTCGGAGAACCTGGAATTCATCGTCGCGCAGTCGATCTGGATGGAGGGCGACACCAAGTTCGCCGACGTCATCCTGCCGGCCTGCACCAATTTCGAGCGGGTCGACATCAGCGAATGGGCGGCGCTCGGCGGCTACGGCCATCACGGCCAGCAGCAGCTCAACCATCGCGTCATCATCTTCCAGGCGCCCGCGATCGAGCCGCTCGGCGAATCGAAATCCGACTTCTGGATCTTCAACGAAATCTGCAAGCGGCTCGGGCTCGCCAATTATTTCTCCGAAGGGCGTCAACGAAATCGACTGGGTCAAGCGCACTTTCATCGCCTCCGATCTGCCGAAGCACATGTCGTGGAAGAAGTTCATCCGCCGCGGCTACTTCGTCGTGCCGGCGGAGAAGGAGCATCTGCGCGCGCCGGTCTCGTTTCGCTGGTTCTGGGAAGGCCGCAAGAAGGACGTGCCGGAGCCGCAGCCGCTGCCGTCGGACTACTCGACCGAATATCTGCGCGGGCTGCAGACGCAATCGGGCAAGCTCGAATTCGAGTGCAACAGCCTCAAGCGGCTGAAGGACCCGGAGCGTCCGCCGGTGGTGCGCATACGTGCCCTCCTGGGAGGGCCCGCACACCGCGGACCTCGTCGACAAGTATCCGCTGCAGCTGCTGACGCCGCACTGCAAATACAGCTTCCACACGCAGGGCGACGGCAAGGACTCCTTCCTGCTCAACATCGCCGATCACCGGGTCAAGGTCGACGGCTGTTACTACTGGATCGTCCGCCTGAGCCCGCAGGACGCCGCCGAGCGCGGCATCAAGCAGCACGATCTCGTCAAGGTCTACAACGATCGCGGCGCGGTGATGTGCGCAGCGGTGATCACGCAGCGGCTGCCGCGCGGCGTCGCGCACAGTTTCGAGTCCTCGGCGATCTACGATCCGATGGGCGAGATCGGCAAGTCGATCGACCGCGGCGGCATCGTCAATCTGCTGATGCCGCACCAGTCGCAGACCAAGTCGACGCACGCGCTCGCGGGCTCGCAGGCGCTGGTCGAAATCGAACTGTGGGACGGCAAGATCGAGCACATGTCCGAGGCCTATCGCGAGGACCATCGTTTACAGGGGCAGGCGCGGCCGGTCGCTCGAGCGCGCGCCAGCGTGAACCCCGACGCGCCGCTAACGCAATTGCACAGGCCCTCAGGAGTTCGACGATGAAGAAATGGACCATGATCATCGACGTCGCCGAGTGCACGAATTGCCAGAACTGCACGCTCGCCATTATGGACGAATATATCGGCAATGATTTTCCCGGCTATGCGGCGCCGATGCCGAAGCACGGCCATCGCTGGATCGACATTCTGCAGAAGGAGCGGGGGCAGGCGCCGATGATCGACATCGCCTATGTCCCGGTGATGTGCAATCACTGCGACAACGCCCCCTGCGTCGCCAAAGGCGAGGGCGCCGTGATCAAGCGCGACGACGGCATCGTCATCATCGACCCGGACAAGGCGAAGGGGCGCAAGGACATCGCCGAGTCCTGCCCCTATGGCAATATCTGGTGGAACGAGGAACTGAAGCTTCCGCAGTCCTGGCCGTTCGACGCGCACCTGATCGACCAGGGCTGGACGCAGACGCGAGGCGAGCTGTCGTGTCCGACCGGGGCCATGCGCGCGGTCTGCCTCGAGGACGAGGAACTCGCGGTGATGGTCGAGGACCAGGGCCTCGAAGTAACTGAAGCCCCAGCTCGGCACGAAGCCGCGCGTCTATTACCGCAATCTCTGGCGCTATCTGACGTGCTTCGTCGGCGGGACGATCTCGACGGAGATCGACGGCGTGGTCGAGTGCGTCGAGGGGGCGCGCGTGCGGCTCCTGAAAGACGGCGTCTGGCTCAATGACGCGCGCAGCGACGCGTTCGGCGACTTCAAGTTCGACCGCTTGGCCGCGCATTCCGGCGCGCTCACGCTCGAGGTCGAGGTCGAGGGCAAGCCGACCAAGGTGGTCGAGGCGCGGCTCGGCGAGAGCGTCAATCTCGGCGAAATCAGAGTCTGAGCCGACGCGGATTGCGCGCGCACGCCACGATCGCGCGATTGCGCTCTCGCGGCGACCGCGCGCGTAATGTCATGCAGGAAGCGAGCGGCCCGATCGGCGCTTCGCGCCTCCCGCTTTGCTCGGCTGTCCGGAACTCGTAGGGCTCTGCGCGGTCCTGGGCGATTGCTGTGAACCGTTTCACACCGCGGCGCGACTGGACAGATTATCATCGAGACGTCGCGCGCAGGTTTCGAGGGCGATCGCATGGTCGGCATGTTTGGCCAGAAGGTGTCTTTGGCGCAGGCCAATGGTCCCGATGTCGAACTGATCGTAAAGGGCACCGAGTTTTACGCGACCTATGAAACGCCGGAGGGCTTTGCCGCCATCTACGACGAGGCGCGCGGCCTTTTTTGTTATGCGCGCGTGGTGGGCGGGAGGTTCGAGACGACAGGCGTTCCGGTAAGCGAGCAAGCGCCGCCCGACGTCGTGCGGCATGCAACCGAATCCGACGAGGTGAGGCACGAGAGGATCGAGGAGCGCACGCGGCAGATGGAGCGGCGCGCGCATCCACAGCGTCAGAAGGAGCAATGAGATGAGCGCGATTTTCGGCGAGATCCTGACCTTCGGCCAAAAGAGCGGACCTGACATCGCGTTGCGCGTGTTCGGCGACGAGCACTATGCCCGCTACGAGAATCTCGATGGGTATTCAGCGGTCTATGACGATCAGCTGGGCGTCTTCTGCTACGCGCGCCTTTCGGCGGGAAGCTTCCGCTCGACCGGCACGCCGATTTCGGCACGGGCGCCGGCCGGCCTCGTTCGTCATCTTCAGGAATCGCAGGAAACCATCGCAGCGCGCGCCCAGGCTCGCAAGATGCGCCGCGCCGCGATGACGGGCGGCCATCGCGAAGAGGCGGTCGTGCGCACGTTCGGGCCAAACCAGGGCCTGCTCGAAGGCCGCGTCCTGTCAATCGGCAACGTCAAGGGTCTGACGATCCTCGTCAACTTCCAGGATATCACGAGCACGGTCAGCCGCGCCGATGTGGAGGACATGCTGAACGGGACCAATTACACGAAGAACGGCAATATCTGCTCGGCGCGGGAGTATTTCGAACGCGTGTCGACGGGCAAGCTGAACTACACCAATGTGGTGGTCGGTCCCTTCACGCTCAGCCGCAACCGCGAATTCTACGTCAACAATCTGCTCGTCGAGGAAGCGCTGCAGCTCGCGGTCGCCGCCGGGCTCGATCTCAAGCAGTTCAACTCGCGCAACGAAAATGTCGTCGATGCGCTCAACATCATGTATGCGGGCCAGACGCAGTATCGCGGCGAGTTGTGGCCGCATAACTGGCATATCGATCTGCAGTTCGGGCAGATGCGGACCGATCTCTACCTGTTGACGAGCCTCGGGCGCACTCCGGCCGACCTGACGATCGGCACCTTCTGTCACGAGAACGGCCATCTGCTGTGCCGTTTTCCCGACATGTACGATTACGGCGAGCGTGACGGCGACAGCGTCAAGAGCGCGGGCATCGGCAGCTATTGCCTCATGGGGTCCGGCAATCACAATGACAATGGCCGCAGCCCGTCGCCGGTATGCGCCTATCTGCGCGATCTCGCCGGCTGGTGCGATAACGAAATCGAGTTGAACGTCGCCAAGAAGCACAAGGCCAAACAAGGCGACTACAATACCGTGATGCGATTCCGCACGTCCAAGCCCAACGAGTATTTCCTGATCGAAAATCGTTCGAGGATGAATATGGACCGCGGCCTGCCGGCGAGCGGGCTTGCGCTTTATCATTGCGATATCACGGGGTCCAACGAGCTGCAGCAAGGCACGGCCGCCAAGCATTATCAGTGCGCGCTGTTGCAGGCCGATGGCCGCCGCGATCTCGAACTGGACGTCAATCGCGGCGACGGTGCCGACCTCTTTGGCGCGATGCAGGGCATTGTTCTGTCCGGAACCTCCACGCCGAATACGCGCGAATGGGACGGCCGCGACTCGGGGCTGATCGTATCCGACATTTCCGCGCCGGATGCGGAAATCTCCTTCGCCGTGGGCGCGCAAGCCTCGGGCGCGGTCGTAGCGTCGGGCGAAGCGCAGCCCATGGTCGCGATCCCGGACAATGTTTCGGCGGGCGTGTCGAGCACGATCGCTGTTGCGGAGTCGGGAACGGTCGCGCAAATCAAGGTGAAGGTCGACATCAAACATCCGTATATCGGCGACCTGCGGGTCGCTCTCGCCTCGCCGTCAGGCCGGACCACCGTTCTCCATCCGCGCCTCGGCGGCTCCTCCGACGATTTGATTGCAACATTCGATTCCGGTTCGCCGGGCATGTTGGGCGACATGATCGGCCAGCCGTTCAAGGGCAACTGGGTCCTGAACGTCTCTGATCGCGCCCGGCGCGATGTCGGCACGCTCCGTCGCTGGAGCCTTGAACTGCGGTCGATCTCCGCGGAGTCGGTGCATGTTGCGGAGGCGCAAGCCGCAACGAGACAGGGCTCGCAACAAACGCCCAGCGAACGGGCCCGGCGGCCTCAGGAGGCGTAGCCGGGCTTCTTGTCGCTCCGGCAAAATCGGCCGGCGGGCGTTTGTTGCCGACGGGAATTGCGGCGCCGGCTTTCCGCCGGCGCGCGGTTCCGCGAGCCGGATGAGCGGCAACGCCTGGGAGGCTCTGGCTGGGCGGGGGCAGATTGTCCGTCAACAGGGGGCAGGCAGATGACGGCGGTTCTCCGCGCGAGGGAGAGGCCGTTCAGCGTTTGCCGCTGCGCGGGAGGCGCTACGCGCCGGACCGGCGCAGCGTGCCGCGCAGCGCCGCAAAGGTGGCGCCGAAAAAGCTCCGCCACAGCTCGCTGACGACGGTCTCGATCGCCGGGATGGTCTCGTTCTGGCTCGTCATGGCGATGGCTCCTGCGCTCGGCTGTCGAAGAGGTCCGATGCGCGGATCATCCGCCCAATCGCCAGCCGCGACTGTGCGGCGGATCACACTTCACCGTCCCGTGAGAGCCCGCCTCACCGCGCCGCGCCGATATCGGCCACCACCGCGGACACCGTCGCGGTGCCGCTGCCGCGCTTGAGGGTCAGTTCGACCGTCTGGCCGACCCCGATCAGCTCGAGCTGCTCGGTCAGGTCGGCGAGCCGTTGGACCGCATTGCCGTTCACGGCGACGATGACGTCGCCGAGCCCGCCGCTCGAACGATCGATTCCGCGCAATCCCGCGCGATCGGCCGGCGAGTCCGGGACCGTGCGCACGACGATCACGCCTTCGACGCCGAGCCGGGTCGCCACCGATTCGGATGCGGAGACGATGCCGAGGCCGGGCGTCGGCACCCGGCCGTTGCGGATGAGATCGGGCACCACCCGGTTCACCGTGTCCACGGGAACGGCGAATCCGATCCCCGCATTGGAGCCGGAGGGGGAAAAGATCGCGGTGTTGACGCCGATCAGCCGTCCCGCCGAATCGAGCAGCGGCCCGCCCGAATTGCCCGGATTGATCGCAGCATCGGTCTGGATGACGTTGCTGATCTCGCGTCCCGCGGCGGTCGGAAGGCGGCGCTTGAGCGCGCTGATCACCCCCGTGGTGAGCGACTGGTCGAGGCCGAACGGGTTGCCGATCGCGAACACCGCCTGGCCGACCTGCAGATTGGCCGATGTCCCGATCGGGATGGGCGGCGGCGGCGAACGCACGCCGGACAGCTGCAGGACCGCCAGATCGTAATTCGGCGCGACGCCGCGAATTTGCGCGCGCGCAACCTGGCCGTTCGCAAGGCGCACCGCGATGGCGTTCGCGCCCTGCACGACATGCGCGTTGGTCACGATATGGCCGGCGGCGTCCCAGACGAACCCCGTGCCGGTCTGCGCTCCCTGCTCGTCGCCCTCCGCGGCGGAAAAGTCGCCGCCGCCGGCCTGGCCGGCCACATGCACCACCGACGGCGCCGCCCGATTGAAAATATCGATCGCGGTCTTTTCCCAATCGGCCAAGCCGCCGCGCGGTTCGACCGCGCGCGGGGTGGTGGCCGAAAAGAATCGTTGCTGGACATAGGGCTGGGCGACCATCACGCCGAGCACGAACAGAATGGCAAGCAGGAGAAAGCGCACGGACCTGTCCACGACCGTTTTTCCCGGAACACGCAGCGACGAGCGAAGAGAGATATAGGAGGCGAGTTGGCCTTTATTAAGCGGGCTCCGGGATGGAGCGTTCCGACCGCCTTGCCCGCCGTCAGGCTGTCCGGTTCACCCCTCCGATCGTCATGCTCCGCGCAAGCGGAGCATCCAGTAACCACGGCGGATGCTTATATTTCCTCAAAGACCGGGGTGACTGGATCGTCCGCCTGCGCGGACGATGACAACGACCAGGTCGGCGACATCCGCGCCCCGAACGCGGCGAAAGCGACGGCGGATTATGCGGTACAGGGACTTGCCTCACTTTCGGCGAAACGCAACCGGCCCCTCCGCCGTGTTTGCGAGGCCGCGCCGTCCATGGTTAGATCGGGCGCGTACGACCACCCACGACCCTTCGCCGATGGCGCGACTCGTCCAAACGTCTGTCGAGGCGACAGGCTAACAGGCTTCGAAGAGCGTGCACTCGCCATCTTGGACACGCGAATGACCCTTGCCGACGACCTGCGCAACGCGACGCGCGCATTGCATGCCCGTGCCGAGCGTACGGGCGTCATCGCCGACATCTTGCGCGGCGAGGCGACGCGGCTCGCCTATGCCACGCTATTGCGCAACCTGCTGCCGGTCTATTGCGCGCTCGAGCGCGGGCTCGAAGCCCATCGCCTCATGCCGGGGGTTCGGCTGATCGCGCTCCCGGAGCTCTACCGGGCGCAGGCGATCGAGCACGACCTCGCCGCGCTCGGCGCCGATATCGATCGCCTCGCGCTTCTGCCCGAGGGCGAGGAATACGCGCTCCGCATTGCGGAAATAACCGACGCCGATCCGGTTCGCCTCATCGGGCACGCCTATACCCGCTACCTCGGCGATCTCAGCGGCGGGCAGGTGCTGCGCAAACTGCTCGCCCGCTCGCTCGGGCTGCAGCCCGCGGCGCTGACATTGTACGATTTCCCTCGCATAGCCGATCCGGAAGGCTACAAGGCCGGCTACCGCGCGGCGCTCTCCCGCGCGGCGAGCGAGGCGGACGCAGCTTCGATTGTCGATAAATCCTTGACGGCGTTCCGCCTCACCATCGCATTGTCATGCGCGATCGCCGACGGCGTGGCGCGCTACGTCGAGGCGGATGTCCGGGCGAGCGGATCGGCGAGCCGGTAGGCGGCGCGGCCTCGGCTTATGCGGCCACCACAAGCTTCTTGACGATCTGGCGCTTGAGCAGCAGCGCGCGCGGCGATAATTCGTCATCGTGCGCCTTCACGAGGAAAGCGTCGAGGCCGCCGCGATGGTCTACGCTTTTCAGCGCGTTCGCGGAAATGCGCAAGCGCACCGCGCGGCCGAGCGCGTCGGAGCGCAGCGTGACATGGACCAGATTGGGGAGGAACCGCCGCTTGGTCTTGATGTTCGAATGGCTGACCTTGTGGCCGACGAGCGCCCCTTTTCCGGTCAATTCGCATCGTCGTGACATGGAAACCTCGACAGGCTTGACGCCATCGCGCGTTCCGCGACCCGCGCCGACAGAACTGAATGGAAGGCGGACGTATAGTAAGCCGCCGCGGGGGCGTCAACCCGTCCACCCGCTCGGGCCCGTTCGGGGGCTGTCTCGCCCCGCTCCCGGTTGGGTTTCCGGCGCTTTCGGGTGGTCCGGCCGGAGAAAAGGTTGAATTCATATTAACAACTCAATCCGCGCCGACAAAAATCCGGGGCTGCGATCTGCATCGCTTGAGCGGGGGAGCCGAGCAACGTGACGCCAGCGCGAGTCGCCACGCGAACCCTTCCGCTTCTGATCGGCGCGCTTCTCGTCGGCTTCGGCGCGCATCCGGCCGCTGCGCAGGGCAAGCTCGACGCGCGCTATGTGGCGACGCTCGGCGGGATACCGATCGGCCGCGGCGCCTGGGTGATCGACATCGCCAGCGGCCAATACACGGCGGCGGCAAGCGGGATGACCACCGGCCTCGTGCGCCTGTTCGCGAGCGGCCAGGGATCGAGCGCCGCGCGCGGCCTGGTCCGGAACGGCAATCTCTTTCCCTCGACCTACGCATCCAACATCGCCTCCGATCAGAAATCGGAGGATCTGCGCATCGTGTTGCAGAACGGCGCGGTCAAGGACGTTGCAATCGTTCCGCCAACGCCGGTTCATCCCGACCGCATCCCGGTGCCGGAACAGCACCGTCGCGGGGTCGTGGACCCGATGACCGCGGCCCTGATCCGCGTCGCTAACGGCGACCCCGTCTCAGCCGAGACCTGCAATCGCAGCATCGCGATCTTCGACGGCCGCATGCGCTATGACCTGAAGCTTTCCTTCAAACGCTTCGAGGCGGTGCGCTCCGGCCGCGGCTATGAAGGCCCGGTCACGGTCTGCGCCGTCCAGTTCGTCCCGATTTCCGGGTATGTTCCGCATCGTTCGTCGATCGTTTATCTCAAAGGCCTGCGCGACGCGGAAATCTGGCTCGCGCCGATCGCCGGAACCCGCGTGGTCGTGCCGTACAAGTTCCTGCTGCCCACGCCGTTCGGTCTCGGAGTTCTCGAAGCGACCCAGTTCGTCTCGATTCCGAACGCCGCCCGCACCACTCCAACGAGCGCTCGCGCGCAGTGACACGCACCTTTGGGCGGCGTTAAGATTTTCGTCGAGACGGCTCGTGCGCCAGGGTCCGGCGGAAGCAGATTTGGCGCGACGCACATGGCGACCCGCTACATCTAGCCGTGAACGAATCTCTACTCGCGCGAGTCAGCGATTCGGGCGCGATTCGTTCGAGACTCGTTCCTGCTCTTAACAGCGAACAGGAAACCGCCGCCGTTCCGTTGCATTGTGAGACAGTAGCCTCCTCCTGATGGCCCGGACCTAAGGGCCGCCCATGTCGCGAGGCGATCATCAAACCGTCCCGCGGCTGAGCGTGCAGAGGGGACCGATCCGGGGATCGGGGGCAACCCAAGGCGCTTCGGGCGGTTCGTCGTCGCATTTTCCGCCGAACGATTCACACCTCGCCGCAAAATGCTCTACAAGTGGCCACCCTTTCCCGCAGAGACGCGATGCCGATTTCGTTTTCGTCTTCAACCAGTCGCGATGCCCGCGCCCGCGGACACGGCGTCACCGCTGTTCTTGGGCCGACCAATACCGGCAAGACCCATCTTGCGATCGAGCGCATGCTCGGCCATTCGTCGGGGATTATCGGCTTGCCGCTGCGGCTCCTGGCGCGCGAGGTCTACAACAAGATCGTCGAGCGGGCGGGCGCAGACGCGGTCGCGCTGATCACCGGCGAAGAGAAGATCAAGCCCGCCAACCCGCGCTACTGGGTTTCGACCGTCGAAGCGATGCCGCGCGACCTCGACGTCGCGTTCGTCGCCGTCGACGAGGCGCAACTCGGGGCCGATCTCGAGCGCGGCCACGTCTTCACCGATCGCATGCTCAACCGGCGCGGTCGCGAGGAGACGCTGGTGCTGGGCGCGGCGACGCTGCGGCCGATGGTCGAGAAGCTCCTGCCGGGCGCCAACACGATCAGCCGGCCGCGTCTCTCCCAGCTCACCTTCGCCGGCGAGAAAAAGATTTCCCGCCAGCCGCGCCGCACCGCCATCGTCGCCTTCTCGGCCGAGGAAGTCTACGCAATCGCCGAATTGATCCGCCGGCAGCGCGGCGGCGCTGCGGTCGTGCTCGGCGCGCTGTCGCCGCGCACGCGCAACGCACAGGTCGCGCTGTACCAGTCGGGCGATGTCGACTACCTGGTCGCGACCGACGCGATCGGCATGGGCCTCAATCTCGACGTCGATCATGTGGCGTTTGCGTCCGAGCGCAAGTTCGACGGCTACCAATACCGGCGGCTGAGCCCGGCGGAGTTCGCCCAGATCGCCGGCCGCGCCGGGCGCGCCACGCGCGACGGCACCTTCGGCACGACCGGCCGTTGTGCGCCCTTCGAACCCGAACTGGTGCAGGCGCTCGAAAGCCACGCCTTCGAGTTGGTCAAAGTCCTGCAATGGCGCAATACGGACCTCGATTTCGCCTCGCTCGGCGCGCTCGCGGCGTCATTGGCCGCGACGCCGACCCAGCCCGGGCTCACCCGCGCGCCGATCGCCGAAGACATCCTCGTGCTCGAACATGCCGGACGCGACGACGCGGTGCGCGACATGGCCAAGTCGCGCAATGCGATCGAGCGCTTGTGGGACGTTTGCCAGGTTCCCGACTACCGGAAGATCTCGCCGTCCGCGCATGCCGAACTCGCCGTCACCCTCTTTGGTTTCTTAATGCGCGAGGGTAAGATATCGGTCGACTGGTTCGCCCGGCAGGTCGCCTTTGCCGACCATGCCGATGGCGATATCGACACGCTCTCCAATCGTATCGCGCATATCAGAACCTGGACATTTGCGGCGAACAGGCCGGATTGGCTCGACGATCCCGAACATTGGCAAGGCGTCACCCGCGCTGTAGAGGACAAGCTTTCCGACGCCTTGCACGAAAAGCTGGCCGAACGGTTCATCGACCGCCGCACCAGCGTGTTGATGCGGCGGATGCGAGAAAACACGATGCTGGAAACGGAAATCACGAAGACGGGCGAGGTCGTGGTCGAGGGGCATGTGATCGGCCGGCTCGACGGCTTCCGCTTCGCGCCCGACGCCACCTCGGGCGGTTCCGACACCAAGGCGCTCTCGGCGGCGGCGCAACGCGCGCTCGCGGGCGAGATCGAAGCGCGCGCGACGCGTCTGTCGCACGCGCCCGACTCGCAATTCGTGCTCGCCTCGAACGGATTGATCCGCTGGATGGGCGAGCCGGTGGCGAAGCTTCTCGCCGGCGAAAACATCATGCGCCCGCGCGTACGCATCCTCGCCGACGAACACCTCACCGGCGCCGCGCTGGAGCATGTGCAGACGCGCCTCGATCTGTGGACGCGCACGCATATCGAACGGGTGCTGTCGCCGCTGTTCGTGCTCGGCGCCGCCGACGACGTCACCGGGATCGCCCGCGGCATCGCCTTCCAGATCGTCGAAGCGCTCGGCGTGCTGGAACGTCACCGGGTGGCCGACGACGTGAAGGGGCTCGATCAGGCGCAGCGCGCGACCTTGCGCAAGCATGGCGTCCGGTTCGGCGCCTACCACATCTATGTTCCGGCTCTGCTCAAGCCGGCGCCGCGCGCCTTGGCGGCGGAGCTATGGGTGCTCAAGCATGGCGAAGCCGAAATCGCGGGGCTCGACGATCTGCAGCGCCTGGCGTCAAGCGGGCGCACCTCGTTTCCGGTCGACAAGAGCGTGTCCCGGGCCCTGTATCGCACCATCGGGTATCGCGCCTGCGGCGAACGCGCGGTGCGGGTCGACATTCTCGAACGGCTGGCCGACCTCATCCGGCCCGCGCTGAGCTGGCGGCCGGAATCTCCGGGCAACAAGCCTGCCGGCGCATTCGACGGGACGGGCTTCACGGTCACGCAGGCGATGACCTCCCTGACCGGTTCGTCGGGCGAGGACTTCGCCTCGATCATGCGCGCGCTCGGGTATCGCATGGAAAAGCGGCCGAAGCCGCCCGCTGAGACTGCGGCCGCGCCCCAAGCGGAGGCGTCGGCCGCGCCTGACGTTGCAGCCGAAGCCGCAGAGGCCGAACCGGCCGGCTCGAACACGCCGGATGCCGACATCCTCTCGGCAGACGCCGCCGTCGCCGAAGGCGATGACGGCGCGCAGCCTGCCGTTGCCGACGCGGCCGCGCCGCCCGTCGCCCACGAATCATCCTCGGAGGAGACGCCCGACACCGCGCCGGAGCCCGACACCGCGCCGGAGCCCGCCGCGGAGCTTGCTCCGCTCGCGCAGGATGAGGGCGGCCCGTCATCGCCGGAGCCTGCCGTCGCGTCCGAGGAGGCGAGCGCGCCGGATGCGGCGCTCTTTTCGACGGACTTCGCCGGGTCCGAAGTCGCCGCATCGGATATCTCGGAGCCTGAGCTTGCGCCGGCGCCTGAGTCCGCCGAATCGGAGCTCCGAGGCCGAGGCCGAACTGGTGGAGTCAGCACCCGCGACGACGGAATTGTCCGCGGAGGCCGGGGCGGACGCCGCGGCTGATTTGGCGGCGCAGTCGGCCGAAGAGCCGCAGTTTATCGAAATCTGGCGTCCTACGCGGCACGACGAGCGCCGCGGCCCGAAACGGCACCAGCGCCCGGGGCGACGGACGCCCGCCAAGCCGCCGGCGCAGGCCGCCGCCGGCGAGACGCCCGCCCCGCCTGCCGATCCTGCGCAATCGGTTGCCGAGCCGAAGGCCGATCGGCCCCAGCACCGCGGCCGCCAGCATCGCGGCCAGGACCGATCGAGCCGGACCGATCGCCCCGACGCGCCGCGGCACGAAGCCGGAAAACGCGATGAGAAGCCGCGTCCGCGTTTCCGCGAACAAAGGCGCGAGTGGCAGGACAAGGCTCCCGATCCGAACTCGCCCTTCGCCAAGCTTGCCGCACTGAAGGCGCAACTCGAAGCGAACGCCAAGGAACGGCGCTGAGCCGCACTCCCGCCTTGGCCATCGATCGGCAGCGAATTGACAAATGGCTGTGGCACGCGCGGCTCACCCGGACCCGCAGCGCCGCCGCCGCGCTCGCGGCTTCCGGCCATGTCCGGCTCAATGGCGCCCGGGTCGATGCGCCAAGTCGAAATGTCAAGTTAGGCGATGTGATTACCGTGGCCCTGGACACGCATGTGCGGGTGCTCAAGGTGCTCGGTTTCGCGCTGCGGCGAGGTCCGGCGGAGGCCGCGCGCGTCCTTTATGAGGAGCAGCTTCTTACCGTCCCGACGGTCAATCAGTCCTCGCCGGAATTCGGCCCGGCAAGTCCGGGCCGCCCGACCAAGCGCGACCGGCGCAAGATAAATCGTTTCACCAGCGGCGAAGGTGTCTGAGGGTGGGAAAAGCGCAGGCCGTCGCGCTCGACGCGTGCGGCACTTGCTTTGTTGCGCAGCGATGAGCGATGCGCTAGGGACCCCTTTCAGCAATTGGGCCGTTCGCCGGGCCGGAGCCTCGCATGACCTATGTCGTGACTGAAAACTGTATCAAGTGCAAATACATGGACTGTGTCGAGGTGTGTCCGGTCGACTGTTTCTATGAAGGCGAGAACATGCTCGTCATCCATCCGGACGAGTGCATCGATTGCGGCGTGTGCGAGCCCGAGTGCCCGGCCGAGGCCATCAAGCCGGACACCGAGCCGGGCCTCGAAGAGTGGCTCAAGCTTAATACTGAATATGCGAAAGCCTGGCCGAATATCACGGTCAAACGCGAACAGCCGCCCGACGCCAAGGAATGGGACGGAATCAAGAACAAGCTACAACAGTTTTCACCCAAGCCCGGCGCCGGCGACTGAGCGTTCAGCTCGCAGCTGCGAGCGCGGGATTCTCACGAAAAATTAATATGGTTGCGCCCATTGCGGCTGATTTTACCGCGCCGCGAGCCTTGGAATTTTCGCCAGGATGTGATACATAAGAGACACACTAATGAAGCCCGCTCCGTCGCCGCTCCCGCCCGGGAGCATATTTTTTCGGGGCGTTTCTGAGCAACCGCCAGACATGGAGGCGTGACTTTCCGCGGGAGAGCACGCAAGGACAGTGGCAGCAAAAACGCGTCATAAGTCAAAGCCCAAGAAGATTGCATCCAAAGCACCTTCGGTCGGTCGTCGGGGAACCGCGAAAGCGACGCGTGCGCGGCGCGGCGCGGTTGCGGGCAAGGCGGCCGCCCGTGTGACGAAACCCGCGGCTCGGCGCACGAAGTCGCCGTCTCGCTCGACCAAGTCTCCGGTTCGGGCCGCTAAAGCAGCGACGAAACCCTCGAAAACTGCTGTCCGATCCCGGCCGGAACAACACGGGCGTAGTCCGGAGAGCGAAGGAGCAACTCACGGAATGATCAACAAAAAGACGACCCAACGGCAAGGCTTTAAGACCGGCGAGTTCATAGTCTATCCGGCGCACGGCGTCGGGCAGATTTTGACGATCGAAGAACAGGAGGTCGCGGGACACAAGCTCGAGCTTTTCGTCATCAATTTCGTCAAGGACAAGATGACGTTGCGGGTGCCGACGGCCAAGATCACGGTGGTCGGGATGCGCAAGCTCGCTGAACCGCCCATCGTCAAGCGGGCGCTGGAAACCCTCAAGGGCCGTGCCCGGATCAAGCGGACGATGTGGTCGCGGCGGGCGCAGGAATACGAGGCGAAGATCAATTCTGGCAATATCGTCGCCATCGCCGAGGTCGTGCGTGATCTTTACCGTTCGGACAGCCAGCCCGAGCAGTCCTACAGCGAGCGTCAGCTTTACGAGGCCGCGCTCGATCGTCTGGCGCGGGAAATTTCGGCAGTGCAGCGGATCACCGACACCGAGGCGGTGAAGGAGATCGAGGGTGCGCTTGCGAAGGGTCCGCGCCGCGGCCTGAAGCCGGCGGACGAAGTCGAGGCGGAGGCGGAAGCCGCGTAAGCGGTTTGCATAACGTCATTGACGAGACGCAGGGCGCCGGGAAACCGGCGCCTTTTTTTCGCTCCGTGTTCTGTGGGCGACGTTCTGCTGGCGACGTTCTTGCGCCGTCAGCAGTGATCCGGTTTCAAGATTTCGCGAGGCGACGTGGAGCGACCGGCCCCTTGTACGAGGGGCCGCCGGTCACGCCGGCGGGTCCCGCCATGGTTGCGCCGAGCATCAAGCAGGTGAGCTGACAACCCGCCTATTCGTCGAGCAGCGTGAACTGCAGAAGCAGGGTGCGTTGCAGCGACGAGAAATTGTCGTCGGAGAGGAGCGTCAGCACGGTCTCGCCCTGCGGGGTCCGGTGCACGGCGAGCGCCTCCATATTGTCGATCTGAAAACCCATGTCGGCGAAGAGAAGGATCGGACCGTCGGCCAGCGCGCCGGGGGCGATCGAGGCGAGCGCGACGCGTCGCAGGCGGATGGCGACGCCGCTCGTCCAGGAGAAGCGGCGTTCGAGCAGCAACAGGTCGCCCGAGGCCAGCAGCGCGCAGTCGCTGATGTCGAAATCGTCGGTGCGGCGGACGGCGAAGCCGCCAGGCGCCGGCCCGCCGATCAGGAACCCGCGCGTATTGCCGGCGCTGTCGAGGCCGCGTTCTGAGAAGGCGATCAGCGTGCCGGCCAACGGCATCCCCTTGGGCACGAACGCCAGAGCCTCGATCCCGCGATTATTGGGCAGCGACTGCACCGCGGGCGAGGTTCGCACCGGCTCCGCCCGCGCCAGCACGCCGCGGCGGGCGAAGTCGAACTTCACGATGCGGTTGACCCGTTCGATGCCGACATAGAGCGTACCCTGGCCGTCATCGGCGATCCCCTCGGTGTCGTACCAGCCGCGCGCCGCGAGCCGTTGCCCGCCGGCGTCGAGCATGGGCGCGATTGCGGCGTCGGCGATGCCGGCCGGCCGCGCACCCGCATAGACGATGCGTCCGGTAAGCCAATTGCCCTTGTCGGTGACCGCGACGAACTGAACGCCGTCGCGCCCCATGCGTAGGCCCGAAAGACCGCCGAACTCCCGGGACGACGATGTCAGTTCGAGCCCGCCGCGGAACTCGAGCCGACCGAACTGGCGCAGCTCCGGCTCGTTTGCCCTGAACGCATCGATCGCGCGCGCTTGAACGTCGACCGCCACGCCACGATCGGGCGCGAGGACCGGCTCCGCCATTGTGAGCAGCGGAGCGACCAGGCCAGCCGCTGCGACAAAGCCGAGCACGGCCAGCCGCGCCGGCCATCTTCCTTTGGAGAGAAGGCGAAGGATCACGCGTTGAGCCGTCGGCGGATCGGGCGGCCCGGCTCGGCGGCCTGCTCGCTGAAAAGCTCGGCCAGTTTGTCGGTCATCGCGCCCCCCAGCTCCTCCGCATCGACGATGGTGACCGCGCGCCGGTAATAGCGCGTGACGTCATGGCCGATGCCGATCGCGATCAGCTCCACCGGCGAACGCTGCTCGATGTCTTCGATCACGAAGCGCAGGTGGCGTTCGAGGTAGTTACCGGAATTCACCGAGAGGGTCGAATCGTCGACCGGGGCGCCGTCGGAAATCATCATGAGGATTTTCCGCGCCTCCGTGCCGGCCGAGCAGGCGCTTGTGCGCCCAATCGAGCGCTTCGCCGTCGATGTTCTCCTTGAGCAGGCCCTCGCGCATCATCAGCCCGAGATTCTTGCGCGACCGCCGCCAGGGCGCATCGGCGGACTTGTAGATGATGTGGCGCAGGTCGTTGAGCCGGCCGGGATTGGCCGGCTTCCCCGCGGCCAGCCAGGATTCGCGCGACTGGCCGCCCTTCCAGGCCCGCGTGGTAAAGCCGAGAATCTCGACCTTGACGCCGCAGCGCTCGAGCGTGCGCGCGAGAATGTCGGCGCAGGTGGCTGCGACCGTGATCGGGCGGCCGCGCATCGAGCCGGAATTGTCGATCAGGAGCGTGACCACCGTGTCGCGGAAATTGGTGTCCTTCTCGCGCTTGAACGACAAGGGATGCAGCGGATCGACGATGATCCGCGCCAGCCGCGCCGGGTCGAGCTGCCCTTCCTCGAGGTCGAATTCCCAGGCGCGGTTCTGCTGCGCCATCAGGCGGCGCTGCAGCCGGTTGGCGAGACGCGCGACCACGCCCTGCAGATTGGCGAGCTGCTTGTCGAGATAGCCGCGCAGGCGCTCGAGCTCGTCGGGCTCGCACAGCTCCTCGGCGCCCATGACCTCGTCGAACTTGACGGTGAACGGCCGGTATTGCGGGCCGCGCGGTTCGTTCGGCCGGTGACGCGGGCGCCACGGCTCGGAGGCGGTTTCGGAGTCGCCGGTCTCCGACTCGTCCGGCATTTCGGCGGACGGGGCGTCGAGCGTTTCCGTTGCGGTGTCGGGGGTCTGGTCAGACGACGCCTCCGCCTGCTCGACCGCCATGCGCTCCATGTCCTCCGACTCGGCCGACTGTCCGTCCTTGCCCTGGTCGTCCTTGCGCTCATCGTCGCTGCCCGTACTCGCTGTCCTCGTCATCCTCCGCGCTGGAGCGCTCGTCCGCCATGTCGAGCGCTTCCAACAGGTCGTGGACGACATCGCCGAAACGACGCTGATCCTCGATCAGCTTCCCGAGCCGATCGAGGTCGCGGCCCGCCCGCCCCTCGATCCACGGCTGCCACAGCTCCACGATCTTGCGCGCGGCGCGCGGCGGGACTGCCCGGTCAACCGCTCGCGCACGATCATCGCGAGCGCGTCCTCGATCGGCGCGTCGGCGCGATCGGTGATCTCGTCATAGCGGCCGCGGTGAAAGCGGTCGTCCAGCATCGAATTCAGATTGCGCGCGACGCCGATCATCCGGCGGGCGCCGATCGCCTCGACCCGCGCCTGTTCGACCGACTCGAACACCGCGCGCGCCTGCTGTCCGCCGGGCATGAGCTTGCGATGCACGGCCTTGTCGTGACAGGCCATGCGCAGCGCGATCGCGTCGGCGTGGCCGCGCACGATCGCCGCATCATCGTCCGTGAGCTTGCGCGGCGGCTCGGGAAGCCGCGCCTTGTTGCCGGCCAGCCCGGGCCGCTCGGCCGCGAAGGTGACCTCGATCTCCGGCTTGCGCGCGATCGCGCGCAGGCAGCCAGTCACCGCCCGCTTGAACGGCTCGCCGGCTTCCTTGGCTACGCGGGCTTCTGTTCGTGGTCATGGGCTACGACGGCTTGCCCTTGTAGTTCGAGGCCATGATGCCTCCGGGCTCGTGCCGATGAGGCGGGATACGTTGCGCTGAAGATGGTTTCGTCGCCCGGCCGCTTTCGCTCGCCGAGTTCTCCACGCTGCGGGAGAGGTGAGTCGGCGCTCGTTCTCGCGCGCCTCCTCGAGAGCCGGCCTCTCCCCCTCAGCTCAACGCCACATTCACCGAGATTCGGCAGCTCCTGGCCGAAGCAGCGCTGGTAGAACTCGGCGACCAGCGGACGTTCGAGCTCGTCGCATTTGTTCAGGAAGGTCACCCGGAAGGCGAAGCCGATCTCCTTGAAGATGTCGGCGTTCTCCGCCCAGGTGATCACCGTGCGCGGGCTCATCACGGTCGACAGGTCGCCGTTCATGAAGGCGTTGCGGGTGAGGTCGGCGAGCCGCACCATCTTGTTCACGACGTCGCGGCCTTGCTCGGTCGCGATAGTGCTTCGCCTTGGCGAGGACGATCTCCACCTCATTGTCGTGCGGCAGATAGTTGAGCGTGGTGACGATCGACCAGCGGTCCATCTGGCCCTGGTTGATCTGCTGCGTGCCGTGATAGAGGCCGCTCGTATCGCCCAGGCCGACCGTGTTGGCGGTGGCGAACAGGCGGAAGGCCGGATGCGGCTTGATCACCCTGTTCTGGTCGAGCAGCGTGAGCCGGCCCGAGACTTCGAGCACGCGCTGGATCACGAACATCACGTCCGGGCGGCCGGCGTCGTACTCGTCGAACAGAGCGCGACATTGTGCTGCAGCGCCCAGGGCAGGATGCCGTCGCGGAACTCGGTCACCTGCTGGCCCTCCTGGAGCACGATCGCGTCCTTGCCGATCAGATCGATGCGGCTGACGTGGCTGTCGAGGTTGACCCGCACGCAAGGCCAGTTGAGGCGCGCCGCGACCTGCTCGATATGCGTCGATTTGCCGGTGCCGTGATAGCCGGTCACCATCACGCGCCGGTTCCTGGCGAAGCCGGCGAGAATGGCGAGCGTGGTCGGCGCGGTCGAACAGGTAGTCGGCGTCGATATCCGGGACATGCTCGTCCGGCTCGGAATAGGCCGGCACTTCCATATCGCTGTCGATGCCGAACAGCTGGCGCACCGACACCTTCATGTCGGGCAGGCCGGCCACGGGTTCAGCTGCGGGGTTCATTGCACCTCCTGACGGCGGCGTCCGACATCCCAGGATCCAAGGCGCCTCGACATCGCGCGTCTAAAATAGCAGAGCGCTCGGGGCGCGAAAGCATTCGACCGGAACGACGGACGGGGGTTGACCTCATATAGGGACGCACATCCTGCTGCGCATGGGCCGCCCGGTCGTCCTTGTCCGCTGAAAGGCGGAACCCGCCCGGGCCCATGCCGGTTCCCGCGCCGGAATAATCCGCTAAGGCGTCTCTGCAGATCAGCACAGCCCCGTCGATTTCAGAAAATTGTACGCCTCGATGATCTCACGCAATTTGTCTTCCGACCCGCGGTCGCCGCCATTCGCATCCGGATGATGCCGCTTGACCAAGTCCTTGAAGCGACCCTTGATCTCGGCCCGTTTCGCGCCTTCCTCGAGGCCCATCGTATGCAGCGCCTTGCGCTCGGCATTGTGGACCGTGCGGCGCTCGCCTTGCGACTGGGCGCCGTCCCGGCGGGCGCGGCCCTTGCCGAACTCCTGCTGGAACGCAAAGGGATCGGTGGCGTCGGAAAACAAGCTGTCGAGCTTCAAACGCTTGAAACGCGATGCGACCGAGAGGCCGAGCTTCCAGGTCGGGCGGTGACCGGTCACCGCGTCCTTCTGGAAGCGCTCCACCGCTTCGGCGCTCATCCCGTCGAAAAAGTTGTAGGACTGGTTGTACTCACGCACGTGGTCGAGACAAAAACGCCAGTACTCCTGCTCGCGCGTCCGGCCCTTGGGGGCGCGATGGGTCGCCGAGCCCTGGCAGCCCGGCCACTCGCATGGCGGCGAGCCCGTCGGCCGGCGGTCGCGCTCGGGCTTGACGCGGATGCGATCGAAAAAGGGTGAGTCCAACTTCATCGGAAGCCATTATGTGGACTTCTTGCCATTCCCCGCAAGCTTGACAGGATCCGGATAACGTGATCCGCGGATCGCGAAAGCGGACGGGTGGTCGGCATCGAGACGAGGTTCGGCATGCGCATGAACGATGCTATCGCAGAAAAGCTCACGAAGGCTTTCACTCCCGAGCGCCTGACGGTGATCGACGAATCGCATCGGCATGAAGGCCATGCCGGCTGGCGTCAGGGCGGCGAGACCCATTTTCGCGTCAGCATCGTCGCGTCGGCGTTTTCCGGAAAGAGCCGGCTCGACCGTCACCGGATGATCAATCAGGCGCTGTCCGAAGAGCTTGCGGGCGGCATCCACGCGCTTGCGATCGAGGCGGCCGCGCCGGGAGAGACGAACTGATCCGGGAAACGCGCGTGGCCGGCAACGCTTCGCTCGGCAAGACGCGCGACGCCATAGCTGACGTTCATCGCTGATCGGCGTCCTTGCGCTTCTGGCGCATATTGACGATGACCGCGTTGAGCTCCCCGCCATAGATGAAGATCGTCGCCGTCCAGTACAAGAACACGAGCGCGATCATCGCCGAGGCAAGACCGGCGTACATCGAGACATAAGTGCCTGCGAATTCCGCGAGATAGCGTCCGAACAGCACGCCGGTGATAAGCCACATAGCGAGCGTGACGACGATCCCCGGGGCGATGTCCAACAGCGAGCGTTTGCCGGCCGGCAGCCATTTGTGCACGAGCACGAGCGCAATGACGAGGACGACGGTCGCGACGCCGAAGCGCAGAAAGGTCAGCATCGGCTCCAATTGGCTCAGTCCGGGAAAATAGCGCGTCGATGTGCGCAGGATCAGCGGAGCGAGCACGACGAGGAAGGACAGAGCGATCATCGCAAGCGCGGCGACCAGCACATAGGCGATCAATTCAAGGCGCAGGAGCCACCACGAGCGCATCTCGACGACGCCATAGGCCCGGTTGAGCCCAATGCGCAGGCTCTCGATGCCGTTCGTCGAAAAATAGAGCGCGAGCGCCGCCCCGATCGTCAACAGGCCGGAATGCGATGTGGTCAGCACGTTCTCGATCTCGCTGACGATCGGGCCTGACACCTCCTGCGGCCAGGCTTCGAGCAGCAGCAGCGCGACCTGGTCGGAGAGGTTCTGGGTGCCGAGAAACCCGGTCAGCGCGGTGACGAAGATCAGGAAAGGGAACAAGGACATCAGCAAAGACAGGGCGATGTGGCTCGCGATCGCCCACCCGTCGTCGCGGGCGAAGGCGTCGAAGGCGTCATAGGCGATGCGGGGGCAGCTGAACAATAGGCGCACGGGCAAGGTCCAATCAGAGATCGTCATCCCTTGCCAATGCTTGCGGGCTTGGCAAGGTCCTTCGGCGCAGGCGGATCACGCGCAAATACGACAGTCCGGCCTTGCCTTGAGCTTGGTTTCGGAGCATTGAAATAGTCGTTTGCGGCAGCGCGAAACCGCGATTTTCGGAGATTTCCATGGCAATTGCTGCGTTGCGTGCAGAAACGGTTCCCGATCTCGTCAGCGTCGCTCATGAAGCCGCCGGGGCGCTCGAAACGATCCTGGCCGATGCAATCTACAAGGTGCGCGCGCGCGTTTCTGCGGAGGGGGGGATTGCGGCACGCCTGTTCGACCGCGAGCAGCGCGCCACGCATGGGCTTGCCTGGCTCGCAACCTATGCGGAGGCGGTGCGGCAGCTCGCGGTCTATGCCGCCCGCATGAGCGAGACGGGGCGTTTCCACCAGATCGAGGAACTGGTCGTGCGCGTCGGGCTCGGCGAATATTTGGCGCAGGTGGTCGGGGGCATCCCGATAAGCCAAGGCGAATTCGTGCGTCCGATCGATCTCGGCCTCGACACGGCCGACGTGGCGGCGCGGCTCGGTCCGGCGCTCGAAGCGCTGGCGACGACCGGCAATACGCCCGCCAATCGCGCCCGGCTGACCGAGCTGATCAGCGCTCACCACACCGCGACCCCGGGCGACTGCGGCATGGACGAGACGCTCGAACAAATCCGCGACGAGATGCGCAAATTCGCCGACAGCGAGGTCATTCCGCACGCGCATGAATGGCATCTCACCAACAGCTACATCCCGCTGGAGACGATCGCGCATGTCGCCGAGCTCGGGGTGTTCGGGCTGACGCTGCCGGAAGAGTATGGCGGCCTGGGGCTCGGCAAGGAGTCGATGTGCGTCGTCTCCGAGGAACTGTCGCGCGGCTATATCGGCGTCGGCAGCCTCGGCACCCGTTCGGAAATCGCGGCGGAGCTCATTCTCGCCAGCGGCACCGACGAGCAGAAGCGCAAGTGGCTGCCGAAGATCGCCACCGGCGAGGTTCTCCCGACGGCGGTGTTCACCGAGCCGAACACCGGGTCCGACCTCGCCTCGCTGAAAACCCGGGCGGTGCGCGAGGGCGACGTCTACAAGGTTTACGGCAACAAGACCTGGATCACCCATCCGGTGCGCGCCGATCTCATGACCCTCCTGGTGCGGACCAACCCGAAGGATCCCGGCTACCAGGGCCTGTCCATGCTGCTCGCCGAAAAGCCGCGCGGGACGGATCGAGAATCCGTTCCCGGCGGAGGGCATGTCGGGCACCGAGATCGAGGTGCTCGGCTATCGCGGGATGAAGGAATACGAGATCGCTTTCGACGGGTTCGAGGTGAAGGCCGAGAACCTGCTCGGCGGCGTCGAGGGCCAGGGCTTCAAGCAGCTGATGCAGACCTTCGAGGCGGCCCGCATCCAGACCGCGGCGCGCGCGATCGGAGTCGCCGAGGCGGCCATGGAGGAAGGGCTGCGCTATGCCGAGACGCGCGTGCAGTTCGGCCAGCCGATCATCAACTTTCCGCGCGTTTCCGACAAGATCGCCATGATGGCGGCGGAAATCATGATCGCGCGGCAGATCACCTATCACGCCGCGCGCGAGAAGGACGAGGGCAAGCGCTGCGACCTCGAGGCGGGCATGGCGAAGCTGCTCGCCGCCCGGGTCGCGTGGGCGGCGGCGGACAACGCCCTGCAAATTCACGGCGGCAACGGGTTCGCGCTCGAATACAAGGCATCGCGCCTGTTGTGCGATGCGCGCATTCTCTCGATCTTCGAGGGCGCGGCGGAAATCCAGGCGCAGGTCATCGCGCGCCGGCTGATGGATCGCCGCAACTGACGCCGTCCGCGGTCGGGGGTCGGTAAAGAGGCTTCGCCGGCGCGCCGGGCGCTCGCGGGTGCCCGCGGCCTGATCCGCGCGCTCGGACCATGCATTCCGCTTGATTGCGGCGCGTCCACCCGCCGCCCGGCGGCGGAAGCACATGTTTTTCCGGCACTTTGGCGCCGGCAGCGAATTGTTGATGCAGATTAATGTGAACGGGGGCGTCCTGGTCCAGCAGGACAGACCCGGTACGAGGTTTTCATGGCGAAGATCAGCATCCCCCACGACGCGTTCGTGTTTGTCGGCGACGGCCGCAAGGCCCTGTTTCTGCGCAACGAGGGGGATGAGAAGTATCTCAATCTCAAGACCGAGCGGGTCCTGCACGACCTCAATCCGGCCACGCGCGACCAGGGCTCGGATCAGCCCGGCCGCAGCTTCGCGAGCGTCGGCGCGCGCCGCAGCGCCGTTGAGGGCACCGACTGGCACGAGCTCGAGGAGCAGCGCTTCGCGCATGACATCGCCGACGCCCTGCACCGCATCGTCCGCGACCGCAAGGTCAAGGCGCTGGTCGTCATCGCGCCGCCGCGCACGCTCGCCGAATTGCGCCGCGCCTTCCACGCCGAGGTGAAGAACCGCATCGTCGCGGAGATCGACAAGGACCTCACCAAGCAGCCGATCTACGAGATCGAGAAGCACCTCGCCGACTAAGCGCGCGTCGCTGGACGCCGTCGCTTAGCGGGCTTGCCGGAGCAGGTCCTGCCAAGAGCACCGTACATCGACGTCAGAAATCTGCTTCGCTCGTCCTCGCGCCAAAGTGGATTCCCGCGTTCGCGGGAATGAGCGGAGCGGGAGATGCTTCGCTCAGCGGCCCTGCGCCTCTGCTTGCGTCAGCGCGGCGTCGAGGTCGGCGTAGAGGTCGTCGGCATCTTCGAGGCCGACGGAGAGGCGCAGGAGGTCGGGCGGGCAGGGGGAATCCGGCCCTTCGACCGAGGCCCGATGCTCGATCAGGCTTTCGACGCCGCCGAGCGAGGTCGCCCGCTTCCACAGGCGCACGCGCGCGGCCGCCGCAATCGCCGCCGTCTCGCCGCCCCGCACGCGGATCGACAGCATCGCGCCGTAGCCCGACATCTGCGCCGCCGCGACGGCGTGGCCGGGATGGTCCGGCAGTCCCGGATAGAGGACCTGCGCGATCGCCGGGTGGCGCGTCAGCCGGTCAGCGAGCAGGCCCGCACTGGCGGATTGCGTCCGCACCCGGACGTCGAGCGTGCGCAGGCCGCGCATGAGCAGCCACGCCTCGAACGGACCGAGGATCATGCCATGCCGCGTGCGCAGGGCCGCGATCCGCGCCCACCACTCGTCTTCGCTGGCGACGGCGAGCGCGCCGGCGACCACGTCGGAATGCCCGTTGAGATATTTGGACGCCGAATGCATCACGATATCGGCGCCAAGCCCGAGCGGGCGGGTGAAAACCGGCGTCGCGACCGTGGAATCCACCGCCAGCCGCGCTCCCGCCGCATGCGCGATCTCCGCGATCGCCGCAATGTCGCTGACGCTCCATAGCGGATTGCCCGGCGTTTCGATCCAGACCAGCACCGGGCGCTCGCGCGCGACCGCGGCCCGGACCGCGGCGAGATCGGTCGTGTCCACCAGTTCGACGCAATGTCCGAACCGCGGCGCCTCGCGCACGAGCCAGTCGCGGAACGCCCAATACATCACCTGCGAGGCAAGGATGCGTCCGGGCGTCGGGAGCGCCATCACCGCCGCGGTCGCCGCCGCCATGCCCGCGCCGAACAGAAGCGCGGCCTTGCCGCCTTCGAGCGCGGCGATGACGCTTTCGGCATGCCGCACCGTCTCGTTGTCCGGCCGGCCATAGACGAGGCCGGCGCGGTAGGCATTGTCCGGGTCGCGCAGATAGGTGGTCGACACATGCACCGGCGGCACGACGGCCCTGGTCTGCGGCTCGATCCGGCCGAGCGCCTGCGCGGCGAGCGTGCGGGGCTTCCAGGGCGTCGAGTTCTCGTTCATGTGTGAGGCCTGTGATGGCGAGCGCCAATGCCGGGGCGTGGGAACGCAAGTTGCCGCTGCCCATATAGCGAGTTATCGCCGGCATTGTCCCCGCGCGGGCCGGCACGATGGCTGAGCGCGCCCGGCGGCCGTGCGAAGGAGGGAAGATGGCGTATGCGTTGAGCGTTTATGCGGTTCCGGTGGCGATCGGAGCGGTCGCCGTGGTGCTTCTTCTCGGGCTCGCGAACATGCTGCGGGGAGGTTCGCCGCATGTTTCGCAGCAGCTCATGCGGTGGCGCGTGGTGCTGCAATTCGTCGCCATACTCGTGATCATGCTGACAATCTGGGCGATGGGGCGCTAACCTCCGGCCTTGCTGCGGCGCGCCATCGATTCCCAACCGCGCGCGCGAACACCTGTCCATTCATTTCACGGGGTCGCCATGGTCGTGCTCAACCGCATCTACACCCGCACCGGGGACGACGGCACGACCGCGCTCGGAACCGGCGAGCGGCGCAAGAAATACGACGCCCGGATCGAGGCGTACGGAACCGTGGACGAAACGAACTCCACGATCGGCCTCGCACGGCTGCACACGCGGGACAATCCCGACCTCGACGCGATGCTCGAGCGCATCCAGAACGACCTTTTCGATCTTGGCGCCGATCTCTGCATGCCGGACAAGGGCAAGGGGCCGGGCGGCGCGCGGCTCACCGTCACCGAGGCGCAGGTGAGCCGCCTCGAGGAGGAGATCGACCGGCTCAATGCGGAGCTCAAGCCGCTGCGCTCCTTCGTTCTCCCCGGCGGCTCGGCGGCCTCGGCGGCGCTGCACCTGTCCCGGACGGTCTGCCGGCGGGCCGAGCGGCTGATGGCGGCGCTCGCGGATACCGGAAACGAGGAGGTCTCGGCGCCGGCCCTGAAATACGTCAATCGCCTGTCGGATTTCCTCTTCGTCGCCGCCCGCTACCTCAATGACAAAGGCGCCGGCGACGTTCTCTGGCGGCCGGGCCAGAACCGCTGACCGGGCATGGCTGACGCGCATCGATCGTCGCGGGTTTGATCGGCGTCAAGGCGCGCACGCCGCCAATCCGGTGCTTTGAAGGTCCTTGCCCGTCTCTAATCCACGCGAGCCGAGATCGTCCCCCACCCGAATGCGGGCGCGCGCGTTGACAGGCAAAGACCCGAGCCATAGTTTGCGCGCCGCCGCGGGAGCAAAAGCATGAAAGTACTCGTCACCGTCAAACGGGTCGTCGACTACAATGTCAAAATTCGAGTGAAGTCGGACGGCTCGGGGGTCGAACTCGCCAATGTGAAGATGTCGATGAACCCGTTCGACGAGATCGGGGTCGAGGAGGCGATCAGGCTGAAGGAGGCGGGGAAGGCGACCGAGATCGTCGCGGTCTCGATCGGCCCGGCGCAGGCGGCGGAAACGATCCGCACGGCGCTCGCCATGGGGGCGGACCGCGGCATTCTGGTGAAGGCGGACGGCGTCATCGAGCCGCTCGCGGTCGCCAAAATCCTGAAGAAGGTCGTCGAAGCGGAAAGTCCGGGGCTCGTGATCCTCGGCAAGCAGGCGATCGACGACGACTGCAACCAGACCGGCCAGATGCTCGCCGCCCTGCTGAACTGGCCGCAGGGGACATTCGCCTCCAAGGTCACGATCGAAGGCGACGGCATCCTCGTCACCCGCGAAGTCGATGGCGGCCTGCAGACGGTCAAGCTCAATGCGCCGGCGGTCATCACCACCGATCTGCGCCTCAACGAGCCGCGCTACGCCTCGCTGCCCAACATCATGAAGGCGAAGAAAAAGCCGATCGCCGAGAAGACGCCGGCCGATTACGGCGTCGACACGTCGGCGCGGATCGAGGTGCTCAAGACGGTCGAGCCCGCCGCCCGCAAGGCCGGCGTCAAGGTCGGCACCGTCGCGGAGCTGATCGGCAAGCTCAAGAACGAAGCGGGAGTGCTCTGATGGCGACCCTCCTCGTTGCGGAACACATCAATACGGTCCTCAAGGACGCGACCAACAAGGCGCTCACCGCCGCGCGCGCGCTCGGCGGCGATGTGCATGTTCTCGTGGCCGGGAAGGGCTGCGGGCCGGCCGCCGAGGCGGCCGCCAAGCTCGATGGCGTCGCCAAGGTGCTGCTCGCCGACGACGCGCTCTACGAGCACATGGTGGCCGAACCGGTCGCGGCCCTCATCGTGTCGCTCGCCGGCGGCTACGACGCGATCCTCGCGCCGGCCACCACCACGGGCAAGAACATCATGCCGCGGGTCGCCGCCCTGCTCGACGTGATGCAGGTGTCGGACATCATCAAGGTGGTCGCCCCGGATACGTTCGATCGCCTGATCTATGCCGGCAGCGCGGTGCAGACGGTGCGTTCGCGCGACGCCAAGAAGGTCATCACGGTGCGCACCTCGACCTTCCAGCCGACCGGGGAGGGCGGCGCCGCCGCTCCCATCGAGCCGGTCGCGACCGCGGCCGATCCGGGCCTGTCGCGCTTCGTCGGCGAGGAACTGTCGAAGTCGGAGCGTCCCGAACTCACCTCCGCGCGCATCATCATCTCGGGCGGCCGGGCGATGCAGAGCCGGGAGAACTTCACGAAATACATCGAGCCGGTCGCCGACAAGCTCGGCGCCGCCGTCGGAGCCTCGCGCGCGGCGGTCGACGCCGGCTACGCGCCGAACGACTGGCAGGTCGGCCAGACCGGCAAGGTGGTCGCCCCCGAGCTTTACCTCGCGGTCGGCATTTCCGGCGCGATCCAGCATCTCGCCGGCATGAAGGACTCCAAGGTCATCGTCGCCATCAACAAGGACGAGGAAGCGCCCATCTTCCAGGTGGCCGATTACGGCCTTGTCGCCGACCTCTTCAAGGCGCTGCCCGAACTCACGGACGAGCTCGGCAAGCTCGGAAAGTGATTTTGGCGAAAGGATGAACACGCCGCCGTGGCGGCGGCGCATGATAGGCGGTATAAGCGGTCAAAGGCCTCGACTCTTCTGGCGCGCCGGATTCCGGGCGCGCAAGAGCGAAGCGCCGTTGGACAGGACTCATGGCAAAAACAATCAAGAAGGTCGGCGTCATCGGCGCCGGGCATATGGGCAGCGGCATCGCCCATGTCTGCGCGCTCGCGGGTTTGAATGTCGTGCTCAACGACATATCCGCGGACCGCCTCAAGGCGGCGCTCGCGACCATCAACGGGAACATGGCCCGGCAGGTCAAGCGCAAGCGCATCACCGAGGAGCAGCGCAAGGACGCGCTCAAGCGCATTACGGCGGCGGACTCGATCGACGGCTTCGCCGACTGCGATCTCGTCATCGAAGCTGCGACCGAGAAGGAAGAGGTCAAGCGCAAGATATTCGCCGAACTGTGCCCGGTGCTGCGCTCGGACGCGATGATCGGCTCGAACAGCTCGTCGATCTCCATTACGCGGCTCGCCGCCGCCACCGACCGGCCCGAGCGTTTCATCGGCGTCCACTTCATGAATCCGCCGGCGGTGATGGAGGTGGTGGAGCTGATCCGCGGCATCGCCACCGACGACGCGACCTTCGAGACGGCGCGGGAATTCTGCATCAAGGTCGGCAAGACGGTCGCGGTGGCCGAAGACTTCCCGGCCTTCATCGTCAACCGCATTCTGATGCCGATGATCAACGAGGCGATCTACACGCTCTACGAGGGCGTCGGCACCGTCGAAGGGATCGACACCGCGATGCGGCTCGGCGCCCATCATCCGATGGGGCCGCTGCAGCTCGCCGACTTCATCGGCCTCGACACCTGTCTGTCGGTGATGCAGATGCTGTACGAGGGTCTCGCCGATTCCAAGTACCGGCCGTGCCCGCTGCTCGTGAAATATGTCGAGGCGGGCTGGCTTGGCCGCAAGACGCAGCGCGGCTTCTACGACTATCGCGGCGATACGCCCGTTCCGACGCGGTAACGCGGGCGGCCTCGCCCGGCTACATAGTCCGCCGACTGGTCGGCAGCCGAGGCGTCTCGGTCGCCATGAACGGCGATGAACATCGGCCGATGAGCCTCGGCCGCGCGGGGGACGGACAGCCCGGCTTCGGGAGCCAGCCATGCGCGCTCTGCTACTGCCGTTTTCGCCCCGCTTGTTCGTCTACACGATGTCGCTCGTCGCGACCGCGGCGCTCGCCGCCCTGGCGTGGCGCGAACCGTACCTGCTCCCTTATCTCGCCGTCTTCATCGCCGTGTTCGCCGGTCTTGCGCTGGTGGGCACGGTCGATCTTCTGCAGACCAGGCACGCGATCCTGCGCAGCTACCCGATCCTCGCGCATCTGCGCTTCCTGCTCGAAGAGATCCGGCCGGAGATGCGGCAGTATTTCTTCGAGGACGAAAAGCACGGGCTGCCGTTCAGCCGCGACAAGCGCGCCGTCGCCTATCAGCGCGCCAAGCGCGTCCTCGACAAGCGCCCCTTCGGCACCCAGTACGACGTCTATGCGGAAGGCTACGAGTGGCTGTGCCACTCGCTCGCCCCGCGGCCGCTCGCGACCAGGCCGTTTCGCGTCACGATCGGCGGGCCCGATTGCGCCAAGCCCTATTCGGCGTCGGTGTTCAACATCTCGGCCATGAGCTTCGGGGCGCTGAGCCCGAACGCGATCCGCGCGCTGAACGGCGGCGCGAAGCAGGGCGGGTTCGCCCATGACACCGGCGAAGGCGGCGTCAGCCGGTATCACCGCGAGAACGGCGGCGACCTGATCTGGGAGATCGGTTCGGGCTATTTCGGCTGCCGTGCGCCGGACGGCGGTTTCTCCCCCGAGCAATTCGCCCGGACGGCTGCGGACGCGCAGATCAGAATGGTGGAAGTCAAACTGAGCCAGGGCGCCAAGCCCGGCCATGGCGGCGTGCTGCCGGCGGTCAAGGTGAGCGCCGAGATCGCCGCGGCGCGCGGGGTGCCGATGGGGCAGGACTGCGTCTCGCCCGCGTGGCATTCGAGCTTTTCGACCCCGATCGAATTCGTTCGCTTCCTGGGCGAGCTGCGGCGATTGTCGGGCGGCAAGCCGGTGGGGTTCAAGCTGTGCGTCGGACACCCGTGGGAGTTCCTCGCCATCTGCAAGGCGATGCTGGAAACGGGCATCTGTCCGGATTTCATCGTGGTCGACGGCAAGGAGGGCGGCACCGGCGCCGCGCCGCTCGAGTTTCTCGATCATCTCGGCATGCCGCTCCGCGACGGCCTGACCTTCGTGCACAATGCGCTGGTCGGGGCCGGATTGCGCGACCGCATCAAGATCGGCGCGAGCGGAAAGATCGTCTCGTCCTTCGACATCGCGCGGGCGATGGCGCTCGGCGCCGACTGGTGCAACGCCGCGCGCGGCTTCATGTTCGCGCTCGGCTGCATCCAGTCGCAGAGCTGCCATACCGACACGTGCCCCACCGGCGTCGCCACGCAGGACCCGACGCTGCAGCGCGCCCTCGTCGTACAGGACAAGATCGGGCGCGTGGCGAGCTTCCACGCCTCCACCATGCACGCCGTCATGGAATTGACCGCGGCCGCCGGGCTCGACCATCCGAATGAATTCCGCCCGTATCATTTTTCGCGGCGCGTTTCGGCGAGCGAAGTGATGACGTTCGGCGAATTGTACCCGCCGCTCGCGCCCGGCGAATTGCTGGAAGGGGCGCGCGACCCGCTGTTCCGGCACGCCTGGCTGCAGGCGAGCGCAACCGATTTTCGTCCGCTTCCCGCGTGAGTTTTTACAAAGCGCCCGTCACGAGCTCCGCTGGGCGCGCGCGGGGCGATGCTCCTGCCGGAGAATTTTCTGGTTGGACGCACGGTCGCTCGCCGCATAATCGCGCAGCTTGGCGAGGTCATTCACCAGCACATGGGAGGCGTGCACTTCCACGCCGAGCGGCTTGAGCTTTGCGAAAGCGCGCGACAGCGATTCGGGCTTGAGGCCCAGGCGGCCGGCGATCAGCACCTTGTCGTAGGGCAGCGCGATCGTGCAGCGGCCGTGATCGACCGCCGCAAGCGAGACCAGGAATTCCGCGACGCGTTGCACGCCGGTCTGCGCCTTGAGCTGCTCGACCTGCAGCACGAGGTGATGCAGGTGCTGCGATGTCGACGCGATCATCGCCAGCGCGATGTCCGGCATGGTGCGGATGCATTTGACGACGTGGCTGGCGGGAATGCGTACGATCCGGGCATTACTGACCGTCTCGGCCGTGGCCGGATAGGGCTGCCCGGTGAAGGCGACCGCCTCGGCGAAGCTGTCGCCCTTGCTGAACAGGTAGATCACCGCCTCGTCGCCGGACACGGTGACGCGATACAGCTTCACCCAGCCTTCGATCACGATGAAGAATGCGTTGGCGGGATCCCCCTGGCGAAACACCGTCTCGCCCTCGCGCAGGATCATCACCGTCGCGGGCGCGATCAAGCGCTCCACCATCAACGGGTTGAGCCCGTGCAGAATATTGATGCGCCGAACGATGTTCAGATCGTTGGCTGTCGGCGTAGCCGTCATGGGCTAGATTTGGGCGCAAATCCCACGACCGTCAACGGCAAACCTAAGCCGCTTCCCCGAGACCGGGACGCGCGGACGTTGCACGCGCCCGTTCTCTGCGCCGGATCGCCGCCGCGATCACCGCCGGCAAGGCCGCGAACCCACCCACATTGCCGGCGAAAGCGAGGTCTGTTCGCGCCAAGCTCAGCCACGAGTTGTGGCGCATCGCCGCCGCCATGAAGGCCTTCGCCGGCGAACAGCCCGATCACGACGGCGGGCGCGTGCGTGACCGTTTGGTCGAGATAAGGCGGCTCTTCCAAGAACGCCGGGCGCACGCGGGCGAAGACGCCGAGCGCCGCGATCTTTGCCACGACCCGTTCGGCGGCGCGGCGGGAGGCGGGATTGCTGCTCGATCCATGCGCCAGCAACACAAGATCGGCGCGGGCCGGAACCCATCCCCGTGTTCGGGCGACGGCGCGCGCGCGGTCGAGGATGAGACCGATCAGGGCGGGGTCGAGCCCGAGCGGCGGAAGGATCTGGACCGTCCGGTCGCGGGCGAAGGCGCCCGCCTGTTCCAGTCGCCGCGGCAGCAGCGTCTGCGTGAAATACCCGTCCGAGAGGAACAGCGGATAGACGAGCAGGTCGCGCGCCGCGAGCCGCCGGACGGCGTCGCCGATCGAGGGCTCGCCCTTCAGAAGGCCGAACCTAACCTCGGACGCGACCTCCGCCGCGGCGAGGCGCGCGGCGAGCCCGGCGACGCCCGCATTGCCAGCGCCCGCCCGGCGCTCTCCATGCGCGGCGAGCAGCAGGGCGAACGCCGGTTTTGCAGCCGTGGAAGAACCGGGCGACAGCCATTCACCTCCCTCCGTGAGGGAGAGGTCGATGGGTCCGGATTGCTCAATGGCTCGTCCCATCCGAGAAGCTGATCTTGTTCCAGACATTGTATTTGCCGGACGGCCGGGACATCGGGATGCGCTTGATCTCGGCGAAGGTCGCGGCGTCGTAGATGACGAGCGCGCCGTCCATTTCCCAGATCGAGACGAGGACGAAGCGGCCGGTTCGGTCGAACTCGACATGCGCCGCGGTCTTGCCCGGAGCCGGCGTCACGGTCCGCACGACGTCGAGCGTGCGCTTGTCGATGATCGCCATCGTGTCCTTGGCCTTGCCCAGCATCGCGTCGGTCCAGGCATAGGGCGTGTTCTCGTGGCTGCGCATGAAGAATCCCGGTCCGGGCGTCTCGATCGTCTTCACGACCGACCAGTCCTGCATGTCGATGACGCTGACCTTGCTTTCCTTGAGATGCGGGGTGGCGAGCACCGGACGGCCGTTCCAGGTAAAGGCGATGCCCGAGCCGAGATGCGGCAGCCCGGGCAAAGCGAGCCGCTTGATGTCGCGCCCGACATTGAGATTGACCACGACCGCCGCCGCGCCGTCGCGGGCGGAGCCGATCAGGTTGCGGTAGGGCGGATCGAAGAAGAAATCGTCGAGCGGCTCCGGCGCCTCGATCCGGCGCAGCGCGAACAGGCCTTGCGCGGAGGGCAGCGCCTCGACCATGCCCTTCTCGTGCGAATGCACGAAGCCGGAATAGACGGGCGGCGCCTCGGGATCGGTCGCGATCTCCCAGATTTCCGGCACGTCCTTCAGCGCCGCGATGAAGGAGTTGCGCGGCATCGCCTGATAGACGGCGGAGACGCGCGAGGACTGCCCGGTCCGGTCCTTCGCATCGAAGATCCGCTCCACCGACAGGTCCGCCGCCGACAGGATCACCAGGCTGTGCGGCAGGTAGTTGGCGACCGCGATGTGCTTGCCGTCGCGCGAGATCGCGATATTGCGCGAATTGACGCCGGCGCGCACCTCGGCGAGCAGCGTGAGCGACCAGAGATCGTATTTCGACACCCAGCCGTCGCGCGACATGAAGAAGACGTAGCGCCCGTCCGGCGTGAACTTCGGCCCGCCATGCAGCGCGAAGCGGGTCGGAAAGCGCGCCAGCGGCTCGAAACGGTCGCCGTCCAGAATGGTGGCGTGATGGTCGCCCGTCTCGACCACGACAAAGAGGTTGAGCGGATCGGCCCGGTGCAGCGGGGCGTCGAGCGCGGGCGCCGCCGCATGCACGACGCGGCTGCCGGCGATCTCGCGCTCGCCCCATTGCGGAATGGCGGGGAGCGGCGACGCGATGAAGGCGGTGAGCGCATCGATCTCGGTCTTGCCGAGCGTCGGCGCGAAGCCCGGCATCTGCGTGGCGTCGCGCCCCTCGGCGATCACCGCGGCGGCGCGCGGCCCGGTAAGACGGCCGAGATTTTCGGGCAGGAGCGCCGGCCCCTGTCCGCCGAGACGGTCGCCGCCGTGGCACGACGCGCAATGCTCGCGGTAGAGGCCTGCCGCGTCCGGCTCGGCAAGGGCCGGGCCTGCGATCGCGAGCACGCTTGCGAGCGCCAGCGCGAACGCAAAACGCGTGCGTGATCCGCTTGAGCTTGGTTGTTTTCCTCCCCCTGAAAGCGGGAGGATTGAGGAGGGGGGCAATCGTGCGAACTGCGGCGAGTCCATTGAACCCGACCCCCACCCTGACCCTCCCCCTTTCAGGGGAGGAAGCTGCGTGCGTTGCCGGAAGATGCGCTAGGCGCTGAGGGGCGCTGCATGGCGCAGTCCGCGATAGGGCGCATTGGCGACTTGGCGTTCCGCGCCGGCGAGACCGATCTCGTCATTGGTCAGGTAACAGCCGGGGTCCTCCGCCCAGGGATCGCCGGCGATGCGCATCGCGCGCACGCGCGTGTTGCCGCCGCACACATCGGAATAGGCGCAGGCGCCGCAACGTCCGCCGATCCTGCGCGGCCTGCGCTTGAGCCCCGCCATGATCGGGTCGGAGAGGTCGCGCCAGATCGCCGAGAACGGCCGCTCCTTCACATTGCCGAGCGCGTAGTGCCACCACATCGTATCGGGATGGACATTGCCGAGATTGTCGATATTGGCGATGTTGACGCCGGAGGAATTGCCGCCCCATTGCGCGAGCTTCGTCCACAGGTTCCGCATGCCGGCGGGCGCCGCGCGGGTCGGCCCAATGCAGCAGATAGACCGCATCGGCATCATTGTTGCCGGTGACGACCTCGATCTTCCGTCCGCGCTGCGCCCAGGTCCAGGCCCGGTCGATCAGCACGTCCATCGCCGCGCGGGTGGTGTTCCAGGCGGCGTCATCCTGCCGGTTCTTGTTGCCGCGCCCGGCATAGACGAGGTGCGAGAGGTAGAATTTCGGAAAGCCTTCGCGCTCCACCAGGTCGAGCATGTCCGGCAGCTCGGCGGCATTGTCCTCCGTCATGGTGAAGCGCACGCCGACCTTCACGTCGCGACGCGCAAGCGCCGCAGGCCGGCGAGCGCCGCCTCATAGGCGCCGGGCTTGCCGCGGAAGCGGTCGTGGGTCGCGCCGATGCCGTCGAGCGAGACGCCGACATAATCGTAGCCGGTGTCGCGAATGCGGTCGGCGAGCGCATCGTCGATCAGCGTGCCGTTGCTGGACAGCCCGACATAGAAGCCCATGCCCTTGGCGCGCGCCGAGATCGCGAAAATGTCGCGCCGGATCAGCGGTTCGCCGCCCGACAGGATCAGCACCGGCACGCCGAACGCCTTCAGGTCATCCATGACATGCAGGACGTCCGCCGTCGTGAGCTCGCCCGGAAAGTCGACGTCGCCGGAAATCGAATAGCAATGCTTGCAGCTCAGATTGCAGCGGCGGATCAGGTTCCAGATCACCACCGGGCCCGGCGGCTTGCGCGCAGGCACGACCGGCGTGGGGGAGAGGATTTCACGCAGATAATGGGTCAGCCGGAACATGGCGAAAGCCCTGTCATCATGCCGCGATGCGCAGGCCGGTCTTCTTCAGGATGCGCGTCGAGTAGAGGATGTCATGGGCGCGGGCGGCTGAGCCGACCAGCGCGGCGATCGAAGCAACCTTGTCTTCCACCTCCGCCCGCGTGCGGCCATGCACCATGGCGAACAGATTGTAGGGCCACAGCGGCAGGTGGCGCGGCCGCTCGTAGCAATGCGTGACGAAGTCGAGCGCCCCGACGGCGGCGCCGATCTCGGCGATCCTGTCGTCGGCGACATCCCACACCGACATGCCGTTGGCGGCAAAGCCGAGCGCATAATGGTTCGGCACCGCGCCGATGCGGCGAATCGCGCCGCTCGCGAGCATGCGGGCGAGCCGCGCGATCACGTCGGGCTCCGTCGCGCCGATCATCTCGGCGATCGCGCGATAGGGCTCGGCGACCAGCGGCAGGCCCGCCTGGGTCGCCGTAACGATGCGGCGGTCGAGGGCATCGAGCATTCAAACCTCCACCCGGAAGCCGACGAAGAACTCATTGAGCTTCGGCATCCGGTGCACGGTCAGTCCGGTCTCGTCCTCGATCGTCTCGGCAAGCTCGGCGATACGCTCCGGCCGCTCGGCCGAGATCACGAACCACATATTGAGCGCATGCGTGCGCTCATAATTGTGGGCGACCTCGGGATGCGCATTGACCTGCTCCGTCACCTCGTCGAAGCGCGCGGGCGGAACCGCCATCGCACAGAGGCATACGTCGCCGCCCAGCGCTTCCGCGTTCCAGATCGGCCCGAACCGGCTCAGCTTACCTTGCTCGACGAGCCATCTTATGCGGTGGATCAAATTTTCCTCGTCGAGGCCGAGTGTGGCGCCGGTCGTGCGGAAGGGCCGCGGATCGAGCGGAAACCCGCCCTGCAGCGCATTGATGATCGCTTTGTCGACCTGGTCGAGTTCATCCATCAGTTCAGCCTCCTGCTCGCGGCCGGGCCGGGCCTGGAGAAGACCGCTCCCCGCTGCTTGAAGCAGCGCGTGGAGAACAGCACGGCTTGATCCAGATAGGAGGCTGCGGCGACGGCGTTGAGATCGCCGACGATCGCGAGCGCCTCCGGACGCGACTTCGCGTGCACCATGCAGAAAAGATTGTACGGCCAGTCCGGCAGCCGGCGCTGCCGGCGATAGCACAGCGTGACCCGCGGATTGCGGATCATCCGCGCCGCGACCGCATCGACGATGCCCTCCGGCGCGTCCCAGACCGCCATCGCATTCGCCGTGAAGCCGAGCGACCGATGGCGCACGATGCAGCCGATGCGGGTGACGACCCCGGCCGCGGTCAGCTCGCGGATGCGGGCGATCACCTCGCTTTCATCGTGGTCGATCGTGTGGCCAACCTCGCGATAGGGGCGCGGCGTGAGCGGCAGGCCGTCCTCGATCGCGGCGAGAACGCGGCGGTCGTCCGCGCGCGGCCGGTAGTCGATGCGGCGCGGCGGCATAGGCTCGCGCTCGGCCGCAGCCGCGAGCGGGAAGCCGAGGTCGAGGTGGTAGGCGTCGACGAGCGGCAGGTCGAGCACGGACAGGCCGGTCACCCCTTCGATGCGCGCGATCGTTCCGGTCACCGCCGCACGGTCGGGCCCGGCGATCACGAACCAGAGATTGAGCGCGTGCTCACGCTGATAATTGTGACTGACCAGCGGCTCGGCGCTCACCGCCGCTGCGACCGCATCGATCCGCTCGGCCGGCGCCCGCATGGCCGCGAGCGTGCTCGCGCCGATCGCGTGCGGCTTCACGACCGCGCCGATGCGGGTGATGACGCCGGCATCGATCAGGCGCTCGAACGCGGCGATGGTTGCGTCCTCGTCGAGTCCGATCGAGCGGCCGACCCGTCGCATAGGGCCGCGGCTCGAGCGGAAAATTCCGCTGCCAGCGGTCGATCAGGGCGAGTTCGGTCGCGCTCGGCGTCATTGGCCGATCCTCGCTGCGCGCGCGGTGAAGAAAATGCCCGACGGCTTTCCGGCCGCGATCTCCCCCTTCTGGGCGAAGGTCGCGGCGTCATAGACGAGCACCCGGTCGTCGTCGCGCACCGACACCCATGCCTCGTGGCCGCGTGGCGCGAACTCCATATGCAGCACGGCCGGTCCGGCGCGGAAACGATGCACGACCGTCAGCGTGGTGGTATCGACGACATCGATCGTATCGTTGAGCGGATGGGCGAAATTCACCCAGACATGGCGGCCGTCCGGGCGGGCGACGGCGAACACCGGCTGGCCATGCGTTGCGACCCGCCCGATCTCCTTGAAGCTTTTCAGATCCACCGCGATCAGCTCGTGGCGGCCGACCGCGGGAATGAGCAGGCGGTCGCCGCTCGCCGCCCAGCCTTCGAGATGCGGCATCTTGTAGACGGGGAGTTTTTCCTCGCCGCGGCCGTAGCCGTCGAGGATGCGCCGCGCTTCGAGCGGCGAGCGCCACAGATCGACATGCACGACGCCGTCCTCGCCGAACAGGCCGGCGAGATAATGCCGCCCATCGGGCGTGACATTGCCGTCATAGGGCAGGGCGCCGATGTTTTTCAGCTTGGTCAGCGCCGGCTGCGCGCCGGCAGAAAAATCGGCGATCCAGATATCGCCGGCGTCGTACAGCGCATAGGCGAAGCGCCGGCCCGGCAGGTCGACAAGGCCGACCGTCTTCGATGGCTTGCCGTCCGCGCCGACCGCCGGGATGTCGGCGACGAGGTCGAGCGAGTCCGCATCGAACACGCGCACGCCGCCCGGCTCGTAGTTCGATACGGCGATCAAGGCGCCGTCGTCGGAGATCGCGCCGCCGATCGCATTGCCGGCTTGCACCACGCGCTTGGCGATGCTTGGCGGTGAGCAGATCGACCTTGGTCAGGCCGCCGTCGCGGCCGAACACATAGGCAAAGCGCTGGTCGCGCGAGAACACGGCGGAGGCGTGGCTGAGATCGCCCAGGCCTTCGACGCGCGCGAGCGCCGCGCGTTTCGTCGTGTCGACGATCAGGACCGACCCGGCCGAACGCTCGACGACAATGCCGAGATCGCCCGTTCCGCGCAATTCGGGAGCAGCGAACGCCGTATTCAGGGCGATGAACAGGAGAGCGACCAGAAGCGCAAAGATGCAGATCGCCTGCACGCCTCTCCCCGCTCGCGGGGAGAGGTCGGATTTCGCGCTGTAAGCGCGGAATCCGGGTGAGGGGGCGTGCCTATTGATTTGCCCCTCACCCTGACCCTCTCCCGGCAAGCGGGGAGAGGGGAACGCAGCGCCGCGCCGGGCGGACACGCGAAAAGAAGTAACGAAGAGACAAGCCGTTTGCGCTCCCTCTCCCCGCGAGCGGGGGAGGGTTGTGCGCGGCGTCGCGCTCTCCTGCGGGGAAGAGAGAAACAGGCGTCGCCAATCGATCGGCGTCATTTCAGCCTGCCTTCTTTCAGCATGTCGGCGATGAAGCGCGCTTCCGCCTCGGTCAGGAGCGGCCGCCAGGGCGGCATCGGCGTTCCGGGCACGCCATCCAGAATGATTGCGGCGAGCTGTTCGCGATCCCATTGTGCGAGAGCCTCCGCGGTCAGCGGTTTGCCGAGCCCGCCCTTCAGGGTCAGCCCGTGACAGGAGCCGCAATCCTGGCGCACCAGATCGCCGAGCCGCGCCGCCGCCTCCGGCGCGATCCGGCCGGCATTCGCCGCCGCGGCCACGAGGCCGGTGGCGGCGAGCGCCGCGACCAGGCAGGACGCGGCGGCGCTAAGCGACAGCCGCGGCGTCGGATACCGTCTCATGCGCATTCGGGTCCAACTCTGCGGCGAGCGCCGCGACGCGGCCGATGACGAACAGCACCGGCGTCGCAAGCTCCGCTTCCGCCACCGCCCGCGGCAGATCGCCGAGGCATGTCTGGAGCCGGCGTTCGCGCGGGGTCGTGCCCTGGGAGACCGCCAGCACCGGCGTCGTTTGCGGCAGCCCATAGGCGATCAGCCGCATGGTGATCTCCCCGACATTGGCGAGGCCCATATAGACGACCAGCGTCGTGTCGGGATCGGCGAGGCTCGCCCAATCGAGATCGAGCGGCTCGTCTGATTTGCAGTGGCCGGTGACGTAGCGCACGCTGCGCGCAAGCCCGCGATGGGTGAGCGGAATGCGCGCCGCCGCGGCGCAGCCCTGCGCCGCCGTGATGCCCGGAACGACCTCATAGGGAATGCCGGCGCGTTCCAGTTCGGCCGATTCCTCGCAGCCGCGGCCGAAGATGAACGGATCGCCGCCCTTCAGGCGCACCACCCTGCGCCCCGTGCGGGCGAGCCCCACCAGGACGCGGTTGATCTCCGCCTGCGGGACGCAATGATGGCCCGCCTGCTTGCCGACATAGATGCGGGCTGCGCCCTCGGGAATGAAGCTGAGGATTTCCGTCGGAATCAGCCGGTCGTAAACGACGACATCCGCGGCGCCGATGATGCGGGCGGCCTTGAGCGTGAGCAACTCGGGATCGCCCGGACCCGCCCCTACCAGAAAGACCTTTCCTACGCTCATTGCGCTCGTCCAAATTTCCGGTTTCTCCTGCACCCCTCCGCGCTCTGGCGGAGGGTCGGGGGAGGTCGCCTCACCCCACCCCTGGCCCTCCCCGCAAGGGGGAGGGGAACACACAGGGCGCGCTGCCGTGCTCGGGACCGGTCGCGGGAGCGATGCGCCGCCGGCGACCGCTCCGCGGCCGTGTCAGTAGATGTCGTTGCGCGTGTTGTAGACGTTGAACTTGCCCGTCGGCGTGACCAGCCGCTTGTCGCGGATCACCGACTTCAGCTTCAGCGTCTTGTCGTCGACCACCACGATCGCCAATTCCTGGTTCTTGCCGTTCCAGACGGAGAACCAGATTTCATTGCCGTCCTTGTTGAACTCGCCCTGGACGACGCGCCGCTGACCTTCCGAAATGCCCGACCACTGTCCGATCGGCAGCACCTGGTATTTCGGCTCCTTCTGGGCGAGATCCTTGATCTTGAAAACCGCGACCGAGGAGGAGATCTCCGCGTCGGGGTTGAGCGGGGTGTCGACGTAGAGGTTTTCCGACTTCGGATGCGTCTTGATGAACAGCGAGCCGCCGCCCTGCCCGGGGACCGTCTGCACGACTTTCCAGGCATGCTGCTTGTTCTTCTCCGGATCGGTGCCGATGAACGACACGGCCTCGTCGCCGAGATGGCTGGTCGCCCATACCGGCCCGAAGGTCGGATGCGTGAGATTGGCGCCGCGTCCCGGATGCGGGGTCTTGCCGCCCGAGTTGATGACGCCGACCAGCTTGTTCTCCTTGGTGTCGACGATGGCGATGCGGTCGCGCGCATTGGCCGCGACCAGGAAGTAGCGGCCGCTCTTGTCGAAGCCGCCGTCATGCAGGAAGCGTTCGGCTTCGATCGCGGTGACCTTCAGGTTCTTGATGTCGCTGTAGTCGACGATCAGGATCTGGCCCGTCTCCTTGACGTTGACGACGAAGGTCGGATTGAAGTGCGAGGCGACGATCGAGGCGACGCGCGGCTCGGGATGGTATTCCTGCGTGTCGTAGGTCATGCCGCGGGTCGAGACCACTTTGAGCGGCTCGAGCGTCGCGCCGTCCATCAGCACATATTGCGGCGGCCAGTACGATCCGGCGATCGCATATTTGTCTTCGAAACCCTTGAACTTCGAGGTGTCGACCGAGCGCGCCTCGCTGCCCATCTTCAGCTCGGCGACGGTCTGCGGCGGATCCATCCACAGGTCGATCAGGTCGACCTTGCCGTCGCGGCCGATGACGTAAAGATAACGGCCGGACGCGGACAAGCGGGAAATATGCACCGCGTAACCGGTCTTGAGCACCTGCACGATCTTCTTCGAGGCGCCGTCGATCAGCGCGAGCTCGCCGGAATCGCGCAAGGTGACCGAGAACAGGTTGTCGATGTCGAGATTGTTCATCTTCTTGGTCGGCCGCTGCGCGACCGGCACGATGACCTTCCAGGTCTCCTTCATCTCCTTGAGGCCGAACTCGGGCGGCTGCGCGGGTTCGTTGAGGAGATAACGGGCCATCAGTTCGACTTCGTCCGGCTTCAGGTCGCCCGCCGTGCCCCAGTTCGGCATGCCGCCCGGCGAACCATAGGTGATGAAGTCGCGCAGATACTCGAAGCCGAGCGTCTTGGTCAGATCGGGCGTGAGCGCCTTGCCGGTCGCTCCCTTGCGGAGCACGCCATGGCAGCCCGCGCAGCGCTCGAAATAGATCTGGTTGGCCTTGTCAAACTCGGCCCGGGTGAGCACCGGGTCTCCCGGCTTCGTGCCCGGCTGTTCGAGCGGCTTCTCGCCCATAACGTCGAGGCTCGGCTGGTATTGCCCGCCAGGAGTCGTTTCGTGCTGTTTCACGTCGGATTGCGCCGGCTTCGGGGCCGGCTGCTGCTGGGCCTGCGCATGGCTTTCAACCGGCATGGCGAGAAGCATGGCGGCAAGAAAGGCGGCGCCCCCGAGGAGTTTGAAGGCTTGCTTATGGTGCATAACTAACGCTCCCGTGAAATCGGAGGTCTTAGTGTTTCGCCCTCGCCCACCGAAGCTTCCTTGACTTTCGTTAAGGTATTTCCGCGCGCTGCTGGCATTGACCACGGTCAAAACGGCGGAAAAGTATGAACCAAGCTTTTTTGATTGTGCGGCATTTACGTCGCGTCTCTGGGTTAGGCGCGTGGAATTCTGGGCCGGCCCCGTGGAATAGATTGTGGCGCGTGCTCGTCCTGAGCATCGCCGTCCTTGGCGCCGGCGTCCGCCATCCGGCGGCGGCCGACCTCGGAATCGCAAAAAGCTTTTTTGCGCCCGATCCCTCCGTGGTCGTGGAAGACAGTGGCGGCGCGCCGCCTTCCGCGCTTGTGCGCGCCGGCGACGGCCGCGTGCTCGGCTACGCCTTCTCGACTCGCGACGTTTCTGGTTCGGTCGGCTATTCCGGACGGCCGATCGACATCGTGGCGGCGGTGACGCCGGAAGGCGTCATCGCGGGGGCCGCCATCGTCGCGCATGAGGAGCCGATCCTCGTGATCGGAATTCCGCGCGAGGCGCTTGCCGCCTATGTCGCGAACTTCCGCGGTTTCGACGTGCGTGGGGCGGAAGCGGTGCGTGCGACGCGCGGTTCTGCGGGTCCGCCTCCGGTCGCGGGAGCGAGCGTCACGAGCGCGGTGATCCGTGACGCGATTCTGCGCTCCGCGCGCGCGGTTCTGCGCGTGCGGTCGACGCAGTCCGAAGCAAGCGCAAAGCCCCGCCTTGATCGCGAGACGCTGCGGCGCATGTCATGGCCGGCCTTGGTGGCGGAAGGCGCGGTCCGCCGGCTCATGGTGACGCGCGGGGAAGCGGCGCGCCTCACCGGCGCCCGCGACCTGGAGCCGGACAAAATCTTCATCGAGCTGTGGCTTGCCTTGGCGACGCCGCCGGCGATCGGCGAGAGCCTGGTCGATCAGCGCGTGTTCGAACGCGAGCTCGCAAGGCTCGGCCCCGATGACGACCTCATCCTGATCGGCGCGACCGGCCTCTATTCGTTCATGGGCACGGAGTGGCGTCGCTCCGGCGTGTTCGACCGCATCGAGATCGTGCAGGGCGCGAACACCATACGCCTGCAGGCCGCCGACTACGCCCGCGTCGACGCGCTGCGCGCGCCCGCCGCGCCGGAGCTGCGCGAGGTCGGCCTGTTCCGCATCGCGCGCGCGACCGGGTTCGATCCGACCGAGCCGTTCCGGCTCGATCTTGCGCTCGCGCGCGATCCGCCAGGGCCCGATCCGTTCCCGGTCGTCTCGCTCGAATACCAGGTTCCGGAGCGCTATCTCATTCGCGCGGCGGAGCAGGGCGCTGTGGGGGCCCCGGCGGCGCCGCGGCTTTCCCCGGCCGCGGGCGATGTGGCGATGCGCGCCGAGCTTGCGCCCATGCAGGCGCCGTTGTGGCGGGACATCTGGTGGGCGCGGCGCTTCGAGATCGGCGTGCTCTGCCTGATGCTTGCGGCGCTCGGCGGCATTCTCGTCTTCCAGAACGCGGTCGCGTCCCGCGTAAAGTTCTATCATCGGCTCCGCATAGTCTATCTCGCGGCGACTTTCGTCTTCCTCGGCCTGTTCGCCAATGCGCAGCTCTCCGTGGTCAACGTCATCACCTTCATCCACGCCTTCCTGTCGGGCTTCCGCTGGGAGCTGTTTCTGCTCGATCCGATGGTGTTCATCCTCTGGAGCTTCGTGGCGGCGAGCATGCTGTTCTGGGGCCGCGGCGTATTCTGCGGCTGGCTGTGCCCGTTCGGTGCGTTGCAGGAACTGCTCAACAATCTCGCACGACGGGTGAAGCTGCCGCAGGTCAACATTCCGTTCGGGCTGCATGAGCGGCTGTGGATGATCAAATACGTGATCTTTCTCGTGATCCTTGCGGTCTCGCTGAATTCCATCATGGCGGCGTTCGGGCTTTCGGAAGTCGAGCCGTTCAAGACCGCGATCACGCTCAAATTCCTGCGCGACTGGCCGTTCGTCGTCTACGCCATCGGCCTGCTCATCGTCGGCTTGTTCGTCGAGCGCTTTTTCTGCCGCTATCTCTGCCCGCTGGGCGCCGCGATCGCTATTCCCGCGCGGCTGCGCATGTTCGAATGGCTGCGGCGTTACCGGGAATGCGGCTTCGAATGCCAAGTCTGCGCCCGCCACTGCACCGTGCAGGCGATCCATCCGCTCGGCCAGATCAATCCGAACGAATGCATCTATTGCCTCCAGTGCCAGGCCAATTACTTCGATAAAACGATCTGCCTGCACCTGTTGCGCCAGGAGGAGCGCCGGCGCGTGCGCCGCTCTCGCTCGGGCAGGCCCATTGGCGCGTCACCGAAACCCGAGCAAGCCTCCCATGTCTGAGCGCGTCAGCCGGCGCCGCGCGCTCACCATGATCGGCATGACCGCCGCGGGGCTCGCGACCGGGTCCGGCCGCGGCCTTGCGGCGGCGATCGATTACGAATGGCGCGGGACGGCGATGGGCGCCGATGCGCGCCTGCTGTTCTGCGGCGGAGATCCGGTGGCCGTTCGCGCGGCGGCGCGCCTGGCGACGGCCGAGATCGACCGGCTCGAAAATGCGCTCAGTCTGTTTCGCGACCGCTCCGAGGTTGCGCGGCTGAACCGCGACGGCAGGCTGACCGGTCCGTCCGGCGACCTGCGGCGCGCGCTCGCGCTCGGGCTCGCCGTCGCGCAGTCGACCGGCGGGCTCTACGATCCGACGATCCAGGCGTTGTGGGAGGCGCATGTCGACTGGTTCGCGGCGCGGCCTTCGGCCGAGCTTCCGCCCGACGCGCTGATCGCGCAAGCGCGCGCGCGGGTCGGCTGGCGGAGCATCGATGTCGCCGCGGGCGCAATCAAGCTCGGCGAGGGCCGGCGCATCACGCTCAACGGGCTCGGTCAGGGCTATGTGACCGACCGCGTCGCCGACCTCTTGCGCGAACGCGGATTCGACCATGTGCTGGTCGATCTCGGCGAGCAGCGCGCGCTCGGGCCGCAGGCGGACGGCGCGCCGTGGCGGATCGCGCGCGCGGCGGCGGAGCCGATCCCCTTGTCCGCGGGCGCGGTCGCGACCTCCGAGGGCGCAGGCTGCGTGATCGGAGCGGGCGGGCTTGCCCATCACCTGTTCGATCCGCGCACCGGCCGCAGCGCGCAGCCCTGGCGGCGCTTGACCGTCGCGCACCGCTCGGCCGCCGTGGCGGACGCCCTGTCGACCGGACTATATGCCGCCTCGCACGCGGAGATCGGCGACCTGCTCGCGCGCTTTCCGGGCGCGCAAGCCTGGGCGACCGACGGTGACGGGCGGGAGTGGCCGTTCGGCGCGCCGAACGCGCTGTGAGCGGTCGGTCGGCGCAAGTCTCTGCGGCTCAGGTCGCGCCGGGCGATGGCGACAGCCCCGCGAGGCCGCGCTCGAGCAGATCAGGGATGGACGGCGGAAGGTCGAGGGTGAGCGCCTGCGGGCGCGCTTGGCGCGGGCCATGCGCTACGGCGGCCGGCTCGCGCCGGCCGTCGATGGCAAAGAACGCAAGCTGCGCGGGCGCGCCGCCAAACGCTTTACGACTTCTTCTTGCCGTCCGGCCCGTATTGCTGGAGGAAGCTCCACAAATCGTCGGCCTCTTTTTCATTCTTGATGCCCGGGAACACCATCTTCGTTCCGGGGACCTTCGCCTTCGGGTCCTTGATATATTCTTTGAACGTCGCCTCGGTCCACACGAGCCCCGAACCCTTGTTTGCGGCGGTGTAGTTGTAGCCCTCGATCGTTCCGGCGTTGCGGTTTTCAAGCCCGTTCAGCACGGGGCCGACCTTGTTCTTCGCCGTCTCGCCGATATCGTGGCAGGGCGCGCACTTCTTGAACGAGGTCTGTCCCGCCGCCACGTCGCCAGCCAGCGCAACCGCGCTCGACGCCGCCAGGGAAAGGGCGGAGATCACCAGTACTTTCAACATGCTACGAGGTCCTTCTTTTCGCCATTCGAGTTCTTGATCGGCGCCGCCCGCGAAGCGGCAAGCGGAGATTCGGAAGAGGTCAATGCGGGTGAGCGCGCAACGCCTTGTCCAGACGGGCGTCGTGCGTCTCGAAATGACGTGAAAACCATGCTTCGGGCCGCCCGGCAAGAGCGCAGGTGGTTTGCGGCTTATCAACAAAGTCGTCCATGATGTCGCGGCCTCGTCAAGCAGTCGCTCATGATTGTTCTTGTGCGCGGCGAGCTGATCGCCGGCGAGGAGAACCGGCGGTCAGAGCTGCGACGCCAGCCTTTCGAGGCCCATTAGATGCGCAATCATCCGCAGCTCGTCTTTCTGCTCGGCGCGCAGTTTCTTGATGAACGGGATGAGCGCGGTCTTCAGGTCCTCGATCCCTTTCGGGTCGAGCGTCGCCGTCTTGCTGTCCAGCTTGTCGCGGGAGCCCCGCCAGGCGACCCCGCGGAGCGCGGCTTCGACGGGGGGCCAAAGCTGCTGCTGCTCGGGGCTGAGATCGAGCCGGCTCTTGATGCTCGCGATCTGCGCATCGTTGAGCAAAGTGGCGATCCGGCTGGGGACGCGAGGAGCTGGCGCCGCCGGGACGGCCGCGTTCTCGTTCGGCTCGAAGCGCGGGACCGGCATTCCTGACCCGAGGCTGCTCGTCACATCCTGATGCGCCGGATCGAACAGCAGCGCGGGCGACAGCCAATCAAGGGAGTTGTCGGGGGTCGGCGTTTCCTGCTGCAAAGCGTGTGCGAGAACAAATGCCGCCGCAGACTTGGGCGTATGCGCGATCCACTCGGCGGGAAAACGGGCGGCGATCATTGCGGCGGCGGAAGACTGGGCCTCGTGCGCGGATTTCACGCCCAGCGCCCAGGCGAAGCTCGCGGCGGCGGCCACCGCGATCAGTGCGAGCCACGTCAACCGGCGCCTGCCGCTGAGCTCGATCGCGAGCCGCATTCCTTCTCCCCGCACGCCGCGCCTTTCGTTTATAGACTTCTTATCAAATGGCGGTCAATTTAAGGCCAGAGGCGGCTGATCGATTCCTCTAGCGCTGCTTAAAATCAAGCCTTGCCAGTAGCTTAGCGCGCAGCCGGCCGCGCCGCGATCGTCTCTGCACGCCGCGGCTCGTCGCTCTTAAACCGTAGTCGATTGCGCGATGATCCCGGCGCGGCGACGCTCGGTCGCATTCGATCGCGCGAACCACTCGGCCATAAGCGGGGTTGGCGGAGAGCGGTGAGGACATTCAAGTGGGATGAAATTAGCGCTCATCGTCCTCATCCCATTCGTCGGAGCGCTGTTTCCGCCCCTTACCAATCGGTCAGGGCGTGACACGTGTGCGGCCGCGGCGGCGGTCGTCACCGCGAGCGCCTTGTTCCTGCTTCTCAGCGAGATTCCCCGGGTCTATTCCGGCGAGGTCGTGCGCTGGACGGCTGAGTGGGTGCCGCGGCTCGGCCTGTCCGTGACCTTCAAACTCGACGGGCTCGGAATGTTCTTCGCCGGGCTCATCCTCGGCATCGGTCTGCTGATCATCGTCTATGCGCGCTTCTATCTGACCCGCTCCGATCCGTTGGGCCGCTTTTTCGCGTATCTGCTGCTGTTCCAGGGTGCGATGGTCGGCATCGTCCTGAGCGACAATATTCTGCTGCTGCTCGTGTTCTGGGAGCTGACGAGCCTCAGCTCGTTTCTGCTCATCGGCTATTGGAGCGACCGGCCGGATTCGCGGCGCGGCGCCCGCATGGCGCTCGTCGTGACCGGCGGCGGCGGACTGGTGCTGATCGCCGGCATGCTGATGCTGGGCGAGATCGCCGGGTCTTACGAACTGACCGAGATCCTCACGCGCGGCGAAGAAATTCGGGCGTCGCCGCTCTATCTTCCGACGCTCCTGCTGATTCTGGTCGGCGCGTTCACCAAGTCGGCTCAGTTCCCGTTTCATTTCTGGCTGCCGCATGCGATGGCGGCGCCGACGCCGGTTTCCGCCTATCTGCACTCGGCGACCATGGTGAAAGCCGGCGTGTTTCTGCTCGCGCGCTTGTGGCCGGCGCTCGCCGGCGCCAGCGAGTGGTTCCTGATCGTGTCGCTCACCGGCCTCGTCACCATGACGATCGCCGCCTGGATCGCGCTGTTCAAGGACGATCTCAAGGCGCTTCTCGCTTATTCCACCGTCAGCCAGCTCGGCTTCATGACCATGTTGCTCGGCTTCGCGACGCCGATCGCCGCCGTCGCCGCCGTGTTCCACGTCCTCAATCATGCGACCTTCAAGGCCGCGCTGTTCATGTGCGCAGGCATCATCGATCACGAGGCCGGGACGCGCGACCTGCGTCGGCTCGGCGGGCTGCTCACCTTGATGCCGATCACGTCGACGCTGGCGCTGATCGCCGCTGCGTCCATGGCCGGCCTGCCGCTCACCAACGGATTTCTTTCCAAGGAGATGATGCTCGAGAACGCCGCGCACACGGTCTATGCGGGCCAGGCCTGGCTCTTTCCGGTGTTCGCCACCATTGCCTCGCTCCTCTCGGCCGCTTACTCCGCCCGACTCGCTTTCTATGGTTTTCTCGGCCCCAAGCGCTCCGAGTTTCCGAAGGCGCCGCACGATCCGCCGGCCGGGATGTGGCTTCCCGTTGCGGTCCTGGTCGTGCCGGTGATCGCCATCGGCGTCATGCCGGAGTTGTTCGCGGGCGCGATCGTGCGCCGCACGGCCCAGGCCGTGATCGGGGCGCCGCCGCCTCCCTTCGAACTCGCTTTGTGGCACGGTTTCACGCCGGCCCTCGGCATGAGTCTCGGCGCGATCGCGGGCGGCGTGCTGATGCTCTGGCTTGTCGGTCCGATCGAGCGCCTGCGCGCCGCCCTTTGGCGGCCGGACGCCCAGCGCATGTTTGCCGCGGCGATCGCTGCGATGGTGGGCGGCGCGCGCCGGTTCATCGCGACCACGCATCGCAACGCTCTGCACGATTCCGTGCTGATCATCGGCATCGCCGTCATTGGCGCCGGGTGTTGGGCGTTCTGGACCGGAACGCATGCCCCCGGCGACCGCGCGCCGCTGCCGGTCAACGGTCCCGCGGTGATCGGCTGGATCGTGCTGGCGATCGTCTGCGGCGCGATCGTCCTGCGCTACCACGACCGGCTCTTCGTCCTCGTCCTCTCGAGCGTGGTCGGGCTGATCGTGGCGCTCGCCTTTCTGCAGTTCTCGGCGCCCGATCTCGCGCTGACCCAGATCTCCGTCGACGTGGTGACCACCATTCTGCTGCTGCTCGCGCTCAATCTCCTGCCCAAGGAGTCCGTCCCCGAAACGCCGAGGGTGCGGCGGTTCGCCGACGGGGCGGTTGCGCTCGTCGCCGGGTTCGGCGTCGCCGGCGCCGCCTACATGGTCATGACGCGGAGCTTCGAGAGCATTTCGAGCTACTATGTGGCGCAATCGAAGCCCGCTGGCGGCGGCGCCAATGTGGTCAATGTCATCCTGGTGGACTTTCGGGGCTATGACACGTTCGGCGAGATCATCGTGCTCGGCATCGCCGGGCTCACGATCGCAGCGCTCCTCAATTCGGCGCTGCGCGGGGCGGCGGCCCGCCGCCTCGACACGATCCGCCCGGTCGAGGAAAGCAAAGACGCGCATCCTCTGATGCTGTTGGTGGCGGCGCGCATCTTGCTGCCGCTGATTCTGGCGGCTGGTGTGTATCTTCTCTTGCGCGGGCACAACATGCCGGGCGGCGGCTTCATCGCCGGGCTCGTGGTCGCGATCGCCCTCATCATGCAATATGTCGCGAGCGGCTATGCCTGGGCGCATGCCCGCGCCCGCCTCGATCCGGCCGCCTTGATCGGAGGCGGGGTGATGCTCGCCGGCATCGTCGGACTGGCTGCGCTCGCGTTCGGGCGGCCGTTTCTGAGCAGCACGTTCGGTTACCTGCCGCTGCCGCTGATCGGCAAAGTCGAACTGGCTTCGGCCATGGCGTTCGACATCGGCATATTCTTCGCGGTGGTGGGTACGGTGCTTCTGTCGCTTGCGACCATCTCGCGGGTGGAGCAGCGGGCCGAACGCGCAACGGCGCGGGGCGGGACGGCGCAGGGCGCGGGCGCTGCGGCCGAACCGGACAAGCCGGTCATCGCCCCCGGAACAGGCGGGTGAGATGGAGTACATCGTCGCGAGCGCGATCGGCCTGCTGACCAGCCTCGGCATGTATCTGACGCTGCGGAGGCGCACCTTCCCCGTGGTGATCGGCCTCTTGTTCCTTTCATACGCAGTCAATCTGTTCCTGTTCGCGATGGGCCGTCTCGCCGTCGATCGCCCGCCGGTGATCGCCGCCAACACGCTCGGCTATGCCGACCCGCTTCCGCAGGCGCTGGCGCTGACCGCGATCGTCATCTCCTTCGGCATGACGGCGCTCATCGTTGTCCTGTCGCTGCGCGCCTACCTCGAGACCGGCGCCGACGACGTGACGATCCGGCGCAACGACATGCGGCGCGAGTTCGGACCGGACGGAGGGCAAGCCCCGCGATGACCCAATGGATAATCGCGCCGATTGCGCTGCCGGCGATGACCGCCGCCTTTCTCGTGCTCGCGATGCGCCACAGCTTGAGCCGGCAGCGGATCCTGTCGGTTTGCGCGTCCGGCTTGCTGCTCGTGATGGCGATCGGCTTGTTCGCGCTCGCGAGCGACGGGACGCCGCGTCCGGTTTTTCTTGGATCGTGGCCGGCGCCGTTCGGGATCGTGCTGGTGCTCGACCGGCTCTCCGCGACGATGCTGTTGGCGACCGCTGCGCTCGGGTTCGCCGTGCTCATCTATGCGTTGCACGGCTGGGACCGGCGCGGACGGCATTTCCACCCGCTGTTCCAGTTCCAGCTTCTCGGCCTCAACGGCGCCTTTCTCACCGGAGACCTGTTCAACCTGTTCGTTTTTTTCGAGGTCATGTTGATCGCCTCTTATGGCCTCATGCTGCACGGCGGCGGGCGCTGGCGGCTGAAGTCCGGCTTCCAGTATGTCGCCATCAATCTGATCGCCTCGACCGTGTTCCTGTTCGCGGTCGGGTTGATCTATGCGGTGACCGGCACGCTGAACATGGCGGATCTCGCGGAGAAGGCGGCGCGGGTGGCCGCGGGAGATCAGGCGCTGCTGCGCACCGGCGCGGTGCTGCTGTTCACCGTCTTTGCCGTGAAGGCGGCGCTCGTGCCCCTGCATTGGTGGCTGCCGGGCGCCTATGCGGCCGCCTCCGCGCCGGCCGCCGCGCTGTTTGCGATCATGACGAAAGTCGGCGCTTACGCCATCATCCGCATCTACACCCTGGTGTTCGGGCCCGAGGCCGGCCCGCTTGCCGGCACGATTGACCCGCTTCTCGTTCCCGCCGCCCTGATCACGCTGGTGGTCGGAACCGCCGGCGTGATCGCAAGCCGCAGGCTGCTCGATCTCGCCTGCTTCTCCGTGGTCGCATCGATGGGAACGCTGCTCATCGCCGTCGGCGGGTTCGACGCGGCCGGGCTGAGCGCGGCCGTATACTATCTGCTGCACAGCACGGCGATCAGCGCCGCCCTGTTCCTGCTTGTCGATCTCATCGCCGGAGAGCGGGGGCTGACGGCGGATGCGCTCCGCCCGGCGCCGGCGCCGGCGCATGCGAACCTGTATGCCGGGTTGTTTCTACTTGCCGGCATGGCCATGGTGGGCCTGCCGCCGCTGTCCGGTTTCGTCGGCAAGCTCCTCATTCTGGACGCTACGCGCAGCGCCGCCTATTCCACGCTCGCATGGTGGACCATCCTCGGCACGAGCCTGATCCTGCTGATCGGCTATGCGCGCGCCGGCAGCATCGTGTTCTGGGCCACCGTGCCGGCGCAGGCGCGGTCCGGCCGATCGGTTCCGCGTTCGCGGGGGCCGGCGCTGGTCCTTGCCGGCCTGCTCGCCACGACGGCGCTGCTCAGCCTGTTCGCCGGCCCGGTCGTCGCGATCGCTGACGCGACGGCGCAACAGCTCATGCAGCCTTCCGCTTATATCCGCGCCGTGCTCGGCGCGCCCCGCGTGGCGCATTGGCGGGGAGGCGGGCCATGAGAAACCGGCTGTTGCCACACCCGATCTTGAGCCTGGTTCTGACGGTCGTCTGGGTCCTGCTGATCAACGACTTCACCACCGGCACCATCGTGATGGGCGTGCTGGTCGGCTTGTTGATCCCCAAGCTCACCAGCGCCTATTGGCCGGACCCGCCGCGCCTGCGCAATCCGCTTGCCGCGCTCGAATTCATCGGCGTGGTGATCTGGGACATCATCGTCTCCAACGTGATCGTCGCTTATCTCGTGCTGTTCCGCCGGGGAGACAGGCTGCGATCGCAGTTCGTCACGGTTCCGCTCGACCTGAGCTCGCCCGAGGCGATTGTGGTTCTGGCCGGCACGATCACCATGACGCCAGGCACGATCAGCGCCGATTTCAGCGCCGATCAACGCTCCTTGCTCGTCCACTGCCTCGAGACATCGGACCCTGCCGCAACCGTGGCGGCGATCAAGCAGCGCTACGAACGCCGTCTGATGAGGATTTTCGAATGATCCTGATTGCTTGCGCCTTCGGCCTTGCCGTTACCTGCGCCGCCCTTCTCCTCAGCCTCTTCCGTCTGCTGAAGGGACCGGATGCGGTCGACCAAATCCTGGCGCTCGACACCATGGTCGTCAACGCCATCGGGCTGGTCGTGCTGATGGGCATCGTCTTCGCGACCACGATGTACTTCGAGGCGGCGCTCTTGTTCGCGATGGTGGGCTTTCTGTCGACTGTCGCGTTCTGCAAGTACCTTCTGCGCGGCAATGTCATCGAGTAGCGCGCCATGGCCTTCTGGATCGAGCTGTTGATCGCCGGACTGATCGTGGTGGGGGCCTTCTTTCTCCTCGTGGGCTCGCTCGCCCTCGCGAAGCTGCCGGACACGATGCGCCGTCTGCACGGGCCGAGCAAGGCGACGACGCTCGGCATCGGGGCCATGCTGGTCGCCTCCATGCTGTTTTTTGTCGCCGAACAGGGCAATCCATCGGTCGAGGAAGTGCTGATCAGCGTGTTTCTGTTCCTCACCGCGCCGGTCACCGCGCAATTGGTTGCCAAGGCGCACATGCTGCGCAGCCGCGCCGTGCGCGAGCAGCTTCCGTCGACCGGACGCGAAGTCGGCTGGGCGACATTGGAAGGCGTGCGGAACCGGAACGCGAACGGGCCGTGACGCTTTCCCTCGGCGCGCCGTTCGCGGGAGACCCGTCTACCGCTCCGCGCTTGCTTCGTCTTCGACGAAGGGGCGCACCCGGTCGCCCTCGCGCAGGAACGTTCCCGCCCGCTTGACCACGAGGTCGCCGTCGCTCAGCCCCTGCCGGATCTCCACATTGCCGCCCGCCAGCAGCCCGATCGGAACAGGCCGCGTCTCGATGCGGTTGTCGCGCACGACCTGCACGACGGGCCCGAGCGGACCGTAGAGAATGGCTGACAGCGGGACGCTCGTGCCGCAGCTCGTCCCGATCTCCACGCTCGCGCGGCCGAACGTGCCCATTTTCAGCCGCGTGTCGGCGCCGAGCGAAATGCGCGCCTGGCCGGTCTGGTTCGCGATGTTGATCTCCGGCGACACCGTGCGCACGCGGCCGGAAATCACGCCGACGCCGACGACATCCACCTGCGCGGGCTGGCCGACCGCGATCTTGCCGATCCGGGTGGAGGGAATTTCCGCCAGCAGGTCGAATTCGCCGCCGACAATGATGAGAAACATGGGCGGGCCGGCCATCGCCACCATCGCCCCGACCTGGGTCATCATGCGTCCGATAATGCCGGCGGCGGGCGCCTGCACGGCGAGGCTCGACGCCGGCACGTTCATCCCCTGCGGGCGGGAGAGGCGCGCGAGCACCTGTCCCGCCGTCACGCTGTCTCCGGTGTCGACCAGCAGCTGGGCGACGCGCACGCCCTCGACCTCGGCCCGCACCTGCAATTCTTCCTTGGGGACGACCGTGCCGGTGACGCGGACCACGTCGGAAAAGCACTCCCGCTTCACGCGGACGACAGAGACCGCCATGCCCGACGGCTGGTCGGCCGGCGCTGCGCTCGGCAGAGCGGGGGCAAGAACCAGCAAGGCCAACGCCGCGCCGAGGGAGTCCCGCATGCGGCGCCAAACGAGCGGAGAGCGCCTTTTGCGCGCGCCGACGCAAGCGAGCCGGATGCCGGTTGCGTTGGTAGGACCCATGATTGCCTCGCAATGTGACGCCGAAGGCCGGGCCGGCGCGCCGCCTTCCTGCACCATAGCGCGCCCCTTGATCAAGCGCATGTGGGCGCTCAGAGACCGACCATCCGGCGGATCGCCGCGGGGCTGACCCCACGCGCGCGCAACGCGCGGAGCGCCGTCGCGCCGGTCGACTTCGCGAGCTTGCGCCCGTCGGTGTCGAGGATCAGTCGGTGGTGCCGGTAGATCGGCGCCGGCAGCGCGAGCAGCGCCTGCAGCAGGCGATGGACGCTCGTCGCCGCGAACAGGTCCTGCCCGCGCACAATATGGGTCACGCCCTGGGCCGCGTCGTCGACGACCACCGAGAGGTGATAGCTCGTCGGCGTCTCCTTGCGGGCGAGCACGACATCGCCCCAGTCGGCCGGGCTGGCGGCGATGATCCCGGTTTGCCCGTCCGGTCCGCAGCCTTGCTCGCGCCAGGTCAGTGACGCAGGGGCGCGCGCCAGCGCCGCGGCCATGTCGAGGCGCAGCGCATAGGGTTCGCCGCTCTCGATCCGCCGGGCGCGCTCGGCGGCGTCCATCCTGCGGGCGTCTCCCGGATAGAGCGGCGCGCCGTCGGGGTCGCGCGGCCACGGGCCCGTCCGTTCCCGCTCCGCGACCAGGCGGGCGATCTCGGCGCGGCTCTCGAAGCTCGGATAGACGAGGCCTAGCTCCGCCAGACGGGCCAATGCGGCTTGATAGGCGGCGAACTGGTCCGTCTGCCGCCGCACCGGCGTTTCCCATGCGAGGCCGAGCCAGGCGAGGTCCGCGTAGATCGCCGCCTCGAACTCCCGGCGGCAGCGCGTCCGGTCGATGTCCTCGATCCGAAGCAGGAAGCGCCCGGCCGTCTCCTGCGCGGCGTCGAAGTTCAGGCAGGCCGACAGGGCGTGGCCGAGGTGAAGATGGCCATTCGGGCTCGGAGCGAAGCGGTAGGTCGGAACGGGGGTCACGGCGGCGCCTTGGTCATGCCCGCGGCTCCAGGGCGTTCACGCCTGCGCTTCCGGATTCCGCTACAGTTTGGCGCGGAAGCCCGAGTCGCTGCCGAAGGTGCGCCGTTTCTCGCAATCGGTTCGGGGTCATGCATGTGCTCTATGGCGGGATCGAAACTGCCGACCCGCAGGGCCCTGCCGGGCGCCATTCCCTATGTGACGGCGATGCTGCTGGGGATCGGAATCTTGTGTATATTCCCGGAAATCGCCACTTGGTCGCGCAATACTCTCATGGGACCGGTGGCGGGGCGGAGCCAATGAACACCTCTTTTTTCGGCGAGCTGTTGCAGACCATCACCGAGCGCGGCCGCGCGCTGATCGAGCGCCGGCGCGAGCCTCCTGGTCTTGCCTTTTCCGAAAGCCTCGCCGAACTGTGCGAGCAGCTCCTGTCCATCCGCGGGGAAGCGTCCGGGGTGGCGCTCGCGCGCGAGATCCTCACCCGCTATGACGAGTTGAAGACCGGTCCGCGCATCGCCTTTTTCGAGACTTTGCTGTCGCGCTTCGGGCCGGACCGCGCCCGGATCGAAGCGGCCTTGGGGGCCTGGCAGCAATCGCCCTCCGACACGACGGCGAACGAACTGCACAAGGCGAGCGAGCCACGCCGGCAGGAGCTGTTCCGGCGCCTCAACCTCGCCCCGCAGGGCACCGCGGCGCTGGTGCATATGCGCGAGCAACTCCTTCACGCCATGATCCGCCGTCCCGAACTCGCGCCGATCGACACCGACTTCCGCCATCTGTTCGCCGCCTGGTTCAATCGCGGCTTTCTGGTGCTGCGCCGGATCGACTGGTCGACGCCTGCGGCGGTGCTGGAAAAGATCATTCTTTACGAGGCGGTGCATCAGATCCATGACTGGAACGATCTGCGCGCCCGCATCGACCCGCCGGACCGGCGCTGTTACGCGTTTTTCCATCCGGCGCTGATCGACGATCCGTTGATCTTTGTCGAGGTGGCGCTCATGAAGGAGATTCCGGGGGGGATTGCGCCGATCCTGGGCGCGCAGCGCGCTCCGCTCGAGCCGGACCGGGCGACCACGGCGGTGTTCTATTCGATTTCCAACTGCCAGCGGGGGCTCGCCGGCGTCACCTTCGGCAATTTCCTGATCAAGCAGGTGGTGGCGGAGATTTCTCGCGATTTTCCGCGGCTGTCGACCTTCGTGACCCTTTCGCCCGCGCCCAATTTCGCCGCGTGGCTCAAGCGCGAGCGCACGGCGTCCGAATGGCCGACACTGCCGGAGAACGATCGGGCGGCGCTCGCGCGGCTCGACGAGGAGAGCTGGTGGACCGACCAGGCTGCGCTCGCCGATCTGCGCGACCCCATCCTGCGCGCCGCCGCGACCTATTACATGACGGCGCGCGACCGCCGCGGCTTTCCGGTCGACCAGGTGGCGCGCTTCCATCTCGGCAACGGCGCGCGGCTCGAGCGGCTGAACTGGCCGGCCGACCTTTCTCCGCGCGGCCGCGACCAGTCCTTCGGATTGATGGTCAACTACCTCTATGATCTCGGCGAGATCGAAAAGAACCATGAGACCTTCGCGGAAAATCGCGCGATCATCGCCGCGAGCGCCGTTCGCAAGCTCGCCCGGCCCGCCCGCGCGCTCGTTCCGGCGCCGGCCAAGGCGGAGCCGGCGACGCCCTCCGCCTAGGGCGGAGGGTGCGATCGGACCGCGTGGTGTGTCGATCGGGCGTCCGTTCTGATAATGGTTTTCTCCTCGTCCGCCTGCTTCCAGCGCAGAGCGATCGCCCGCGAGGCCGCCCATGTCCGGAAATCTGTTTCACCTGGTCCGCGGGCGCATGCCCGCCGCGGACAAGAGCCTGATCGAGACGGCTGCCGGCGAGCGCATCAGCTATGGCGAGATGCTCGCGCGCTCCGGCCGGCTCGCCCATGCGCTGGTCCGGCGCGGGGTCAAGCCCGGCGACCGGGTCGCGGTCCAGGTGGAAAAGACGCCGGACAACCTGCTGCTGTTTCTCGCGAGCATGCGCGCGGGCGCCGTCTATCTTCCGCTCAACACCGCCTACACGATCGCCGAGCTTGATTATTTCCTCGGCGACTCCGAGCCCAGGCTCGTCGTGTGCGATCCGTCCAGGCGAGCGGGCGTCGGCGCGATTGCGCAGGCCCGCAACGCCGCCGTCGACACGCTTGACGCGAGCGGGCAGGGCTCGCTGATCGACCTCGCCGCGCAATCGTCTGCGGATTTCGCCGATGTTCCGCGCGAGGAATCCGAGCTTGCGGTGATCCTCTACACATCCGGCACCACCGGACGTTCCAAGGGAGCGATGCTGAGCCATCGCAATCTGTCGTCAAACGCGGACGTGCTCGCGTCGTGCTGGCGCTTCACCGACCGCGACGTGCTTCTGCATGCGCTGCCGCTCTATCACACCCACGGTCTGTTCACCGCGGCGATCACGCTGATGCTCGCTGGCGGAACCATGCTGTTTCTTCCGAAGTTCGACGCCGACGAGGTGATCCGGCTGCTGCCGAGGGCGACGGCGATGATGGGCGTGCCGACCTATTACACGCGGCTGCTCCAGCATCCCGCTTTCACCCGCGACCTGTGCGCGCATATGCGGCTGTTCACCTGCGGCTCCGCGCCGCTGCTCGCAGAGACGCATCGCGAGTTCGCGGCGCGCACCGGCCACGCCATTCTCGAGCGCTACGGCATGACCGAAACCGGCATGAACGCCTCGAACCCCTATGACGGCGAGCGCATCCCCGGCACGGTCGGGTTTCCGCTGCCCGGCGTCGAACTGCGCATCGCCGATGCGGACACCGGCACGGTGCTGGCGCAGGAGGAGATCGGCGTCATCGAAGTGCGCGGGCCGAACGTGTTCGCGGGCTATTGGCGCATGCCGGAAAAGACCGCGAGCGAGTTCCGTCCGGACGGATTCTTCATCACCGGCGATGTCGGCAAGATCGACGCGCGCGGCTATGTGCACATCGTCGGCCGCGCCAAGGACCTGATCATTTCCGGCGGCTTCAATGTCTACCCGAAGGAGGTGGAGAGCGAGATCGACGCCTTGCCGGGCGTCGTCGAATCGGCGGTGATCGGGTGCCCGCATCCGGATTTCGGCGAATGCGTCACCGCGGTGGTGGTGGCGCAAACAGGCGCGAGCCTCACCGAGGCGGCCGTGATCGCCGCGCTGGAGGAGCGGCTCGCGAGATTCAAGCTGCCGAAGCGTGTGATCTTCGTCGCCGACCTGCCGCGCAACACGATGGGCAAGGTGCAGAAGAACGTGCTGCGCGAGGAGAACAAGAACCTGTACGCCGCTGCGGCGCAGGCGCGCTCGTCGTGACTCGCGGATGGCGAACGGGAGAGCTCACGGCGCGAGCCGTGCGCGCGCCAGGAGGCAGAGATATTCCCAGGCCATCGTCGCCGCAGCCAGCGCGGTGATTTCGGCGGTGTCGTACGCGGGCGACACCTCGACGACGTCCATCCCGACGAAATCGAGGCCGGTCAGCCGGCGGATGATCGCCTGCGCCTGCCAGCTCGAAAGGCCGCCGATTTCCGGCGTCCCGGTTCCCGGAGCGAAGGCGGGATCGAGCGCATCGATGTCGAAGCTCAGGTAAACCGGCGCGTCGCCCACGATCATGCGGATGCGCTGCGCAATGTCGGCTGGACCCGCTTCGTGAACCTCCTGCGCCGGAATGATCGTCACGCCGCGGGCCAGCGTCCAGTCGTAGATGCTGCGCGCAACCGGCGAGCGAATCCCGATCTGCACCATCCGGCGCGGCTCGATCAGGCCCTCCTCGATCGCATGATAGAACACTGAGCCATGCGCGTAGATCTGGCCGAAATTCTCCGGCCAGGTATCCACATGCGCATCGAAATGGACGAGCGCGGGCGGTCCCCGTTTCTTGGCGAGGGCGCGGAGAAGGGGAAGGCTGATCCCGTGCTCGCCGCCGAGCGCGACCAGATGGCCGATGCGCGAGGCCTGTTGCTCGATCGCCGCCAGGCTTTTCGGGATGTCGCCGAGCGCGATGGCGAAGTCGCCGATATCGGCAAGCTTCAGTCCGCGCGGATCGACCCAGTGAAAGGGATGGTCGCCGTCCATCAGCATGCGGCTTGCGTGGCGGATCGCCGACGGGCCGAACCGCGCCCCGCTCCGATTGGTGACGCCGATATCGAGCGGAATTCCCGCGATGCAGACGGCGGCCCCGGGGCCGCCCGGCAGGCCGAGAAAGGTGGGTGGAACGGCGAAGGTCGGCGGCTCGCTCATTACTCGCCCGTCAGCGGCGTGAAGCGGAAAACCGCCGCCGCGACGGCGCAGGTCCAATCGCCATTGGCGGCGCCCTCGGCCGCCGCCGTCACCGACATGCTGTCGACGATCAGGTCGCTCATCTCGTAGACGCGCTTGCGCTCGTTCCACCCGGCATTGGGATCGAACTCGATCCCGAGCGTCGAGGCAAGCATGGTGGCCGCCAGATCCTCGGCATATTCGCCGGCTTCCGCTTCAGTCATGCCGAAGCCGTGGTGCTCGGAGATGTAGCCGTAGAGCGAGAGGTCCTTCGGACGCGCCAGCCCGATGCTGGCGGCGATGCGGCGGCCCGGCTCGTTGGTCTCGGCGCGGGCCATGACGCAGAACGTGATCTCGCCGGCGCTCAAGGTCGGGATGCCGTCCTCCCGCGCGATGAGCTGGCAATGCGGCGGCAGGATCGAGGACACGGACACGATGTTCTGCTGTTCGATGTCGGCGTCCCGCAGCGCATACTCGAACGCGGTCAGCGGATAGCGATGCACGCCGACGCCGCGCGTGATGAATACGCTGGTGGGTCGAGGAAACATGCGCCACTCCTTGCAGGGCCGCGTCCGGCTATTCGCCACGATATAGCGAGCGCCGCGGCTGTGCGCCACGGTCAGCTCAGCGCAGGTTTGCTATCTGCCCGGAAGCGCTGCGGCTCACGGTGACGGCGCCGCATTTCGGCGGCTTGGCCAAGGAACATCGGGCCGGATGCTGCGTTTGCGTTCGACCGCCATGCAGCGGAGCAAGCGGCGGATGTCCCGCCGTTCTTCTGATCGGCCTGATGCACAACGTCCTCATCGTTCTGAATGAACGCGCGGGATCGCTGCTCGACCGTGACCCGCGCGAGGTCAAGGCCGCGCTGCAGCGCCGTTTTGCGCGACCGGGCCGCACGGTGGACGTCGTGCTCGCGCACGGGCGGCACATTGCGCGCGCGATCGATCGCGGCGCTCGCTCCGATCACGACACGATCATTGTGGGCGGCGGCGACGGCAGCGCGAGCTATGCCGCTCAAAAGCTCGCCGCCACCGGCAAGGCGCTCGGCGTTCTGCCGCTCGGCACGGTCAATCTGCTCGCCCGCGACATCGGCGTTCCGACCGACCTCGACGGGGCGATCGACGCGATCGAGGCTGCGGTTCCGCGCGCCATCGACCTGGGCGTGCTCAACGGCCGGCCCTTCCACACCCTCTCCGGCGTCGGCTTCTTCAGCCAGATGGCGCGCGCCCGCGAGGAGACGCGCGACTTTCCGGGCAAGGTGCTGCGTGTCATGGCCGCGGCTGCGCGCGCATTGCGGAGAGCCGGCCGGTTCACGCTCGAAATCTCGGTCGATGGCCGCACGCGGCAGATCGACTCCGTCGCCGTCCTGGTGACGGTCAATTGCTTTTCCGGCGAGGAGTGGCGGCGCGATTCTCTGGACGAAGGCACGCTCGAACTCCATATCGTTGAAGACACCGGCGCGCTCGGCAAGTTGAAAGCCGGCGCGGATCTGCTGACGGGAGCCTGGCGCGACAATCCGGGAATCCAGAGCGTTCGCGCGCAGCGCGTCACCATCGGCAGCAACCGGTCGCGGGCGTGGGTTACGACCGACGGCGAGCTCGTGCGCGAGCGCGCGCCGCTCGTCTATGGAATCAGGCCGCGCGTTCTGAAGGTGCTGATTCCGCCGGCTGCGGCAACACAGGCAAAGGAGAAAGCGTTTCGTGATCGGGCCGCCGGTTGACCCGGATCGGCTTTCGGCTAGGCTAACCGAATCCGCAGGCGTTTCTCGGCAGCAATGGGGACCTTTGCAGGCCGGTTTTGCCGCCCAGCCGCCGATAGCGGATCAATAGTGCGACAAGAAATCCACGTGACTTTCGGGGCGTCGGGATTCCTGGCGCCTCATGCAAAGCACCAAACGTTGGACGTTAGGGAGGCGCGCAATGCCCAATCTGCACGTTATGACCGGCGCAAACGAAATCCCCGTGGTTCCTGCCGTCCGCAAGATCGGTTTCGCCGATCTGAAGGACGCCCTGGCGAAGGGCATCGATGATTTCCTCGCGGCGCCGACCCAGTTGATTTTTCTCGCCATCATCTACCCGATTGTGGGCCTGTTCCTGGCCCGCCTGACCTTCGGCTATCAGGTGTTGCCGCTCCTTTTTCCGCTGGTGGCGGGCTATGCCTTGATCGGTCCGTTCGCCGCGATCGGCCTGTACGAGATGAGCCGGCAGCGGGAGCTCGGTCGCGAGGTGTCGTGGACCGACGCGTTCGGCGTCCTGCGCTGTCCCTCGCTCGACGCCATCGGCGCGGTCGGGTTCGTGCTGATGGTCGTGTTCGTCATCTGGCTCGGCGACCGCGCTCTCGCTCTATGACGCGCTGTTCGGTTCGGCGCCGCCGCAACTCGATCGGGCAATTCCTGTCCGAGATTTTCACCACGACCCGAGGCTGGGTCTTGATCATCGCAGGCCATGCGCTCGGCTTCCTGTTCGCCGTCGTCGCGCTCACCATCGGCGTGGTCTCGTTCCCGCTGCTGGTCGACCGGGACATCGGCGCGGTCGTCGCCCTGCAGACCTCGGTGCAGGGCGGTTCTCGCCAATCCCCTGGTGATGGCGGTCTGGGGCCTGATCGTCGGGCGTGTCGCTCGCGATCGGCTCGTTGCCATTCTTCATCGGACTGGCGGTCGTGATGCCCGTGCTCGCCCACGCGACCTGGCACCTCTACCGCAAGGTCGTGGAGCCCGGCGACCCGCGGCCTGTCCCAGAATCCGCCGCCTGAGCGGCGCCAGGACGGCCGGCTTCGCGCGCGCGATGCCCGGCGCTGAGTGAACGAACGCCCGGCTCGCAAGCGCGAACCGGGCGTTCTTGTCTGACGTTGCGAGCAGCGCGGCGAGCGCCGCCCGCGCTTCGGTTGCCGCGGCGTCACGTTCCCGGTCGGAAGAACAGCCTCGCGCAGCCAGTGCGTATACTCCGACTCCACCGCCATGATGGCGACGAACACCAAGCAGAACCGCGGGCGGGAGCAGAATGGCATAGATCAGCGCCAGCCGCTCCCATGCCATGTGCATGAAGACGGCGACGATCAGCCCGGCCTTCAGCATCATGAACAGCAGGATCAGCGACCACCGGAGTAGCCCTGCAGGTGGAAGTAGTCGACGAGGTAGGAGAACAGCGCTGAGGACGAACAGCCATCCCCACACCACGAGATAGAGCTTGATCGGGTGCTGCTGCCCCTCGTCGTGCGCGGCTGCGTGCGCGCGCGGGTTGCGCGCGGTGCGTGGCCCGTTGCCTGCGCCATGTCGCCTCCTCACCAGAGATAGAAGAACGCGAAGATGAACACCCAGACCAGATCGACGAAGTGCCAGTACAGGCCCATGATCTCGACGATCTCGTAGTGGCCCTTGCGGCTGGTGAAGAAGCCGCGCCGTCCGGCGTCGAAGTCGCCGCGCCAGACCTTGCGGGCGATGATCAAGAGAAAGATCACGCCGATCGTCACGTGCGTGCCGTGGAAGCCCGGTGATCATGAAGAAGGTCGAGCCGAACTGCGCCGCGCCCCAGGGATTTTCCCAGGGCCGCACGCCTTCCATGATCAGCTTGGTCCATTCGAACGCCTGCATGCCGACGAAGGTCGCGCCGAAGGCCGCGGTGACCAGCATCAAGACCGCGGTCTTCACGCGGTCGCGGCGGTAGCCGAAATTGACCGCCATCGCCATCGTGCCGCTCGACGCTGATCAGCACGAAGGTCATGATGGCGATCAGGATGAGCGGGATGTTCTGCCCGCCGATATGCGAGCGCGAAGACCTCGCTCGGATTCGGCCACGGCACGGTCGTCGACATGCGCACCGTCATGTAGGACAGCAGGAAGCAGCTGAAGATGAAGGTGTCGCTCAGGAGGAAGATCCACATCATGGCCTTCCCCCAGGACACGTTCTTGAACGCGCGCTGGTCCGACGACCAGTCGGCGGCAATGCCTTGCCAGCCGTCCGGACGCAGCGCTGGCGGTTGTCCCGTGTTCGCGCACTGTGGTTTCAGCCATCTGCTTCTCGACCTATCTCGTGCCTCTGAGCACCGACGTGCAACGATCGATGAAATCGGCGAGCGAGGCGTCTGCTCCCAGCCAGTCAGCAGGCCGAACAGGACCAGCCAGACCAGCAGCAGGAAGTGCCAGTAGATGGCGCAGAGCTCGACGCTCAGGCGCAGCTTCGTCGATCGCGAGCGCCGCGCCACACCTTGGCGGTCGTCCTGCCCAGGGCGACCAGACGCCGCCGACGAGGTGCAGCCCGTGCAGCCGCGGTGAGCAGGTAGAAGAAGGTGTTGGCCGGGTTGGTCGCGACGAAATAGCCGGCGGCGTCGAGCTGCTGCCACGCCAGCGATCTGCCCGACGAGGAATGCAAGCGCGAGGGCGCCCGCCTGCGCAGCAGGCCGGTCTGCACGCCGCTCGATGTCGTCCGCGGCGCGCGGCCACGCTGCGCCCATTGCAGCGCGACGCTGCTGAGCACGACCAGCACGCCGGTGTTGAGCCACAGCAGCCCGGGCACCGGCAGCGGCCGCCAGTCCGCCATGTTCATGCGCATGGAGTAGGCGCTGACATGAACAGCGCGAACAGCGAGCCGACGACGGCGAGAAACACGCCGAGTCCGATCTTCGCGGCCGGCACGGTCATTGCGCCCGTGCCGGGAACTCGCCGACGCGCCTTCTTCCAGCCACGGCTTGGCGGTCAGCCGCTGCTGCGACAGCCACCAGCCGACGATGGCCGCTATGCACAGCGATGAAGAGGAGGATGGCGCTCATGGCGCAGGCTCCCTGAAGCGGCTCGGCGTCGGCCGGTGGCTGGTTCTGCGGGATGAAGTCCTCCGCGGCGCCCGGCACGCTGTAGTCATAGGCCCAGCGATAGACGACCGGGAGCTCCTTGCCCCAGTTGCCGTGCCCGGGCGGGGTCTCCGGCGTCTGCCACTCCAGCGTCGTCGCCCGCCATGGATTGCCGCCCGACGTCCTTGCCGCTGCGCAGGCTCCAGACACAGATTGAACAGGAACACGATCTGCGCGAAGCCCACGATCAGCGCCATGACGCTGATGAAGGCGTTGAGCGTATGCGCCGATGGCCGGGATGAAGGCCAGCGTCGCCGATGTCGTGATAGCGGCGCGGCACGCCCAGCAGCCCGAGATAGTGCATCGGGAAGAAGATCAGCGTAGGCGCCGAGGAACGTGACCCAGAAATGGAACTTGCCCAGCGCGTCGTTCAGCATCCGCCCGGTGATCTTCGGATACCAGTGATAGATCGCGCCGAAGATCACCATGATCGGCGCCACGCCCATCACCATGTGGAAGTGCGCGACGACGAACATGGTGTCCGACAGCGGCACGTCCACGACGACGTTGCCGAGGAACAGGCCGGTGAGCCCGCCATTCACGAAGGTGACGATGAAGCCGAGCGCGAACAGCATCGGCACGCGTGAGATGGATGTCGCCGCGCCACAGGGTCAGCACCCAGTTGTAGACCTTGATCGCGGTCGGGATGGCGATGATCAGCGTCGTGGTGGCGAAGAAGAACCCGAAATACGGGTGCATGCCGCTCACATACATGTGGTGCGCCCAGACGACGAAGCTGAGCGCGCCGATGCCCACGATCGCCCACACCATCATGCGATAGCCGAAGATGTTCTTGCGCGCGTGCGTCGCTGATCAGGTCGGAGACGATGCCGAAGGCCGGCAGGGCGACGATGTAGACCTCGGGATGGCCGAAGAACCAGAACAGGTGCTGGAACAGGATCGGGCTGCCGCCGCCGTACTTCATCTGCTCGCCCATCGCGATCGAGCGACGGCATGAAGAAGCTGGTTCCCAGCACGCGGTCGAACAGCATCATCACCGCGCCGACGAACAGCGCCGGGAAGGCGAGCAGCGCCAGCACGGTGGCCGTGAAGATGCCCCAGACCGTCAACGGCATCCGCATCAGCGTCATGCCGCGCGTGCGCGCCTGCAGCACGGTCACCACGTAGTTCAGCCCGCCCATGGTGAAGCCGATGATGAACAGGATCAGCGAGGCGAGCATCAGAATGATGCCCCGTTCTCTCCCGGGCGTGCCGGAGAGAATCGCCTGCGGCGGGATACAGCGTCCAGCCGGCGCCGGTCGGGCCGCCGGGCACGAAGAAGCTCGCCACCAGCACGAGCACCGCGAGCAGATAGATCCAGTAGCTCAGCATGTTGACATAGGGGAACACCATGTCCCGCGCGCCGACCATCAGCGGGATCAGGTAGTTGCCGAAGCCGCCCAGGAACAAGCGCGGTGAGCAGGTAGATCACCATGATCATGCCGTGCATGGTGATGAACTGGAGATACTGGTTGGCATCGATGAAGGAGAACGATGCCGGGAAATCCGAGCTGCAGCCGCATCAGCCAGGACAGCACCAGCGCCACCAGGCCGATGGCGATCGCCGTCAGCGAATACTGGATGGCGATGACCTTGGCGTCCTGCGAAAAGACGTAGTGCGTCCACCAGCTGTGCGGGTGATAAAGCTCGACCTCCGGCACTTCGGCAGGCGGCGGGACATAGTCCTGACTTTGCCAAGGGCGACATCGGCCATCGAATGTTCCTCCTCGGTCGTCATGCTTCCGACGACGGGCTGCGCACGGCGAAGTCTTCGCCGCGCGCACCACCCAGCGTCGCAAGCCGGCCTGTCTTGCTTAGCGGCCGGGCCGTGTCCGTCGTCGCCGCTGTCCTCGCTCGCGCCGACGATCTGCGCGAATGTCTTCTGCTTCTCCAGCCAGGCCTGATAGTCGCTCTTCTGCGTCGACGATGACCTTGCCGCGCATCTGCGAGTGCGCGACGCCGCACAGTTCGGCGCACAGGACCTCGAATGTGCCGGTCCGGGTCGGCGTGAACCAGTAATAGGTCACCGACGCCGGGATCATGTCCATCTTGGCGCGGAACTCGGGCACGTAGAAATCATGCAGGACGTCGATCGAGCGGAGCAAGACCTTGACCGGCTTGCCGACCGGCAGATGCAAGTCGTCGCTCTCGATGACGACGTCGTCCTGGCCTGGCGGCGTCGTTCGGATCCAACCCCAGCGGATTGTCCGTGCTGATGTTCGGACGTCCGACGTGCCCAGCTTGCCGTCCTTGCCGGGCAGGCGGTAGCTCCACTGCCATTGCTGGCCGATGACCTCGATCTCGGTCGCGTCCTTCGGCACGGTGACGAACTGGTGCCAGACGACAGAGGCCGGGCGCCAGCATGGCGGCGACGCCGAGCGCTGTCCCGATGGTGAGCCACCACTCCAGCTGCTTGTTTTCCGGATCGTAGTGCGGCCTGTCCGCCCTCGCGGTGGCGGAAGCGGTAGACGCAATAGCCCATGAACACGACGACGGCGGTGAAAACGATGCCGGTGATCCAGAAGGTAATGATGATCGTGTCGTCGATGTAGCGCCAGTTCGAGGCGATCGGCGTCCACCACCACGGGCTGAAGATGTGAAACAGCACCGAGCCGACCGCGACAAGAATCAATACGAGCGCTACGCCCATGCCTTGGTCATCCCTGTCTTCGGCTGGAGGTGTGAAACGCCACGGCTGGCCGCGCTCTTGGTCGCCTGCTCGTTTACAAAGCCGGAAGGTGCGCTGGTGTTCCAGCGGCGCGCCGGCCTTGGCCATGGCAGCCCCAGTCCTAGTCTTGCTCATAGCTTCTGTAGGCTAAGTACGTTTGTCAATTCTTGTTGAATGTAAAGCGGGCTGGACAGCTTTACTGTCGAACCGGTCACCCATGTCGCGCAATCCCGGTATCGTACTTGTAGGCCGGCTGTGACGACGTTCCGCGCACGGGGACAGCGCGCCATTCCCGCCGAAATGCCATCAAACGCAAACCGACACAGCCGGTTGTCGGGCGGGGCGGCTCCGGCGCATAATGAACCTGTCGGGGCCCATTCCTCGCGAACCAGCGGAGTAGAACACGATGCGCGTCGCAATGATCGGCGCCGGCTATGTGGGCCTCGTCTCCGGGGCGTGTTTCGCCGACTTCGGGCATGACGTGATCTGCGTCGACAAGGACGCCGAGAAGGTGGACGCGCTGCGGCGCGGCGACATCCCGATCTACGAGCCCGGCCTTGCCGACCTGGTCGTCTCCAACAGGGATGGCGGACGGCTCAGCTTTGCGACCGAGGTCGCGGCCAGCGTGCAGGCGGCCGACGTGGTGATGATCGCCGTCGGCACGCCCTCGCGCCGCGGCGACGGCCATGCCGACCTCAATTACGTGTTCGCGGCGGCGCGCGAGATCGCCCCCGCGCTGTCGGGTTTTACCGTCGTCGTCACGAAATCGACCGTGCCGGTCGGCACCGGCGACGAGGTCGAGCGCATCGTCCGGCAGATGCGCCCCAACGCCGACGTCCTCGTCGTGTCAAACCCCGAATTCTTGCGCGAGGGGGCGGCGATCCAGGATTTCAAGCACCCCGACCGGATCGTCATCGGCAGCGACGATGCGCGTGCGCGCGAGGTCATGGCCGAGCTTTACCGCCCGCTCTACCTCAACGCGGCGCCGATCCTGTACACCAGCCGGCGCGCCGCCGAACTGATCAAATACGCCGCCAACGCTTTCCTCGCCACCAAGATCACCTTCATCAACGAGATCGCGGATCTGTGCGAAAAGGTCGGCGCCGATGTGAAGGACGTGGCGCGCGGCATCGGCCTCGACAACCGCATCGGGACGAAGTTCCTGCATCCCGGACCGGGCTTTGGCGGCTCGTGCTTCCCCAAGGACGCGCTCGCAATCATCAAGACCGCGCAGGATTGCGATTCCCCCTTGCGCATCGTCGAGACGGTGGTCGCCGTCAACGATGTGCGCAAGCGGGCAATGGCGCGCAAAGTCGCGGCCGCGCTCGGCGGCTCGGTGCGCGGCAAGTCGATCGCCGTGCTCGGGCTGACGTTCAAGCCGAACACCGACGACATGCGCGAAGCGCCCTCGATCGCGGTGATCACCGCGCTCCAGGATATGGGGGCGACGGTGCGCGCCTATGATCCCGCCGGCATGGAGCAGGCGAGGAAGGTGCTGGAAGACGTCGATTACGCCGAAGGTCCCTATGAATGCGCGGAAGGCGCCGACGCTCTGGTCATCGTGACCGAGTGGGAGCAGTTCCGAGCGCTCGATTTCGGCCGCCTCCGGCGCCTGATGACGACGCCGGTTGTGGTCGATCTCCGCAAGATCTATCGCGCCGAGGATTTGGTGCGGCACGGCTTCGTCTATCTCAGCGTTGGAACCGCTATCGAGCAGCCGCAGACGGCGGCGTCGCCGCGCATTCGCATCCCGGCGACCTGACGTTCGGGCTGCTTCGGCTGGCGTTCCGAGAACGTTCCGTATGCCGCGTATGATCCTTGAGCGGAACAGCTCTGCAAAAAATCGTCGGCAAAGAGACTGTCGCCGATAAGCTTGCGCGTATAGAATAGTAATATTCTATATATCTGCACACCCATGCGTGAGCGCAGCAATGGCGATCGAAATCGAACGGAAGTTCCGCGTCTTGGATGGCGCCTGGGTGTCCTCGGTGTCGCGCAAGCGCCGCATCCGCCAAGCCTATCTGACCAAGAACGGCCGCGTCGGGATCCGTATCCGCATCGATGGCGAGGACAGGGCGACCCTGACGATCAAGACCTCGCAACCCGCTGTCATGCGCCACGAGTACGAGTACGACATTCCCGTCGCCGATGCCGAGGAGCTGCTCGGGCTGCGCGACGGCGCGGTCATCGAAAAGACGCGGCACGACGTTCCGATCGATGACGTGGTGTGGGAGATCGACGTCTTCGCCGGCGAAAACGCCGGCCTCGTGATCGCCGAGGTTGAACTCGCCAACCGGGATCAGGCGTTCTTCCGGCCGTCTTGGGTGGGCGAGGAGATCACGCATGATCGGCGTTTCTACAACGCCGATCTCGCGAAGCGCCCGTTTGGGAGCTGGTAGCCCGATCGCTCGCCGGATAATGCTCCGCTCCGCGTCGCCGGGTTCGCTTCGCTCAGCCGTACCGGCCAGTGACGTAGTTCAGACACTGCGTGCTCTGCGGCCGGATGAAAACCTGTTCCGTGTCGCCGACCTCCAATACTTCGCCGAGATGGAAAAACGCGGTGCGCTGGGCGACGCGGGCCGCCTGTTGCAGATTATGCGTGACGATAACGATCGTGAACCGATTGCTCAGTTCGTCGATGAGCTCTTCGATAAGAGCGGTGGCGATCGGGTCTAGCGCCGAGCACGGCTCGTCCATCAGGAGCACTTCGGGATCGGTTGCGATCGCGCGGGCTATGCAGAGCCGCTGCTGTTGACCCCCCGACAGATCGGTTCCCGGCTCGCCCAGCCGGTCCTTCACCTCGTTCCACATTCCGACCGCACGCAGCGAATGCTCCACGAGTTCGTCGGCCTCCGTGCGGGTTGAAACGATGCCTTAAATCCGCGCGCCGTAAACAATATTCGTGCGGATCGACCATGGGAACGGGTTAGGTTTCTGCGCAATCCAGCCGAACCGGCCCCGCAGCAGCGGCGGGTCGACATCGTCGGCGTAGATGTCGGCGCCGTCCATCCGGATGCATCCTTCCATCCTGGAATGCGCAATGATTTCGTTGGTGCGGTTGAGACAGCGGAGCAGCGTGCTCTTGCCGCAGCCGGACGGACCGATAAAGGCGATCACCTCTTTGAGGAAAATATCGAGCGAGACGTGCCTGAGCGCCTGCTTGGCGCCGTACCAGAAGCTCACGTCTTTAATCGCGATCTCGATCGGATGGCCGCCGCTGTGGTTCGGGTTCGGGCCGAGATGGATATTGCTGTCGCGCGTAAAGTCCAACACCGAAATGATCTCGATATGATCTGAGGAGGGAACTGTTTCGCCAGATCAAGTTCGAAAGCATGGTTATAGTTCGATGTTTTGTTATGAAATATTCATGACAGCGTCGGCGCTGCAGCGGGAAAAGCGGGAAAAGCGGTCGGCTTCGCGCCCGCTCCCCGGCTGCGGAACCGCTGCGACAGCTGTCGCCCGCGGGCGTCGCAAGGCGCAGGGCAATCGGGCCGCATCGACGCGCTTTTCTCCTTCAGCGCGCCTTCAGGAATTCCTCGACCCGCAGCAGCACGAACTCGTTGTCGTCGGCCGTGTTCGGCTCGCGGCTTGATGAGAACGGCAGATTGTTGTCGTTGCCGACGACGATATGCTGGGGATCGATCACGTCGACATTCTCGATGGTCCAGAACGGGAAGGCGAGCGCTCCCTCGACCAGCGGCTTGCGCGCCTTCGTGTTCGGATCGGCGATCTTCATGAGATCGATATAGCCGATCTTGCGGACCGGCCCATCGGCGTTCGCGTCCGTCATCTCGATCTTGTAGATGCGCTTGAACTTGGCCGGGTTATGGAAGCAGTCCGCCCGCTTCTCGCCCGCCGGGCAGGCCTTGTCGGCGGTTCCCTCGCCATTGTCGCGCTCGATCACGAGGCCGGTGGTCGAGCCGATCATGTTGAAGTCGCCGATCGCCAGATCCTTGTCTTCGAGCACGTATCGCCACTGCCGGCCGGTCCATGTCTCGCCGGCGACATCGAATTCGAGGATGCGCAGATACTCCTTGCCGTCCGCGGTCTTCTCCCAGTCCTTCTTCTCGGCGTCCCACATCGGCCCTTCGAGCATCGCATAGAGGAACTTGCCGTCGGGCGAGGCGGCCATGCCCTCGTAGCCCTTGGAGCGGCGCACATTGAACGCGGCGGTCGCGACAGGCGTCGCGGGCGACGTCACCGCATAATGGTCGGGCGAGCGCGCCGCCTTGCCGTCGACCATGGTCTCGAACACCGCCTCGATTTTTCCGTTGCGATCGACGCGCAGCAGATACGGACCGAACTCGTCGGCGATCCAGATCTTCTCGCCGATCGGCTGGAAGCTCTCGATGTCGAAATCCGCGCCGGTGAGATAGCGCTTGTCCGTCGCTTCATTGGCGATGCGGAACGGGACCTTCCGGTCCGGGTCGTGCAGGAAGATGGTGGCGAGCCGCTCGGCTGCGCCCTTGTCCCAGTCGAAGCGATATTGGTTGAGATAGAGCATGGAGTCGGGCGAGTTGGCTTTCGTGCCGAAGCCGTTGTCGGTGATCACCCAGAAGCTGCCGTCGGCCATCGTCTTGATGCCGGAATGGCCCTGGATGGGCTGGCCGCGGAATGGATATCTCACGCCGGTGGGGCGATCGAACGACTTGCCCTCGATCGAGCCTGTGGCCTCGGCGCGGCGGCCGGCGGCGAACTTGCCGGAGGTCTTCAGGTCGGCGGGCGCGTCGGCTGGCGCATCGATGAAGGTTTCCGCCGGAATGACGATATGTCCCGCGAGGGTTGCGGGGAACGGCTCGTTCGCAACGGCAGGGCCGGCGCAGGCGAGCAGGGCAAGGACGGCAAGTTTTTCGAGGCGCATGAGATCCTCCCGCAGGATGCTTGCGCCGCTATGTCCTCCCCCGACATGTCCCGACCGTGAAGGATGCGTGACGGTTGCTTGACGGTCCCGGCCGGGTGGGTCGCAGATCAGTCCGTCGAGGCTCCTGACGGCTTGGCAAGACGAGCAGTTATCGTATGCTCCGGCCGCGCGAGGTTTGCATGTAAGCGCACTCGGCTACATCGCGTCGTCCGGCCGGGGTGAGCGAAGAGGAGTCGTCAGCACATGTCGCCGCTTTCAGGCATTGCGGCCGGCGCGCTCGGCGCGGTCGTCGGCGGGCTTGCGGTCGCCCTGTTCGGCCCGCAATTCGTCAAGAGCGGCCGCCCGGTCGCCAAGTCGGCGCTGAAGACGGCGTTGTTGACCATGTATGCCGCGCAGGTGCGCGGCGCCGAGATCGCCGAAGCGATCGAGGACCTCTTTGCCGAGGCGAAATCGGAGATCACGTCGGAAATCCTGGCGGCGGCGCTCGCCGCCGCGCAGGAAAAGGCGGCCGCGACGCCGAACGGGGGCGGCGTTTCCGCGGCGCGCGCATCGGCCGCGCCGCAGCCGGCGCGGCGGCGCGCGGCGGTGAAGCGCTCTGCCGCGGTGCGCTCGGACGATGCTTGACGATCTCCCCGTGGCCGAGCTCGTGCACGCCATGCCCGGCCGGGCGCGGCTGCGCATTGTCGAGCGGCGGGGCGACAAGGTATTTTTTGCCGCGGTCGCGACCGGCTTGTCGGCCCTGCCGGGGGTCCATCATGTCGACGTGCGCCCGCTCACGGGCAGCATTGTGCTTGCGCATGGTCCGCCGATCGCCCGCATCGGTGAGGCGGCGGAGCAGGCCGGCCTATTCGCGCTGGTGGAGACCGCAGAAGAAGAGGCCGAGTGGCCGGGACTGCCGATCGATCCGCAGTTCGCCGTCATGGTAGGCCTCGGCCTGGTGGCGCTGTGGCAGCTCTCGCGCGGGCAGATATTCCCGCCCGCCGTCACCGCGGCCTGGTATGCGGCGCATCTCGCCGGCTTCTCGGCCTTTGCTGGCAGCCACGACGACGGCGAGTGAACGTCCCGGTCGGCCCGGCTTGCGCGGGTCGGCGATCAGGGCTATCTCAAAGCGTCTGCTCCCTTCGTCTAGCGGCCCAGGACGTCGCCCTCTCACGGCGAAAACAGGGGTTCGAGTCCCCTAGGGAGCGCCAGTCCCACTCGCTCTCAAATTGTCACTCCATCTGTTGTCGTCAGGTTCCCCCGACCACGGGATGGGGTTGGCGATGCCGTTTCGCTTACGATCATCCAGAATGCTGACGACTTCCACGGCAAGCGTTTTGTCATGCCCCAATGAACGCTCGGCGCCACAGATTCCGCACGGCAGTCTATATACGGCGGCACTGCCGCATACGCGACTAGTGCGTGATGAATTGGCTTCTAATCGACCAACTCCCGGCGTCATCGCCCGCGAAAGCGGGCGATCCAGGTAAACAATGCTTTCGGTGTTTACTGGATGCCCCGCCTGCGCGGGGCATGACCACTCAGGTGGGCAAGGCAAAAACATCACGATCTAGCCTGTATTAATACCAGCAGACGATGGCGCTTTGCCGCCCTCCCGTACGTCTGTCGGTCCGGAACGAACTCCGTGAAACGCTGGTTCGTTGTCGAGTGCGCCCGCGAGATCGAGGGGGTTTCGACCCGCAGAATGGAAGATTTCATGCCGATTGCTCGTGACATGCGTTCTGATCAAGACATGGCAACTTACGCCGATGGCCTGCTGCTCGCGCTCGAATCGATGGCCGATCGCTCGGGTCAGCAGGCCGGTGCGGTCGTGTTGCTTGTGCGGTTGCTCGCCCAGGAGCGCCTGATTTCCTCTTCCGACGCCAAACAGCTCGTCAGGCTGCTGGCCGCCGACGCGCCCGAGGCGCAGGATTTCGTTACGGCGCGTGTCGCCCGCCGCAATATGAGAATGTGCGGACGCTACCGGAAGCCATACGTCGGGAAGCTAGCCAAGGCTCGTCGCAAAAATTCCCTCGAAATCGCCAGAGCGTAGCGCTGCGCCCGTTGAAGCCTGACGGTTTCGTATCGATTGACGAATGCGTCACGCTCCGCGCCGAAATGCATAAGGGCTTCGCTTCGCCGTTGAAGTCCTGGTCACTCGATGCGCCTGAAGGAACAAGCCACCCAGAATGCGGCTGGCTCTGAAGCAGATCGTTCCGCGGTTGGAACGCGTCCGCGCCATCGCAAAGCACCGATAGACGGATCGCCGCATAAGCGGTCTCGCCGGACCGCGTGCGGCGGTTCAGGCCAAACTGCCGCATACGTGTTCTCCACTACTGTTTCCCAGAATAATTAGGACTAAGGCAAGATAGCAGTGAGATGCTGCTACGCACGCGCCCGCTGGCGGGCAATGAGTTATTTCTTTCTGCAATAGAGCATAAATAGCCATAATCGACGATTATGAAAGGAGATGAGAGAATGCCGTCCGTGACACGCGACGAGTTTGAGGTCAGAAGCGAATTAGAAGCAGTTCATCTTCCCACCGGGGCTGTTTTCCTTGCCTATCCCTACAGCGACCCCGATGACATGCTGCACAGCATAACAGTGCATTGGGGCCGTGCCTCTGTCGGCAGTTCCGGCGACTACGCTGAGCAGGTCCGACGTGTGGCGTCGCAGCTGCTGCTTGAACGCGCGAACCGCGCGACCAATCATCGCCAGCTCAGCTTCGCTGCTGCGTGAGAAATAGCTCTTCGCTGCTCACGGGTTTTTCGACAAGACAGAGGGCCCATGCAGACGGCCCTCTTTATTCGCAACCGGACGCCGCAGCACGATGAACTTGCCACCCTGGACATTCTTGATCTTTGAGCCGGACACGAAGGCGGCGAGCGTGGGCGTCCGCTTGCTGGCGGCGGCTCTCCCCTCTCAGGGCGCACGAAATAAATCGATCGAGGCCCTGGTCGAGATCCAGTGGCGCGAGGGCTCCGACGAGGCTGCAATACGACGAGACGCCCTGTTACGGCTGCAAAGCTTGGTCCGTGCAGAAATTGAGCGCCTTGACGAGTAGCGATCTCCCCTGAACCCCTCAGCGGCCATTCTTTCGCACGTCGATCCGAACGAGCCTTATTCCGCCTTCCTGCGGCCCATCGAAAAAGAGAAGCGCGCGGAGTTGTCCGCCCGTCTCGTCGAGGGGCAGGAGCGCTTCCGGCTTTACTTGCGTGCCGTATCCCTCGAGGTCGAGCAGCTTCCTTGCGCTGGTCTTGTTCCACCAGAAGATCGCGTAGTCGCCTTTGTTGACTTCGCGTCCGGCGGGCGGGTCGTTCACGGGTCCGGCCAAGAGCAGGAACGCATCCCCGAAGACGACGAGATCGCGCAAGCCGCGCGGCATTCCAAGCGAGTCCTTGCCCAGGGCCACCCGATGCAGGGTCGTGTTCCCTGCCTGTCCATCAAACGCCATCGCCAGCGGCAATTCCAGGATGACGGCGCTTTCGTCTGCGAGCACGGGGCCTCGCATCCCGACGTAAAGCCGCCCGTCGCGCACCGCCACGCCCTCGATCGTGAGGCCGTTGCGGCTAAGCGCGCCATTGAACCAAGGCGCAAGTTCCGGTTGCGCCGTGATGAGCCGCGACAGTTCGGAGGACGTTTGGATGTCCGGGGCCGTTATGATCTTGCCTGTGTGCGGATCAACTCCGTCGGGAGCAAAGCGGATTCGGAACACGCGCTTGGTGGCGTCGGTCCGCGCCTGGTTGTTTGTTTCATCGCGGGCATCTTCGTGCCGCGGCCTCCCGTGCGAGCCGATGACGTAGAACGAGCCGTCCGCGTATGCCACGCCCTCCGCGTCGAGCGTCAAGAGCCGACCGTTGTGGGCATCGTCGATCAGGCGGATAAAATCGCCTGCGACCAGTTCTCCTTCTTTGAGGATCACGATTTGCGCGCCCTGGGTCTCGTCATCGGCGAGGAGGCACACGCGCGGGAAGCCGGTTGTGGCGGCGCAGCCGACGCCGCTAACGTCTTTTGATTTCTTGCTGTCCAGCCCAAGCAGATCCTTCGGCTCGCCGCGGAGCTTCTCGCGAACCTTCCAGGTGGAGGGCAGGTCGCCCTGTGCGGATGAAACGCCGGGCGCTGCCAGAAGCGCCGCGCACAGAACGCACGCCGTCAGCATCCATGCGCCGAAACGGCGCCCGCGCATGCGCGTGATGATCATCGCCTCCATGGTGAGCGCCCGCCCTTTCGCAGCCAAAGTCTACGATGCCCGTGCCGCTCACGGAAGCCGTCGATCGCGCGACGATCATTGCTGCTCGTTGCGGCTCGTATCGTGTCTCTGACACTTCGTCCCACCGGCGCGTGTCCCGCACGTGGCGCAGCGCGAAGCGGTGCGCCGCAGATGCGGGACCCGCCCGCAATCATGGGTTCCGATTCTGCAGCGCGCATGTCGTGCTGCGCTGCGCCCGGGAGCCGACGCTAGTTCCACAACACTCGGCGACAGGGCGAGCAGACGCGCGAACGGTTATTTTATTTATTCTAATGCAACGCAAGCAGACTTTGTTTTTACGAATTAAAAACTAACGTAATAGTAACTTTCACGACTGTATTTGCGAGATAAACATCTTTATACATCTCTCGAACATGGCTTCCATGTGTGAGAGAAAATTCCATGAGCGTGACCATTATTTATGGATCGGACAGCGGCTGCACCCGCGACATTGCGAAAAAGATCGCCGCCAAGACCAAGGGCAAGGCGATCGACATCGCCGACGCCGAGGCAAGCGACATCGAGAACTGCTCGCTGCTGATTCTCGGCTGCCCGACCTATGCCGACGGCGAGCTGCAGACCGACTGGAGCGCCCATATCGGCAAGCTCGAAGAGGCGGAGCTCGCCGACAAGCGGGTGGCCATTTTCGGCACCGGCGACCAGGTGAGCTTCCCGGATTCCTTCGTCGACGCCATCGGCATCCTGCACGACATCGTCGTGCGCAAGGGCGCGAATGTGATCGGCTATACCGATCCCGACGGCTACGACTTCACCCGCTCGGCCGCGTTGCGCGACGGCAAGTTCGTCGGCCTTGCAATCGATGAAGACAGCCAGTCCAGCAAAACAGAGGGACGGGTGACGGCATGGCTCAGTCAGCTCAAGTGAGGGCGCCGATGATCGCCCTGCTGCCGCAATATTTGTACGAACTCGGCAAGGGCGTGCGTCAGCTGTTCATGCTGACCATGACCCCGCGGGAGGCGTGGGCGGTGCAGGCCCGGCTCGATCAGGACGGCGTCGCCTGGCATGCTCAGCGCGTGAGCGATCTGAAGGTCAATCTGTTTTTCGGCAATGCGCAGTTCGTTTCCGTGGCGCGGCGTATCGCCGTTCGGCCCCTCAACCAGTTCAGCGCCGAGGAGGATTTCATCCTGGGCGCGCTTCTGGGGTACGACCGCGAGCAGCAATGCCGGCGCTATCTCGGCAAGCTGGACATGGGCCTGCCGGCGCTCGTCGCGCTCGCCGCGCACGGCTGAACGCGATGCGCGGGCGCGTGTGCTAAAACGCAAGCTATACGAACGGCGAGGGCTTCGCGGTGGCGTCGTAAGGACGCGCGGAGCGCCCGATGCGACCTTGATGGGGCGCCGCGCGGGAAACTTGCGGCCGCTCGACAGCATTGCTGTGGGAGCGACCAAGCTGCCTCTGAGCTTCACAGGGCCGCCAGGGTCTTTTCTGCGCTATTCTTCCTTGCGACAATCAGGAGAACTGGCCCATGTACATCGCCATGAACCGCTTCCGCGTGAGACGCGGCAGTGAAAACGCCTTCGAGCAGGTGTGGCTCACGCGCGAGACCCATCTCGAACGCGTACCCGGCTTCATCGAGTTCCACTTGCTGAAGGGGCCGGAGGCGGAAGACCACACGCTCTACTCTTCGCATTCGACCTGGCGCAACAAGGCGGCGTTCGAGGCCTGGACCCGGTCCGAGGAGTTCCGCGCCGCCCATGCGCGCGCCGGCGACGCGACGACCGGCCCACTCTATCTGGAGCACCCCAAATTCGAGGGCTTCGAGGTCCGCCAGTCCGTGCGCTCGGCCGTCTCGGCGGGCGCCTGAAGAGCTCTGCGCGCCGCCGCAGACGCCGCGTCATGCCGGCTGTCGCATCACCAACTCGTCATGCGCCACCGCGACCCACGGCTGTCCGGTTGCGGTTTGCCGAATGCGGCGGAGGGTTGGAACGTATCGCGTCACGGCGTGTTCGCCGGGTTCGGGACACGGCCGCGCGAACCCGTTCTTCGTCATCGTCCGCGCCAGCGGACGATCCAGTTGCCCCGGTCTTTGAGGAATCTTCAAGCATACGTCGTGGTTACTGGATGCTCCGCGTGCGCGGAGCATGACGATCGGAGGGATGAACCGGACAGCCGCGACCGCGCATCCGCCACCCTCCTGCGCGAGCGGCGCGCGAGCGGGGAGGGAGCAGAGCGCAGCGACGCTGGGGGATGGATCGCCGGTAAAAGCCCGCAATGAAGGAAGCGCCATTGCGGGCGTTCGGCGTTCGGGAGAAGCGCCCGCCCATCGAAGGCGGACGCCACATGGCCGGACCGGATCCGCGCTAGGCGGCCTGTCGCAATCCGAGCTGCGACCAGATCTCCACCAGCGATGCGAGGAGATGGTCGATGTCCGCATCGGTGTGCAGCGGCGACGGCGTGATGCGCAGGCGCTCGGTCCCGCGCGGAACCGTCGGATAATTGATCGGCTGCACATAGATGTCGTAGCGATTGAGGAGGATGTCGCTGATCTCCTTGCACCGGACCGGATCGCCCACCATCACCGGGACGATATGGCTCGGGTTCGGCATATGCGGAAGTCCCGCTGCATCCAGCCTGCGGCGCACGGCGGCGACCCGCTCCTGGTGGCGCTCGCGTTCGGCCGTGCTCGCCTTCAGGTGACGCACGCTCGCAAGCGCGCCGGCGGCGACCGACGGCGGCAGCGAGGTGGTGAAGATGAAACCGGACGCGAAGCTGCGCACGAAGTCGCACAACGCGGCTGACGCCGCGATGTATCCGCCGACCACGCCGAACGCCTTGGCGAGCGTGCCTTCGATCACGGTGAGCCGATCCGCGAGCCCTTCGCGCTCCGAGACGCCGCCGCCGCGCGGGCCGTAAAGGCCGACCGCGTGCACTTCGTCGAGATAGGTGATGGCGCTATGCGCGTCGGCGACGTCGCACAGTTCGGCGATCGGCGCGATGTCGCCGTCCATCGAATAGACCAACTCGAAGGCGATCAGTTTCGGCGTGGCGGGATCGACCTCGCGCAGCATACGGTCGAGGTCCTCCGGATCATTATGCTTGAAGATGCGCTTCACGGCGCCGCTGTGCCTGATGCCCTCGATCATCGAAGCGTGATTCAGCGCGTCGGAGAACACGATGCATTCCGGCAGTCCGGCGGCGAGCGTGCCGAGGCCCGCCCAGTTCGAAACATAGCCGGAGGTGAACAGAAGGGCCGCCTCCTTGCCATGCAGGTCGGCCAGCTCGTTTTCCAGCAGAACGTGATAATGGTTGGTGCCGGAGATGTTGCGGGTGCCGCCCGCGCCCGCGCCGCAGCGGTCGAGCGCTTCGTGCATCGCCGCGATCACGGTCGGCTGCTGCCCCATGCCGAGATAATCGTTCGAGCACCACACGGTGACTTCGCTTGTCTTGCCGCGGTCGCGATAATAGGTCGCGTGCGGAAAGTCGCCTGCGTGCCGCTCGATGTCGGCGAACACGCGATACCGGCCCTCGCGACGCAGAGCGTCGAGTTGCCGACGGAAGAATGCTTCGTAGTCCATCGTCCCCTCCATTCTGTCTATCCGCCGAGCTCCGCGCTCGTGCTCACGTTTGCTAGGAAAGCGTCGTGTTTTGACGCTGCGAACATGGTTCTCGAATTGGGCGGGTCGCGCTCGAAGGCGGAGCGCGCGAGATCGATCAGCTTGCGCATGGCCATTGCCGTGCCGCAGGTGCAAGAGCGCGCGTCGGCGCGCTTCTGCAGGCTCCATCGCCACAGGCTCGCCGCCGGAATCGGCAGCACAAAAAACCAGTGCTCGATGATCGCAAGCGCCAGCATCGTCGCGAGCAAAGCGTAGCCGACCGTCGCGAACGGCTCCGCCGCGACCGCGGCTTCCTTGACGAGCAGCGCAGCCACGATGGTTGCGGCGGTCACCGTGACCGGAAACAGTCCGTTCATCGGCCGTTTGCGGAAGAAGCCTTTCATATAGGCGAGGTGATCGGGAAGGAACTCTTCCGTCACATTGGGCACGCCGAGAAAGACATTGAACTTGGCGCTCAGGCGCATGATCCACAGGATCACGAATGTCCACAGGCCGACCTGGTTCGGCTCACCCCAGGTCAGCGCGGCGATGAGCGCCGCCGAAGCGAGGATCGCGAGCTCATGATACAGGATGACCGCGACCGCATGGGTGAAGCGACGCCATCCGGTGCAGCCGGGCGGGCAGGGGTCGTTGCGCGGCCCGGTCACGTAACCCATGAGAAAGCTGATTTCGTTGAAGCCCCAGACCAGCACGCTGCAGGTGAAGGCGAGATAGGCCGCGCCGACGCTCGGCTCCGAGCTGCTTGCGGCGAGACCGTAGAGCGCGCCCGCGAGCAGGATTGCCGCGCCGAGCATGCTCCAGCGGAACGTGCGCCTGGGCAACCCATCGAGATAGAGGATAAGCCCCGTGCCGAACCACCATAGGAACAAGGCGTACAGGATCGGGACACCGAAATAGGTCACACGCCGATCCTCCGATCCTGCCGCATCCGTTCCCTTCTCATTGCGCAGTGCTCCGAACGGTGAGCAGGCGTGCGAAGGCTTCCTCGTTGCTCGAGCCGAACGCCGCCAGATAGATGCGCCGGCCCGTGGTCGGGTCCTCGAGCGACACCCGGCCGTCGTCCCAGCGGGTCAGCCGGAACGACGGATCGGCGCCGATATCCTGGCGCTTTCGTTCGCGCGCGAGCCCGCGCAAAGACGCGCGGATGAAGCCGTTCGTCCCGGCCGCCAGGACGTCGACGAGATTTTCGTCAGCGCCTTCGTAGATGGCGATCGTGCCGTCCGGGCGGTCCTGAAAACGAAGGTCGCGCTGGGCGACCGCATGTCTCGCCGGCGCGGAGTCGAGAGACGGGTCGATCTGCATGACGCGGTACGCCCCGACGATGGCGAGCACGAAGAGCGCGAGCGCGGCCGCTCCCAGCAGCGGCCCCCGCGGAAAGGACTTGTCGCCTAACTTGCTCATCGGGAGACTTCCTCACGCCGCCGCGGCGGCCGGCGCCGCGTCGTCTGCGCGCGCCGCCGCGGTCTGGGTTTCCGTGCTCGCCGTCGACGTCGCCTCGCCATTCGCCGCGCTCAACGCGCCGGCAAGCAGCTTGGCGACCGCCGCCACACCAGGGATGGCGCGCAGCATCGGTTCGGGACGCGCGAAGCGCCAAGCGCGTGCGTGCGGCCACAGAACGAGATACGCCACACGATCCTTCCCGGTGAGCGTGACGGGAATGTCGCCGCTGCCGTCGGAAAAGACCTTCATCGCGGCGCCGCTGATGACCCGGAACGGGATGTTCAAGGTCATCGGAAACGCCACGCCATACTGCATGATGATGCGCCGGTCCGTGATCGTGTAGGCGGTGGTGCGGCCGACCAGATAGGCGAACACGCAGAAGATGGCGATCGCGCTGAGCGCGAGCGGCATGATCCATGCCGCGGCGACCAGCGCGGATAGGAGGGACTGATCGCCGGCGAAGGACGCCCCCGCGCGCCACAGCATGATCGCGCCGAAATAGATGGCGATCTTGCGGACGTGGAACACGTGGATGGCGAGCGAACGCTTGCCGGGCGCGCCCTGCCAAAGGACGCGTTCGCCGACCGGGAGCGGTTCCGGCAGTCGGCGAACGATCCTGGGTAGGTCCCCGCTCACAGCAGCGGCTCCACGCGGCTCGGCTCGGCATACAGCTTGCCGCCGCCGTAATACCCGCTGACCTGATCTTCCTCGCGCGCCGTGATGCGGTCGGAGGCGGCGATCTGCGGCACCCGCGAGAACTGGTTCGCGAGAATCGCTTCGACCTGCACCTGCTTCCGGTATCCGTCGATGCGGGCGAACACGATCGGCAGCAGCACCGTGCGCGGGCCGGGTCCGCCCGACAGGGACACTTCGAGATAACGGATCTGCGGCTCGGCGCGATCGATCCAGATTTCGCTCACCGTGCCGGCAACCACTCCGTCGGCGCCGACCACTTCCATGCCACGCGGGTCGGGATCGCGCTCTTCGACCCAGAAATCGGTCGCAACGCGCAGTGGAACGACCTTGTTCTCGCCGGTCCAGATAACGTCGGGTTCCTCGAGACGCATCGCGTAGGAGGCGGGCCCGACCCCGTCGCGCATCGGATCGCCGGTCGGCTCGAACGGGGCGCCCGGCCACACATTCGTCGGCTGCAGTCGCGGCTCGCGCTCCTCGATCACGTTGGGCGGAACTTGAACCGTGCGGCCGCTCTGCAGCAGGTATGTCTTCGGCTCGGGGACGGCCGGGAATCCCTGCACGGCGATGCGCGGAGCGCGATCGGTGCGGTCCGACACGAGCGGATAGCCCTCCCGCTTGTCTTCGCGCCGCAGATAGAAGATCAGTCCCGCGAAAAAGAACCAGAACGCGTAAAGGCTGACCTGAGCGACATCGATATAGCTTGTGAATGCGCCGAACTGCATGACACCATCTCCGCAAAAATTGCCTAGCTGGGGAACTCCGCCAGGCCGAACCGCAAGGAAGGTTGCGCGCGGGCGTCGCTCGCAGAACGCACAAGCGGTCCGATTGCAACCAGGGTGACGAACAGAAGTGCAATTTCGATGTGGTACACGACGCCATACGCGGCCGAGGGGTGGGCGAGCGCGTCGCCGAGAGCGCCCTGCCGGGCGAGCCCTCCGATCAAGTCGCGCATGCCGCCGCCAAGCCCGATCGCAAGGCCTGCAGCGGTCGTCTGGACTGCGCCCCATGCGCCGAGCGCAAGACCGCTGTCGCCTCCGCGCGCGAGCGCCATCGCGCCGGTGAGCGTGGAGACGGCAAACAGGCCGCCGCCGAAACCGATCAGAGCGGTCCCGATCCGAAAGAGCATCGCCGAGTCGAGCGGCGCGGCGAAGATCACGGCCGTGAAGGCGAAGATGCCGGCGAGCGCGCCCACTGCGGCCAGACGATAGGGATCGACCCCGCGCGCAAGAAGACGCGCAGCGAGCGCGAAGCCGAGCAGGCTGCCGCCCGCCAGCAACGCCGTGAGCGCGGTCGTCGCGCTGACCGAGAGGTGCAGCACTTCGCCGCCATAGGGCTCGAGCAGGATGTCCTGCATGCTGAAGCCGGCGGTGCCGCATCCGATCGCGACGAGCACGCGCGTCGAGCGGCCGCCCTGGCGGAAGCTCCGCCATGCGTCGCGAAACGCGGGACGCGGTCCCGCGCCGGCGGTGCGGGTGGGGTCGCGCGCTTCCTGCTTCCACAAAGCGACGACGTTGAGCGCCACCGTAAGCACAGCTGCGCCCTGGATCACCTGGATCAGCCGCGTGGGGCTGAAATCCGCGAGCAGGGCGCCGAAGGCGAAGGCGCTCCCGACCATGCCGACCAGCAGCATGACGTAGAGGAAGGCGACGACGCGCGGGCGCGCCTCGGCGGGGGCGAGATCGGTTGCGAGCGCAAGTCCCGTCGTCTGGGTCGTGTGAAGGCCGGCGCCGACCATCAGGAAGGCGAGCGCCGCTCCGATTTCGCCGGCGAACGGGGGCCGCTGCGCTTCCGAGAGCAGCAGGAGCGCGAAGGGCATGATCGCCAGTCCGCCGAACTGCAGCATCGAACCGAACCAGATATACGGCACCCGCCGCCAACCCAGCATCGAGCGATGCGTGTCGGAGCGGAACCCGATCAGCGCGCGCAGCGGGGCGAACAGAAGCGGGAGCGAGACCATGGTCGCGACGAGCGCGCTCGGCACGCCCATTTCGACAATCATGACCCGGTTGAGCGTGCCGTTGAGCAGCACCACCGCCATGCCGACCGATACTTGGAAGAGCGAGAGGCGCAGCAGCCGCGCGAGCGGCAGGTCGGGCGTCGCCGCATCGGCGAACGGCAGGAACCGCGGCGCGAGAGCCATCCAACTATTCGCGAGCCCGCCGCCAAAGCGTCTCATGCCGAAACGAGCTCCATCGCCTGCGAGGTGTAGAAGCCGATCGCGATCCGCTGCGTGCGGGCGACGCGGAAACGGCCGAGCCCGGGCTCGGCGGCGATCAGCGCGCGCAGCTCCGCTTCGTGCACCGGTTCGATCGCCGGCGCGCGGTCTCCGCGCGGAAACGCGCGGCCGACCGCATGCATCATCGCGAGCAGCGGCGTCCGCGGCGCAAAGGTGAACAGCACCGACCGGTCGGCTTGCGCGGCAAGGCCGGCGAGCGTGCGCACGGCGTCCGGCGCGCGGTAGTGGATGAGCGAATCCATCGCAACGACATGCGCGAAACGGCCAAGCGAAGGCTCGAGCATGTCGCCGACGCGGAAGTCGACACGCCCGGCGCCCGGCGTCGCCGGCGCGCGCGCGCGCGCCAGGTTGATCAGCGTCGGGGAAAGATCGACCGCGATCACCTCCGCCCCGCGGCGCGCCGCCGCGAGCGCGAGCGCTCCCGTCCCGCAACCGGCGTCGAGCAGGCCTGCGCCGGTCAGATCGGCGGGGAGCCAGGAGAGCAGCGTCTCGCGCATCTGGTCACGCCCCGCGCGCACCGTCGCGCGGATGCGCCCGACCGGCGCATCGGAGGTGAGACGCGACCACGCTTCCGCGGCGGTGCGGTCGAAATAGGCCTCGATTTCGTTTCGGCGCGCCTGGTAGGTGAGGCTCGGCATCAATCGAATCCCAACAGGTCAAAGATTTCACGGTCCTTCAGGGGCGATGCGGACAGCTCGTCGGTCCCCGCGAGAAGCACGCCGGCGAGCCGCAGATACTCCGCCTGTATTGCTTCGAGGCCGGGCGAGGGCTCCATCTCGAACAAGGTCGATTTCTTGAGCCGGCTTTTGCGGACGACGTCGAGATCGGGGAAATGCGCGAGGGTCCGCAGTCCGGCCCTCGCGTTGAAGCGCTCGATTTCGTCCGTCGCGGCGCTGCGATTGGCGATCACGCCGCCGAGCCGCACCTTGTAGTTCCGCGACTTGGCGGAGATCGCGGCGACGATCCGGTTCATCGCGAAGATCGAGTCGAAATCATTGGCGGCGACGATCAGCGCGCGATCGGCGTGCTGCAGGGGCGCTGCAAATCCCCCGCAAACGACGTCGCCCAGCACGTCGAAGATCACGATGTCCGTGTCGTCGAAGAGATGGTGCTGCTTGAGCAGCTTGATCGTCTGGCCGACGACATAGCCGCCGCAGCCGGCGCCCGCGGGCGGCCCGCCGGCTTCGACGCACATCACGCCGCCGAAGCCCTCGCACAGGAAATCCTCCGGCCGCAGTTCCTCGGCGTGGAAGTTCACCGATTCCAGCGCATCCATCACGGTCGGCATCAGCCGCTTGGTGAGCGTGAAGGTCGAATCGTGCTTCGGATCGCAGCCGATCTGCAGCACGCGCTGGCCGAGCTTGGCGAAGGCGACGGAGAGATTGGAGGAGACCGTGCTCTTGCCGATGCCGCCCTTGCCGTAAACCGAAAACACCTTGGCCGCGCCGATCGACAGCTTCGGATCGGTCCGCGCCTGCACGCTGCCCTCGCCGTCGCCCTCGGGGAAGCCGGCCGGCGTGAAGAGCCCGGGCTTGCTCATAATGGTCATGCTGCCGCTCCCTGGCTGACGCTTTCGACGCCTTCGAGTCGATCCTCCAGCTCCTCGCCCGCGCGGCGCAGCGCCTCGAGCACGTCTTCGTCGGGCGACCAGTAGCGTCGCTCATGCGCTTCGAGCAGGCGGTGTGCGACTTTCGCCGACGCGACGGGATTGAGCGCGGCAAGCCGCCGGCGCATTTCCTCGTCGAGCATGAACGTCTCGGTGAGCTTCTGATAGACCCACGGCGCGACCTGCCCGGTGGTGGCCGACCAGCCGAGCGTGTTGGTCACCTGCGCCTCGATGTGGCGCACGCCTTCGTAGCCGTGCGCCAGCAGCGCCTCGTGCCATTTCGGATTGAGCGCGCGGGTGCGCGTCTCGAGCGAGACCTGCTCGGCGAGCGTGCGCACGGTTCCTTCGCCGCGCGTCTGGTCCCCGATATAGACCGAGGCCGCTGTGCCGCGCGCCCGCTGCACCGCGCGGCTGACGCCCCCGAGCGTGTCGAAATAGTGGTCGATCGTGGTGACGCCGAGCTCGATCGAATCGAGATTCTGATAGGCGACATCGACCGTCGACAGCACGTGATTGAGCACGACGTCTTGCCGCGCCGGCCGCCCGTTCACGTCATAGGCGAAACCCTTGCGGCGCAGATAGGCTTCGGCGAGCTCGTCTTCGTCGCTCCAGCCGCCATGGTCGACGAGCTGATTGACGTTGGCGCCATACGCCCCGTCCGCATTGGAGAACACCCGCAGCGCCGCCTCGGCGATGTCGCCGCCGTGCGCGGCCTGATAGGCGAGCACATGCTTGCGCACGAAGTTCTGCTCGACCGGCTCGTCGGCGCTTGCGGCGAGCAGCGCCGCTTCCGCCAGGAGCTTCGTCTGCAGCGGCAGGAGGTCGCGGAAAATGCCGGACAGCGTCAGGACGACGTCGATGCGCGGCCGGTTCAATTGTGCGAGCGGGACGAGCTGCGCCCCCGCGAGCCGTCCATAGCTGTCGTGGCGCGGCGCTGCGCCGAGCAGCGAAAGCGCCTGCGCGATCGGGCCGCCCTCGGTCTTGAGATTGTCGGTCCCCCACAGGACGAGCGCGACGGTTTCGGGCACGCCGTGGCCGTCCGCCGCGTAGCGCGTCAGGAGCCGGTCGGCTTGCTGCGCCCCGTCCTTCACCGCAAAGGCGCTCGGAATGCGGAACGGGTCGAAGCCGTGCAGGTTGCGCCCGGTCGGCAGCACGTCGGTGGTCCGCAACAGGTCGCCGCCCGGCGCCGGGAGCAGATAGCGGCCGTCAAGCGCGTGGATGATGGCCGGCAGCTCGTGGTCGGTCGCGAGCAGCGCATCGAGCGCCTTGCGGCGCTGCGGCTCGGTGACGCCGGCGGCGTCCAGCGTCTCGGCGCGCTCGGCTTCATTCGGCGGCTCGCCCACGACGTGCAGGCCATGCGGGATGAGCGTGTATTCGAGCTCGAGCAGCGCGCCCGCGAGCCGCGCGATTTCGGCCGACGCCTCGCCGTTCCAGAGCGGCTCCGCCTGAGCGAGATCGACCGCCGCCGCCTGCGCCTGGACCAGCGCGGCGAGCGAGCCGCGCTGCTCTTCGTCGGCGTCGGGAGCGAGCATGCGCCAGCGATCGAGCGAGGATTTGAGGTCGACCAGGCCGCGATAGAGGCCGGCATGGGCGATCGGCGGCGTGAGATAGCTGATCAGCGCGGCGCCGGCGCGGCGCTTGGCGAGCGCGCCTTCCGACGGATTGTTCGAGGCGTAGAGATAGTAGTTCGGCAGATCGCCGATCAGCCGGTCGGGCCAACAGTCGCCGGACAGTCCCGCCTGCTTGCCGGGCATGAATTCGAGCGCGCCATGCGTGCCGAAATGCAGCACCGCGTGCGCGCCGAAGTCTTCGCGGAGGTAGCGGTAAAAGGCGGAAAAAGCGTGCGTCGGCGCGAAGCTTCGTTCGAACAGGAGGCGCATCGGGTCGCCTTCCCAGCCGAACGCCGGCTGCACGCCCACGAACACGTTGCCGAACTGCTCGCCCAGCACGAACAGGCTGCGCCCGTCGCTCTGCTGGCGTCCCGGCGCGGCGCCCCATTGCTGTTCGATCTGCGCCAGATGGCGTTCGCGGCGGACATGATCGTCGACCGGAATCCGCGTGAAAACATTCGCGTCCGCGCCGAACCGCTCCGCATTGCCGTGCAGGATGCGCTTGCGCAGCTCGTCCACGCTTGCCGGCGCGTCGACGCGGTAGCCCGCCGCTTTCAGGGCGTGCAGCGTATGATGGAGCGAGGCGAAGACCGAGAGATAGGCCGCGGTTCCGATCGAGCCGGAATTGGGCGGGAAGTTGAACAAGACGATCGCCACCTTGCGTTCGCTGCGCGGCGTGCGGCGCTGCGCGACGAGCCGCGCCACGCGGGCGGCGAGCATGTCGGCGCGCTCGCTTTCGGCCGACATTTCGCGCCGGCCTTCGGCGACGGGGGCCGAGGAGCGGCCGCCGAAGGTCATCGGCCAGATCGCCCCGTCGAGCTCGGGGATCGCGACCATCATCGTCGCTTCGACCGGCGTCAGGCCGCGCGGATCGGCGCGCCACTGTTCCAGCGTCTGGAACTCGACCGGATGCGCGGCGATGTAGGGCACGTCGAGCTTGGCCAGCATGTCTGCGGCGGCGCGCGCATCGTTGTAGGCCGGGCCGCCGACGAGCGAAAAGCCGGTCAGCGAAATCACCGCGTCGACGCTCGCCTTGCCGTCGCGCATGAAGAACCGCTCGACCGCCGGACGCTGGTCGAGCCCGCTGGCGAAAGCGGGAACGACGCGCAAGCCCTTCGCTTCGAGCGCGGCGATCACGCCGTCGTAATGGGCGGAATTCTGCGCAAGCACATAGGAGCGCATGACGAGCAGCCCGACCGCGGGGCTTGCGCTCGCGCCCGGCAACTGGTCCAGCCGCTCGAAGATCCGCGCCTTCACGCGCGGGTGATAGAGGCCGATCTCGGGATATTCGACCGGCGCCTCGGCCCGCACCTTGCCGCGCAGCGCGCGACGCGGCCCGGACGCGTAGCGATCGACGAGCAGCCGGACGAGATTGGCGAGATTGGTCTCGGTGCCCGCGAGCCAATATTGCAGCACGAGGAAATAGGCCCGCAGATCCTGCGCGGTTCCGGGAATGAAGCGCAGCAGGCGGGGAAGCTGGCGCAGCACTTTCATCTGGCCGTGCCCGCTCGATCCCCCGCCGGCGCGCTTGCCGCGCAGCCGCTTGAAGATCGACAGCACGCCCATCGTATCGTCCGACATGCTGAACCGGCCCATGCGGGTGAGCCGCACCACTTCCGCCGCCGACAGCGCGCAAACCATGGCGTCGCACTGCTCGCGCCGCGCGGTCAGCGCGGGCAGCAGCGGCCGGATATGCTCGTCGAGGAACAGCATGGTCGCGATGACGATGTCGCCGGTCGCGATGTCGGCGATGCAGCGCTCGATGGCGGTCGGATCGGCCCCCCACTCGTCGGCGGCGTGCATCACGACCGTGACGCCGGGCAGATCGCGCGCAAGCTCGGCGCGGGCGCGCGCGACGGAGCCAGCAAGATGGCTGTCCATCGTCACGACGACGACGCGGACCGGCGTCGGATCAGCGGCTGTAGTGCGCTTTCGCATCATACAAGGTTTCAATCGTGATGAGCGAAACGCCGTGCTCCTGCGCGAATCGCTCGGTGTTGCGGCGGGCTTTGCCGCGGACGAAGAAGGGAATCTTGCGCAGTTCCTGCTCGGCGTCGGCGGCCCAGGAGGTCGGCGCTTTAATCAGGTCGTGGCACGCCGCTGACAGCGGTTCGGCTTCGCTCGGCATGCGCGGCGGCGGGGCGAGGGACGCGTCGAAGCCGTTTGCCTTCGGCGCCGACGCAGCGAGATGAGACGGCGGAGCGCCGTCTCCGAACTCGAAATCCTCGCGGAACATTTCGAGGAGATGCTCTTCGAGCCCCATCATCAGCGGATGCACGAAGGCGTCGAAAATGACATTGGCGCCTTCAACGCCCATCTGCGGCGAGTAGCGGGCGGGAAAGTCCTGCACATGCGTCGGGGCCGAGATGACGGCGCAAGGAATCCCGAGCCGTTTTGCGACGTGACGCTCGATCTGCGTGCCCAGCACCAGGTCGGGGCGAAGCTCCACAATCTGCGCCTCGACGTCGAGATAATCGTCGGTGACGAGCGGCTCGACCCCGTGCTGGGCGGCCGCCGCGCGCAGCTCGCGCGCGTATTCGCGGCTGTAGGTCCCAAGCCCGGCGACCGTGAAGCCGAGCTCGTCGGCGGCGATGCGCGCGGCCGCGACCGCATGGGTCGCATCGCCGAACACGAACACGCGCTTGCCGCTGAGATAGTTCGCGTCGACCGTGCGCGCGTACCAGGTCAGCCGGGACGACGCATCGGCCAGCGCGGGCGCGGGATCGACGCCCGCAAGACGCGCCGCTTCCGCAATGAACGCGTGGGTCGCGCCCACCCCGAGCGGGATCGTCTTCGTGCGGGGCTGGCCGAATGTCCGCTCGAGCCATTGCGCGGCCGGATCGGCGACCTCGGGGTAGAGCACGACGTTGAAGTCGGCCTCGCCGAGCCGCGCGAGATCGGCGGGGGTCGCCCCGAGCGGCGCGATCACGTTCACCGCGATGCCGAGACGCGCGAGCAGGCCTTCGATCTCGCGCACATCGTCGCGATGCCGGAAGCCGAGCGCCGTCGGCCCGAGAATGTTGCAGCACGCGGTTTCGCCGCGGCGGCCGCTGATGCGCGGAGAGCCGGGCGGCGGCGCGGCGGGGCCCGCGAGCGTGCGGACCAGCCGGTAGAACGTCTCGGCCGCGCCCCAATTCTCCTTCCGCTGGAAGGCGGACAGTTCGAGCGGGATGACCGGGATGGGCAGATCGAGCGACTGCGCAAGACCGGCGGGGTCGTCCTGGATCAGCTCGGCGGTGCAGGATGCGCCGACGAGCAAAGCCTGCGGACGGAAACGGTCATAGGCCGCCTGCACCGCGGTCTTGAACAGTTCGCCGGTGTCGCCGCCGAGATCGCGCGCCTCGAATGTCGTGTAGGAGATCGGCGGGCGCTTCGGCGAGCGCTCGATCATCGTGAACAGCAGGTCCGCATAGGTGTCGCCCTGCGGCGCGTGCAGGACGAAATGCACGCCCTGCATCGCGGCGGCGACGCGCAGCGCGCCGACATGAGGAGGGCTTTCATAGGTCCAGAGCGCAAGCTGCATCGTTCTAGGCCGCCAGCCGGGCGCGTCGGAGGAGCGGTCGCGCAAACAGGTTTGCGAGGTCCGCCGCCTGCTCGAAGCCTTGAATGGGAGTGAACAGAAGCTCGATCGACCACTTGGTCGCGAATCCTTCGGCCTCGAGCGGGTTCGCCAAACCGAGGCCGCAAACGGTGAGATCGGGGCGCGCCGCGCGACAGCGGTCGAGCTGCTCCTCGACGCTCTGGCCTTCGCTCAGCTGCACGCCGGGCGGCAGCAGCGCAAGCTCCTGCGCGAGGTGCTGGCGATGAAGATAGGGGGTGCCCACCTCGACCAATTGCATGCCGAGTTCGCGCGCGAGAAACCGGGCGATCGGGATCTCGAGCTGGGATTCCGGGAAGAAGAAGACGCGCTTGCCGGCCAGCTGGTCGCGCGTGGAGACGAGGCTTCGCCGCGCCCGTTCGGCCGGCCCGGCGAGCGTGTCGTGCAGACGGCGCGGATCGACCGCGAAGGCCTGCGCCGCCGCGCTCACCCACGCCGTCGTTCCTTCGACGCCGAGCGGGAAGGGCGCTGCGAGCCGGGTCGCGCCGCGGCGTTCGAGCGCGCGCGCGGTGTCGGCGAGGAAAGGCTGCGCGAGAAGGAACGAGGTGTTTTTCCCGACCGGCGGCAGATCGGTCGCGCGGCGCGGCGGCAGGAACCACACCGGCTCGATCGCGAGCTCGGTAAACAGCCGGCGGAACTGGTCCTCGACCAGATCGGCGAGCGCGCCGACGACCAGCAGCGACGGCTTCGCGTCCGACGTTTCGGCGGGCAGGCTCGGGACCAGCGCCGAAAGGCACGCATCCTCGCCCTGCGTGAAGGTCGTCTCGATCCCGCTGCCGGAATAGCTGAACACGCGCAAATGCGGGGCATAGGTCCGGGACAGGCGCTCGGCCGCGCGCCCGAGATCGAGCTTGAGAATCTCGGAGGGGCAGGACCCGACCAGGAACAGCGCTCGGATGTCGGGCCGGCGCTTGAGGACCCGCGCGACCATGCGATCGAGCTCGTCATCGACATCGGCGAGGCCGGCGAGGTCGCGTTCTTCCAGGACGGCGCTCGCAAAGCGCGGCTCGGCAAAGATCATCACGCCCGCGGCCGACTGGAGGAGATGCGCGCAGGTGCGTGAGCCCACGACAAGGAAGAAGGCGTCCTGGATCTTTCGATGCATCCAAACGATCGATGCGAGTCCGCAGAACGAATGCCGCTGGCCGCGCTCGCGCAGAATGCTGGGATCGCCGCTTGCGCAGACGCCGCCGCTCACCGCGTGTCCGTTGAGCCCGGTCATGGCGCCGCCTCCGATGCTTGCGGCGCGGCGTCGGGCGCGGTCGAATGCGGCTGTTCGCGGCGCGCGGCGCGCAGCTTCAGCACGAACTGGGTCGCGTTCACGACATAGGCGGCGTAGGCGGCGAGCGCGATCAGCATCTGCCAGGACACGTCCACATCGAGCGCGAGCGCGGCGAGATAGGCCGTGTGCAGCGCCAAGACCAGCATGCTGAAAACGTCTTCCCAGAAGAAGGCGCGGGCGAACAGATACCGCCCGAAAACCGCGTTCTCCCAGATCGAGCCGGTGATCATGATCGTGTAGAGGGCGATCGTCTTGACGACGATGGAAACAGTCGCCGCGAACAGGCCCTCGCCCGACACCAGGAAACGCACGACCAGGGCAAGGCTCACGAGGAAAATCGCGAATTGGAGGGGAGCCAGGACGCCTTGCACGATTGTCCAGGGCGAGGCGTCTCGCCGCTTGCGTTCGTCCGGCGTGTACAGAACGCGCGGCTGGCGGGTTTCGCGGCCCCGATGGCGCGGCAAATCCTGTCTGGATTCAAGAACTGTGCCATCTGTTGATCGGTATTGACACGTACTGTCTACCGGACTTGACGCGCTAGGTGTCTGGTGCTGCGATGCAACAGCGACAAAGTAGGGGCCGCGCGCGGTTCGCCGCGCGAAAAGTCCAGACCTGATCTTCTTCTCACTACACTGCATCGCGCGCACCCCCACGCGTGCCGCCAAAGCGAAACCTAGGCCGGATCGGCTGAGGTGTCAACAAGAGTATACGTCAACATATCTTGACTAAACGCAATCAATCGGATTAGCTATCTGGGGGACACGGCGATGACCGAAGTTCGACCTCTCTCAGCAAGGCGGTATCGGCAAAAAGGCACCGGCGGTCTTCCCATGCTCGACGGATGCCTCGCGGATACCAAGGGGCGCGACACCGGCGATCGAAGCGCGCTCAAACGCGCGATCGAACGGCAGGTCGTCCCACGGCTTCTTCTCGCCAATCAAAGGGCCAGCCAGGCGTCGGCGCTCTCTATGCCGGTTACGGAGACGCCTTCCGACGACGTGGCCGAGCTCAGCAGTATCGTGCTGGGCTACGATGATGATGCGGCGCTTGCCTTTATGGAGTCCCGCCGTGCGCGCGGCGCCTCGCTCGAGTTCTCTCTACCTCGACGTTCTCGCCACGACCGCCCGGCGCCTGGGCGATCTCTGGGACGCGGATGCCCTGGATTTCACGGCGGTGACGCTCGGCCTCTGCCGGCTTCATCGCGTGTTGCGCGAATTCGACCCGGCCTTCGTGAGCGAGGCCGAGGTCGAGCCGAACGGCCTGCCGGCCCTGCTGGTGCCGGTGCCGGGCGAGCAGCACGCGTTCGGGCTCCTGATGGTCTCCGAATTCTTTCGCCGCGCCGGCTGGAACGTGTGGAGCTGCCCGCTTATGTCGCGGGCCGAACTCGCCGCTCTGGTGCATGACCAATGGTTCGCGGTGATCGGCTTCTCACTGAGCTGCGAGCGTCGGCTCGATGCGCTCGCTGCCGCAATTCACTCGGCCCGCCGGGAATCGCGCAATCGTTCGATCAGCGTGCTGGTCGGCGGCCACGTGTTCGTCGAACATCCGGAGCTTGTGGCGCAAGTCGGCGCCGACGCAATGGCCATCGACGCGAGACAGGCGCCACAGCAGGCGCAGGCTCTCGTCGCTGCCGCAGCGCAATGGAAATGAATCGAAGGCGAGACGTCGGCGGCCGAGAGCGGAGCAGTCGCTGGAGTTCCTTGCTGAAGGCTGGTCGCCGTGGATGGCTTCAGAGCGCCGAAGGATTTGCTTGGACACCTCGATGCTGAGGCGGCGGCAGCGTTGGTGGCGGCGATGGCGGATGTCGCGGTCGTCGTCAATGGCAACGGGGTCGTCCGCGACATGACTTGCCAGAGCGAGGAGCTGTCGTCAGCCCTCCAGGGGGACAACCGCTGGCTCGGCCAGCCCTTCGTCGACACGGTGACCGTCGAAAGCCGGCCGAAGCTCGAGGCTTTGCTGCGCGAGGCGTCCGAGAACCAGGCCTCGCCGCGGCGGCAGGTGAATCACCCCACGGTGCGCGGCGCGGATGTGCCGATCCTGTACTCCGCGATTTGGGTCGGCTCACTCGGGCGGCTCGTCGCCGTCGGGCGCGACCTGCGCCCGATCGCCGAACTGCAGCAACGCCTGATCGAGTTGCAGCAATCGATGGAGCGCGACTATGCGCAGCTGCGCCATGCCGAGACGCGCTATCGGTTGCTGTTCCAGCTGTCGCCCGAGCCCATGTTGGTGCTCGACTCCACGCAGCGCATCGCTGAAGCAAACCCCGCCTCCGCCCGCCTGTTCGGCGAGCGGACCCGGATCGTCGGCCGCCCCATTGCGGAGTTCTTCGCGCCGGACAGCGTCGCGGCGGTGCAGGCCATGCTAGCCGGCGTGCGTGCGGCCGGACGGGCCGAGGGCGTGCAAGCACGCCTCGCCGCAGGCGAGCGGGAGGTTTTGGTCTTCGCGTCGATGCTGCGTCAGGAAGGCGGTTCGCTGTTCCTCTTCCGGCTGTCCGCCGTCAATGGCCACGCCGCGCACCCGCCGGATTCGACCGAAAGCTCGCCGCTGCTGCGGTTCTTCGACTCCGCGCCCGATGGCCTCGTCTTGACCGACCGCGAGGGTCGCGTCCGCAAGGTTAATCACGCATTCCTCGAACTGGCGCAGCTCGCGAGCGAGGAGCAGGCGCGCGGGCAGTCGCTGGAGCGCTGGCTCGGGCGCACCGGCGTCGATCTCAGCGTCATGAATTCCAGCCTGCGCCAGGGACGGTCGGTTCGGCTGTTTGCGACGCGGCTGCAGGGCGAACTTGGCGGCGCGACGGAAGTCGAGATTTCGGCGATCCCGGTGCCGAACGAAGACCCGATGCTGTTCGGTTTCGCCATTCGCGATGTCGGGCGGCGGCTGAAAACCGACTTGCGCACCGGCGGTGAGCTGCCGCGCTCGGTCGAGCAGCTCGCCGAACTGGTCGGCCGGGTCTCGCTCCGCGAACTGGTGCGCGAGGCGACCGACGTGATCGAGCGGCTATGTATCGAAGCCGCGCTCGAACTGACCGACGACAATCGGGCCTCGGCTGCCGAAATGCTCGGGCTCAGCCGGCAAAGCCTGTACGTGAAGCTGCGCCGCTATGGCTTGATCGACCCCTCGGAGCAGGGCGACAGCGACATTCCCGACAACGGTTAGGGGCGGATCGATAATGCAGCGACCCACCTTTCCAGCAGTTCTGGAACTCCTCAAGCCGATCACCTGGTTTCCGCCCATGTGGGCGTTCGGCTGCGGGGTGGTCTCGTCCGGATTGCCGGCCGCCCAGCGCTGGCCGGCGCTCGCCGCCGGTCTCCTGCTGGCGGGACCCATGGTGTGCGGCGCGAGCCAGGCGGTGAACGACTGGTTCGACCGCAAGGTGGACGCGATCAACGAACCGACGCGGCCGATACCGTCGGGCCGCGTGCCGGGGCGGTGGGGACTCTATATCGCGCTCATCTGGACCGCGCTCTCGGTCGTCGTCGCCACCGCGCTCGGCCCCTGGGGCTTCGCCGCCGGGCTGGTTGCACTCGCGGCGGCGTGGGCCTACAGCGCGCCGCCGATCCGCCTCAAGCGCAACGGGTGGGCGGGCAACAGCGCCGTCGCCCTCTGCTACGAGGGACTCCCCTGGTTCACCGGGGCGGCGGTGATGGCGTCTGCTCTGCCGGACTGGCGCATTCTCGTGATCGCGGCGCTGTATAGCGTCGGCGCCCACGGGATCATGACGCTCAACGATTTCAAGTCGGTCGAAGGCGACCTGCGCATGGGCGTGGGGTCCCTGCCGGTGCGGCTCGGCGTCGGTCCCGCCGCGCGTCTTGCCTGCATCGTCATGGCCGCGCCACAGGCGATCGTCATCGCGCTGCTCGTGACCTGGGATCGCCCGGCCTATGCGATTGCGGTGGGCGTCCTTCTGGCGCTGCAGTTCGCGCTGATGGCGTGGTTCTTGAGCAGCCCGCGCGAGCGCGCGGCCACGTACAGTGCGACCGGCGTCACGCTGTATGTCTTCGGGATGCTCGCGAGCGCCTTCGCGATCGCCCCGATCGGAGCGCAGTCTTGAACGCGCCCCGGCTGGGATGGCTCGGGATCGTCCGCCTCGGGCTCGTGCAGACCGCGCTCGGTGCGATCGTGGTGCTGACCACGTCCACGCTCAACCGCGTGATGGTGGTGGAGTTCGCCTTGCCGGCGATGGTCCCGGGCGCGCTCGTCGCGCTGCATTATGCGGTGCAGGTGTTTCGCCCGCGCTGGGGCTATGGCGTCGACGCGGGCGGCCGGCAAACGCCCTGGATCATCGGCGGAATGGCCATTCTGGCGCTCTCGGGCTGGGCCGCGGCGCTTGCGACCGTTCTGATCGCATCGCATCCGGCGGCGGGTCTCGCGCTCGCCGCGGCGGCGTTCATCTTCATCGGGGTCGGCGTCGGCGCGGCCGGCACGTCGCTGCTCGTGCTGCTGGCCAAGCGTGTGGAGCCGAGCCGCCGGGGCGCGGCGGCGGCGACCGTCTGGATCATGATGATCGGCGGATTCATCGTGACGGCGGGGAGCGCCGGCCACCTGCTCGATCCGTTTTCGCCGGAACGGCTGGTCGCGGTCGCGGCGGGGGTGGCGGCCATCGCTTTCCTGCTCACGCTCCTTGCGGTGTGGGGCGTCGAAGGCAAGCCGAGCGCTGCGCGGCGGCTCGCGGAGCAGGGCGCGAAGCCCACGTTCCGCCAAGCCTTGGCGCAGGTCTGGGCCGAGCCGCAGGCGCGCCGCTTCGCGGTCTTCGTGTTCGTGTCGATGCTCGCCTATAGCGCGCAGGACCTCATCCTCGAGCCCTTCGCCGGAACGGTGTTCGGCCTGACGCCCGGCCAATCCACCAAGCTGTCCGGCGTGCAGCACTCAGGCGTGCTGATCGGGATGCTGGTCGTCGGTTTCGCGGGAAGCCGGCTCGGCGGTCGCTTCGGTTCGATGCGTGCGCTCACGATCGGCGGCTGCATCGCATCCGCTTGCGCGCTCGCAAGCCTGTCGCTCGCGTCGCTGGTCGGACCCGGCTTTCCCCTGCACGCGTCGGTATTCGTTCTGGGCGTGACGAACGGCGCCTATGCGGTCGCCGCCATCGAATCGATGATGGGCCTCGCCGGCGTGGGCGGCGAGAACCGGGAAGGCGTTCGGATGGGCCTCTTCGGCGCAGCGCAGGCGATCGCCTTCGGGCTGGGCGGCTTTGCCGGCACGCTTGCGAGCGATCTTGCGCGCTGGCTGCTCGGCTCCGCGGTCACGGCCTATGCGACCGTGTTCGCGCTCGAAGCGGCGCTCTTCCTTCTCTCCGCCACGCTCGCCGCGCGCGTTCAGCCCGCTCGCGCCGAGCCTGTCCCAACGGATTTCTCGCACGAGTCCGGGCCTTTCGCGCCCGTGAGGACACAAGGATGACGACGATGCGCGCACCCGAGACTTATGACGCGGTGGTGGTCGGCGGGGGACCCGCCGGGGCGACGGCGGCGAACGATCTGGCCCGCTCCGGGCGCTCGACGCTCCTGCTCGACCGTGCGGGACGCATCAAGCCTTGCGGCGGAGCGATCCCGCCGCGCTTGATGCGCGACTTCGACATTCCCGAACGGCTGCTGGTCGCCCGCATCACCGGCGCACGCATGGTGTCGCCGTCCGAACGCCAGGTCGAGATGCCGATTGAAAACGGCTATGTCGGGATGGTGGACCGAGACGTCTTCGACGAGTGGCTGCGCGCGCGGGCGGCCGAAGCGGGCGCCGAGCGGCGTCGCGGCACGTTCGAACGCCTGTCCCGCGACGATGACGGCGTCGCCCTTGTTCACTACCGGCCCGGCGACGCGGCGGGCGGAGCGCACGCCTGCGTGCGCGCGCGCGCGGTCATCGGCGCCGACGGCGCGATCTCGGCGGTGGCGCGGCAAAGCGTTCCCGGCGCCGACCGCATCCCTTACGTATTCGCCTATCACGAGATCATTCGCGCGCCGAACGCCGGCCAGGCCGACTACGCCGACACGCGCTGCGACGTTTATTACCAAGGCGCGCTCTCGCCGGACTTCTACGCGTGGATATTCCCGCATGGGCGCACGATCAGCATCGGGTCGGGCACGGCCAAGAAAGGCTTCGCCCTGCGTGAGGCGGTCGCCGCGCTCCGCCGCAAGACCGGGCTCGACGAGGTCGAGACGCTTCGTCACGAGGGGGCGCCGATTCCATTGCATCCGCTCCGCCGCTGGGACAATGGTCGCGACGTCGTGCTCGCGGGCGACGCGGCGGGCGTCGTCGCGCCGGCCTCGGGCGAAGGCATCTACTACGCGATGACCGGCGGAAGGCTTGCCGCGGAGGCGGTGGAGTTGCTTCTGCAGACATCCGACACGCGCGCGCTTGCAACCGCGCGAAAACGCTTCATGAAGCAGCACGGCCGCGTGTTCTTTGTGCTGGGACTGATGCAGCGTTTCTGGTACCGGAGCGACTGGACGCGCGAGCGTTTCGTCAGTATGTGCCGCGATCCGGATGTTCAGCGGATCACGTGGCAGTCCTACATGAACAAGGAGCTGGTGCGATCGAAACCGGCGGCTCACATGCGGATTCTGTTCAAGGACATCGCGCAGCTATGCGGTCTGGCCTCCCCATAACGCAGCCGCCGGGCCGGCGCGCGCTGCTGGTTCCCGCGCTTGTCGCCGCCGTCGCAACGATTGCGGTCGCCACGATCGGCGGCGAGCTGACCGAGCTCGGCGCATGGTACCAGGCGCTGCAGAAGCCCGCCTGGCAGCCGCCGGACTGGCTGTTTCCGCCGGCCTGGACGCTGATCTTCACCCTGACGGCGATCGCCGGCGTGATTGCCTGGCGACGCGCGCCGGATCGGCGCACGCGCGTTTGGCTGATCGTGCTCCTGACCGTCAACGCGCTCCTCAACATTGCCTGGAGCGCGATCTTCTTTCGTTGGCAGCGCCCCGATCTGGCGCTCGCCGAGGTCGGGCTCCTGTGGCTGTCGATCCTCGCGCTGATCCTGTTCACGCGCTATGCCAAGACGGCGAGCCTCCTGTTTGTGCCCTATCTCGCCTGGGTCTCGTTCGCGGCGGTGCTCAATTTCACTGTGGTCCGCCTGAACGCTCCGTTCTCCTGAGCTGCGGCGATGCAGGCTTGGCTCCTGACCGGGTCGGCGATCGACTGGATTCTCGGCCTCATGGCGGCTGAGGCGATTTCTGATTTCGCTCTATCACCGCGTGACCGGCCGCGGGATCGCTTTGCCCGATCTCGTCTTCAACCTGCTCGCGGGCGCCTGCCTCTTGCTGGCGCTGCGCGGCGGACAGGCGGAGCTGACGGCGGGCTGGACGTCGCTTTTCCTTGCCGCCGCATTACTCGCCCATCTCGCCGATCTGAGTTGCCGCTGGAAATGATGGCGCGGCCTGACACGTTTCCGCCGCACACGTCGAGGTGAGCCGCCGCATCGCCGACACGCCAGGCGCGCGGCAAAAATGTTCACTATCTGTTTGACATGTAATTGTTTGTTGTCGTAAGGAAACCGGTTGCGGAACCTGTCACGATGACGGATGTCAATTCTAACATCCTGACAGCATGTCGCCCTTACTTGCGAGTTATCGGTGGCGGGAGCAAACGCCACTATTTTCTCACTTGTCTCCCGCGGCCCCCTGACCTTGAATTGAGCGGCCATGGTTTCGATGAATGTAGCCGAACCTGACATAACGCTTCTCCTGGATATGGAGGGCGTGATCCGCGAGGCGACCCTCGCGGGCTCCCTCGCCGAGCGCGGCGTTGAGGCTTGGCTCGGCCGCCCATGGACCGAAACGGTCGTGGATGCGGGCGAAGACAAAGTGCGGCGGATTGTGGAGGACGCGAGGTCGAGCGGCATCTCGGCCTTCCGCCAAATCACGCAGCGGCTCCCGAGCGGACGCGAAGTCCCGGTCGAATACACGACGGTTCTGCTGGGCGGGCGCTCCGGCCTGCTCGCCATTGGCAAGAACCTCCAGGCGGTCGCCGAGCTGCAGTCGCGCTTGATCGCCGCACAACAGGCGATGGAGCGGGACTATTGGAAGCTGCGCGACGTCGAGACCCGGTATCGCCTGCTCTTCCACACCTCGACCGAACCGGTCCTGCTGATCCGTGCGAGCGATTTCCGGCTGGCGGACGCCAACCCCGCCGCAATGGAAGCGCTCGGGATTGCCCTCAAGGGACAGGACAGCCCGGCCGGCCGCGACTTCCTCGAAGAAGCGCCGCGGGAGGACCGCGACAGTCTGCAGGCGATGCTCCAGCGCGTGCGCGAGCAGGGAAAAGCGCCCGGAATCGTGATGCATTTCGGCAGCGAACGCAAAGCCTGGCTGGCGCGGGCGTCGGTGCTGACCGCTGAAGCGGGCCAGGTGTTTCTGGTGCAGCTCTGCCCGGTCGGCGCGCAGCCGCCCTTCTTCGCCGAACCCGACGCGCCCTCGGTCGAGGAACTGATCGAGCGTCTGCCGGACGGGTTTATCGTCATCAACCGCGAGGGGGTCATCCGGCGCGCCAATCAGGCCTTTCTCGACATGGTCGAGGTCGGCGCCAAGGGCTCGGTTCTCGGCGAGCGGCTGGGTCGCTGGTTGTGGCGGCCGGGCGCGGACCTCGCCGTCCTGCTCGCGACCGTGCAGCGGCAGGGCTATGTCCGGCTGTTCAGCACCGGCCTGCGCGGGGAACTCGGCAGCGAAATCGAGGTGGAGATATCTGCGGCGGGCGGCGGCGACGATGACGGCCGGCATGTCGCGATCTTGCTTCGCGACGTGACCCGCAGGCTCAGCCCGGTCGCCGACGCCAGCCTCCTGATGACGGCGCTCGGCCCCATCGCCGAGCAGATCGGAAAAACGTCGCTTCGCAAGCTCGTCGGTGATACGGTTGAGATTGTCGAGCGGCATTATGTTCGGGCCGCCCTCAATCTGGCGGGGGGGAACCGGACGGCGGCCGCGGGGTTGCTCGGGCTCAGCCGGCAGAGCCTTTACGCAAAGCTGAATCGTTACGACATGGGGAACACGCCGCGGGCCGCTGCGAAGAACTGACGATGGCGAGCGAGCGGTGATAGTTGTTAAGGGCTTCCGACACGCCCGGCGCTGACGAGCGGTCTTAGGACCTGGCGGCGCGGCAAGGCAAACAGGCGAGAGCGGGCCCGTCCTCATGGCGTCACGCATGGAAAAAGCAAACGCACGTGCGCCCGAGGCGCCCAACGCCCCTCCCTTCGGGAAAGCCGACCTCTCAAATTGCGAGCGGGAACAGATCCAGCTCGCTCAATCCATTCAGCCGCACGGCGTTCTGCTGGTCCTCAGCGAGCCCGAGCATGTCGTCATCCAGGCAAGCGCGAACGCCGACGAGTTCCTTGCGCTCGACCGGCCGGTTCTCGGCCTGCGGTTGACCGATTTTGCCCCGGGTCTCGCCGATTGCATCGCTCCGCATCTGCGCGATACGCTGGATTCGATCCCGCATGCGGTCCGCTGTCGTCTTGGCCAGGATATCTTTGAGGGCTTCCTGCATCGCGCGGCTTCGGGAGCCCAGGGACTCGTGATCGAACTCGAGCGGGCGGGCCCGCCGGTCGCTTTTTCCGAGCATCTCCTGGATTCGCTCCGTGCGATTCCCGCCGCCGCCACGTTGCGCGCGTTATGCGACGAGACCGCGCGCATCTTCAAGGCGGTGACGGGATACGACCGCGTGATGGTCTACCGCTTCGACGACGAGGGGCATGGAGAGGTTTTCTCCGAGCAGCGCGAGCCCGGGCTCGAGCCCTATATCGGCAACCGCTATCCCGCCTCCGACATTCCGCAGATCGCCCGTCGCCTGTACGAACGCAACCGCGTGCGCGTTCTGGTCGATGTCGATTACACGCCGGTGGCGATCGTCCCGCGCCTCTCCCCGATCACCGGCAGCGATCTCGACATGTCGCTCTGCGTGCTACGCAGCATGTCGCCGATCCATATGCAATATCTGAAGAATATGGGGGTGGCTGCGACGCTCGTCGCTTCCGTCGTCGTCGGCGGGAAGCTCTGGGGGCTGATCTCGTGCCACCATTACGTGCCGCGCCTCATGCCGTTCGAAATCCGCGCGGTTTCCGAGCTTCTGGCCGAGGTTTTCGCCACCCGCATCGCCGCGCTGCATAGCTTCGGGCAAGCGCAGGCCGAGCTTTCAGTGCGCCGCCTCGAGCAGCGCATGATCGAGGCGATCTCGCGCGAAGGCGACTGGCGGAGAGCCATTTTCGACAGCCCGCGCGCGATCCTCGAGCCGGTCGGCGCAAACGGCGCGGCCCTTCTGATCGACGACGAAGTCCTCACCGTGGGCGATGTGCCCGGCACGCAGGAGCTGCGCGAGATCGGCGCCTGGCTCGATGGAAGACCGCGCGCCCACGTCATCGCGACCGCTTCGCTCGGAACGGAGGAGCCGGAATTCGCCCGCCTGAGCTCGGTCGCGAGCGGGGTGATCGCGGCGCCCATCTCGCGCTCGCCGGGCGAATACCTCGTGTGGCTCCGGGCGGAGCGGGTGAAGACCGTCACCTGGGCGGGAAATCCGAACGAGCCGTTCCTGATCGGGAGCAGCCCTTTCGAGCTGTCGCCGCGCCGATCCTTCGCGCAATGGCACCAGCTCGTGAAGGGAACCTCCGATCCCTGGACGCCCGCCGACCTTACGGCGGCGCGGCTGATCGGCGACACCGTGACCGATGTCGTCCTGCAGTTCCGCTCGGTGCGGATGCTGATCGCGAAGAACCAGTTCGACAGCGTCACCGGCCAGGTCGGCGCGTCGGATCAGCCGGTCATCATCGCCGACGCGGAAGGCCAGATTCTCCTGGTCAATGCGTCGTTCGAGCGCCTGCTTCCCGAAGGGCATCGCGGAGTGACCCGGCTTCGCGAACTGCCGGTTCTGTTCGCCGATGCAGGCGAGGCGCGGCGGCGGCTGAGCGATCTCACCGCCGGCGCTGCACCTGGCGGGGCGAGGTCCGCCTGGAAGGGGAGCAGGGCGGCGGGCGGCCGATGCTCATCAGGGCCGATCCGGTCTTTTCCGCGCCTGGCCAAGTGCTCGGCTTCGTCCTCTTGTTTACCGACCTGACCGAGCGCAAATTGGCCGAAACCGCGCGCACCCGCTTTCAGGAGGGCGTGTTCGAACGCCAGGGTCTTCTCCTCCTGCAAACGGACGCAAGAGCCAATCGACTGTATCACACGCTGATGTCTCCGATTCTCGAGAACGCCCAGCTTGCGGCCCTGGAAATCACCGACGGCGTCGACGTCTCGGGAATGGCCGAGAATCTGGAAGGCGTTCGCGCATCGTTGCGACGCTCGGCGGAAGTCCTCGAATATCTCGCTTGGTACGCGGTTTCCGCGGCGGACCTTGACTTGCAGTAGCGGGCGCGGGAAATCACCGGCATGGCCACCGCATTTCCGTTTTCCGCTATCGTCGGGCAGGAGGAGATCAAGCTCGCCCTCCTGATCGCCGCTGTCGATCCGACGATCGGCGGCGTGCTCGTGTTTGGCGATCGCGGAACCGGCAAGTCGACCGCCGTTCGCGCGCTTGCCGCGCTGCTGCCCAAGATGCGCGCCGTCGTCGGTTGCCCATACGCGTGCGAACCGGAAGCGCCGGCCGGTCTGTGCGAGTATTGCCGAGGCCACGCGAAAAACGCCGTTCGCAAGACGCACTCCCTGCCGGTTCCGGTGGTCGACCTGCCGCTCGGCGCGACCGAGGACCGCGTCGTCGGCGCGCTCGACCTCGAACGCGCGCTCACGCAAGGCGTCAAGGCCTTCGAGCCGGGCCTGATCGCCCGCGCGCATCGCGGCTTCCTCTATATCGACGAGGTCAATCTGCTGGAGGATCACCTGGTCGATCTTCTGCTCGATGTCGCGGCCTCGGGCGAGAACGTGGTCGAGCGGGAGGGCCTCAGCATCCGGCACCCGGCGCGCTTCGTGCTGATCGGCACGGGTAACCCGGAAGAGGGAGAGCTGCGTCCGCAATTGCTCGATCGGTTCGGCCTGTCCGTCGAGGTGAAGACGCCGGAGGACCTCGCGACGCGCATCGAGGTGGTCCGCCGCCGCGACTCGTTCGAGCGCGACCCGGAGGCGTTTATCGCCGCCTGGCGGAAAGAGGACGAAAAGCTGCGCCGGCGGATCGTCGCGGCGCGTCAGCGGATTGCCTCGGTCGAAGTGAGCGACGCCGCATTGGAACGCGCCGCGAAACTCTGCATGGGGCTCGGCACCGACGGGCTGCGCGGCGAGCTGACCCTGATCCGGGCGGCGCGCGCCGCGGCGAGCCTGAGCGGCGACCACGCCGTCGGCGACGCGCATCTGCGCCGCGTCGCCTCGTCCGCGCTCCGTCACCGCCTGCGGCGCAATCCGCTCGACGAGTCGGGATCGACCGCGCGCATCGAACGCGCCGTGACGGAACTCTTCAGCGCATGAGGGCTCCCGATAAACGCGAGCGCCCGCCGTGGGACGAAGCCTTGCTCGCGGCCCGCCTGTTTGCCATCGACCCGGTCGGAACGGTCGGCGTCGCGCTGCGCGCGCCGCCGGGTCTCGCCCGCGAGAAATGGCTCGCCGCGCTACGCGCATTCCTGCCCGCCGCGGCCGCCTTCCGCCGGCTCCCGCTGAATGTCGAAGACAGCCGCCTGCTCGGCGGGCTCGACCTCGCGGCGACGCTGCGCGCGGGACGCCCGATCGTGCAGCGGGGAATTCTCGCCGAGACGGACGGCGGCGTCCTCCTCGTGTCCATGGCGGAACGGATGAACGCGGGCGCCGCCGCGCGGCTGGCGACGGTTCTCGACGCCGGCGCCGTGCAGGTCGCGCGCGATGGGCTTTCGATCGACGCTCAGGCGCGCTTCGGCGTCGTCGCCTTCGATGAAGGCATCGGCCCCGACGAGCGGCCGCCCGAGCCGCTTTTGGACCGGCTCGCGTTCCGCCTCGATCTCGGCAGCATCGCCCCTGATGTCGCGGGCGACGATCTCGGAGACGCGGCTGCGATATTGGCGGCGCGGGAACGTCTGCCGCTTGTGCGGACTTCCGACGCCGTCGTGGCGGCCCTGTGCGCGGCGACGATCACGCTCGGCATCGCCTCCGGCCGCGCGCCGCTGCTTGCGCTCAAGGCGGCGCGTGCGCATGCGGCGCTTGCCGGCCGCGCCGAGCTTGCGGATGAGGACGCCGCCGCCGCCGCTCGCCTGGTGCTCGCGCCGCGCGCGACGATGCTGCCGGTTCCCGAAAACCCCGATGCGCCGCCGGAGCCGCCGGAGCCGCCACAGGCGGGCGACGAAGAGAGCCAGAGCCCGGGCGAGCACGACGGTCCGATGCGCGAAGTCGTGCTCGAAGCCGCGAAGGCGGCGATCCCGCATGGCCTCCTCGAACAGCTTCAGAGCCTGCAGGGCGGACGCCCGCGCACCGGCGGTCCCGCGCGCGCCGGTCTCAACAAGTCGAAGCTGCGCGGACGCCCGGCCGGAACGCGCCGCGGCGAGCCGCGCGCCGGAGCGCGGCTCAACGTGGTCGAGACGCTGCACGCGGCGGCGCCCTGGCAGCCGCTCCGCAAGAAGGAGCGCGCGCTCAATCCGCAGCCCGGCAGCGCCCCGCGGCTCGAGATCCGCCGCGACGATTTTCGCGTGATGCGGTTCAAGCAGCGCTCCGAGACGGCGACCATCTTCGTCGTCGACGCCTCCGGCTCGACCGCGCTCCACCGTCTGGCGGAGGCAAAGGGCGCGATCGCGCTTCTGCTCGCGGACTGCTATGTGCGGCGCGACCAGGTGGCGCTGATCGCCTTCCGCGGGCGCTGCGCCGAACTCCTGTTGCCGCCGACCCGCTCGCTCGTGCGCGCCAAGCGCAATCTGGACTGCTTGCCCGGGGGCGGCGGAACGCCGCTGGCGGCCGGCATCGACATGGCGCTCGTGCTCGCCGACCAGGTGAAACGGCGCGGCCAGAGCGCGATGCTCGTCTTTCTCACCGACGGGCAAGCCAATATCGCGCGGGACGGCGCGCCGGGGCGCGCCCAGGCCGACACCGACGCGATCGCCTCGGCGCGCGCGCTCCGCGCGGCGGGGTTTGCCGCGCTGCTGGTCGACACCAATCCGCAGTCCAAACCGGCGGCGCGCCGGCTCGCGACCGAAATGGGCGCGACCTATCTGCCGCTCCCCTATGCTGACGCGACGCGTCTGTCAGCTGCGGTGCGGACCGCGGCGCCCGACCGCGCCGAATCGAGGGTTTGACGCCCCGCGCAACACAAGCGCGTTATCACGTGATCGCAGCAAACGAGTAGGCGTTGTCCCGTCTGGCGCGCAAGCCTGCGCCGGAGCACGCGATGGAGGTGCAAGATGGCGGCAAGCGAGAAAAGGTCGACCGGCCCGGGGGCGGGGCGGCGCGGCTTCGGGCTTGGCTCGGCCCTTTTGGCGGCCCCGGCCACCGCCGCGCTCGGCTGGATCGGCTACAGCATGCTGTTCATTCCGCACAGCGTGCGGCTGCCGCACGCCGTGCCGGGCACGCGCCGCGAGTTCGACAGCGAGGTGGGCGGCCTGAGCTATTATACGGCCGGTCCCGCGACGGCGGGCGAGCGCGCGCCGCCCCTCCTGCTGATCCACAGCGTGAACGCGGCGGGGTCGGCCTACGAGGTCCGGCCGCTTTATGAACGCTACAGCGCAGAGCGCCCCGTATACGCGCTCGACCTTCCGGGCTTCGGCTTTTCCGAGCGCAGCGACCGGGACTATACGCCGCGCCTGATGACGGACGCGATCCACGCGATGGTCGCGGAGATCAAGCGCATTCACGGCGAGACGGCGGTCGACGCGCTCGCTCTGTCGCTCTCGTCGGAATTCCTGGCGCGCGCCGCGGTCGAGCGGCCGGAGGCGTTCCGCAGCATCGCCTTCGTCAGCCCGACCGGCTTCGAGGGAACCGGACCGCGCGTCGGTCCGCCCGGGAGCACGCGCGGAAGTCCGCTCCTGCTCGACGCAGTGTCCGCGCCGATGTGGGGTCGTCCCCTGTTCGATCTTCTGACGACGCGGGTCAGCATCCGATTCTTTCTTCAGAAAGCGTGGGGATCGACCCGCATCGACGAGCGTCTGCTGGACTACAGCTATCTCACCACCCATCAGCCGGGGGCCGAGCATGCGCCCTTCTATTTCGTCGCGGGATTCCTGTTCAGCAATGACATTGTCCGGCTGTATGAAGAGCTGCGTTTGCCGGTCTTCATGGCGCATGGCCAGCGCGGGGATTTCACCGATTACGGCCAGGCGGAAGCGTTCGAGAACCGGCCGAACTGGAGCATCGTTCCTTTCCGCACGGGCGCGTTTCCGCAGTTCGAAGTGCTTGATGCCTTTGCGCAATCCTATGATGCGTTTCTCGGTCGCGTCGCCGGGACGGGCGCACCGCTTCTCGAAACCACCACCGCAAAATGAGCGCCCGCCGGCGCAACACGACATGCGTGCGATGAGCGCATGAGCGAGCGGTTGAGTTGGGAGCGGGACGGCCGCGACTGGCCCAACCGGGAGGCCAGCCGGTTCGTGCAGGCGGCCGGCTTGCGCTGGCACGTGCAGGTGATGGGGCAGGGGCCGGCGCTTCTGCTGTTGCATGGCACGGGAGCGTCGACCCACTCCTTTCGCGCGCTTGCGCCGCTGCTCGCCCGGCGCTTCACCGTGATCGTCCCGGACTTGCCCGGACACGGCTTCACCGAAGCGCCGCGCAATTCGCTGCTCTCATTGCCGGGCATGGCCGCGGCGACGGCCGGACTCCTCGACACGCTGGCGGCAAAGCCGGCGCTTGCCGTCGGGCATTCGGCGGGCGCTGCGGTTCTCATCCGGATGACCCTGGACGGGCGCATCGCCCCGCGCGCCATCGTCAGCCTCAACGGCGCGCTCCTGCCGTTCCGCGGGGTGGCCGGACAGATCTTTTCGCCGATCGCCCGCGCGCTCGCATCGAGTTCGCTGAGCGCGCGGCTATTCGCCTGGCGAGCCTCCGACAAGTCCGTGCTCGGCCGGCTGTTGCAGAACACCGGGTCGACCGTCGATGCGGCCGGCGTCGAGCTTTACGGGCGACTGGTCCGCAATCCGGGCCATGTCCACGCCGCCCTCGCCATGATGGCGAATTGGGACATCGAGCCGCTCACGCGCGAACTTCCCCGGCTGGCGACGCCGCTTATCCTTGTCGTGGGCGGCAAGGACGGCACAGTCGCGCCGGAGGAGGCGTTCCGCGTGCGCGACCTCGCCCCCCAGGCCACGATCAAGTACCTGCGAGGACTGGGACATCTCGCGCATGAGGAGCAGCCGGCCGAGATCGCTGACCTCATCTTCGAGGTCGCGGACAGTCTCGGTGGTTAGCCCGGAGCGATCGGCCATGGAAGCAGAGGTTTTTCGGCGATAGGCGTTCTCGCGACTGGCCCTACTGTCAATTCCGTGTTACAAACGAAATTGATGACTGCCTTGACACTTCGAAGGGCGGAAGCCCCTCTCATCCAGGTCGGCAACAAGGCGCCGCATGCCGTGGTGATCGGCAGCGGCTTCGGCGGACTTGCGGCCGCCATTCGCCTTGGCGCGCGCGGCTACCGCGTCACCGTGCTCGAGAAGCTCGATCGGCCGGGCGGGCGCGCCTATGTCCACCGCCAGGACGGTTTCACCTTCGACTCGGGGCCCACCATCGTCACCGCGCCGTTCCTGTTCGAGGAGCTCTGGCGGCTCTGCGGACGGCGGCTCGAAGATGACATCGACTTGCGGCCGGTCTCTCCCTTCTATCGCCTCCGTTTTCACGACGGCGAAACGTTCGACGCGAGCGGCGACCCGGCGGCGATGCGCGCGGAGGTCGCCCGCCTGTCGCCAGCGGATGTCGCGGGCTACGAGCGCTTCATGGCGAAGAGCGAGGAGATTTTCCGCATCGGCTTCGAGCGCTTGGGCCATGTGCCCTTCGACTCGCTGACGTCCATGGCGCGGCTCCTTCCCGACCTCTTCCGGCTCAAGAGCTACCGCAGCGTCTACGGCCTGGTGGCGAGCTATGTGAAGGACGAAAGGCTGCGCGTCGCGCTGAGCTTCCAGCCTCTGTTCATCGGCGGCAACCCGTTCACGACCACCTCGATCTACTGCCTGATCGCCCATCTCGAGCGGCGCTGGGGCGTGCATTTCGCAATGGGCGGCACCGGCCGGCTCGTCGACGGAATGGTGCGCCTGTTGAAAGGCCAGGGCGGCGAACTGCGCTGCGGCGAGGAAGTGACCGCGATCACCGTTAAGGACCGCGCCGCGACGGGCGTCCGGCTTGCGTCGGGCAGGACGATCGCGGCCGACATCGTCGTCTCCAACGCCGATTCGGCGTGGACCTACCGCTATCTGCTGCCGCCCGAGCATCGCCGGCGCTGGACCGATCGTAAGCTCGAGCGCGCGCGCTACTCGATGAGCCTGTTCATCTGGTATTTCGGAACGCGCCGGCGCTATCCCGACGTGCCGCACCACACGATCCTGCTCGGGCCGCGCTACAAGGAACTGCTGCGCGACATCTTCGACCGCAAAATCCTCGCCCCGGACTTCAGCCTTTACCTGCACCGCCCGACCGCGACCGATCCCTCGCTCGCGCCTGCCGGCCGCGACGCCTTCTACGTGCTGTCGCCGGTGCCCAATCTCGCGAGCGGAATCGACTGGGACCAGGCGGCCGAGCCGTACCGGCGCGCGATCGCGGCGCGCCTGAGCGAGACCGTGCTGCCCGGCCTGGAAGACGAGGTCGTCACCTCGCGGATGGTCACGCCGGAGGACTTCTACGCGCGCCTGCGTTCGTTCGACGGCGCGGCGTTCGGGCTCGAGCCCCTGTTCACCCAGAGCGCCTGGTTCAGGCCACACAACAAGAGCGAGGAGATCGATCGGCTCTATCTCGTCGGGGCGGGAACGCACCCCGGCGCGGGCGTGCCGGGCGTGCTCTCGTCGGCGCGCGTGCTCGATCAAGTGGTGCCCCATGGCGCTGCCCTGGGCTGACAGTCCGCACGCGGTTCCCGCGGATCACGCCGCCTGCCGGGCGATGATTCGCCAGGGCTCGCGCAGTTTCTTCGCCGCCTCGCTGCTGCTCCCGCTGGAGATGCGCGGCCCTGCCTATACGCTCTACGCGTTCTGCCGCCTCGCCGACGATGCGGTCGACAACGGCGGCAGCACGGAAAGCGCGCTCGCGCGGCTGTCGGACCGGCTCGAGCGGGCCTATGCCGGACGCCCGCTGCCGGCGCCGGCCGACCGGGCCTTCGCGGACCTTGTCGCCGACTACGCCATCCCGCGCGCGCTGCCCGAGGCGCTGCTGGAGGGCCTTGCCTGGGATGCCGAAGGCCGCCGCTACGACGATCTTTCCGCGCTCAACGCCTATGCGGCGCGGGTCGCCGGAACGGTCGGCGTGATGATGGCCTTGCTGATGGGAGCGCGCGCGCCCGGCGTTCTTGCGCGCGCCTGCGAACTCGGCGTCGCCATGCAGTTCACCAATATCGCGCGCGACGTCGGCGAGGACGCCCGCATGGGGCGGATCTATCTGCCGCTCGCGTGGCTGCGCGACGCCGGCATCGACCCGGACGCCTGGCTCGCGCGGCCCTGCTTCGACGCGCGCCTGGGCGGGGTGGTGCAGCGGCTCCTGTCCGTCGCGGACGCGCTCTATGACCGCGCCATTCCTGGCATCGCCGCGCTGCCATGGGCATGCCGGCCGGGAATCCTCGCCGCCCGCATGCTCTATGCCGAGATCGGGCGCGAGCTCGAACGATCAGGCCTCGAACTCGGTGTCGCGCCGGTCCGTCGTGCCGGCCGGCAGGAAGCTCCGGCTCCTCGCCCATGCATTCGCTGCGGGTCCCTTCACCACGCTCGCGCCCCACGCGCGGTCGGCGCCGCCGCTCGAGGAAGTCCGCTTCCTTGTCGACGCCGTGGCCGCCCTCCCGGCGACGCCGCTCATGGGCGGCCCGGCCTGGTGGGACATCGAGGGCCGCGCCGCATGGGTGATCGACCTGTTCGAGCGGATGGAGCGCCGCCGGCGCAGCGATCCCGCGCTGGTCCCTTCGAGCGGCGTCACCGTCGCGTCGGCCGGAGGCGTCGGGTGATCCGCACGCTTTGCGTCGCCACAATCCTGAATGGCAGAAACGTGTACGCGTTATCCGTTGTCAGACATAATTGACACCGGTGCCTGTCTAGCGCAGATTGACAGATAGCCGAGCAAGAACCTGGGAGGGTCGTATGCGCATTCTGCTCCTCCATCCAAATTATCACTCCGGCGGAGCGGAGATTGCGGGCAACTGGCCGCCGGCCTGGGTCGCCTATATCGGCGGCACGTTGAAAGCGGCGGGCTATCGCGATATCGACTTCATCGACGCGATGACCGACAACCTCTCCGAAGAGGAGATGCGGGCGCGGTTCAAGGCCGACAAGCCGGACGTCATCGCGGCGACCGCGATCACGCCCGCGATCTACAAGGCCGAGCGGCTGCTGCAGATCGCCAAGGAAGAGCATCCGCGCGCCGTGACCGTGCTCGGCGGCATCCACGGCACCTTCATGTACAAGCAGGTGCTTGCCGAAGCGCCCTGGATCGACGTCATCGCGCGCGGGGAGGGCGAGAACGTCTTCCTCAATCTGCTCCGCGCGATCGATTCGGGCGAATTCAAGCGCGCGCCGGAGAAGGTGCGCGGCATCGCCTATCTCGACGGCGGCAGCGTGGTGGCGACGCCGTCCGAGCCGCCGATCGACGACCTCGACCAGCTCACGCCCGACTGGGGCATGCTCGACTGGGACAAGTATCATTACATCCCGCTTGGCGTCCGGCTCGCGGTCCCCAATTTCGCGCGCGGCTGTCCGTTCACCTGCAGCTTCTGCTCGCAATGGAAGTTCTGGCGAACCTACCGGGTCCGCAGCCCGGTCAAATTCGTCGACGAGATCGAAACGCTGGTGAGCGACTACAAGGTTGGATTCTTCATCCTCGCCGACGAAGAGCCGACCATTCACCGCAAGAAATTCGTGCAGATGTGCGAGGAACTGATCCGTCGCGGGTCGCCGGCGCTGTGGGGCATCAACACGCGCGTGACCGACATTCTGCGCGACGAGGAACTGCTGCCGCTCTATCGCAAGGCCGGGCTCATGCATGTCTCGCTCGGCACCGAGGCCGCCGCGCAGCTGCAACTCGACCGCTTCAACAAGGAAACCACGGTCGCCCAGAACAAGCGCGCGATCGAGCTGTTGCGCAAGAACGGGATCGTTTCGGAGGCCCAGTTCATCGTCGGCCTCGAGAACGAAACGGCCGAGACGCTGGAAGAGACCTACCAGATGGCGCGCGACTGGAAATGCGACATGGCGAATTGGAGCATGTATACGCCGTGGCCGTTCTCCGACCTGTTCCAGGAGCTGGGCGACAAGGTCCAGGTGTTCGACTTCGACAAGTACAATTTCGTCACTCCGATCATGAAGCCCGACGCGATGGAGCGCACCGAGCTGCTCGACCGCGTGATGAACAATTACCGGCGCTTTTATATGCGCAAGATGTTCCTCGAATATCCCTTCATCCTCGACCGCGCGAAGCGCCGCTACATGCTGGGCTGCATGAAGGCCTATCTCAAGAGCAGCATGGAGCGGAAATTCTACGATCTCGGCCGCGTGAATTACTGGGGGCCGCAATCGAAGAAGGTGAACTTCGGCTTCGACGAGACGCGCACGCTTGACGAAGGCCAGCGCGCCGACTTGAAGGCGGCGCCCGCGCCGCGCAAGCGCAAGGGCGAAAAGGCGCAGCAGGGCGTGCGCGCCTGCTGACCATGACCACCACGGCGGAGGACGTAAACCCCGTCGCAAGCCCGCTGACGGACTCCGCGCGGATTGCGCGCATCGGTCCGAACGCGATCACGCGCATGGCCGAAGCGCTCGCGGGCGACGTCGGCGCGGTGAAAACGATGCAGCTGTTCGCCAAGGCGGGCCTTGCGCATCATCTCGCCGAATTGCCGCAAGACATGGTCGACGAGCGCGAGGTCATCGCGCTCCATCAGGTGGTGCGCAACGAGCTCGGCCTCGACCGCGCGGCGCGCGTCTCGCGCGCCGCCGGCGCGCTCACCGGCGATTATCTGCTCGCCCATCGCATCCCGAAACCGGCGCAGGCGCTCCTGCGGATGCTGCCGCGCCGGCTGGCATCGCGCGCTCTGCTGGCTGCGATCGGGCGCAATGCCTGGACGTTTGTGGGCAGCGGGACGTTCCGCGCGGAGTTTGGCCGGACCGTGCGCATCACCATCGCGAACTCTCCGCTCTGCCGCGGCGCGCATGCCGCCGCGCCGGTGTGCGATTTTTACGCTGCGACCTTCGAGCGGCTTTTCCGTGCGCTCGTGGATCCGCATGCGCGCGTGACCGAAATCGCCTGTCAGGCCGCCGGCGACTCCGCCTGCGTGTTCGAGCTTGGCGGGGTCTCGGCCCGCTGACCGGGCACGTCGCTGCGCACACAGGGACGTCGACATGAAGCCCGACTTTTTCGGCTTGGTCGAGCTTGTGTTCGTGTTTGCGGTTGTTCTCGGCTGGGGCGTCTGGGAGCTTGTCTCGCTGCGACGTGGGCGCAGCACGGACGCGTCGCGGAAGCCGGACAAGGACGAGCCGCCCGCGCCGGATGCGGGCGCCAGGTGATTTGGCCGGGCCGACCGCTCAATCCATTTTTCGCTCCCGCGTCGGCTGCGCTCGGCTACCTCCCCGAAAGCGCGTGTCAGTCTGATCAGCCTGCAGAGCTGTCGCTGATGTCGCAGTGACAAGCTTGCTTGTCACTCCACGGATCAAAACCTGAGCCGTCGCGTTTGCCCGTAGGAACTCGATCGCCGCCAACGATCCGCGTCGGCAGACCGGCCGCGCTGCGGGGTTCGAGTAACGGACTCCAACTATCCAGCCAACAAACAGAGAGGTTCTTATGGGCTACGATTTCCTTGATCCCGACGCTGGCGTTGTTCACGCTCGGCGCGGGGCTCGCTGCGGGGCTGATCCAAATGGTCTACTTCTTGCGCCGGCGCAAGAATTGCGACGCGATGAAACGGGGCTTGATGGACCAGTAAGGGCTCGCGGTGGGCCGGCTCGGCTCACCGCGACCGCCGCGGCATGCGGAACGGCAGCATCAACTGCACCCACGGCGCGCGGAAACGGTCCAGCGACAGGCTTTCGTGCACGGCCATGGCCTGTTCGCCATGCCACTGCCCACGCAGGAGCGAGCGCGCATAGAACGGGGCGTCTTCGAGCGTCTCCAGAATCTCGACCGGACCTTCGGAGCGGGTCGCGCGCGTTATTCGCCAGCGGGAGGGTCGAAGCGCGACAGGCGCAGGCGGGTCGAATGCTTCGGCCCGACCGCAGCGGTCGAAGCGCAGAGCGAGCGACAGGTCGCCACCCGAACGCCGTCGCGCATTGTAGAGCACGGCCGCGCCGTCCGGCAGATGGGCGCGCGACCAGTCCCAGTTCTGAAAACCGTCCTCCAGCGGTTCCGTGCCGGAATTCGAATTGAAATAGCCGTGGCCCGTCCAACGCAAGAAGGGCCGCTCGAACGCGACTTCGACGCGCGCGCAGGGCGCGAAGGGCCGCCAAATGTGCCGGCCCGAATCGTCGAGCGCCACCTGGACCGTTGTGAGGGATGACGGAATGATTCGCACGACGCCGCGCATCTTCCGCGGAATGGGCACGCCGATTTCGTCGATCCGAACCGTCAATGCCGCGCCGTCCCAGCCGACCGAGCTTGGTCCGATGGCGAGACGGCTGGGCGTGCGTTCGACGGCTCTGCGACCGCGCTCCGTCATGCTCCAGCGCTTGCCGCCCGGACCGTAGAGCGCGACATTGAGCGCGCAGTGATCGAGCGGATCGGCGCTCCCGCGTCGGCGCGCGAGCGCGTAATAGGGGGAAAAGATGCTGCCGATAAAGGCGATGATGACAAGGCCGTAGCGGCCATCGTCGCTCAGCGCGTCGACATACCACCAGGCATAGCCGCCGGACGGGACGGCGACGTCGAAGCGAGGTCCGCCATCAGCGCCGCCGCCGCCAGCCGGCCCGACAGCGCCGCCATCGGGACGCCCGGCCCCGGATGCGTGCTCCCCCCGGCGAGGTAGAGGCCGGGAACCGGCGTGCGCGACGCCGGGCGCTGGAAGGATGCTCTCCATCCATGTGACGCCCGCCCGTAAAGCGCCCCGCCCGTCGCGGGGAACAGCCTGGCGAAATCCGACGGGGTCGTAACCACCGTTGCTTCGGGGCGGCGATGAACGCGCAGGCCGCATCGCTCGAGGAAAGAAAATGTCTGGCGTTCGCATGCGTCGATCTCGGTTCGGTCGAGGGGTTTGCGGTCTGCGAAGGGCGGCGCGTTGACGAGGCAGAGCAGCCGCTCGGGCTCGCTGCCGGCCGCCTCGTCGCGATCGTCGCGGTCCTGCGCACACACATAAACGGTCGGCGCCCGTGGGAGGTGGCGGCGAACGAATATATCGTCGAACTCGCCCGCATAGTCGCGCGAGAAAAAGACGCTATGGCGCAGCAGGGGGAAGCCCTCCGTGCGCGCGGCAAGCCCCCAGGTCACGGCGGAAAGCGAACGCGCCTGCGGGGCGATCGCCGGGGTCGCGCGCGTTATGTCGGGGCCGAGCAGGCCGGCCGCGACCGCGGCGACGTCCGCATTGATGACCACTGCGTCGGCCGGGATGCGCTCGCCGCTCGCCAGCGTCACGCCCGCGACGCGCCCGGCCTTCACCTCCACCCGCGCGGCCTGCATTCCGTAGCGGAATGCTGCGCCTTTCTGTTCCGCCAGGGCGGCGAGCGCGCGCGCCAGCCGATGCATGCCGCCCTCGACGAGCCAGACGCCCTCCTGTTCGACATGGGCGACCAGCATCAGCGTTGCCGGCGCGAGGAACGGCGAGGCGCCGCAATACGTGGCGTAGCGGCCGAACAGCTGCCGCAGGCGCGGGTCGTGGAAGTGCTTCCCGAGCGCCGCCCACAGGGTCGAAAAAGGCGAGATGCCGCGCAGGTCGCCGATCCGCCCAAGCCCGATATTGTGGGCGAGAGTGAGCGGGTTTCCGCAGGGCGAGCGCAGGAATGGGCGTTCGAGCGTCTCGTACATGCGCCGCGCGCGGACGCAGAAGTCGAGGTAGCGCTTCCCTTCCGCGGCGCCGGCGAAGGCGCTGATCGCTTCCGCAGACCTTGTCCGGTCGGCGTAGAGGTCGAGCCGCTCACGCTCGCTCCAGGCATGACGGGCGAGGACGTCGAGCGGCTTGAGCGGCACATGCGCGGCGAACGAGGTTCCGATCTCCGCGAACAGCTCCTCGAACACCCAGCGCATGGTGAACACGGTAGGCCCCGCATCCAGGCGCGCCGCACCGACGGCGATCTCGCGCATCTTGCCGCCGGGAGCGTCGGCTTTCTCGATGACCGTGACGGCGAGACCGCGCGCGGCGAGTTCAAGCGCGACCACGAGGCCGCCGACGCCCGCCCCGATAATGACGACCCGTTCTGTCCGAGCGCTCATGGCGATGGCCGGTAGTTTGGCATTGTGTTCCGTTCGCAGTTGTCTATAATACATGACATGATTGCGCGACAACTAAACCTTACATGAAGGGGGCACGCATGGACGGCGTGACGCGGATCGAACGAGCCCTCGAAGCGGCCATCGGCCGCGCGGAAGCGCCCGGAGCGCCGCCGCGTCTCGCCGCCGCGATGCGCTACGCGGTGTTTCCCCGCGGTGCGCGCGTGCGACCAAGGCTTTGCCTCGCCGTCGCGGCCGCCTGCGGCGACGACGAGCCCGCGCTGACGGATGCGGCCGCCGCCGCGGTCGAGTTCCTGCACTGCGCCTCCCTTGCCCATGACGACCTGCCATGCTTCGACAATGCCGAACTCCGTCGGGGCCGGCCCTCCCTTCATGCCGCTTTCGGTGAACGCATTGCGGTGCTCGCCGGCGATGCGCTGATCGTGCTCGCCTTCGAGTCGCTTGCCTATGCGGCGTGCTCGCCGCAGCGCCTTCCGCGCGTCCTCACGACGATCGGCCGCTCCGTCGGCATGCCGTTCGGCATTTCGGCGGGTCAGGCCTGGGAATGCGAGCCGCGCGTCGACCTGTCCAATTACCAGCAGGCGAAGACGGGCTCCCTGTTTTCCGCGGCGACCATGTTGGGCGCGGCGGCGGCCGGCGGCGATCCGGAAACCTGGCGGCTGCTCGGCGAGCAGATCGGCGAAGCCTATCAGGTCGCCGATGACATCCGCGACGCGGTCTCCGACGAGGTGGAAATGGGCAAACCGTCCGGGCAGGACGCGGCGCTCGGCCGCCCGAGCGCGGTGATCGAGTTCGGACTTGCCGGCGCGATCGACCGGCTCGAACGGCTTGTCAAAGGCGCGATCAGCGCGATTCCCGCCGATTGTCCCGGCGCCGGCGACCTCACGGCGCTGATCCTATCGGAAGCAAAGCGGCTCGCGCCGAAACGGCTTGCGGCCATGCGCGCCGCGTGAGGGTCACGGCCTGCTCCGATGGGCGGTCCGGACATTCGTGATCGCTGGTTCGCCTTCCGCGACCGGATGCTCGCAAGCCAAGCTTTTCAACGGCTTGCGACCGCCTTCCCATTGACGCGTCCGATCGCGCGCCGAAGCGCCCGCGCTTTGTTCGATCTCTGCGCCGGGTTCGTCTACTCGCAAACGCTCCTCGCTTGCGTCCGCCTGCGTCTGTTCGATGTGCTTGCGGAAGGCCCGCAGAGCGTGGATGCGCTCGCCCAACGGCTCGCGCTTCCGCCGGAATTGGCGGCGCGGCTGCTCGAAGCCGCGGCTTCCCTCGACCTTGTCGCGCGCCGGCGGGGCGAGCGGTACGGGCTCGGCTCGCTCGGCGCCGCTCTCCTCGGCAATCCGGGTCTGCAGCCGATGATCGAGCACCACGCCCTGCTCTATGCCGATCTGGCGGATCCGGTCGCGCTTCTGCGCGGACAAAAAGATACGGCGCTGTCCGCCTTCTGGCCCTACGCCGGAACGGACCATCCGGGCGCGCTCTCGCCGGACCAGGTCGCCCGCTACTCGGCCCTGATGGCGGCCTCGCAGAGCTTCATCGCGCACGAGGCGCTGGCGACCTTCCCGCTCGGCGGGCGCCGGTGTCTGCTCGACGTCGGAGGCGGGGAGGGCGTGTTCCTCTCCACGGCTGCAAAGCGCTTTCCCGAGCTCGAACTCATGCTGTTCGACCTGCCGGCGGTCGCCGACCGTGCGCGCGCCCGCTTTGCCGCCGAAGGGCTCGCGCATCGGGCGAGCGCGATCGGGGGCAGTTTCCTCGCGGACCCGCTCCCGCGCGGCGCGGATACGGTCTCGCTCCTACGGGTCCTGCACGACCATGACGACGCCAACGCGTTGACCATCCTCCGCGCGATAGCCGCCGCACTGCCGCCCGGCGGCATCGTTCTGGTGGGGGAGCCCATGGCCGAGACCGCGGGGGCCGAACCGGTTGCAGCTTACTTTACTTTCTACTTCCTGGCGATGGGCCGCGGGAGATTAAGGACCGCAGCCGAGCTCTCCAGCCTGTTGCTAGCCGCTGGCTTGCAGCGTCCACGACCATTGACAACGCGTAACACTGTCGTTCTCCGCGCCATGGTCGCAGATGCGCCGACAACGTAAGTGTCATCTGTTGATATATCTTGACAACATAAACCGTAAGCGTAGGCTTACATATTATGGGGCGATTAGGGGTGCTTTGGCGCCGCGATATCGGCCGGAGGCGTCATGGAAGCGATGGCTGTGGTCCTTGAAAGGCCCGAACGCCTCGGCTTGAGCCGTCTTGCGCTTGCCGAGCCGGGAGACGAGGACGTCGTTGTCGATATCGCGTTCAGCGGGATCAGCACCGGCACCGAGCGGCTCCTCTGGCACGGCCGCATGCCTGCTTTCCCGGGGCTCGGTTACCCGCTTGTGCCGGGCTACGAATTGGTCGGTCGCATCGCGCAAGCGGGCGCAAAGTCGGGCCGCCGTCGGGGCGAGACCGTCTTCGTGCCGGGCGCGCGTTGCTACGGCGCCGTCCGCGGGCTGTTCGGCGGCGCAGCGAGCCGGCTGGTGACCGCAGGAGCGCGGGTCGTCCCGCTCCGCGATGATCTGGATGAGCAGGGCGTGCTCCTCGCGCTCGCGGCGACCGCATATCACGCGCTCGGCAAAGCGACCGAGCCGCGGCCCGATCTGATCGTCGGGCACGGCGTGCTCGGCCGCATGATCGCCCGGCTGACGCCGGTGCTGGGCGGCGCTTCGCCCGTCGTGTGGGAGCGCGATCCGGAGCGGGCGCGCGGCGCCGAAGGCTATCGTGTCCTCGATCCGGCTGACGATCCGCGCCGTGACTATCGCGCGATCTACGACGCGAGCGGCGATGCTGCTCTCCTCGACGAATTGATTGCGCGCCTTGCGCCCGGCGGCGAGATCGTGCTCGCCGGCTTCTACAGCGCGCCGCTTGCCTTCGCGTTCCCGCCCGCCTTCATGCGCGAAGTCCGCATCCGCGTCGCCGCCGAATGGCGCGAACCCGACCTTTTCGCGGTGAAGGACTTGATCGAGTCCGGCCGCCTCTCGCTGGACGGCCTCATCACGCATCGCCGCCCCGCGGCGGACGCGCCCGCCGCTTATCGCACGGCCTTCGACGATCCGACCTGCCTCAAAATGGTGCTCGATTGGAGAGCATGCGCATGAACGCTCCCACTCGCTTCGCCATGGATGAAAGCGCGCGATCGGACGCGGCCAACGCCACGTCGCCGGTGCGCAAGCCGACGCAGATCATCGCGGTCTACGGCAAGGGCGGAATCGGCAAGAGCTTCACGCTCGCCAACCTCTCCTACACGATGGCGCAGCAAGGGCGCAGAGTGCTGCTGATCGGCTGCGATCCGAAAAGCGACACGACCTCTCTCCTGTTCGGCGGACGCGCCTGCCCGACCATCATCGAGACCTCGGCCAAGAAGAAGCTCGCCGGCGAAGAGGTGCAGATCGGCGATGTCTGCTTCAAGCGCGACGGCGTGTTCGCAATGGAGCTGGGCGGACCGGAAGTCGGCCGCGGCTGCGGCGGGCGCGGCATCATCCACGGCTTCGAACTGCTCGAGAAGCTCGGCTTCCACGAGTGGGGATTTGATTTCGTCCTGCTCGATTTCCTGGGCGACGTGGTGTGCGGCGGCTTCGGCCTGCCGATCGCCCGCGACCTCTGCCAGAAAGTGATCGTCGTCGGCTCGAACGATCTGCAGTCGCTCTATGTCGCGAACAATGTGTGCTCCGCGGTCGAATATTTCCGCAAGCTCGGCGGCAATGTCGGCGTCGCCGGCATGGTGGTGAACAAGGACGACGGCACGGGCGAGGCGCAGGCCTTTTCCGACGCGGTCGGAATTCCGGTGCTCGCGGCGATTCCCGCGGACGAAGACATCCGCCGGAAGAGCGCAAGCTACCAGATCGTCGGCTCTCCCGGCTCGCGGTGGGAGCCGCTCTTTGCGGATCTCGCGCGCAACGTCGCCGACGCACCGCCGGCGCACCCGCGCCCGCTGAGCGGCGACGACCTGCTCGCCCTGTTCAAGAGCGATGCGGCCAGCCGCGACGCTGCGATGATTCCGGCGACGATCGAGGATATGTGCGGCGGCGCGATCGCGCCGAAGCGCACCCTCGAAGTCATCTACGACGCCGCGTGACGAGGGGAAAGCCTGAGGTCGCGATGTCCATCGAACGGGTCCATAGCGCGGTTGAATTGGCAAACGGGGACGTCCGTCCCGCGGCCGACGTCGACGGCGCGGACGTTCGCGCCGGGTGTTCGGAGATGCGGCCGGCCGACGCGGCGGGCGGCGGCGAGCTGCTCGACCGCTGCGCCGCCGAGCGCCCGGTCGGCCCGCACGACCAGCCGCAGAGCATGTGCCCGGCCTTCGGCTCGCTGCGCGTCGGCCTGCGGATGCGGCGCACCGCGACGGTGCTGTGCGGATCGGCCTGCTGCGTTTACGGACTGACCTTCACCTCGCATTTCTATGGCGCCCGCCGCAGCGTCGGCTATGTGCCCTTCAACTCCGAGACGCTCGTCACCGGCAAGCTGATCGAGGACATCAGGGACGCCGCCTTCGCATTGGCCGATCCGGCGCTGCACGACGCGCTCGTCATCATCAATCTCTGCGTGCCGACCGCCTCCGGCGTGCCGCTGCGACTGCTGCCGAAGACGATCAACGGCGTCCGCATCATCGGGATCGACGTTCCGGGCTTCGGCGTGTCCACGCATGCCGAGGCGAAGGACCTGCTCGCGGGCGCGATGCTCCATTATGCGCGTAGCGAAGCCGAGCAGGGGCCGGTCGCTGCGCCGCGCGGGGGCGTGAGCGCTAAGCCGACCGTCACCCTGCTCGGCGAAATGTTCCCGGCCGATCCGATCGGCATCGGCATGATGCTCGAGCCGCTCGGGCTTGCCGCCGGCCCCACCGTTCCGACCCGCGAATGGCGTGAGCTCTACGCGGCGCTCGACTGCGCCGTGGTCGCCGCCATCCATCCCTTCTACACGGCCTCGATCCGCGAGTTCGACGCGGCCGGTCGCACGACGGTCGGCTCGGCGCCGGTCGGTCACGACGGCACGGCGGACTGGCTCGACGCGATCGGCGAGGCCGCGGGCGTCGGCCGCGCGTGCATCGACACGGCGAAGAACCGCTTCCTGCCGGCGATCAAGGGCGCGCTTTCCGCCGCGCCGATCAAGGGCCGCATCACGCTGTCCGGCTATGAAGGCTCCGAGCTGCTCGTCGCGCGGCTGCTGGTCGAGAGCGGCGCGGACGTGCGTTATGTCGGGACCGCCTGCGCGCGCACGCGCTGGTCGGACACGGATCGCGAGTGGCTGGAAGCCAAGGGCGTCGCGGTCCGCTACCAGGCTTCGCTGGAGCAGGACTTCGCGGCGCTCGACGCGTTCGAGCCCGATCTCGCCATCGGCACGACGCCGGTCGTGCAGCGCGCGAAGGAGCGCGGCACGCCGGCGCTCTATTTCACGAACCTCATTTCCGCGCGGCCCTTGATGGGCGTGGCGGGCGCGGGCTCGCTCGCGCAGGTGATCAATGCGGCGCTGAACAGCAAGGAACGCTTTGCCGCCATGAAGGCGCTGTTCGCCGGCGTCGGCGCGGGCGACACCGGCGGCGTGTGGGAAGACGTTCCGCAGGCGCAGCCGGAATTCCGCAAACGCTATCGCCAGCAGCGCGTCGCAGCCGCTGCGAAGCGCAAGGCCGAGGAGATCGCGTGATGCTCCTCATCGATCATGATCGCGCGGGCGGCTACTGGGGCTCCGTCTATGTGTTCACGGCGATCAAGGGATTGCAGGTGATCATCGACGGTCCGGTCGGCTGCGAGAACCTGCCGATCACCGCCGTGCTGCATTATACCGACGCGCTTCCGCCGCACGAGCTGCCGATCGTCGTCACCGGATTGTCCGAAGCCGAACTCGGCCAGCTCGGAACGGAAGGCGCGATGCGGCGCGCGCGCGCCGCGCTCGATCCGGATCTCCCGGCCGTCGTCGTCACCGGCTCGATCGCCGAGATGATCGGCGGAGGCGTCACGCCGGACGGCGCGAATGTGAAACGCTTCCTGCCGCGCACCATCGACGAGGACCAGTGGCAGAGCGCCGATCGCGCGCTCAACTGGCTGTGGCGCGAATACGGTCTTAAGCGGATTCCCGAGCGCAAGCCGCGCGACCTCGGCGAGACGCCGCGGGTCAACATCATCGGCCCGAGCTACGGCATGTTCAACATGCCCTCCGATCTCGCCGAGATGCGCCGGCTGATCGAAGGCATAGGCGCCGAGGTGAATCTCGTCTTTCCGCTCGGCAGCCATCTCGCCGACGTGCCGCGCCTGGCCGACGCCGACGTGAATGTCTGCATGTATCGCGAATTCGGGCGCTTGCTGTGCGAGACGCTGGAGCGGCCCTATCTGCAGGCGCCGGTCGGCCTGCACTCCACGGTGAAGTTCCTGCGCGCGCTCGGCGAACTGACCGGGCTCGATCCCGAGCCGTTCATCGTCCGCGAAACGCACACCACCTTGAAGCCGGTGTGGGATCTGTGGCGCTCGGTGACGCAGGACTTCTTCGGCACCGCGAGCTTCGCGATCGTCGCCAACGAGACCTATGCGCGCGGCGTGCGCCATTTCCTGGAAACGGAAATGGGAATGCCGTGCAACTTCTCGTTCGCGCGCTCGCCGGGCGCAAAGACCGACAACGCAGCGGTGCGCAAGGCGGTGGCCGCGCAGACGCCGCTCGTCCTGTTCGGCAGCTACAACGAGCGCATGTATCTCGCCGAGGCGGGCGGGCGCGCCATCTTCATTCCCGCGTCGTTTCCCGGCGCGATCGTGCGGCGGCACACCGGCACGCCGTTCATGGGCTTTTCCGGCGCGACCTATCTCGTGCAGGAAGTGTGCAACGCGCTGTTCGATGCGCTGTTCAATATCCTTCCGCTCGGCGGCGAGCTCGACAAGGTGGAGGCGACGCCCTCGCGCCTGCGCGAGCAACTGCCGTGGGACGACGCGGCGAAAGCGGCGCTCGATCGCCTGGTCGCCGCGCAGCCGCTGCTGGTTCGCATTTCTGCGGCGAAGCGTTTGCGCGATGCAGCCGAGCACGGCGCGCGTATCGCGGGCGAAGAGCGGGTGACCGCGCAGCGCCTGGCGAGCCTCGGCGCGACTGTTCGTGTGGAGGAGAACGCATGAGACGCGCGCGCTCTCCGAGCTCAACGCAATTCCGCGCCTCGTCAGAGGCGCGCACCCCCGCCGTCGCGCCGGCGCGGCGGATCAATGCGCACACCATTCGTGAATTTAACGGGAGGCCCGCATGGCTGAGAGGCTGAAGCGCTTCACGCCGACGCAGACGGAGAAAGAGGCGCTCACGTTTCATCTCATTTTCGCGATCGCCTTTTCCGCCTTCCTGGTGGAGGCGATCGGCCGGCGGCTGCTCCTGCGCCAGGCGCGCGCGGGCGCCCATGCCGGCGACCACAAGTCAATTATCGCCGAAGCGAAAGCAGCGGCGGGAAGATGCGTTCCGTTCGCCTTCATGGGTTGACCGGACGAGTGCGTGGCTCGGCGCAAGCCGGGTCAAAACCGCCGGGGCGCTGTTCGCGCTACGGCAACCCGGGCCGCGCGGGTGAGCGCGGTAACGGCCGCAAGGCCAATATCAGGAGGGCATGCTTATGCCTGATCCAACCAGAAGCGGATCTCTGTCGGGATTGACAGAACCCGAGGCGAGAGAGTTCCACGGCATCTTCATGACGAGCTTTATCGGCTTCGTCATCGTGGCCATCGTCGCGCACATCCTCGCGTGGATGTTCCGTCCGTGGCTCGCCAAGGCGCCTCCGGGCTGGGTGTATCTCCAGGACGGCGTCACGACCGCTTTGACGTATCTTAGCTAGTCAAGCAGGGGATAGAAGATGTGGAAGATTTGGCTGATTTTTGACCCGCGTCGGGTGCTCATCGCGTTGTTCACCTTCCTGACCATCCTGGCGCTGCTGATCCACTTCATCCTGCTCGGCACCACCCGCCTTAACTGGCTGGAGTTCCCGCAGGCACCCCCGGCAAAGGCGGCGTCCGTGATGATGCCGAATTTGCTGAGCTGAGCCTCCCGGCCCTGGCTGCGGGCGCAGCGCTAACCTGCGCCCGCCTGTGGCCGGCTTGCAGTCGTGCAATGGCGCCTGGCGTCGCTTCCTGAGCGGAGGATCGAGCATGGCTATGCTCAGCTTTGAGAAAAAATATCGCGTCCGGGGGGGGACGCTCACGGGAGGAGACTTGTTCGATTTCTGGATGGGGCCGTTTTACGTCGGCTTCTTCGGGGTTTTAACGGTCTTCTTCGCGACCCTGGGGACCCTCTTGATCATATACGGCGCGGCCCTCGGGCCGACCTGGAATATCTGGCAGATCAGCATCGCGCCGCCCGATCTCAAATACGGACTGGGCATGGCGCCGCTGAGGGAAGGCGGCCTGTGGCAGATCATCACGTTATGCGCGCTTGGCGCGTTCATATCGTGGGCGCTCCGTCAGGCCGAGATCGCCCGCAAGCTCGGCATGGGATATCACGTCCCGGTCGCGTTCGGCTTCGCGATCTTCGCGTATTTCTCGCTCGTAGTCATCCGTCCGGTGCTGATGGGCGCGTGGGGGCACGGCTTTCCCTACGGCATCATGAGCCATCTCGATTGGGTGTCGAACGTCGGCTACCAGTTCCTGCACTTTCACTACAATCCCGCGCATATGATCGCGATCACGTTCTTCTTCACGACGGCGCTCGCGCTCGCAATGCACGGATCCTTGATTCTGTCGGCGTCCAACCCGCGCGAAGGCGAGGTGGTCAAGGGTGCGGAACACGAGAACACGATCTTCCGCGACTCGATAGGCTACTCCATCGGAACGCTGGGCGTTCATCGCCTCGGGCTGTTCCTGGCGGTTAGCGCCGCCTTCTGGAGCGCCATCTGCATCATCATCAGCGGACCGTTCTGGACACGCGGCTGGCCGGAGTGGTGGAACTGGTGGCTCAATCTCCCGATCTGGTCTTAGGAAAGGGGGTTCCTCATGGCCGAATACCAGAACATCTTCACCACGACGCAAATCCGCGGGCCCGCCTATGCTGGCGTGCCCATCGAAGGGACGAGCGGAGTAAGGCTTGGCAAAGGCAGCTTCTCGTATTGGTACGGGAAAATAGGCGACGCCCAATTTGGGCCGGTCTATCTCGGTTGGACGGGGCTTGCGTCCCTGTTATGCGGATTTCTCGCGATCGAGATCATCGGGCTGAACATGTGGGCGTCGGTGAACTGGGATCCGATCCAGTTCGTCCGGCAACTGCCATGGCTCGCCCTTGAGCCTCCGGCGCCGAAATACGGCCTGCACTTCCCGCCGCTCGGCGAAGGCGGCTGGTGGCTCATCGCCGGCTTCTTCCTGACCACCTCGATCCTGCTGTGGTGGACGCATCTCTACCAGCGGTCGCGCGTCCTCGGAATGGGCACGCATCTCCCCTGGGCGTTTGCTTCGGCGATCTTTCTGTACCTCGCGATCGGCTTCATCCGTCCGGTGTTGCTTGGCAGTTGGGCGGAAGCGGTGCCGTTCGGAATCTTCCCGCATCTCGACTGGACTGCGGCCTTCTCGATCCGCTACGGCAATCTCTACTACAATCCGTTCCATATGCTCTCGATCGCGTTCCTCTATGGCTCGGCCGTGCTGTTCGCAATGCACGGGGCGACCATTCTCGCGGTCAGCTATTACGGCGGGGAGCGCGAGGTCGAGCAGATCGTCGATCGCGGGACGGCCTATGAGCGGGCGGCGCTCTTCTGGCGCTGGACCATGGGCTTCAACGCCACGGCGGAATCGATTCACCGTTGGGCGTGGTGGTTTGCGGTTCTGTGCACTTTCACCGGCGCGATCGGCATGATCCTCACCGGCACGGTGGTCGACAACTGGTTCCTGTGGGCCGTCAAGCACGGGGTGGCGCCGTCCTATCCTGCGGTGTTGCCGCCGGTGGTGGATCCCTCGCTGATCGGAGGAGGTTTGCGATGAGTACGTTCGCTCTTCGTATCATCGCGGGGATCGCCGGGCTTCTCTTCTTTATCCTCGTCGTGCGGACGTTCGAAGTGCCGCCCGTCGACAGCACCCAGATCGGCTACCGCGGGCTCGGGATGGAAGAGGTGACCAATCCTCGTCTGGAACGGGCGAAGATCGCGGCGAACCGTCCGCCTGAAGTGTCGCCGCCGGTGGAGAAGGCCAACAAGCCGGCGTCGGCGGTCTATACCAACGTGAAGGTCCTGGGCGACGTCGACGCCAACGAGTTCCTCCGGCTCATGACGGACATGACCGCGTGGATGGCGCCGCCGGAGGAGGGCTGCAACTACTGTCACAACCCGGACAACCTTGCCGACGAATCGAAGTACACGTTCAAAGTCTCCCGTCGCATGCTGGAAATGACACGCCACATCAACGGGAACTGGAAGACGCACGTGCAGACCACCGGCGTCACCTGCTACACCTGCCATCGCGGGCAGCCGGTGCCTCAGCAAGTCTGGTACCTGCCGAAAGCCAACCAGCCGATGAACATCGTCGGAACCAGGATCGCTCAGAATCTGGGGTCGGCCGACGTGGGCTACACTTCGCTTCCGAACAGTGTTTTCGGGCCTTTCATGAGCAAGTCTGAAGAGATCCGCGTCGTGCCCCGACAGGCTCTTCCGGGCGGCGACGTGGCGTCGATGCAGGCGACCGAGGAAACCTACGGGCTGATGATGCACATCTCCCAGGCCCTCGGCGTCAACTGCACCTTCTGCCACAATTCGCGGTCCTTCTTCTCGTGGGATCAGAGCACGCCGCAGCGGACGACCGCATGGTACGGGATCCGGCTGACCCGCGACATCAATGCGACTTATCTCGATCCGCTGAAGCCCTTGTTCCCGGCGAACCGGCTCGGGCCGCTCGGTGACGTGGCGAAGGTGAACTGCGCAACCTGCCACGAGGGCGTCGCCAAGCCGCTCTATGGGGAAGCCCTGTTGAAGACCTTCCCCGAGCTCATTGGCCCGGTCGCACAGGCCCAGCCAGCGGCTGCGCCGCCTTCGGCGCCCCCGCCGCCGGCAAGGGTCCGCTGATAACAGCGTGCGCCGTCAATTGCGGCGCACGCAATGTCGACCCGCCTTCCAGGGACGACACTGCCCTCGGGTTTCGGCCCGAGGGTTTTTCTTTGCGCGTATGAAGCGAGGGTTTCGCGCGCATGAAGCGAGGGTCTTTCTTCGCGCGCAGTCTTCGCCCGCATGAAGCGGAAACGTCTAGACCAGTGTCGGATCGGGTGAAATCGCTCGTCCCGGCGAAAGCGGGATCCAAAAAACTCAAGAAAGCGAAATTCCCGCTTGCGCGGGAATGAGCGGATCAAACAAACCTGATCGGATTTTGCGTCTAGACCGCCATGGAATGGCGCGAGCGGTTTTGCGGCAGATAGGCGTCGAACGCCGCCGCCACGAGCCGGACAAAAGGCCGGCCTTCCTCGGTCACCGTGATGCGGCGTCCGTCGATGGCGATCAGGCCTGCCGCGGAGAGGGCTCCGAGGTCGGCGAGTTCGTGCTCGAAGCTCGCTGCGCCGGCGGGTCGCGCCGGCAGTCCGTCGAGATCGACGGCGAGATCGCACATCAGGCGCTCGATGATGGCGGCGCGCAGCGTATCGTCCGCGGAGACGGCGACGCCCTTCACGGTGGCGAACGAGCCCTGCGACACTGCGCGCGCGTAGCCGGCGATGTCGACGGCGTTCTGGGCGAAGCCCTGCGGCAGTTTGCCGATCGCCGAGGCTCCGAGCCCGATCAGCGCATCCGCGAGGTCGGTCGTGTAGCCTTGGAAATTCCGGCGCAGACGGCCGGTTCGCGCCGCGACCGCCAGATCGTCGTCGGGCCGTGCGAAATGGTCGAGGCCGATCGGCGCATAGCCGTTTTGCGCAAGCCGCCGCGACGCCGCGCGCGCCTGCTCGATCCGCTCGGCGGGGCTTGGCAGGCTCGTCTCGTCGATCAGCTTCTGATTGGCCTTGAACCACGGCACATGCGCATAGCCGAACAGCGCGAGACGGGCGGGCCGCAGCGAAGCGGCGAGATCGGCCGTGGCTTCGACGTCGGCGATGGTCTGCCCGGGCAATCCGTACATCAGGTCGGCGTTGATGCGGGTGATCCCCGCCGCGCGCAGCGCGTCGGCGGCCGCGCGAACGGTCTCGAACGGCTGGATGCGCCCGATCGCCTCCTGCACATGCGGCGCAAACTCCTGCACGCCGAGGCTCGCGCGGGTGATTCCGAAACCGGCGAGCGCCTGCGCCAGCGGCTTCGTGACCTGCCGCGGGTCGAGCTCGATCGCGTGCTCGACAAGAGACGAGAGGTCGAAGCGCGCGCCGATCTCTCCAACGATCCGCGCCAGCCGCTCGGGACCGAGGATCGACGGCGTGCCGCCGCCCCAATGGAGATGAAGCACCCGGCGGCTCGCAATTTTTTCTGCGACCAGTTCGATTTCGCCGATCAGTGCGTCGGAATACGCGTCGAGCGGCTCGCCTCGCCGCGTCGCCTTGGTATGGCAGCCGCAATAGCGGCAAATCTCGGTGCAGTAGGGGACATGCAGATAGAGCGACAGCGTCGCGTCCGCGCGAATGGCGGCAAGCCAAGCCGCATAGGTCGACCCGCCCACATCCGCGGTGAAATGCGGCGCCGTGGGGTAGGACGTATAGCGGGGTACATTGCGCTCGGCGAGCGCGATCACGCTCATGGGGGAAGTATGAATGAGACGGGTTGCCACGACCTTGACCGATGTCAAATGGATGTTGCGCGCATCTGGGCGCCGTTGGCAAGAGTCCGCGCGAACCTTTCGCGATTCTCGGCGACAACTCGGTGGCCACAGTCGGGGCGAACTGGTACGACCCGCCGTAACGGGCATGAGGGTTTTGCGCCCTGCCTCGATCGCTCATCACAGTCAGACCAACGGAGGCCGCACGTGAAATACGCCCTCGCTCTCGGCATTTTGCTGGTGACCGGCTTTTCCGGCTTTGCGATCGGCGCCGAGAAGCCCGTGCGGCTCGCCCAGGGGCTCGTATCAACCGCGTGCATCGGCAACTGCAACTCGCAGTACCAGCAATGCGCCAGCGTATGTCCCCTCTCGGCAGCTCGTGGCCAGTCGACGACCCCGGACACCATTACGGCGCCGTCGACTGGCCGCATCGACCAGGTTCAAGGGAACGAGCCGGTTCAATGCCGGTTGAATTGCACCAGCCAGCAACAGGCCTGTTTTGCGACCTGCCGCTGATCCGGTTCAAGACGTCGCGGGAATCAGGCGGCGTCCGTCTCGCGCTGCTCGAACATGGCGAGCGCCAAACGGAGCTTGCCTCCGGCTGAATCGATCAGCCGGGCGCCTTCCTCCGGCTTGCATCCGCGCAGCAGCATGACCGCGAGCTTGACGCTTCCATGCGCATGTTGCAGCGCAACACGCGCGGCCTCGTGGCTGTCCCCTGTCAGCCGGACGAGCATGTCTTCGCTGCGGCGCACAAGTTTCTCGTTGACGGCCTGAACGTCGACCATCAGCCCTTGATACACGCGGCCAAGCAGAATCATCACCAGCGTGGAGAGCAGGTTCAGCGCGATCTTTTGCGCGGTGCCCGCTTTCAGGCGGGTCGAACCCGCGATCGGCTCAGGCCCGGTGTCGAGCCAGATGGCGTGATCGGCCTCCAGCAGCACGGGCGTGCCGGGATTGTTCGCGATCCCGATGGTCAGCGCTCCGCGCCGTTTCGCCTCGCGCAGGCAGGCAAGCGTGAATGGGGTGGTGCCGCTCGCCGCCACGGCGATGAGCGCGTCCTTGCCGTCGATCACGTGCTCGCGGACCAGGCGCTCGGCGCGGCTCGCTTCGTCTTCGGCCCCTTCAACCGATCGCAGCAGGGCTTCCTTGCCGCCGGCCATCAGGAGCACGAGGCGCTGCTCGGGCCAACTGAAGGTCGGCATCAGCTCGGCGCCGTCCTGCACCGCCAGCCGGCCCGACGTGCCGGCGCCGGCATAGACCAGCCGCCCGCGATAGCGAATTCGCGCCTCCATGGCGCGCGCGGCGCGTTCCAGGGACGGCCGGGCGGCGCGGGTCGCGGCGACCGCGGCAAACTGGGCCTCGATCATCGCATCGAGGATTTCGCCTGGTTCCCACAGATCGATGCCGGAATAGCGGGGGCTTGCGCGTTCGGTTTCCATAGGCCCTACGACGGGTTGCACATCAACGACAACGTGTTCGATCGAGAATCGTTCTTGCGCGTTTAGCATTGAAGCGATGGCGATGAAATGAACGACCTTGAAAACAGACGCGCTCCTCCTCGGCGTTGACGGTGGCGGAACAAAATGCCGCGCGCGGCTGTGTGCGCTCTCCGGCGCGCGGCTGGGCGAGGCCGTCACCGGCCCCGCCAATATCCGGCTCGGGCTGGACACGAGCCTTGCCGCCGTCCTGCAGGCCACCCTTTTGTGCCTTGGGCAGGCCGGCCTTGCGACGTTCGACCTGCCGCGAATCACCGCCTGTCTTGCGCTGGCGGGCGCAAGCGAGCCGGCGGACCTGGCTGCGGCGCAGGCAAAGCGCCTTCCGTTCGGCCGCACGCTGATCACGGCGGATGCGCATGCCGCCTGCGTCGGAGCGCATGGCGGTCAGAATGGCGGGGTCATCGTCGTCGGCACCGGCACGATCGGCTGGGCCGAGCTCGACGGCCGTCATTGCCGGGTGGGCGGCTGGGGGCTGCCAATCTCCGACGAGGGGAGCGGCGCCTGGCTCGGCTGCGAGGCGCTGCGCCGGGTCTTGTGGGCGCGTGACGGCCGGATCGCATGGACCGGGCTGCTGGAGGCCCTCTTCGCGCAATTCGAGGGCGATGCCCACGCGATCGTGCGCTGGGCGTCCGAGGCGACGCCGGGCGATTTCGGCACGCTCGCGCCTTTCGTGGTCGAGCACGCCGGACTGGGCGATCCCGCCGGGATCGAACTGATGCGGCTTGCCGCCGCGCATGTCGACGCTCTTGCGGCGCGCTTGGCGGCGCTTGGCGTCGCCCGGTTGGCGCTGGTCGGCGGCCTTGCTCCGCACATGGACGAATGGGTGTCCGCGACCACCCGGGAATCCCTTGTGCCGCCCGCCGGTGACGAGCTTGACGGGGCGTTGCATCTGGCGCGGGCTGTGGCCGAACAGGTTGCGGCCTAGCCGCCTATTGGCTGCATGGGGAATCGGTCATGACCGGCGAGATCGGAATGGCGGCGGAGCTTCGCGAGACGCCCGCCGCGGTGCGGCGGCAGGAAGCCCTGTCGGAGCCGATGGCCGAGCTCGCCGCCTGGTGCCGGCGCAAGCCGCCGCAGGTCGTCGTCACATGCGCGCGCGGAAGCTCGGCGCATGCGGCGACGTTCGGCAAGCACCTGATCGAGCGCCATCTCGGCATCCCGGTCGCCGCCGCCGCGCCCAATATCGCCACGGTCTATGCCCGGCGCATGCAGCTGAAGGACCAGCTGCTGCTGACCATTTCGCAGTCCGGGGGCAGCGACGACCTCGCGGAGTTCGCCGCGATGGCCAAGGCGGCCGGCGCGCTGACCGCCGCCATCGTCAACGATACCGAGAGCCGGTTGGCCGCGGCCTGCGATCTCGTCATGCCGATGGCGGCGGGACCCGAACTGAGCGTTGCGGCGACAAAGTCCTTTATCGCCGCGCTCGCCGTGCTGCTGCGGCTCACCGCCGCCTGGACCGACGACCATGCAATGCGCGGAGCGATCGGCCGCTTGCCCGATCGCCTCGCCGCCGCGATGGAGCTCGACTGGAGTCCGGCGCTCGACATATTGTCGAAGGCGGGCAGCCTCATCACCATCGGCCGTGGGCCGACGCTGGCGATTGCGCGCGAGGCGGCGCTCAAGCTCAAGGAGACCTGCAATCTGCATGCCGAGGCGTTCAGCGGCGCGGAGTTCCAGCACGGCCCCGTGGCGCTGGTGTCGCCGCTCTACCCCATTCTGATGTTCATGCCGGCCGATGCCACCGCCGCCGGCATGCGCGACCTTGCGGCCGATCTGCGCGGCAAGGGGGCGGCGCTTCTCTTGGCCGATCGGGGCGAGCCCGCCGTCGGCCGGCTGCCGACCCTCCCGCCCGATCACCCGGACGCCGACGCCGCGTGCCTGATCCAGAGCTTCTATGCGCTCGCGATCCGCCTGGCCGAACAGCGCGGCGCCGACGTGAACCGGCCGCGGCATCTGCAGAAGGTGACGCGCACGCGATGAGCACAGCGACGCAGCACGCCGTTGCGGCGGATCATGTGTTCGACGGCGTCGTCCTCCACCGCGACGCCGCCGTCATCATCGAGGGCGCGCGGATTGTCGGGCTTGCGCCGCGGAGCGCGGCGTCGGCCAGCATGGCAACGCGCGACTTGCCCGACGGGGCTTGGCTCGCGCCGGGATTCATCGACGTGCAAGTCAATGGCGGCGGCGACGTTCTGTTCAACGACGAGCCGACCGTTGCGGGCATTCGCGCCATCGCCGCCGCGCATCGGAAGTTCGGCACGACCGCGCTGCTGCCGACCTTCATCACCGACACGCCGGAAAAGACGAAGACCGCAGTTGCCGCCGTGCAGGAACTGGTCGGCGTCGACCCTGGCGTTCTCGGCATCCACCTCGAAGGTCCGTTCCTGTCGCCGGAGCGGCCGGGCGTGCATGATCCGCGCTACATCCGCATGCCGACCGCGGCGGACGGCGCAGCGCTCGCCGCGCCGCGCCGGGGCGTGACCGTCGTCACGCTTGCGCCCGAGCGGGCGCCGAAGGGGTTCATCCGCCGGCTGGCGAGCGCGGGCGTGCGCATCTGCCTCGGTCACTCGATGGCGACCTATGCGGAGACGCGCGCCGCCATGGCGGAGGGGCTCACCGGCTTCACGCATCTGTTCAATGCGATGCGCCCGCTCGGCAGCCGGGAGCCGGGGCCGATCGCGGCCGCGCTGGAATCGCCCGATGCGTGGTTCGGCATGATCGTGGACGGCGCCCATGTCGATCCCGCCATGCTCCGCCTCGCCTTGCGCGGCGCCGCCCGGCCCATGCTGGTGACGGATGCGATGCCGCCGGTGGGGGGACGCCGCTCAGGCTTCGCCCTCTACGGCGACGAGATCACGGTCCGCGACGGACAATGCATGCGCAGCGACGGCACGCTGGCGGGGTCCATGTTGAGCATGGCGGCGGCGGTGCGCAACTGCGTCCGCCTGCTCGACGCGCCGCTCGAGACGGCCTTGCGGTTTGCGTCGGCGCACCCGGCGAGCTTTCTCGGGCTCGGCGATCGGCTGGGCCGGCTCGCCCCCGGCTACCGCGCCGACCTGGTCGCGATCGATCCAGGGACTATGGAGGTGCTGGACACCTGGATCGCCGGACGTCCCGGCGCTGCGTAGATGCGGCCCCCACCGGCGTAAACCGGCCCGGTAAATCCCACCGGCGCGACGCGACTACAGCGTGATGAATTTCGAACCGACAAACTCCCGGCGTCATCGCCGGCGCAAGCGGGCGATCCAGTAAACACAATGCTTTTCGGTGTTTACTGGATGCTCCGCCTGCGCGGGGAATGACCACTGTGGGGTGGGATGATCCAAGCGAAATCATCACGTTCTAGTCTAGCGTTGAGCGCGCGGGGGAGCGAGGCGCAGCAGCTTGCCATCGCGTTCATCGGTCAGCGCGTAGACCGCGCCGTCCGGGCCCTGGCGAACGTCGCGGATGCGCACGCCGAGCGGAATCCGTTCCTCGCCGGCGACCCGTTGACCATCGAGCGTCAGCCGCACGATGCCGCGTGCGGACAAGCCCCCGATCAGCAGATTGCCGCGCCATCCGGGAATGAGATCGGCCGTGTAGAACGTCATGCCGGAGGGCGAGATCACCGGCGTCCAGTGATGGATGGGCGCGGCCAGGTCGGGGCGGGTGGGCGGCTTCGGAATGTCGGAGCCGTCATAGTGCTCGCCCCAGCTGACCAGCGGCCAGCCGTAGTTCTTGCCCGCTTCGGGGATGTTGAGCTCATCGCCGCCGCGCGGCCCCATTTCGTGGGCCCACAGCGCGCCGGTGTCCGGATTGAGGGCTGCGCCTTCGACATTCCGGTGGCCATAGGACCAGATTTCCGGCCGCGCACCCTGGCGGCCGACGAACGGATTGTCCTCAGGCGTCGACCCGTCCGCGTTGATGCGCACGATCGCGCCGAGATGGGTCGAGGGGTCCTGGGCGGGATCGAACTTGAAACGTTCGCCCGTCGTGACGAACAGCTTGCCGTCGCGCGCGAACACGAGGCGCGAGCCGAAGTGGTTGCCGCCGCTCACCTTCGGCGATTGGCGGAAGATGACCTTCACATCGGCAAGGCTGTTGTCGTCGAGCCGCCCGCGCGCGACCGCGGTCGACGCGCCGCCTTGGCCCGGTTCAGCGAAGGAGACATAGACCAGCCGGTTGGACCCGAAATCAGGATCGAGCGCGACATCCAACAGCCCGCCCTGGCTCTCGGCAAACACTTGCGGCAGGCCGCGCAGGGGCTCGGAGATCTTGCCGTCGCGGCTCACGATGCGCAGTCGCCCAGGACGCTCCGTCACCAGCATGCGTCCATCGGGCAGGAAGGCGAGCCCCCACGGATGCGCAAGTCCGCGCGCGACGGTTTCCACGGCGAGCGGTCCAGACTGGGTGTCGACCGTGCGCTCCTGCGCCGAACATGACGTCGCGATCAACGCCGTGAGAGCCGTTCCGATCGCCGCAATCGTCCGCCGCATGCACGCTCTCCTTCCGGACAGGACCTACCAGTCGTCTCGCACGGGCGTCGTGCAGGGGCGCGCGCCCCTTTGCTAAGTCGGATCGGCCGGACGCTGTTCCCGCGTGGCTGCGGCGCAAAAGAACGCGGTGTCGCTCAGCAGGGGCCGCTCTGTGGCGGCGCCCGGCAGGCAGACCGCCAGGGGGCCAGAGCCTCTGCGCCGGCAGCCGCGCGGGCGGGGTCAGCGCGAGCGCTTGACCTCGGTGCAGCTGACGACGCTCGACCCCGACTTGCCGCCGGCATGGGCATAGCAGAACGAAAGCGTGTCCTCGTCGTCGTTGAGTTGCCCGACGCAGTAGCCGTCGCTGTCGGCGACGACGAAGTCCCGGTTGTCATCCCCGGTCAGCTCGCCGATGAACGGCTCGTCCGTCTTCTCGCCGTCTCCGGAAAGCGTCGTCACGCCCCAGAAGCGGCGGTCCTGCTGTCCCGTCACCTCGATCACAACGTCTTTTTCAAACAGGCCGGGCTTGTCGAACGTCCCTTTCGCGGACGGCCAATGGCCGCCGCTGCCCGCCACGATCGATGAGCTCTTGCCGACCCATTTGCCTTTCAGGTCGGGCGCCTTGTCCGCGCCGAACGCGACGAGCGGGCAGGCGACGAGCAATGCGGCCGTCAGGCCGGATATACGTGAATTAATCATCGGACAATCTCCTTCTCCGAGCCGCACATCCTGGTTCGGAACGACACCGGCCCGCGCCGAAATCATAATCGTAATCCTACCGCCGGCGCGCCTCAATCGAGGTCGCCGAGGCGCTCTTCCTGCTTCGCCAATGCAGCGAAGTGCCCCTCGCGCTGCAGCCAGGCGAGCAGGACGAGACTGGGCAACGCCACCACGGCGCTCAGCATGAAAAACGGCCCCCAGCCGACCGCCTCGGCGAGGAAGCCTGCGCTCGACGAGAGATAGGTGCGCCCGATCGCGGCGAGCGCAGTGAGCAGCGCATACTGGGTCGCCGTGTGCAGCGGGCTTTTGCACAGGGCCGAGAGATAGGCGACGAACACCACCGTGCCGATTGCGCCGGTGAAGTTCTCGACAATGATCGTGATTGTGAGCGCCCACAGCTCAACGCCGACATAGGCCTGCCAGGTGAACACGAAGTTCGAGGCCATCTGCAGGAACGCGCCGATCCACAGGCTGGCCGCGATCGGATAGGCGCGGAACAGGGCGCCGCCGGCAAACCCGCCGATCAGGGTCGCGGCGAGCCCGACGCCCTTGACGATGGCGGCGTAGTCGTTGCGGGAAAAGCCGAGATCGATCACGAAGGGCGCGGTCATCGTGCCGGCGAACGCATCGCACAGCTTGTAGAGGATCACGAAGGCGAGGACGAGGAACGCACGATCGCGGGTGAGAAACTCGGAGAACGCGCCGACCGCCGAGGAGACCACCCGCTGGAGCGGATTGTGGGTTTTCTTGTCCAGCCGCGCCGCGTTGGCGGAGATGTCCGGTTCGCGCGCGAGAAGCGTCGTCGCTATGCCGAGCACCACGAGGAGGGCCATGGTGTAATAGCCCCACGCCCAGGCCTCGGTCTTGCTGAGGCCGTACGCCTCGAACCCGCTCACCAGGAACAGCGCGCCGGCGGTCGAGGCGAGGGTGCCGATCCGGTAGGCCGCGACATAGGACGCCATCCCGGCCGCCTGCTCGCTGTCGGGCAGGCTTTCCACGCGGAAAGCGTCGATGACGATGTCCTGGGTCGCCGAGGCGGCCGCCACCAGGAACGCGCCGAACGCAACCAGAAAGGGCGCGCTCGCAGGGTCGCACGCGCCGAGAAAAACGATCGCCGCGATCAGCAGAAACTGGGTGAGCAACAGCCAGCCGCGGCGTCGGCCGAACCAGCGTGACAGGAGCGGCACGTCGAGGGCGTCGACCACCGGGGCCCAGGCGAATTTCAGGGTGTAGGGCGTTCCAACGAGTGCAAAGAGGCCGATGGTCCCGAGATCGACGCCGGTCTCGCGCATCCACACGAGCAGCGTCGAGCCGGACAGCGCGAGCGGCAGGCCGGCCGAGAAGCCGAGAAACATCACGATCAGCACCCGCGGCCGCAGATATACGGCAAGCGTGTCCAGGAACGAGTGGCGAACGGGCGCTGCCTCGGGGGTCGATGTCATGCCAACCTATTGGTTATTCGCGGGTCGTTGCGGAGCCAGGCCGAGGCTTGCAGCCGAATGGGTTCGTTTTGCGTCCGGGAGGGCGAATCGCCTAGCGAACCATTTGACGCATTAGGGCTCTCTTGTTTAAATCGCACGCATGGCGCTGCGCGACATTATCAAGCTTCCCGACAAGCGGCTAAGGCTCGTCTCCGAACCGGTGGACAAGATCGATACAGGCATCAAGCGCCTGGTCGAGGACATGTTCGAGACGATGTATCACGCGCCCGGCATCGGGCTCGCGGCCATCCAGCTCGGCGAGCCGAAGCGCGTGGTCATCATCGACATTTCAAAAAAAGACGAGCCCAAGAACCCGCAGGTGTTCATCAACCCGGACATCGTGTGGTCGTCCGACGACAGGTCGGTCTACGAGGAGGGCTGCCTGTCGATCCCGGAAATCAACGAGGATGTGGAACGGCCCGCGCGGGTGACCGTCCGCTATCTCGATCTCGCCGGCAAGGTGCAGGAGACGCAGGCCGAGGGCCTGTTCGCCACCTGCATCCAGCATGAGATCGACCACCTGAACGGCGTCCTGTTCATCGATTACATCTCGAAGCTCAAGCGCGACCGCATCGTCAAGAAGTTTACCAAGGCGGCAAAGCGGATGTCCGAACCGGCCTGACGCTCGGTTCCGTCCCCAAACCGACCAGAGCCGGATCGGCCGCGCGCGCGCCGTGGCCCGCGACTGGAGCCGACGAACGCCCTGATCGCGGCGATCGCGATCGCCAATCGGATGGCGCTCGCCACCCGCGACGCCGAAGATTTCTCGGGGCTCGGGTTCGATGTGATCAATCCGTTCGCGTATGCTCCGCCGTCGCCGACGTGAGGGAAATCTCGAACACGCCATGCCGCTGCGCCTCATCTTCATGGGCACGCCCGAATTCGCCGTGCCGACGCTGGTCGAGATCACCGGCCGCGGGCACGACGTCGCCGCCGTCTATACGCGCGCGCCAAAGCCGGCGGGCCGTGGGATGGAGTTGCAGCCAAGCCCGGTGGAGCGCGAGGCGCGGCGGTTCGGCCTGCCCGTCCTCACCCCGAAGGGCCTGAAGAGCGAGGAGGCGCAGGCGGAGTTCCGCTCGCACGGGGCGGACGCCGCGGTGGTGGTCGCCTACGGGCTGATCCTGCCGAAGCCCATCCTCGATGCGCCGCCGATCGGCTGCTTCAACCTGCACGCGTCGGCGCTGCCGCGCTGGCGAGGGGCGGCCCCGATCAATCGGGCGATCATGGCGGGCGACGCGGCGACGGCGGTGATGGTCATGCGGATGGAGGAGGGGCTCGACACCGGCCCGATCGCGATGGCCGAGCATGTTGCGATCGGTCCGGACATGACCGCTGGCGAACTGCACGATCAGCTCGCGCGGCTCGGGGCCGACCTCATGGTGCGGGCGCTCGCGGCGCTGGAGCGCGGCACGCTCACGCTCACGCCACAGCCGGAAGCGGACGTCACTTACGCCGCCAAGATCGACAAGGCGGAAACGCGGATCGATTGGCGGCGGCCGTGGAAGGCGGTGCACGACCATTGCCGCGGGCTTTCTCCGTTTCCCGGCGCGTGGTGCGAGATCGGTGGGGACGGCGGCAAGCCGTCCGCGCGCGTGAAGGTGTTGCGCACGACCAAAGGCGAGGGGACAGGGACGCCGGGCACGGCGCTCGACGACAGGCTCACCATCGCCTGCGGCGACGGCGCGATCCGCATTCTTCAACTGCAGCGCGCCGGCCGCGCGCCGATGAGCGCGGAGGAGTTTCTGCGCGGAACGCCCTTGCCGACCGGGACACAGCTCGCATGATCGCGTCTGCCGTCGGAGGCATTGCGATTCGCATGGAGACAGCCGCCGATGCGGCCACGATTCGTGCGGTTCTGCAGGCGGCCTTTGCGGGCGACGCGGAAGCAGAACTGGTGGCGCAGCTGCGAAAAGACGGGGACCTGCTCGTCGGGCTGGTCGCCGAAAACGCTGTGAACGGAACCGTCGGCTATGTCGCCTTTGTGCGTCTGGCGGTGGAGGTCGGACCAGCCTCAAAGCCGGCGGCTGGGCTCGCTCCGCTGGCGGTCACGCCGCAGGAGCAGCGTTGCGGCATCGGCAGCGCTTTGGTGCTCGAAGGACTGGAACAGCTGAAGCTGCGCGGCGAGCAAATCGTTGTCGTGCTCGGGGACCCTGCCTTTTATTCGCGATTTGGGTTCTGCGCCGGGGCGGCGGCAGCGTTCGCTTCGCCTTATCCCGGTCCGCATTTCATGGCGCTGCCGTTCACGACGGACGCGCCAACTGCCGGCCGGGTCAGCTATCCTGTGGCTTTCGGCCGGTTTGGTTGAGCTGCCGGATGCCCCGCTACAAGCTCGTGATCGAATATGACGGCGCGCCGTTCGTCGGCTGGCAAGTGCAGGACAACGGCCCATCCGTTCAGGGCGTCTTGGAGGCCGCGGTTCTCGCCTTCTGCGGGGAGACCGTATCTGTGCGCGGGGCGGGCCGCACCGATGCGGGCGTGCATGCGCTCGGTCAGGTCGCCCATCTCGACCTCGGGCGCGAGTGGGATGGCGACACCGTGCGCGATGCGATCAACGCGCATCTGCGCCCGCATCCGGTCGCGGTGCTGTCGGCCGAGCCCGCGCCGGCCGCGTTCGACGCCCGGTTTTCCGCGCTGAAGCGTCACTATCTCTATTGCATCGCCAACCGCCGCGCCCCGCTTGCGCTGGAACGGTCGCGCGCCTGGCGGATCGCCCGCCCACTCGATGCGCAGGCGATGCATGCGGCCGCGCAGCGGCTTGTCGGGCGGCACGATTTCACGACCTTCCGCGCCGCCGAATGCCAGGCCAAGTCGCCGGTGAAAACGCTCGATCGCCTCGAGGTGGAACGATCCGGCGAAGAGGTGCGAATCGATGCGTCCGCGCGCTCGTTCCTGCACCATCAGGTGCGCTCGATCGCGGGATCGCTCGCGCTGGTCGGCGACGGCAAATGGAGCGCCGACGATCTTGCGCGTGCGCTCGATGCGCGCGACCGCAGCGCCTGCGGCCCGGTGGCCCCGCCCGACGGGCTCTATCTCGTGCGGGTCGAGTATTGAGACCTCAGTCACGCAAAATACCGCTCCAGAATCCGGCGGTAGATCGCCGTCAGCGTGAGGAGGTCCGCGGTCGGCACGCATTCGTCCAGCCGGTGCATGGTCGCATTGGCGAGGCCGAACTCGATCACCGGGCAATAGTCCTTGATGAAGCGCGCATCCGAGGTGCCGCCGGACGTCGATAGCGCGGGCGTGCGTCCGGTCACCTCCGCGATCGCGTCGCTCACCAGCGCGACGAACGGGCCCGGCGAGGTGAGGAAGGCGTCGGCATTGGAGGGCTCCCATTCGATCCGCCAGCGTGCGCCGCCGGCGGCTTCCGCCGCGCGCCGTTCGACCATCGCCCTGAGCGAGCTTTGGGTGTGGCGGTCATTGAAGCGGATGTTGAAACGCGCGCGCGCCTCTCCCGGAATGACGTTCACGGTCGGGTTGCCGACATCGACGGAGGTGAATTCGAGATTCGACGCATCGAAATGCGCGCTGCCGCCGTCGAGCGGCTGCGCAAACAGCGCGTCGACGATTCTGATCAGGCGCGGAATGGGATTCTCGGCGAGGTGGGGATAGGCGACATGGCCCTGCGTTCCCGTGACGATCAGCGTCCCGTTGAGCGAGCCGCGCCGGCCGATCTTGATCATCTCCCCGAGCGCCGCCGGGTTGGTCGGTTCGCCGAGCACGCAGTGGTCGAAACGTTCGCCCCGCGCCGCGGCCCATTGCAGAAGCTTGACTGTGCCGTTCACCGCCACGCCTTCCTCGTCGCCGGTGATCAGGAACGAGATCGAGCCCCGCGGCATGCTCCCCTTGTCCGCGAGGTGATCGAGGGCGGCGGCGGCCGCGCAGGCGACCGCGCCTTTCATGTCGACGGCGCCGCGCCCGTAGAGCACGCCGTCGGCGATGTCCGCGCCGAAAGGCGGATGCGTCCATTTCGCTTCATCGCCGGGCGGAACGACATCGGTGTGGCCCGCGAACACGAAATGCGGCGGCGCCGCGCCGATGCGCGCATAAAGGTTCTGCACGTCGGCGAAGCCGGGCTCGGAGAAAGTCACCCGCTCCACCGCGAAGCCCGCCCGCGCCAGCACGGATTCGAGCAGGCCGAGCGCGCCGCCTTCCGCCGGCGTCACCGACCGGCAGCGGATGAGGTCACGGGCAATGGCGACAGGATCGGCGGGCATGATGTCAGGCCGGGTTATTGCAACAAGGATAGAGGCTGGGCGAATGAGCTTGAATAATCAATCCTTGCAAGGGCGAGCCGCAATTGGTCGCCGCGCATGACCAGGACTCGCCGCGCGGACGCTACGAGCGCGCCATAATCCCGTGTTCTCCTGTTCGTGTCATCTTTCGCCTTCCGCACACCCCGGATCGATGGAGAACCACATGCCTGTCCGACATTGGCAGCGCTGGGTTTGCGGCCTCGGAATGGCCGCGATCATCAGCATCGGCCCTAATCCGGCATCTGCGCAGGTTGGCGAACTCTTGCAGGAGCTTGTTCGTCCCCCGCCGCCGCCGGAAGACGAGCCCGTGCAGCCGCCGGAATATCAGGAACGTCTGGCGCCCGCGCCCGACGACCAATTCACGCCGCCGCCGCGCCGGGGCCGCGGGGCCGGCGGCTGGGAGGGCATGCGTGAAGAGATGTTCCAGCTGCGCGAAGGCTGTCAACAGGGCGATCGGCGGTCCTGTGTCAGGCTCGGCATCATCATCGGAGAGAACAGGCAGCGGCGGGCGCAATGGCGGCGGGAGCATCCGGAGCTTTTCTGGTACGAACGCTGAGTTTGCCTGCGTCTGATCAGGTCGTCCCGATGCGGGCAGGCCCGTGCGGATCGGGGCCGAAACGGTTCGGCCCGCTGGTGCCTTTGCGAAAACCGAACTCGATCAAGAGCGCGCCGGCGAAGACCATCCACGGGATGGTCATGAGGACGACGACCGAGCTCGGATCGTCTTGCGTTCCGGCCGCGCCGATCACGAATATCAAGTCGATCAAAGCGCTATAGGCGTAGAACGCGCCCGGCACCCAGGTCGTGATGTTGCGGTCATGCCCGCGCTTGGCGAGGATTGCGAATTCCGGATAGCCGAATGCAAGACTGATGATCGAGCTGAGCCGGTCCTGCTCCAGCGATTGCGCCACGAGGTGGCAGGCGAGCTCGATCAGGCCGACCGTGAGAAACGCGATCCAGAAGGTGCGGCGGTCGATGCGGCCGTCGAACCGCCAGAGAAGATAGTTCCAATCCACCTCACGGCTCCAAAAGGTGATACATGGCGTGAATCCGCTCAGTCGCGCAGCAGTTCGTTGATGCTGGTCTTGGCGCGGGTCTTCGCGTCGACGCGCTTGACGATTACCGCGCAGTAAAGGCCGGGGCCGGGCGAGCCGTCCGGCAGCGGCTTGCCCGCCATCGTGCCGGACACCACGACGGAATAGGGCGGCACCTCGCCCTGCAGCACGGCGCCGCTCTCGCGATCGATGATTTTCGTCGAGGCCCCGATGAACACGCCCATCGAGAGCACGGCGCCCTCGCGCACGATCACGCCCTCGGCGACCTCCGCACGCGCCCCGATGAAGCAATTGTCCTCGATCACCACCGGGCCCGCCTGCAGCGGCTCGAGCACGCCGCCGATCCCGGTCCCGCCCGAGATATGGCAGTTCTTGCCGATCTGCGCGCAGGAGCCGACCGTCGACCAGGTGTCGATCATGGTGCCGCGAATCGACATAGGCGCCGAGATTGACGAAGGAGGGCATCAGCACGACGCCCGGCGCGATATAGGCGGAGCGGCGCACGATCGCGCCGGGCACCGCGCGAAAGCCCGCGTCGCGGAAGCGGGCTTCGCTCCAGCCGTCGAACTTCGAAGGCACCTTGTCCCACCAGGCGGCCTTGCCGGGCGCGCCCGGAATGACGCTCATGTCGTTGAGCCGAAACGACAGGAGCACCGCCTTCTTGAGCCATTGATTGACATGCCAGGACCCGTCCGGCCTGCTTCTCGGCGACACGCGCCTTGCCGGCGTCGAGCAGATCGAGCGCAGCCTCGACCGCCTCGCGCACCGGCCCTTTCGTGGCCGGGCCGATCGCGTTGCGCTGCTCGAAGGCCTCGTCGATGGTCTTGGCGAGATCGGCGTGCGGCATGCGGGAATCCTCGAAATCGATCGCGCCCGCCTTGTCGGGGTCCCCGCCAGGGGAGTCAAGGGGATGCCGCGGCGGCCCCGTTGATGGATACGAGAAATCCCACGAGATCGTCGGTCACGTAATCGACGTGCGGGGCGTCATGGCCTTCCAGTTCCCACACCTCGCGGAACACCTCGCGGGTGCGCTCCGGCACCACGAGCACCGTCGTCATGCCGAGCGCATGCGGCACTTCGAGATTGCGCGCGAGATCCTCGAAAATCGCAGCCTTGTGCGGATCGACGCCGTGGCGCGCGAGAAACCGGTCGTAACTCTGCGGCAGCGGCTTCGGGTCCATTTCGCCGGCGACGATGTCGAACACGTCCTCGAAATGCTCGTGCACCTTCAGCCGGCGCATGACCGCCTCGGCGTGGATGCGCGTTCCGTTGGTGAGGATCAGCTTGCGGCCGGACAGCTTTCGTAGCGCGTCGCCGAGCGCCGGATTGGGTTCGATCGGCGTGTGATCGATCTGGTGGACAAACTCCAGGAAATCGTCCGGCTTCATGCCGTGCTCGGTCATCATCCCGCGCAACGTCGTGCCGTAGCGGCGATAATAGTCCTTCTGCATGCGGAAGGCTTCGTCATGCGTCACATCGAGGAACTTCGCGATGTAGTCGCGGATGCGCCCATCGACCTGCTGCCACAGATTGAGGTGATGCGGGTAGAGCGTGTTGTCGAGGTCGAACACCCAGGTCTCGACCCGGTCGAATCCGCGTCGCCGGGTGGGCGGCGCAACCGGCTCAGCCATCGCCATTGGCCGTTTTCCCTTCCACAGACTGCTTCCCTTGCACGAACGCCATCTGCATCGCCATCATCCCCCGTTTCATGCAAGCAGCGCGTGCGCCGCCCGTCTTTATGCGCCTTGCATTGCGGTTTGCATTGCGGTGCTTGCCTCCCGAGTTGGTCATGGCGTACGCCTGGGACAAGGCCGGTCCTGATACGATCGTGGGTGGCGCCATGGATCGGACCAGCCGGTCTGGCGGAGCGCCCGCAGCCCGTTCTCGCGCTTGTTTGACGGCTGCTCCTTAAGTTCTATGCTCGCCCGGCTGCGGCGGTCCAGCGGGCCGGCGGCCAAAGCAAAACCCTAAGCGCCTCGTGCGAGGGCATGATGAACAAGCCGCTCGACTTCGCGACCATTCTCGGCATGAACCCGTTGTTTTCCGGGCTGGGCGCCGAAGCGATCGGGGCGATCGCGCGTCTCTGCCAGACGCGCCGGCTGCCGACGGGCCAGACGCTGTTCGTCAAGGGCGACGCCGGGGATGCGCTTTACGGGGTTCGCCGCGGCCAAGTCCGCATCGAGACCGGGACAAGTGGGGGCGAACGCCTGACCATCGAGGTGTTCGGACCGGGCGATCTGTTCGGAGAGATCGCCGTGCTCGACGGCCGCCCCCGCACGGCCGACGCCGTCGCCCAGGAGGACGCGGAGCTGTTCGTGCTGCCGCGCGCCGATTTCCTCAAGACGCTCGAACGCGACAGCCGGCTCGCGATCCGCATCATCGAGCTCTTGTGCGCGAGGTTGCGCTCGACCAATGAGCGCACCGAGGAGATGATGTTCCTGCCGCTTTCGGTCCGGCTCGCCCGCCGCCTCGCCGCGCTCGCCGAGGATTTCGGCGCAGAGGTGCAGATTACCCAGGACGAGCTCGCGGGGCTGGTCGGGGTGACGCGCGAAAGCGTCAATCGCCAGCTTCAGGAGTGGCGCGCAAGCGGCATTGTGACCCTGGGCCGCGGGCGCATTTCGGTCGACCGCGACCGGCTCGATGCAGAGGCGAGGAAGGGCTGAGCGGGCGGTTTGAAGGCCGGCCGCCCGCGCCGAATTGATGTTGTCAATTCGGGGTGGCCGTGCATAGTCGCAGGCTCCAGGAAACGTCCGATCACGCGGGCCGCACATTCGCATGTATTTTCCGATCACTGCAGGTGGTTTGGGAGACGGGGGAACCGGTTCCCTGCAGCGGTTGCATGTGCGCAAGCACAAGCGGAGCGAGCTCCGATTCCACTGCGAGCGGTATCGCGTTGAGAATGTGCGCGGTCGCCCTGCTCGTCGTCGCCACGGCCATCGCGGCGGGCGTGGCCCCCGCCCTGGCCGCCGATCCCCCGAGCGCCGCCGCCAGGCCGGGCGTGATGGCGATCGTCACCAAGGCGCACCCTGCCTGCTTCAGCCGCGCGGTCCGCGTCAACGGCATCCTGATGCCGAAGGCCGAGGCCATGGTCCTTCCCGAAGTGGAGGGATTTCGCGTCACCAAGATCATGGCGGGGGAGGGGGACAGCGTCACCTCCGGCCAAGAGCTCGCGCGCTTGACGCGCCCGGACGGAACCAGCGTCGGCGTGTCCTCGCCCGTCAACGGGACGGTGATCAAGAGCGCGGCCGCGCTCGGCGCGCTCGCCTCGGCGCGCTCGCCCGATCCGCTGTTCCGGATCGCGGTCGACGGGCAGATCGAGCTGATGGCGCAGGTGCCGAGCATCTATGTCCCCAAGCTCAAGAGCGGCTTGCCGGCGCGGGTCGAGCTCGAGGATGGACGCGACCTGCCGGGCCGGGTGCGACAGGTTCCGTCGGAGATCAATCCGGTCAGTCAACTGGGCCCTGTCCGCATCGAGATCGAAAGCGATCCGTCGCTGCGCGCCGGAACATTCGCCCGCGCGACCATCGACGCCGAGCGCAGCTGCGACGGCGTATCGGTGCCGCGGTCGGCCGTCTATTTCCGGACCGAGGGCGCGAGCGTGCAGGTGGTCAAGGATGGCGCGGTGGCGACCCGGAAAATCCGGGTCGGGCTGATGTCCGGCGACGCCGTGCAGGTGCTCGACGGGGTGCGCGAGGGCGAAACCGTCATCGCCAATGCCGGCGGCTCCCTGCGCGACGGGGAAAAGGTCAATCCGGTGACGCGCGAGGAGAGCGCGAGCCGGTCGGGAGAGCAATGACGTGAACATCTCCGCCTATTCCATCCGGCGGCCCCTTCCGGCCATCCTTTTCTCAATCGTCGCCATGCTGCTCGGCTGGATCAGCTTCGACAAGCTGCCGATCACCCGCTATCCGAGCGTCGACGTTCCGATCGTCTCGGTGATCGTCACCCAATTCGGAGCTTCCCCCGCGGAGCTCGAAGCCCAGGTCACGAAGACCGTCGAGGACGCGACCGCGGCCATCGTCGGCGTTCAGCACATCGACTCCAATGTCACCGACGGAGTCTCGGTGACGACGATCACCTTCAATCTCGACGCCAATCCCGACCGCGCGCTCAACGACGTCAAGGACGCGATCACCCGCGTCCGCGCCGCCCTGCCGAGCGGGATCAACGAGCCCTTGGTGCAGCGCCAGGAGGTGATCCCGCTTCCGATCCTGACCTATGCAGCGATCGCGCCCGGCAAGACGCCCGAACAGCTGTCCTGGTTTGTCGACGATGTAATGAAGCGCGCATTGCAGGGTTTGAAGGGCGTCGCCCAGGTCGAACGCATCGGCGGCGTCGACCGTGAAATCCTGGTGTCGCTCGATCCCGATCGGCTGCAGGCGGTCGGGCTGACGGCGGCCGATATCAGCGAACGGCTGCTCAAGAGCAATGTCGACCTTGCCGGCGGGCGCGCCGAGATCGGCGGGCGCGATCAGACGATCCGCACCATCGCCGGCGCGACGACGCTCGATGCGCTCGCGGGGACGACGTTCAGCCTGCTCGCCGGAGGCGAGGTCCGACTCGACGATCTGGGCGTGGTGACCGACACCGTCGCCGATCCAAGGTATTTTGCGCGGCTGGACGGCGATCCGATCGTCGCCTTCTCCGTCTACCGGGCCAAGGGCGCAAGCGACGTTTCCGTCGCCAAAGCGGTCGCCGACCGGGTCGCGGAGATCGGCAGGGAACACCCCGACGTCGAACTCAAGCTGATCGACTCCTCGGTCGAGCACACGCGCGGCAATTACGAGAACGCGATGACGACGCTGCTCGAAGGCGCGGCGCTCACGATCATCGTGGTGTTCTTGTTCCTGCGCGACATCAGGGCGACCGTGATCGCCGCCGTGGCGCTTCCGCTGTCCGTCTTCCCGGCCTTCTGGGTGATGGACATGCTCGGCTTTTCGCTCAATCTGGTGACCCTGCTCGCCATCACGCTGAGCACCGGCATTCTGGTCGACGATGCGATCGTCGAGATCGAGAACATCGAACGCCATATCCAGATGGGCAAGTCGCCCTATGACGCCGCGATGGAGGCGGCCGACGAGATCGGCCTCGCGGTCGTCGCGATCAGCCTGACGATCGTCGCCATGTTCATGCCGGCGAGTTTCATGCCGGGCATTGCGGGCCAGTTCTTCAAGCAGTTCGGCATCACCGTGTCGGTGCAGGTGCTGTTCTCGCTGCTGGTCGCGCGGCTCGTCACGCCGATGCTCGCCGCCTATTTCCTGCGGCCGAAGCCGCATGTGGAAAAGCCGCCAGGGCCGGTGATGCGGCTCTACACGCGCATCCTCCATGCGTCCGTGGGCATGCGCTATGTCACCGTCCTCTTCGGATTGGTGCTGTTCGTCCTCTCGGTTCTCGGCCTCGAACTGCTGCCGCAAGGGTTCCTGCCGCAGCAGGACACGGCGCGTTCGCTGCTCGCGATCGAGCTGCCGCCCGGCACGCAGCTCGGCACGACCCAGACAGTGACGGAGAAAATCGTCGGCGTGCTGAAGCGGCGGCCGGAAATCCGCAGCGTCTTCGTCGACGGCGGGCGCATTCCGCCCAAGGTCGCCGAGGTCCACACCGCCGCGTTGATCATCAACTACGTGCCGAAGAAGGACCGCTCCGTCACCCAGGCGCAGCTCGAGCACGCGATCGGCCGCGACCTCGCCGACATTCCCGATATCCGCTACTGGTTCCTCGACGAAAACGGCCAGCGCACGATTTCGCGCATCGTCACCGGCCCGGAAGGCGGGACGGTGGCGAACGTCGCCGCCGAACTTGCCAACCAGATGCGGCGGTTGCCATCCGTCGCCAATGTCGTCTCCACCGCCGCGCTCGACCGTCCCGAGCTCCGCATCGTCCCGCGCAAGGCGCTCGCGACGCGCCTGAACGTCACCACCGAAACGCTCGCCGCGACCGTGCGCGTCGCGACCATCGGCGATGTCGGTCCGCGTCTCGCCAAGTTCGACGTTGGCGACCGTCTCGTCCCCATCCGCGTGATGATCGGGGAATCCGGCCGCGCCGACCAGCAGGTGCTCGAGCAATTGCGCGTGCCGACGCTGCGCGGGAGCACGGTGCCGCTGCTCGCCATCGCCGACATCCAGCTCGGCCAGGGGCCGGCGACGATTTCGCGGCACGATCGCCAGCGCCAGGTCAGGATCGAGGCGGATCTGGTCGGCGACACCCCGCAGAGCAAGGCCGACGAGGAAATCGAGGCGCTGCCGGTGATGCGGCATCTGCCCAAGGGCGTGCAGGTGCTGCAGTCCGGCGATTCCGAGGCGAAGAAGGAGCTGATGGACGGGTTCGCCCCGGTGATGTCGAAGGGCCTGATGATGGTCTATGCGGTGCTGGTGCTCCTGTTCCACAGTTTCCTGCAGCCGGTCACCATCCTGTTTTCGTTGCCGCTCTCGATCGGCGGCGCGGTGGTCGCTCTCCTCCTTACCGGCAACTCGCTCAATCTTCCGGTCGCGATCGGGCTGCTGATGCTGCTCGGCATCGTCACCAAGAACGCGATCATGCTCGTCGACTTCGCGATCGAAGCGATGGAAAAAGGCGTGGACCGCACGACGGCGATCATCGACGCCGGCATCAAGCGCTCGCGCCCCATCATCATGACGACGCTGGCGATGGCCGCCGGCATGTTGCCGGCCGCGTTCGCCGTTGGCGCGGGCGGCGAGTTCCGTTCCCCGATGGCGATTGCGGTGATCGGCGGCCTCGTCGTGTCGACGCTGCTCACGCTGGTTTTCGTGCCCGCCTTCTTTCTCGTGATGGACGATTTCGGCGGGCTGCTGGGCAAGGTCTTCGGCCGTTTCGTCACCGGGAAGAAGGAGCTCGACAAGCCGGACGGGCCGCCCCCTCCCGGCGCCGCCGGCAAGGCGGCCGGGGCCCGTTAGACTGGCCGGGCGGGAAATCCTGTCTACGCCCCGGTGGCTTGCGCGGCGCGCTCTCCATCCCGCCAGCGGACGACGTCGTAGGCGGGGACCGGCCGCGGAAAGCCCTTGAGCACGAGCTCGCCGATCGGGGTCACCTCGCAGAGCGGCTCGATCGCCGCAAGCACCCTTTGGCTGATCAGCGCCTGGCCGGACGCCGCCGCCGCGCATAGCCGGTGCGCGAGGCTCACCACGCTGCCGATCGCGGTGTATTCGAGCCGCTGGTCGAAGCCGATCTGGCCGAGCGTCGCATAGCCGAGCGCCACGGCGACCCCGAAGCCGATCTCGTTGCCGCGCTTCTTCCATTGCTCGCCGAGGCGCGCGACCGCGGCGCGCATGTCGAGCGCGAGCCGCACGCCGCGTTCGGCGTGATCGGGGCAGGGCAGCGGATCATTGAAGATCACCATGACGCCGTCTCCGGCGAAGCGCTCGAGCGTCCCCTCGTATTTGAAGATCAGCTCGCCCACCGCCTGATGATACTCGCGCAGGAGCGCCATCACGTCCTCGGGCTCGGAGCTTTCCGTGAACGCGGTGAAGCCGCGCAGGTCGCAGCACACCACCGTGATCTCCCGCCGGTGGCTGTGCAGGACGGCGTCGGCTTCCGTCGCCGACGCGAGCAGCTCGACAATCTGCGGCGGCAGGAAGCGGCGCAAACGGCCGATCCGCTCGATCTCGGCGACTTGCGCGGAAACCCGCTGTTCGAGCGAGCGGTTATTGGCGGCAAGCGCGGCCGCCTGCTCCTCGAGCTTGACCGCCTGCGTCAGCACGACATCGTGCAGCCCCTTGATGCGCAGGAGCGAGCGCACGCGCGCGATCAGCGCCGACTGGTCGAAGGGCTTGGTCAGATAGTCGTCGGCGCCGGCTTCGAGCCCAGCCACCACGTCGCGCATGTCCGACTTGGCGGTGACGAGCACCACCGGCACGAAGCGCAGCGCGGAGTTTTCCTTCAAGCGCTTGAGCACCGAAATGCCGTCGAGCTTCGGCATCATGATGTCGAGCAGCACGAGGTCCGGCTCGCTGTCGCGCGCCCGCGCGAGGCCTTCCTCGCCATTGGCCGCGGTGATCACGTCGTAGCCGTGCGCCTCCAGCCGCGTGCGGAGAATCTCCAGGTTCTCCGGCGCGTCGTCGACGGCGAGGATGCGGGCCGGGTTTCGCATGGTGCGGCGCTCTACGCGAGCAGTTCGCGCACTTTGGCGAGCAGCAGGCGCGGGCTGTAAGGCTTGGCGACATAGGCGTCGCAGCCGGCGGCGCGCGCCTTCTCCTCGTCGCCGGCGAGAGCGTAGGAGGTCACCGCGATGATCGGCGTCTGCTTGCACGCAGGGATCGCCTTGATGCGGCGCGCCGCCTCGTAGCCGTCGATGATCGGAAGCTGCATGTCCATGAGGATGAGATCGGGCCTGGTTTCCGCCGCGAGCGCGACGCCGCGCTCGCCGTCGCCCGCCTCGACCAGCTCGAAGCCCGCATGGCTCAGCAGATCGCGCAGAATCTGCCGGTTGTCTTCGGTGTCCTCGACGACGAGGATGCGCTGGCTCAATGTCGCTCTCCCTCGCCGCCGGCGCGCACCGGCAGAATCACGCGGAACTCGGACCCGGCGCCCAGTTCCGACGACAGGCTGATCGTTCCGCCGTGCATCTGCGTGAGATGGCGCGCGATCGACAGGCCGAGGCCGGTGCCGCCCTTCTGGCGCGTATTGCTCGCGTCGACCTGCTGGAATTCGTCGAAGATGCGGCCCTGATCGTCGGGGGCGATCCCCGGCCCGGTGTCGCGCACGACGATGTCGTAGGCGCCGTTTTCCGCACGGGCGCGAATGTCGACCGAGCCCTGCTCGGTAAACTTGATCGCATTGCCGACGATATTGAGAAACACCTGCGTCAATCTCCTTTCGTCGCCGCGCCCGATCGGGAGATCGTCGGCAATCTCCGCGGTGAGCGCAAGCCCTTTCGCCTTGGCGAGCGACTCGGTCGAGGCGACGACCGATTCCACGACCGAACGCATCGAATAGTCGGACATCGAGAGCGCGAGCTGTCCGGCCTCGATCTTGGATATGTCGAGCACGTCGTTGATGAGCCCGAGCAGGTGCCGGCCGTTCGCCTGCACGCGCTCGAGGACCTCGCCAGCCTTGGTCGGCAACGCTCCATAGAGCCCGTCGACCAGGAGCTCGGCATAGCCGAGCACGGCGTTGAGCGGCGTGCGCAGCTCGTGACTCATATTGGCGAAGAACTGCGACTTGTGTTCGTTGGCGAGCTGGAGCTGACGGCCGCGCTCCTCCACCTCGCGGAACAGCTCGGCATTGTGCATGGCGATCACCGACTGGTCGGCGAAGGTCTGCATCAGGCTGATCGTGTTCGGCGGAAAATCGCCCGCGGCGCGACGTTGCACCACGAGCGCCCCGTGGATTTCCTCTGGGCCGACCAGCGGCAGAACCAGAACCGAGTGGAAGCCGGCCGCGAGCGTAAGTTCGCCGACGCGATGCGTGTTGGCGTCCTGCAGTTCGGGAATGCTGATCGGCTTGCGCGCCAGGGCCGCCTGACCCAGCACGCTTTCGTCCAGGGGTATGCTGAATCCACGCACCTCCTCGACGAAGGCGCGATCGAGGCCCTGCGCCTCCTTGAGCCGGAACACCCGCTGCGATTTGTCGTAGGCGAAGATCGCGCCCGCATCGGCGCGCGCGAGTTCGACCGCGCGGTTGACGATGGTGGCGAGCACCGCCGTGAGGTCGAGCGAGGAGGCGACCGTGCGCCCGATCTCCTCCAGCGCCCTAAGCTCGCGCACCGACTGGGCGAGGTCGCGCGTGCGCTCCTCCACCGTCTGCTCGAGCCGCGTATAGGATTCCTTGAGCTTCTGCGCCATGGCGTTGAATTCGTGGGCGAGGTCCTCGATTTCGTCGCCGGTGCGCACCTCGATGCGGGTGCCGAATTCGCTCGCGCCGAGGCGCGCGGCGCCGGCATGCAAAGCGCGGATCGGCACGACCATGCGGCGCGCGAACAGCACGCCGGCGAGCGCGGCGAGGCAGACGCACAGCAAAGCGAGCCAGCCGATGCGCGTCAGCAGCGCATAGATCGGCTTGAACGCCTCGCTCAGCGGCTGCTCGACGATGACGAACCAGTTGAAGCGCGGGATCGCCGCGCCCGCCGCCAGCACGGAGCGCCCGGCGAGATCGCGCCCATAGTCCCAGCGCGCGTCCTTGTCGTCGCCGGCGGCCATGATGGTCGCGACCTGGTCCAGCCCGGACATTGCGGTCCCGCGCGGCGCCTTGAGCTGTTCCGAGTGCGCGAGCAGCTGGCCTTGCGGTCCGATCACATAGGCGTAGCCCGCGACGCCGACCTGGATGCCGCTGATCACGTCGCGCAGGAACCGCAGGTCGATCTCCGCCGCGGTCACCCCGGCATAGAGGCCGGAATGCGCGACGGCGATGGTGACATAGGGGTCGACCTGATTGCGGAAATAGATCGGCCCGACCCACACGCGCTTGGCGAGAGCCTCGGTGAAGCGCGGATCGTGCGAGAAGTCGGTGCCGGCGATCGCTTCGGTCGCGAAGCGGGTGACCCGCAGCAACTCGTGGCCGTCGCCGTCGATCTGCATGATTTCGTCGATCGCCGGCACCTGCTGGAGCAGCAGCACATAGTCGGCGCGGCGCTGGTCGAGATTGGCGCTCGCGCGCGTCGTCCAGGCGATCTGCCGCTCGAATTCGGCGAACATCTGGTCGATGCGCTGGGCGGCGGCGTCCGCCTTCTCCCATTCGAGCTTGACCACGGCCTGGGTCGTCTCGCGATAGGTGAACCAGGTTTCCAGGGAGATGTTGACGATGAGCACGAACACGGCGAAGCCAACGAAATAGGCGACGTATTTGCCGAACAGCCCGCCCCAGAAGCGCTTGGAAATCCTCATCCTGTTCGTGTCCCGGCGTCCGCTTTGGCCGTTCCTCCCGCCGTTGCAGCCCCGAGTATAACGGCAAGCGCGGCCGCGAGCACGCGCCGTCCTGAGGGTCGTTCTCCGCCGCGGTCACCGCGCGGGAGTTGCGGCGGCCCCTTGCGGGTCTCCGCCGGATTAGAGCGAAGGAGGTCCGTTCCTCATGTGAGCGGCTTCACAGAGGCGGGCAGGCGGCTTTGTTAGGCGTCCACGGCATGTATGACCGTCCCGCTGTCGCGGGCAACGGCTCAGCCCCTGAAGGACGCACTCCATGCCGATCTGGACCCGGCGCTCGGCAAGGACCGGCGGCGCGCTTGCGTTGGTCACCATGCTCGTCGCCATCGCTCCCCCCGGCCATGCCGTCAACGCGGACGGGCCGCGCGCCGTCTGCACGGCCGACGTGTTCCGCCTGTGCAGCATGGAGGTTCCGCAGGTCGACCGGATTGTCGCCTGCCTGAAAAAGGAACGCGAGAGCCTGAGCCCCGCCTGTCGGGCCATATTCGAGGCCAAGAGCTGAAGCGGGTTCCGCCCAAACGCGGGCCTCCGCTCGCCGGCTCGCGCCGCCCCGCCGGAGCAGGGCGCACACAATCGTTTCATCATTCTCATGCTGAGTGTTGCCGCAACGGCACAATCACGCCGACTCCGTCTGCTAGAATTGCTCGTTCGTATCCGGAGTTTCTCCCGCGATTGCTGCGGCCCACCCGTCGACGAAACGGCCATGCAAGCCGCGCAGCCGGGGGCGCTCGTCAACCGGCGATCGTTGGCCGGGCTCGAAGGCCGTAAGGGGGATGGGTTCAAACCATGCTCGGTTCGTTCCGTAAGGGAGCGCTTCTCCTGCTCGCGACGACGGCGTGGCTCTACGCGGCGTCGGCGCATGCGCAAATGGTCGTGGACGGTTCGGGCGCAGATATTCCAGATTCCGTCCGCCAGGACATATTCGACCTCGTCACCGACAGCTTCCGCGATCCTTTGTCGTCTCAGTTCCGACGCCTGCACCGCGCCGGCAAGCCGAACGCGTTTTGCGGCGAGGTCAACACCCGGAACATGTACGGCGCCTATGTGGGTTTCAGACCGTTCCTGGTCGTCCTGGAGCCGAACGCCATGAGCGCTGACGTCCTCCCGAGCGACGACGGCCGGCCGAAGCCCTCCGACGCAGAGGTGAGGGCGAAGCTGCTCGCCATGAAGGCCGCCGGCTGCCGGGTGAACGCGAAATGAGCCTCGGAGTTCGGCTCGACCGCGCGCGGCTCATCCGCGCCGGCGAACCGCGCGCGCATCCTGCTCTACGCTAGAAATCCCCGTTCTCGGGCACGATCAGCGGCACGAAGCCGAAGACGCCGGGCGTGTCGGGATCGACGGTCACGCGCACCGCATGCACCTGCGTCTCGCCCATCACTTGCAGGCGCAGGATGTTCGGGACGAGCCGCATCTGCGTATTGCGGAAGCCGGCGACTTCGAAGGCATGGTAGTCGCCGTGGATGACGAGCACGGGCTTGGCGAAGCCGCGCACCTCGCGCTCGATCGCATCGATGGTGGCGCGATATCCGGACGCCGGCGGGATGTTGTTCGCGGTGTCCCGGATGTCCCAAAGATAGGCCTGGAAAACGAGGACGACGGCCTTCGCGTTCGCGTCCTTCGCCTTTTGGAAGCTGTCGGCGAGCCAGGCGAGATTGGCGCGGTTGCGCTCGAAATACTCGGCCGAAGCCTGCGGATCGGTGGTCTCAAAACCATTGTTCGAGCCCGGGATATTGAGGGTGACAAACAGCACGTCGTTTTTCGTGAAGCGGGCGTTTTCGACATAGGTCGCGAAAGACGGCAGCGCCCGCGCCTGCGTTTCGACCGGCATCGGCGCGCGCCCGAGGCTCTGCGCGGGATTGGCGAAAAACAGCTGGCGCAGTTTGGCGAGCCGCTCGCGCGGATCGAACGGACTCTCCCGGTTGCGGTGGCAGTCGGTCCATTCATTGTCGCCGATCGCATAGACGAGCGGCTGATCGAAGGTCTGGAATTGGTCGTGAACCTTCTGCAACGCCTCGTCCGTGCAGGCGCTCGTGCCACTCTTGATGTCGCCGACATGCACCGAGAATGCCGGCCGCAGCCGATTGACCGCGGCGATCAGCCGGTCAAACCGCGCATAGTCGTTGGGAACGTTGTAGGGCATGTCGCCCAGCGCGACGAAGGAGAAGGCGCGCTCCCCGCCAACCGTTTCGGCGGCCTCGCCCGCCGGCATTCGCGCAAAAATCGCAAGGGCGAGCAGCGCGGCGCAGATGCCGCGGTTTCGCCTGGACGCATGACTCATGGCGACTCCCTGAAAGCTTAGAACTCGGCGACGACGCGCAGCATCCGCTCGAGGTCCTCCCGCCGCGACAGGCGGTGGTCGCCGTCCTTCACGAGCGTCAGCACGACGTCGTCCTGTGCGAGCCGGGCGACCACATCGACCGCGTGCTGCCACGGCACGTCCGGGTCCTTTACGCCTTGCAGGATGCGCACCGGGCAACCCGCCTCGATCAGTCCGCCGAACATCAGATGGCGCCGGCCCTCGTCGATCAGCCGCCGGGTGATCCGCAGCGGCGCCTCGCCATATTGCGAAGGCTTGAGCCACTCGCCTTTGGTTTCCAGGTCGCATCGCACCGAGGGCGGGCAGCGCTTCCAGATCAATTCCTCGGTGAAATCGACCGCCGGGGCGATCAGCACCACGCCGGCGATCGGCGCCGCGCGGGCCGTCGCGTTACAGCGCACCAGCTCGCGAATGAGCAGCAGGGCGAGCCATCCGCCCATCGAGGAGCCGACGAGGACCTGCGGGCCATGGCACTGCGTGGTGTACACCGCCACCGTTTCCTCGAGCCAAAGGCCGATGGTGCCATCGTCGAAGTTGCCGCTCAATTCGCCGTGCCCGGAATAATCGAAGCGGACCAGGGCGCGGCCGTGCTGCGCCGCCCAATCGTCGAGCGCCTGCGCCTTGGTGCCCTTCATGTCGGACGAGAATCCGCCGAGCCAGACGAATCCGGGACCCGCGCCTTCGCGCTGGCGCACCGCGATCCGGCGCTGGTTCGGGGCCGGGCCGACGGTCACGAACGTCAGATCATTCCCCATGCGTCAGGCCCCTTGATTCGGTCGCTCCGGATCGCGCAGCGGCGGGCAAACAGGCTGCCGCAGCGTGCGGCCGGACGCGAGACGGCGCATTCCAATCCAACCCAATGGTTGTCCGCTCGGCGTTTCGCAGCGTACGAATCGTGGCTGCCCCGAGCCGCAATATTGCCGGCCCGGCGCGTGCGGTCTATACCCATGGCCAGCATGGCGCGTTGAATGTTCGCGCGGGATGCGCCGAGGGGTCAGGTGAGTGGTGCCTCAAAAGCCGAGCGCGCTTGCGGTTGCTGCCGATTGCACGCTTACGCCCGAGCATCAGCCGCAGGCCGTCGATCAGCCGGCCGCGCCTGAGCGCAAGCTCACGGTTCTGATCGTGACGCCGACCCTCGAGGCTGGCGCCGCGGACGAAGGCGCCGTCGAACTCGCCCACATTCTCGCGGGCGCCGGCCATCATCCGATCGTCGTCGCCCTGGGCGGACGGCTCGAGGGCGAAATCACCCGCATCGGCGGGACCTTCGTCAGGCTCAACACGACGAGCCAGAATCCGTTCGTCATCGCCCGCAACGCCGTCGCCCTGCGCCGGATCGTGCGTGACCGCGCCTGCGATGTCGTTCACGCGCATGGGCGCGCATCGGCGTGGAGCGCCTGGCTTGCAGCGCGCCTGTGCGGGGCGCCGTTCCTGACCACCTGCTACACCGCCTTTCGCGAGCAGAACGTCCTCAAGCGCTGGTACAATGCGGTGATGGCCCGGGGCGACCGGGTGATTACGGTGAGCGACCCGATCGCCGAGCTTCTGGTCGACCGGAGCGGCGTCCCGTGGGAGCGGATTTCCGTCATTCGCACGTCGCTCGACCTTGCGCCTTTCGATCCCGCACGGGTGACGGCCGCGCAAATCGCCGAGGCGCGGAACGCATGGGGCGCGACGGGCGATACGCATGTCATCCTCGTTCCGGGCCGCATCATTCGCCGCCGAGGCCACCATGTGGTCGTGGAGGCCGCGGCGCGGCTCAAGGCCAAGGGGCTGAGAGATTTCTTGTTCGTGTTCGCTGGCGACGACGAGGACCGTTCGCGCTACAGCGGCGAACTCTGGGACCTTGTGCTCGCGACGAATACCGCCGACGTGCTTCGCATGGTCGGCCCGCTCGCCGACCGCCCGGCGTCTTACGCCGCGGCGACGGTGGTCCTCGGCGCCGCTATCCAGCTCGAAGGCCTGCATCGCGGGATGCTCGAAGCCATGGCGATGGCCCGGCCGGTGATCGCCTCTCACCTCGCGGCTGGCCGGGAGGCGGTGCTCGCTCCGCCGATGGTGGCCGAGGAGCGGATGACCGGGCTGCGGTTTCCGGCGGGCGACGAGGCAGCCCTCGCCGCCGCCGTGATTCGGATGCTCTCGTATCCTGAAGCGGACCGGCGCGCGATGGGGGAACGGGCCCGCGCCCATGTTCTCGCCGACTTCGATCGTGCGAGCAGCGCCGAACAATTGCTCGCCGTTTACGCTGACGTGTCAGGGGCAAGGGCTAGATCGCGCCGGCCGATCGTCCGAGCCGCCGAAGCCCAACCGAGCGCCGTTGACTTGCCACGCGTTTATCCCAATTCTAGTGCTTCCGACGCGTGAGGCAGCCTCGGCCTGCCGCATGAGCGCAAGCTCCTGCGAGGCCGCTGTCTCCCGGCGGGCCGTGCAACGACAGAGGAGAGCAGAGCCATTCGTCGCCCGATGAAAGCTGCGCTGCCGGTCCAGAAGGACGGGCCGCGCGTGAATGAGGAGATCCGAGTTCGCGAAGTTCATTTGATCGATAAGGACGGCGCCAATCGCGGCACCGTCGCGACCCCGGACGCCGTGCGGCTTGCCCAGGAGGCGGGCCTTGACCTGGTCGAGATCGCTCCGAACGCGACCCCGCCGGTCTGCAAGCTCATGGACTACGGGAAATTCAAGTATCAGGAGCAGAAGAAGGCCGCGGAAGCGCGCAAGAAGCAAAAAGTGGTCGAGGTCAAGGAAATCAAGTTCCGGCCGATGATCGATGACCACGACTACGACGTGAAAATGCGCTCGATGCTGCGCTTCTTCGAGGAAGGCGACAAAGTAAAGGTCACGCTGCGGTTCCGCGGGCGCGAAATGGCGCATCAGGAGCTCGGCTACCAGCTGCTCACCCGGGTCAAGGACGATACCGGCAAGCTCGCCAAGGTCGAGCAGGAACCGAGGATGGAAGGCCGGCAGATGGTCATGGTGCTGGCCCCGCGGTAAAGGCGGGCAACCTGTCCGGACAGGAGCGGAGCGAATTCCGGGTCCACCGGATCCGCTCCCCGTTCGCCCCGTTGCCATTTTCCCCCGGCTCTGCGATAAAACCGCCCTTCCGCCGCCCGGCTGAACAAGGGCTGCCGTGGCGGCGGCGCTGCTCGCCAGCAATCCGCTCATCACGAGCATTATTGACCGCGCCGCCGGAGCCGTTGGTTCGGCTGGTCGGCCGGTCTCAGGAGAAGAGCAAAATGCCCAAGATCAAGACCAAATCGGGCGCGAAAAAGCGCTTCAAGGTCACTGGCGCCGGGAAGGTGCTGTTTGCCCAGTCCGGCAAGCGCCACGGCATGATCAAGCGGTCGACCAAGCAGATCCGCGACCACCGCGGCACCAAGGTCATGTTCAAGACCGACGGCGAACGCATCAAGAAGTACTGGATGCCCAACGGCTGATCGCCTTGACGGCCGCGCGCCGCGCGGCCCCGCCAGTTACCTGTATCCAAGCCTTTTTCGAGGAGATCGGCCATGGCCCGCGTCAAACGGGGCGTCACCGCCCATGCCAAGCACAAGAAGGTCCTGAAAGCCGCCAAGGGCTATTACGGCCGGCGCAAGAACACCATTCGCGTCGCCAAGCAGGCGGTCGAGAAGGCGAACCAGTACGCCTACCGCGACCGCAAGAACAAGAAGCGCACCTTCCGGGCGCTGTGGATCCAGCGGCTCAATGCGGCCGTGCGGCCGTTCGGGCTGCCCTACAGCCGGTTCATCGACGGGCTCGCCAAAGCCGGCATCACGGTCGATCGCAAGGTGCTGTCCGACCTCGCCATTCGCGAGCCGGCCGCGTTCCAGGCGATCGTCGAGAAGGCGAAGGCGGCTTTGCCGGCCCTGCCGGCATGAGACCGTCGCTCGTCATCGCCGGGCTCGACCCGGCGATCCATGCGGCTTCCGAGTGGGTGGGACCGCCTGATGGATGCCCGGGTCAAGCCCGGGCATGACAATGTTTATGCGCTCTCCGCGGTGGTGACTCATGTCCGACCTCGCACAACTTGAACAATCGATCCTCGCCGCTGTCGAAGCCGCCGCCGACGAGACGGCGCTCGAGGCCGTGCGCGTCGCCGCGCTCGGCAAGAAGGGCTCGGTGTCGGCGCTGCTCGGCGACGCTCGGCAAGATGACGCCGGAGGAGCGCAAGGCGCAGGGCCCGCTGATCAACGGGCTGAAGGAGCGCGTCACCGCGGCGCTCGCCGGCCGCCGCCAGGCGCTGAAGGACGCAGCGCTCGACCAGCGGCTCAACACGGAGACGGTCGACGTCACGCTGCCGCTGCCCGACAGCCCGGCCGAGCAGGGCCGCATCCATCCGATCAGCCAGGTGATCGACGAGTTGACGGCGATCTTCGCCGACATGGGCTTTGCGATCGCCGAAGGTCCGGACATCGAGACCGACGACTTCAATTTCACCCGGCTGAATTTCCCGGAAGGGCATGCCGCGCGCGACATGCACGACACGTTCTTCTTCTCCGGAGAAGGCGGACGGCTCGCGCATGCTGCTGCGCACCCACACCTCGCCGGTGCAGGTGCGCACCATGCTGAGCCAGAAGCCGCCGATCCGCGTGATCTGCCCGGGCCGCACCTATCGCTGCGACAGCGACCAGACGCACACGCCGATGTTCCATCAGGTCGAGGGGCTCGTCATCGACAAGGGCTCGCATCTCGGCCACCTGAAATGGATCCTCGCCGAGTTCTGCAAGGCCTTCTTCGAGGTCGACCATGTGAAGATGCGGTTCCGCCCGTCGTTCTTCCCGTTCACCGAGCCGTCGATGGAAGTCGACATCCAGTGCCGGCGCGACAAGGGCGAGATCAGGTTCGGCGAGGGCGAGGACTGGCTGGAGATCCTCGGCTGCGGGATGGTGCATCCGAACGTGCTGAAGAATTGCGGGCTCGATCCCGAGGAATACCAGGGCTTCGCCTGGGGCATGGGCATCGACCGCATCGCCATGCTCAAATACGGCATGCCGGACCTGCGCGCCTTCTTCGAGGCGGACGTGCGCTGGCTGCTGCCCATTACGGCTTCCGTCCGCTCGATCTTCCCCACGCTCGGCCGGGGGGCTGAGCGCGATGAAATTCACCCTTGCCTGGCTGAAAGAGCATCTCGACACCGACGCGCCGCTGGACAAGCTCGTCGACAAGCTCACCATGATCGGCCTCGAAGTGGAGGCGCGTCGAAGACAAGGCGAAGGCGCTCGCGCCCTTCACCATTGCGCGGGTGATCTCGGCCGAGCAGCACCCGAACGCCGACCGGCTGCGCGTGTGCATGGTCGATACCGGCGCGGGCGCACCGGTGCAGGTCGTGTGCGGGGCGCCCAATGCGCGCGCCGGCATGAAGGGCGTGTTCTCCCCGCCCGGCACGTTCATTCCCGGCAAGGCCATGACGCTCGCGGTCGGCACGATCCGCGGCGTCGAGAGCCGCGGCATGCTGTGCTCGGCGGCCGAGCTGCAGATCTCCGACGATCACGAGGGCATCATCGAGCTGCCCGACGACGCGCCGGTCGGCGCACGCTACGCCGAATGGGCGAAGCTCGACGATCCGGTCATCGAGATCGGGCTCACGCCGAACCGGCCCGACTGCACCGGCGTGCACGGCGTCGCGCGCGACCTCGCCGCCGCCGACATGGGCACGTTCAAGGACCCAGCCATCAAGCCGGTGCAAGGGCGAGTTTCCTTGCCCGGTCGCGGTCAAGCTCGATTTCGGCGCGACCCCCTCGCTCTGCCCCGCCTTCGCGCTGCGGCTCGTGCGCGGGGTGAAGAACGGACCGTCGCCGGACTGGCTGCAGCGCCGGCTCACCGCGATCGGCCTGCGGCCGATCAACCGGCTCGTCGATATCACCAACTTCATCACTTACGACCGCGCCCGGCCGCTGCATGTGTTCGACGCCGCCAAGGTGCGCGGAAACCTGACGGTGCGCCGCGCCCGCGCCGGCGAAACGCTGCTCGCGCTCGACGGCAAGACCTACGCGCTCGACGACGCGATGTGCGTGATCGCCGACGAGCACGGGGTGGAATCGCTCGCCGGCATCATGGGCGGGGAGGCGACCGGCTGCTCGGAGACGACCACCGACGTCCTGATCGAGTCGGCGCTGTGGGACGACATCAATATCGCGCTCACCGGCCGCAAGCTCGGCGTCAGTTCGGACGCGCGCTACCGCTTCGAGCGCGGCGTCGATCCCGCCTTCATGCTGCCGGGCCTCGAACTCGCGACCCGGATGGTGCTCGATCTGTGCGGCGGCGCGCCGTCGGACATCGTCGTGGCGGGAAGAGTTCCCGCATCGGACCGCGTCATCGAGTTTCCGCTCGACGCGCTGAAGCGGCTGGCCGGGCTCGATGCGAGCGCGACCGAGATCAATCGGGTGCTCGGCCGCCTCGGCTTCTCGGTCTCGGGCGAGCGGCAAGAGCCTGAAGGTCGGCGTGCCCTCGTGGCGGCCGGACGTGCACGGCAAGGCCGACATCGTCGAGGAGCTGGTGCGCATTCTCGGCGTCGATCGCGTGCCGCTGACGCCGTTCGAGCGCGGCGAGAACGGGCGCAAGCCCGTGCTCACGCCGATCCAGGCGCGCACGCGCAAGGCCAAGCGCGCGCTCGCCGCGCGCGGGCTCGTCGAGGCGCGTCACCTGGTCGTTCGTCGCGCGGAAAGAGGCGGAGCTGTTCGGCGGCGGCGATGCGGCGCTCGCGCTCGCCAATCCGATCGCGGCGGAACTCTCGGACATGCGGCCGAGCCTCGTTCCGGGACTTATCGGGGCGGCGCAGCGCAACGCCGATCGCGGCTTTGCCGACGTGGCGCTGTTCGAGGTCGGCCAGATTTTCCGCGGCGACCGGCCGGAGGACCAGTTCACCGCCGCGAGCGGCGTGCGGCGCGCGCTCGCCAAGCCGTTTGGCGGGGGCCGCCACTGGCTGACCGGCGCGAAGAGCGTCGATGCGTATGACGCGAAGGCGGACGCGCTCGCGGTGCTGGCGGCGGCCGGCGCGCCGGTGCAGTCGCTGCAGATCGTGCCTGGCGGTCCGGCCTGGCTGCATCCCGGCCGCTCCGGCACGATCCAGATCGGGCCGCAGAACGTGCTCGGCCATTTCGGCGAGCTGCATCCGCGCGCGCTCGATGCGCTCGACGCCGAAGGTCCGCTCGTCGCCTTCGAGGTGATCCTCGATCGCATTCCCGAACCGAAGGCGAAGGCGACGCGCGCCAAGCCGCCGCTCGATCTGTCGGCCTTCCAGCCGGTCGTGCGCGACTTCGCCTTCATTGTCGATCGCGCGCTCAAGGCGGCCGATCTCGTGCGCGCGGCGCAAGGCGCCGACCGCAAGCTGATCGCGGGCGTCACCGTGTTCGACGTCTACGAGGGGACCGGCATCGAGCCCGGCAAGAAGTCGATCGCCGTCTCGGTGACATTGCAGCCGCGCGAGAGGACGCTGACCGACGAGGAGATCGAAGCGGTCGCGCAGAAGATCGTGGCGGAGGTCGCCAAGCGAACCGGCGGCGCGCTGCGCGGGTGATCAGGTCCGGCGCGTTGCGCGGGTGATCAGGTCCGGTGCGCTGCGCGGGTGATCAGGTCCGGCGCGCGATCACCCGGCGCAGCACGTCGCCCGTGAATACCGCGAAAGCGAGCGCGCCGATCAGGCCGATCGCCGCCGCGCCGCGCACCACCAGCCCGTTATCGAGAATGATCGCCGCGGCAAGCCCGACGATCGCGACGCCATGGCAGGCCGCGTGCACGGCGAGCGGCCTCTGGGCCGCCAGTTCCGAGAGGAGAGGCGGCGCGCCCTTCGGCTGCGTCACATGCATCGAGGCGAGGAACGGAATGATCCGCTGCAGAATGCCGAACACGAAGGTCATCAGCCACCCGCCCAGCAGCACGAGGCCGAACAGCGTTGCGCCGTTCGGTCCGGCGAGGTCGTACAGAGCCGCAAGGCCGACCGGGATGGTCAGCAGCAGCGCCGCCCAGGCCGCGCGCACCAGAATGAACGACAGCCCGAGCCGCTTGCGCATGCCCGTCGCGAGCGTGACATGCATCAGCCAGAGATGCGCGATCACGGCGACGAGGCCGATCGCGCCCGCAACGGCGAGGGCGGTGCGGCTCCCGAGCAATGCGCCGGCCGTGCCGAGCGCGATCGCCGCGGCGGCGGCGACGAAGGCGGCGTAAGCCGGCCGTTTCGCGGGCGCGCTCGACAGCGCAAACATCGGCACCAGCACATGGCTGAAGCCGAGCGCCAGCATGCCCATGAAGCCGAAGCCGCCGAGAATCATATGCGCGAGCGCAGTGGCGGCGTGGTCGCCGAGAAAGCCCAGTTCGAAATCGACCGACAGCGCGAGTCCGAGCGCGACCAGCCCGATCAGCGCGGCGAACGCCGCCCAGCCATAGGCCGCCACCACCGGCATGCTGCCGGCGCGGCGGAGATTGTCGGCAAGGAGGCCGGCGAACACCAGCAGGCCGGCCGTTGTCGCCACCGCGCCCGCGATCGCGACCAGCGGGTGGTACGCATACATGCCGGCGATCAGCACAATCAGGCCCGGCACGGTGAGCCAGAACACGAGCTTGATCGGCCATACGCCGGCGAGCGCGCGGCGCGTCGCCACCGGCAGGAGCTGCACCGCCGCGCCGATCGCGGTCGTCGTCAGCACGCCGAGGGTCAGCAGATGCACCGCCGCGAGCGCGGGTCCCAGCCCGCCGCGGAAGCTGATCGCCTCCTCGCCCGCGAGCAGCAGGACGCACCACAACGCAATGTGGAGCGCCGCCGCGGCGGCGAAGAAACGGAAGGGCAATGACGGCGGCAGCAGCCGGCTCTTGGCGCCGCCGAGAAAGGTCGCGGCGAGCGTCACGCGCGCATTCGCACGAGGCGCAGCCGCACGTCGTCCTCGCAACTCGGATCGCCGCAGGACGAGGCGATGACTTCGTGGCTCCAGCCGCGATCATCGAGCTCGGGGTAGAGGAACAGCGGCTCCTGATCGAGATGGACGATGATCACGTTGCCGACATCGTCGCGCTCGATCATCCCCAGCGTCTGCACCATCGGCGCCGGGCATTCGAGCCCGCGAACGTCGAGATGAACGCCGTCCGCCGTGGTCCAGATGCGGGCGCCGTCGGGGGATTCGCAGTCGCAGCTCATCGGGGGTCCTCTGCTCGCTGTTACTGGTTCGCAAGCTCCGCGAGACGCGCGGCGAGCCGGCGCGCGAGCGCGGCCGCGGCCAGCCGTCGGTAATTGGCCGAGGCGAGCGTCGTGCGCATCGGTTGCACCTGTTTCTGCACGAGCCGGTCGAGCCGGACCAGCGCGTCCTCGTCGAGCGGCCGCCCGATGAACGCATCCGACGCCATCCAGGAGGAAGGGCCGCGAATTGGTGCCGGTCAGGCCGACGCGCAGCGCCGACACGACCCCCGCGGCCATCGCCAGGCTGACGGCGACCCCGGCGAGCGGGAAGTCGATCGCGCCGCGCACGCCGCACCTTGGCGTAGGTCGACGGCGGCGGCGCGGGCGGAAGCTGCACGCACACGAGAAGCTCGCCCTGCGCGAGCGTCAGATGCGCGCGGCCGTCCTCCGCATAAAGATCGGCGAGCGGGATGCGGCGGCGGCCGGCAGGCCCGGCGATCTCGATCTCCGCGCCGAGCGCCATCAAGCGCCGGCGCGAGATCGCCGCTGAAGGCGGCGTGGCAGCGCTGGCCCTGCGGCGCGACATGGCAGGTGTCGCCGCCGATGCTTGAGGCAATAGCCGTTGGACCGCCGCCACCATTCGCTCTGATTGTAGTAGATGCAGCGGGTGTCGAGGCAGAGATTGCCGCCGACCGTCGCCATGCTGCGATGGCCGGGCCCGGCGATCGCCTCGGCGGCCTCGCGCCGCGGCGCGATAGCGTTCGCGGATGCCGGGGTCGCCGGCAAGATGCGCGCGAGCGTCACGCCCGCGCCGATGCGCGCGCCGGCGTCCGTGATCTCGAACTGCGTTGAGTTCGTCGAGCCCGGTGAGATCGATCAGCAGGTCGGGCGCGCCGAATGCCGCGGCGCAGATTGACCAGCAGATCGGTGCCGCCGGCGACGTAGCGGCTCTGGGCGTTCGCGGCGCACAGCGCGACCGCGGCTTCGATATCGCGCGGGCGGACGACCGGAAATGGCGCACAGCTGCGGTCATGACGCGACCTTTCGCATGGCGTCGCGGCCGCGCCCTTGCGCCGCCGCTCGATCAGCGCTTCGACCACGCGATCCGGCGTCACCGGCAGCTCGTCGAGATCGATGCCGACCGCATTGCGCGACGGCGTCGACGAGCGCGGGCGGCGCAGCCGGCGAGCGCCCCTTCGCTCGCCTCCTTGGCGCCGAACGGGCCGTTCGGGATCGATGCTCTCGACGATGTGCACCTCGATCGGCGGCGATTCAGCGCATGGTCGGCACGCGATATTCGAGCATGCTTGCATGCGCCGGCAGGCCTTCGAGATAGCGCGTCTCCTCGCTCATCGCCTGCCCCATGCCCATCCACACCGAGCCCTCGATCTGGCCGTCGACCGCGAGCGGATTGATGGCGTGCCGCAGTCGAGCGCGACCCAGATCTTGTCGACGCGAGACCTCGCCGGTGGCTTCGTCGACGCTCACCTCGCACCACCTGCGCGGCGTAGCTGAAGCCCATGGTGGAGCCGACCGCGCCGCCGTTGTGCTTGCCGCCCTGCGCGTCGGGCGGACAGGTGAACGTGCCCTTCGCCGTGATCGTGCCGCGATCGACCAGCGCCTCGTTCACCACCTCGTCGAACGAGAGCGATCGGCCTCGTCCGCCGTGGCCGACCCGAACACGCCGTCGACGCAGTTCGACGTCCTCCGGACGCGCTTCGAGCTTGCGCGCGGCGGCGGCGATCAGCAGCGATTTCAGGTTCCTTGCGGCGATCGATCGCGGCGTTGCCGACCATGAAGGTGATGCGCGACGAATAGGCGCCGTTGTCCTTCGGCGTGATCGCGCTGTCGCCGGCGATCACGCGCACGCGTTCGAGTCGGCACGCCGAGCGTCTCGGCGACGGCGATCGCCACCATGGTCGACGAGCCCTGGCCGATATCGGCGGCGCCGGTGAACGCGGTGAGCCCGCCGTCGAAGTCGACCTTGACGTTGACGATCGCGTGCGGCTCGCCGGTCCAGTGGATCGGCTTCGCCGCGCCGCTGACATAGTGCGAGCAGGCCATGCCGAGCCCCTTGCCGGGCGGCAGCTTGCCGATCCGCTCGCGCCAGCCGCTCGCCTGTCTCGACCCAGTCGAGGCACTCGGCGAGGCCGTAGCTGTTGATCATCAGGTCGTTGGCGGTGCGGGTCGGCGCGTGTCAGCAGATTGCGTCGGCGCACCGCGAACGGATCGAGCCCGAGCTCGCGCGCCATGCGGTCGAACAGCATCTCGAAGGCGTGGCGCACGGTCGACGCTGCCATGCCCGCGCATCGCGCCGCAGGGCGGCAGATTCGCGTAGACGCGATAGCCGTCGTACTTGACCGCCGGGATGTCGTAGAGGCCGTGCAGCAGCGCGCCGGCGTAGAGAATGGTGACGATGCCGTAGCCGGCATAGGCGCCGCCGCGCTGCACCACCTCGCACTCGCAGGCGGTCAGCCGGCCGTCCTTGCGTCATGCCGAGCTTGAGCTGCATCGAGCGTCTGCGGCCGGGCGCGATGGGTGAGGAAGTTCTCCTCGCGCGTCAGCTCCATCACACCTTGCCCTGCGGCGGCGCGGGCCAGCAGCGCGGTGACGATCTCGAAATTGAGCACCTCGACGCGCGCGCCGAAGCCGCCGCCGACGAACGGCTTGATGACGCGCATCTGCGACTCGGTCGATGTCCAGGCAGCGCGCCAGCATCAGGTGCAGGTAGTAGGTGACCTGCGACACGCTCTGCATGGTCAGACGCCGGTTGAACGGATCGTAGTCGGCGAGCGCCGCATGCGGCTCGATCTGCGCGTGGTTGACCTCGGCGCAGTCGATCTTGACCTCGCGCACCAGATCGGCGGCGGCGAAGCCGTGCGTCCACGTCGCCGAATGTGTGGTGCACGGTGCGCTCGAGATTGCCCGGCTTGTTCTCGTGCAGAGAGCACGGCGTCCGGCGCGCGCGCGGCTTCGGCGATCGTAAGTAGGCCGGCAGCTCGCGTCACCTCGAATTCGATCAGAGTCGAGCGCGCGCTGCGGCGGTATCCGCGTCGATCGCCGCCACGGCCGCGACCGGCTCGCCGCGGTAGCGCACCTTGTCGCGCGCAAGCGGATACTCGTTCATGGCGACCGGCAGCACGCCATAGGTGTGCGTGCAGTCCTCGCCGGTGAGCACGGCGACCACGCCGTCGAGCGCGCGCGCCTTCGACACGTCGAGCCGCAGGATCTCGCCATGGCTCACCGGGCTGCGGAACACCCGGCCGACCAGGCGTCGGCATGATCGAGATCGGCGGTGTAGGCGGCCGTGCCGGTGACCTTCTCGATGCCGTCGATGAGCGGACGTGCCGCGCGCTCGATCGCTCGAACTTCGCCGCAGGGTCGCTCATCGGCGCGGCCTCCGCCGCGGCTGCTGCACGGATTCGATGATCTTCACGTAGCCGGTGCAGCGGCACAGATTGCCGGCCAGCGCGGTCGCGGATGCTCGTCGTCGCTCGGATGCGGCTCGCGCCGCAGCAGCGCTTCGGCCGCCATGATCATGCCGGGCGTGCAGAAGCCGCACTGGGTGCCGAGCTTCTCGTGGAAGGCGCGCTGCAGCGCGCTCAGGCGGCCCTGTCGGCCAGGCCTTCGATGGTCTCGATCGATCGCCCGTCGCAGCGCACCGCGAGCGTGATGCAGGACAGGACCGGCTGGTCATCGACCAGCACGGTGCAGGCGCCGCATTCCCCGCCATCGCAGCCGGTCTTGGTGCCGGTCAGCCGGGCCACGTCGCGCAGGTAATCGACCAGCAGCTGGTTGTCGGCGACGGCATCTTCGCGCCAGCGCCCGTTCAGCTTCAATCGAACGAGCTGCTTGTTGGGCAACATGGGATTTACACCCATCGGAACGCTCCCTCTCCCCGTCGGCCCGTCTTTTGATCGCGCTTGCCGCGGGCCGGCATCTCACCGACGGCTCCGGTCGAAATCAAGTCCGACCTTCTTGCGCCGCCGGCGCTCGAAAATAGCATTCCGGCACGAGAATACCAATTAAATCCGCATTCCGAATGCCGGATTTTCCGCTCGCTTCATCGGGCGCCTTGCGCCACGTGGTCCGGATGGCTGGTTTGCGCCGTCGCGGGTCGTCCATCCCCATTCGCCCGCCGCCCCCTGCCTTTGCGACAGGTTGTCGAGCGAGGAAATGATATGGCCGGCGAGCGCGTCGGCGAGCGGCGAGCGCTCATGCGGACTGCGCAGCAGTCCGATGCGGCACGGCGGCAATTCGGGAAATCCGTCGGCGGGGGTCAGCACGCGCATGCCGGAGCGCAGCCCCGAGGTCGGCAGCACCGATACCGCGAGCCCGGCGAGCACGGCGGCCGAGATGGCCCCGGCATTGCCGCTCGAGAACAACAGCCGGTGCGCGCGCCCCAGGGAATCGAGGCTGTCGATGGCGGCTTTCCGCCAGCTGCAGGCCGGCCGTCCGAGCGCGAGCGGCAGCGGCTCGTCGCTATGCGTGGAATGACGGTTCGACGTCACCCATAGCAGCCGCTCCTGGCGGAAGATTTCCGACGCGCGATAGCTGTCGCAGCTCGTCACGATCGCGAGGTCGATTTCGTTGGCGTCCAGCCGCCCGATCAGATCGAGCGAAGGTTCGCACAGCACCGTCAGCTCGACGCCGGGATAGACACGCGAAAACCTTGCCATGATCTCCGGCAGATAGCGGTCGGCATAGTCGTCGGGCACGCCCAGCCGCACGCAGCCCGACAGCTCCGGATCGGCGAAGGCGGCGAGCGCTTCCGTGTTCAGCTTGACGATGCGGCGGGCATAGTCGAGCAGCCGCTCGCCGTCCTCGGTGAGCTTGGAGGCGCGCCCGTCGCGGGCGAAGATCGGCCGTTCGACCCGCTCCTCCAGCCGCTTCATCTGCATCGACACCGCCGACTGGGTCTTGTGCACCACCTCGGCGGCGCGGGTGAAGCTGCCGGTTTCGACAATGGCGATGAAGGTGCGCAGCTGGTCGATGTCGAGCAGGGCGGTCATGGCGAGCTCCCGATTAAAACAAATTATACATCAATATGAATGATGAGTCAGATAAAAAACATTCGTTTCACTCATCAATGCGGGAGTGCCATGGTGCGCCGGCCCAGCGAACTGGGCGGGTTTTCGGGTGGCGCCGGTCGGCGGTCCGGCCGACGATGCCGCTCACGAAAAAGCCGACGGAACATGCCATGACCGCTCTGCCATCTTTACAGTACACCGCTTTGCTCGGCCTGGAGGCGCTCGGCCGGGTGGTCGCCGCCGTGACGCAGCGTGCGCAGCATGTCGGCGACATTCTGCGCCATCGGCGCGACGCCGCCATGCTCGCGTCCTTCAACGACCGCATGCTCGCCGATATCGGCCTGACCCGCGCCGACCTGAACGATGCTTTCGCCGAACCGCCCTGGCGGGACCCGACCGCGGTCCTCGTCGTCCGCGCGCGCGAGCGCCGGGCGGCGCGCCGCCGCAGCCTCTGGCCGTGGCCCGAGCCGCGCAATGTTCCTTCGCCGTCGATCGTGCCGCAGTCGGATGGATGCGGCGCCGGCCGTCGTGTGGCGTCGCGCTGACGGCCGAGCGGCGTGCGGCGGCTGCGACGCGTGCTCGGACGGTCATTGCGGGGCGGGGCCGAGCGGCGGCGGCGTGCGATGCAGGAACGTTTTGGGGCGGCGAACCGGTTCCCATGCCGCTGAAAAAAATGTGGCTGGCCGGGCGACGCGCCGCGCGGCTACACGGAAGAATCCACGCTTGCGATAAGGTCGTCGCATTCCCATCTGCCGCGCATGAGCAGCATCGACGCCCGCGCCTTTCCGTACGAGTTTGTCAGCCCGCGCAGCCGCCGCGACCGTATCGCGCGGCTCGACGCGTTCGCCCATCTGTTCGACACGGCCTTCGTCATCCCGGGCACCAATGTGCGGTTCGGGATCGATGCGCTGATCGGGCTGGCGCCGGGCATCGGCGACGTGATCACGACCGGGATGTCCCTGTGGCTCCTCTATGAGGCGCGCAAGCTGGGCGCGCCCTGGCATGTCATCGGGCGCATGCTCGGCAATGTCGCGGTGGACGGCGTGGTCGGCGCGGTGCCGCTGGTCGGCGACGCCTTCGACGTGCTGTGGCGCGGCAACCGGCGCAACATGCGCATCCTGCGCGCCTGGCTGGAGCGGGACACGCGCGGCGGATAGGCGCCGGCCTTTCCGGGCGACCGCGTCCGCCCTCAGGACGAGGCTTTCCCCGGCCTGCGGCTTGCTATACTCGGCGGCTTTCATTCGAGGGCCGAGCGTATGCACGCACCCGAACACCCTGCCGATCCCGACTTTGCCGCGCGCGTCATGACGAGCTTCGCGCGGCAGGGTTTCATGGCGCTGCTCGGCGCGCGGATCATTCGGGTCGAGCCGGGCATGGTCGAGATCGAGGCGCCCTTCCGCGCCGACCTCACCCAGCAGCACGGCTATTTCCACGCGGGCGTAACGAGCGCGATCGCCGATACCGCGGGCGGCTATGCCGGCTATACGCTATTTCCCGCCGACAGTTCGGTGCTGACGGTGGAGTTCAAGATCAACCTTCTCGCCCCCGCGCGGGGAAACCGGCTGCGCGCCGCCGGCCGCGTCGTGAAATCCGGCCGGACGCTCACGGTGTGCGCGCTCGAAGTCTATGCGCTCAGCGGGCAAGGGGACGAAGGCGATGGCGCGATCAAGCCCACGCTATGCGCCTCGGGACAGCAAACGCTGATCTGCCTGCACGGAGTCGCTGATGGCTAGTGTCGAGGCGGACCGATCGTTCACCCCGCCCGCCTTTCGATCATCTCACCAGCCGGCTTCCCGATGATCCTCGACGAGCAACAATCGATGATCCGCGACACCGCCCGCCGGTTCGCACGCGAACAGCTCAAGCCGAATTCAGCCCGCTGGGATCGCGATGCGATTTTTCCGCGCGAGGCGCTGACGGAAATGGGGCGGCTCGGCTTTCTCGGAATGACGGTCCCGGAAGAATGGGGCGGGCTCGGCGCGGACGCGGTGTCGCTCGCCGTTGCGCTCGAGGAGATCGCGGCGGGCGACGCCGCCTGCGCCACGATCATGAGCGGCCATAACTCGGTCGGCTGCATGCCTGTCGCGGCGTTCGGCACGCGCGAACAGAAGGAGCGCTTCCTGCGCCCGATGGCGCAAGGGACCATGCTGTCGGCGTTCTGCCTGACCGAGCCGCGCGGCGGCTCGGATGTCGCGGCGATGGAGGCGCGGGCGCGGCGCGACGGCGACGACTACCTTCTGTCGGGGACCAAACAATTCATCACCACCGGCAAGCACGCGCAGGTCGCGCTCGTCTTCGCCAAGACCGCGCCGGAAGCCGGCAGCCGCGGGATCACGGCGTTCATCGTGCCGACCGACACCGCGGGCTATGTGGTCGGCCGGACCGAGTCGAAGCTGGGCCAGCGGGCCTCCGACACCTGCCAAATCGTCCTCGACAATGTGCGGCTGCCGGCGTCGCTTCGCCTTGGCGAGGAGGGCCAGGGCTATCGCATCGCCCTGTCGAATCTCGAGGGCGGGCGCATCGGCATCGCCGCCCAGGCGGTCGGGATCGCGCAAGCCGCATTCGAAGCGGCGTTCGCCTATGCGCGCGAACGCGTCACCTTCGGCAAGCCGATCATCGAGCATCAGGCGGTCGGGTTTCGTCTCGCCGCAATGGCGACCCGCATCGAGGCGGCCCGCCAGTTGGTGCTGCATGCGGCCGCGCTGCGCGACCGCGCCGATCCGTGCCTCAAGGAGGCCTGCATGGCGAAGCTGGTCGCCTCGGAGGCGGCGGAGTGGGTGTGCTCGGAAGCCATCCAGACGCTCGGCGGTTACGGCTATCTGAGCGATTTTCCGGTCGAGCAGCTTTACCGCGACGCCCGCGTCACGCGGATTTACGAGGGGACGAACGACATTCAGCACATGGTCATTCTGCGCGAACTGACCCGGTCGTGACCGACGCAGCGCCGCGCGCGTAGCGCCGATACGCATACGGCGCATCGGCGTGGACCGCCGCGAGCGCGGCCAAACGCGCATGGTGCGGCGATAGCCGGCAAGCCGGGTCGGTCGCCCGCGCGTCGCCGGTCAGAGCAAGAGCCTGGCAGCGGCACCCGCCGAAATCGCGATCGCGGCGCGGGCAATCCGCGCACGGCGCCTGCATCCAGTCCGTGCCGCGGAACGCATTGAAGGCGGGCGAGTCCTCCCAGATGTCGCCGAGCGAATGTTCGCGCACCGACCAGAATTCCAGGCCCGGAATCGTTTGCGCCGCATGGCAGGGCAGAACGAGACCTGACGGCGTGACATTGAGCGAGCGCCGGCCCCAGCCGCCGAGGCACGGCTTCGGCCAGCCCGCATGGTAGTCGGGCGCCACCGCGTCGATCACCAGCCGGCCGCGATATTCCTTTCGCAGGGCTTCGACCGATGCGTCGGCCTGCTCGACTTGCGTGCGCGTCGGCATCAGCGCGGCGCGGTTCTCGAGCGCCCAGCCGTGATACTGGACGTGCGCGATCTCGACGCGGCTTGCGCCGAGCGCCTCCGCCATCGCGACCATCTCGGCGATGCGCTCGATATTTGCGCGATGCACGACGCAATTCGCCGTCAGCGGCAGGCCGAGCGCGACAACCTCGCGCGCCACCGCCTGCTTGTGCGCGAACGCGCCGTTCGCTTTGGCGATATGGTCGGCCGAAGCCTGTTCGCTGTCCTGGAACGATATCTGCACATGGTCGAGCCCGGCGCCGCGAGCGCGCGCAGACGGTCGCCGGTCAGCCCGACCGCCGAGGTGATCAGGTTCGCGTAGAGGCCGGCCGATCGCGCGCTGTGCACGATCTCGACGAGGTCGCGCCGGGCCGCCGGCTCGCCGCCGGAGAGATGCGCATGCAAAACGCCGAGCGCGGCGGCCTCACGGAAGACGCGCGCCCATGCCGCGGCGTCGAGCTCGTCCGCCGGCCGTTCGAGCCCGAGCGGGTTCGAGCAGTAGGGGCACTGCAGTGGGCAGCGATGCGTCAGCTCGGCGAGCAAACCGAGCGGAGCCGTAATCGGCGGGCGCGCTGCATTCACAACTCGACCAGCCTCTTCTCAGCCAGCATGCGCAGCAGTCCCGTGACGTCGTGGAGAACGCGATCGCGCGGGGCCGCATAGCGCGCGGCCAGTTCGTCGATCAACGCGGAAAACGTTGTCTCGCCGGTGCAGCGCTGCAAGATATCCTTCCCGACCGCATCCATTTTGAAGATGCGCTCGGGCGCCAGCAGCACGACGCCATGCGCTTCGTTCTCGGCGATGCGAACGCCGCGCGTGAGCCGCGGCGTCGCATCGGGGGCGATGGGAACGGGTCCGCTCACGGCCTCTTCACCCGGCGCGCAATCCATGACCTCACTCCTGCGGCCGGAACGCGCCCGGCGGCACATGCTGCGGTTCGACATAAGCGGCATACAGCGCATCAAGCATCGCCCACAGCACGTCGCATTTGAACGTAAGCGCCGCCAGCACGCGCCGCTGCGCCTCTGGGGCGGTCGCGTGGCGTTTCACGTAGGCGAGCGCATAGTCCGTGTCGCGCCGCGCCTGAGACGGACGCTGGAGGAAATAGGCGAGCGCCTCCGGCGCGATGAAATCGTAGCCCTTCAACATGCCCTCGATCCGCTCGGAGATGATCGCCGGCGAGAACAGCTCGGTGAGCGATGAGGCGACCGCTTCGAGCAGCGGGCGTTCCTGTACGAAATGAAGATAGGCATCCGCGGCGAAGCGCGTCGCCGGCAATGCGCCGGCTTGCGCCATCACATAGTCGCGGTCGAGGCCAAGCCCGTCCGTCAGCTTCAGCCAGCGCGCGACCCCGCCGTCGTCAGGCCCCTCGCCATCGTGGTCGACGAGGCGCGTGCGCCAGGCGCGGCGGAGATCCGGATCGTCGCAGCGCGCGATCAGCAGCGCGTCCTTGCGCGGGATGATGGCCTGATAGCAATAGCGGTTCAGCGCCCAGGCCTGCACCTGGCCTTTGCTGCAGCCGCCGCCGTGCAACAGGCGGTGAAACGGATGCAGATGATGGTAGCGGTGGACGCCGATGGCGCGCAGCGCGGTTTCCAGTTCGTCGGGCGAGAGAAGCTTCACACCACGATCTCCTGCCCGTCGAACGCGACCTCCCATCCCGCCTGCTCGACGAAGCGGCGTTCCGGCGAATCCTCGATCAGAATCGGGTTGGTGTTGTTGATATGGATGTAGATGCGCCGGCCGATCGCAACATTGCTCAGCGCATCGAGCGAGCCGCCTTCGCCGGCGATGGGCGCATGTCCCATCCGCCGTCCGGTCTTCTTGCCAAGCCCCGCCTTGATCATCTCGTCATCGGTGAACAGGGTCCCGTCGAGCATGACAGCGTCCGCGCCGGCGAGCCGCGCGCGAATGTCGGGCGTGATCTCAGCGAGGCCGGGCACGAAGGCGAGCCGCCGTCCCGCGACGCGGATGTCGAGGCCAACGGTCCCGCCCTCGGGAAAAGGCCCGTCGTCGCGCTCGAGATAGAGCGGCGGCTTGCCGGGCACGGAAAACAGCTCGAGCGTCATGTCTCCGGCCAGCTTGATCGGGAGAGCGGAGCGGCACGGCGCGCCGCTCGACCATGCCGGGAGCGAGCGCAGCGAAAATCGGGTTGGCGTTGAGGATAGCGATGGTGGCCGCGGCGGCGTAGATCGTGAACGGCTCGCCCTCGCGCAAATGCAGCAGGCCGGCGACCTGATCGATCTCTGCGCCGGTCAGCGCCACCGCCTGAACGGGCGTCCCGCGCGCTTTCGCGGGAGGCCACAGGCGGGGGCATGCGGCGATCTGCCCGCGCAAGTCGGGCGAGGCGTTGAGTAGAACCCAGCCGGCCCCGTCGGCTGACACGGCGACCGACGTCTGGCTGCGCGGTTTCACCCGGGAGTCTCCGGCTCGCGCCAAGCCGCACACCCGGCACCCGCAATTCCACTGGGGAACTCCGCCCCCGGCGGCCGACCCGAGCACGATGGCGAGCAGTCGGCCCATCTACGCAGAAGAGCCGCGCGTCAAAACTCGGGCGGAAGATAACCGTTGATCTCGAGACCGATGCAAATCTCGATCAGGACCGGCGTCGTCCAAGCCATGCATGCGTCCTTTGTCGCTTCACAGCCCATTTCGGCCGTGCCGCATTTCAACCGATGAACGGCGAATTCGTTCCGGCGCCGCGCTGCCCGGACTGGCCGTCGCGTCGTCTCTTCGCCTGCGGAACAGCCGTCGCAACCCGCGGTTTCCCCCTTCGAGTTCCCGGCGTGCCTCCACCGGCCGCACTCCGCACCCGAGGTCCCCATGACCCGTTCGATCCGCCTCTGCGTTACCCGCACTGCCGCCGGTTTTGCTTTGCTGACCGCTTTCGCCGCTCCGGCGGTCGGCCAGTCCGCTTCCGCGCCGACGCGATCGGGTCTCCAGATCATCGCCGAGTTTCCGCATCAAGTGACCGGCGTTGCGGTGGCGCAGGATGGCCGCCTTTTCGTGAACTTCCCGCGCTGGACCGAAGACTCCCCGATCTCGGTCGCCGAGGTCATGCCGGACGGGCAGCTGAAGCCGTATCCGAACGCCGAATGGAACGCGTGGCGCAACGCCAGGAAGGACGAGATGACGGCGCAAGACCATTGGGTCTGCGTGCAGAGCGTCGTTGCGGACGGGCTCGGCAATTTGTGGGTGCTCGATCCGGCCGCTCCGGCGCAAGGCTATGTCGTGGCCGGCGGGCCGAAACTCGTCCAGATCGATCTCGCGTCCAATCGGCCGGTGCGCACGATCGCTTTTGACGAGCAGGTTGCGCCTCAGGGCTCGTATCTCAACGACGTGCGATTTTCGCCGGACGGTCGCCACGCCTACATCACCGACTTCGGCGCAAAGGGCGCCCTTGTCGTGGTCGATCTGCAGAGCGGGGCCTCGCGCCGCGTGCTCGACGGCCATGCCTCGACCCAGCCGGACAAATCCGTCCAGGTGAAGGCCGACGGTCGGGTGCTGCGGCGCCCCGATGGGCGCGGCGTCGAATTCGCCGCCGACGGCATTGCGCTGTCGCCGGACGGGCGCGATCTCTACTGGCAGGCCATCAAGGGCAGGACCCTGTATCGCATCGCCACGGAGACTCTCACCGATGCGCAGGCGTCCGACGCCGACATCGCGGCCAAGGTGGAGAGATTTGGCGACAACGGGGTGGCGGACGGGCTGCTGATCGACCGCGACGGAACGCGCATGTATGTCACCGCGCCGGAGGAGAACGCCCTCAAGGTGCGCAATCTTGCGGCCGGTCCGCGCGGTCGGGTGCGCGTTCTGATGCAGCACGAACGACTCCGCTGGCCCGACACGTTCGCGCAGGGACCTGACGGCGCGCTTTATGTGACGACCTCGCGCATCCAGGATTCGGCGATCTTCAAGCCCGACGCTCCGAAGAGCCTTGCGACCCAGCTTTGGCGCGTTTCGGTGGGTGCGGCCGAGACGATCGGTTCCGGCGGTTCGCTTTCACGACAACCTGAGAGGTTAAGATGACGAATACAAAGATAGTCCAAGAAACGGGTCGCGATACAGTCGAGCGGCTGCGCTCGGACATCGACCGCGGTCGCACCGGCGAGAAGATCGACTGGCCGGACCCCGCGGCGGCGCCGCTCGGAGTCGACGAGGAGGCGGCGGGGACGCCGGTTCCCGGAGAAGGGATCGCAATGGCGCGCGCCCATGAGATGCAAGGTCCGACGACGCGTGACAACCCGCGGCGCGGGCTCGGAGCGGCTTGGATCCTCATCGCCGTGATCGTCCTGTTTGTCGTGGTCGCGGGCGCCGCCGGTTTCATCGCCACGCGATCCTAGCGCAAAGCCGACCAAGTTGATTTATCCGCTCATTCCCGCGCAGGCGGGAATCTAGCTTCTTGGGCTTTTCTGCGTTGCCGCTTCGCGGGGACGAGCGGGACTGATTCATCCCAATCAAAAACCGCTCGAGAACCTGGTGCTTTAGCAGCTCAGCTGGAGATCGGACGGACGCCCAGAAAACCTCATCGGCTCCAGCCGACTGACGGCGGAAGAGTGCGTTCAAACGGTAGCAAAATATTGATCTGCCCAACGCTCCGATCGGTCAGCATGTCTGCGTTGCCCCGATCGATCCTACGCCTGAAATTGGGTTGCGAGACAACGAAACGAACCTGCTCACGCCACGTTCCTTTCTGGAGGGATTTCCCCAGGAGGAACTATGAAGACTTTTGCATTCGTCATCGGCGCGGCTGCCGTCATCGGTCTTGCGACGGCCGGTGTTGCGGAAACGTCCGCGCCGAAATCGATCCAGCTTGCGCAAGGCTCGGGTAGCGGGTCAAGCGGTGGGTCCGCGTCCGGCGCGAGCGGCGGCAGCGAGCAAGGCGGCGCTGCGAGCGCCGGCCAGGGCGGCCAGGGCGGCCAGGGCGGGCAGTCGTCCGGCCGGTCGTCGGCGACCGGCGGTTCAGGAAGCGGTGACAACGCCGCTCCTGCGGCGCGCGGCCAGTCCGGCGCCACGAACGAAGGGTCGACGCGCACCCAGTCGCGAACGATGGTAAAACAACAAAGCGGCGGCGCGAACGTCACCGTCAATCAACGCAGCCGGCGGTCGGTCACGACCTATCGGGACGAGCCGTCGGTGACCGTCATTCGCAAGGGCAAGCGCTACGTCACGACCAAGCGGAAGAAGAAAATCTATACAAGCCGGCCCTCCAGCCGCGTGACGGTCATCAAGAAGCGGCGGCCGGGCGTCGTGGTCAGCGGTTCGTCGACGACCACCCGCACCAACGTCCGCCGCCGTCCGGCAGATGCTTCCGTGACCATTTCGGGCGGCGGCTCGCGTTCGTCCACGAGCGTCAGGTCGCGCACTTCGGTTTCCGGCGAGAAGTCGACCAGCGGGTCGTCGTCCACCACGTCGGGCTCGCAGCCGAGGGCCGGAGGTTCGGGCGGCTCTGGCTCGGGCGGGGGCGGCGCAGGCGGCTCCGCGACCACCGGGACATCGTCGGGCGGGTCGGGTTCATCCGGCGGCTCAGGCGGAGCGTCGGGCGGCTCGGGCGCTGGCGGCGCGTCGGGCGGCTCGGGCGCCGGCGGCGGGTCCGGCGGCGCGCGCTGATTGCCGTGTCCATCAAGCGGCCTGCAGCGGCTGCCTTGATCCTTTCGCAAGAAGCCCCGGCGCCCGTGCGCCGGGGCTTTGCTATTGGCGTGCTCGGGCGTTTCGACGGTAAACTGCCGGTCCGTCGCATGCGGCGGTCATGCCGCGGAAGCGCTCGGGAAACACATCCTTGATCGGTGGGAGCCGCGGATGATCGGCAAGCGTGTGCAGTTCGACGACGAGAGCTGGCAGGCGATCGATCTGCTCGCCCGCGACTCCATGAAAAGTTTCCAGGAGCTTGCCGACGAGGCGTTCGCCGATCTTCTCAAGAAGCACGGCCGACCGGCCGACCTGAAGACGGCGCTCAAGCGCAGCGCGCGGGAGACCCCGCCCACGGGCGGTCCCGAGCGAAAGCAAGCCGCGCAACGCGGCGCGTCCGCACGAATGGTCAAACCTCGGCGGTCCACGTGAACGAGCCGCAAATCAACCTGCGCTGCAGGTCGGCATAGTTGATCGGGAACTCGGCCATGGACGGCGCGGGCTTGATCGTCACATGACCGCACCGCGTTACTTCTTCTCCGCCGCCGCACGGACACGCGTAATGAGGGTGCTCGTCCGATAAGGCTTGGACAGGAACTCCACCTCCTGCGGAATTTCTCCCGGCTGCGGCCGCATGCAGCCGGAGACGATGACGACTGCGACCTCCGGCCATGTCTTTCGCACCTGCCTCGCGAGATCCAAGCCGTTCAGAGGTCCCGGCATCTCCACGTCGGTGACGACCACCGCCACGTCGTGGCGCCGGTCGAGAACAACAAGCGCCTCGCTCGCCGAAGCCGCCTCGCATACCTCGAACCCGGCGCGGTCGAGGGTGTCGAAGGCATCGAGTCGCACAAGGGCCTCGTCTTCCACCACGAGCACCACCGCGCGCGCCACACTGTCGTTCTCGTTCATGAGTACACAAACCTGTCATCCGTCCTCCTCGTGAGGTTGACGTGCCGACCGCCCAGATGTTCCGGATTCTTAATGACTATCACGCACTCAGCATGCGGGAGCACGGCCCGCGTCCCGGCGCGGGGACGGTCGCAAGCCGGCGGTTGCGCGCAATCCGGCTGCATTTTCGTAGGTCGGCTGTATTGCGCTTGGCCCGGCGCGGCCCGCTAGCGCCGGTCTCGACGCAGGTCTAATCCTGCGAACTCAGCCGATCCCCTCGCGGCAAAACGAGGCTTCGTCGCTCATCAGCGTCCAGTTGAGCCCGTCCCGCGCATAGTCGAGCTCGGCGCGGCCGTTCAGTCCGGCGGCGACCAGGCGCTCCAGGACGAGCGTGCCGAAGCCGCGCCGCTCCGGCCGCTTCACCGTCGGGCCGCCGTTTTCCGTCCATGTCAGCCGGAACGACTTGCCGCCGTCTCCACCCGACTTGAACTCCCAGCCGATGGCGACGGTCCCCCCAGGCGCCGAGAGAGCGCCGTATTTGCACGAATTGGTCGCGAGCTCATGCAGCGCAAGCGCGAGATTTTGCGTCGCCTGCGCGCCGATCATCAGCGGCGGTCCCGTCACCGTCACGCGTCCGTTCTGAAGGCTCACGAACGGCTCCAACTGCCTCGTGACGAGGTCGATCAGCGCCGCTCCCTGCCAGTTCTGCTCGATCAAGAGATCATGCGCGTGCGAGAGCGCGCCGATGCGGCTGTCGAGCTGATCGATGAACGCCTCCATCCCCTCCGCGTGCTGGGCCGTCTGGCGCACCATCGACTGCACGACGGCGAGCAGGTTCTTCGAGCGATGCGCCAGCTCGCGCATGATCACATGCAAGTGCTCCTCGTGCTGCTTGCGCTCGGTGATCTCCTCGGCGACCACATTGATGGCGGTGATCGTCCCGCTTCCGTCTTTATGTGGAGACCAGTGCTCCAGCCAACTCCGCTTTATTCCGGGCTGAGCGGGGGTTTCGCCCTCGAAATCGACGTTCAGGACGGGCTCGCCCGTCCGCATGATCGTCTCAACGATCGCAGAAATCTGATCAGCGAGGGTCGGAATAATCTCATGCACCGTGCGCCCTATGTGAGCCTGCGAGGGGATGCCGTTTATCTCTGCAAGACGCTCGTTGATGCGAATGTAGCGAAGGTCCGTGCTGAGCACGCATAGGCCGACCGGCGCGTGCAAATAAATGGAGTTCAGCTCTTCAAACGCTAAACGCGCGGTCTGCTCGCTGTCGCGCAGCGCGGCCTCGGCGCGCCGCTGCGCCGTGACGTCGTATTGCGTGACCGTCATCCTGAGCGGCGCTCCGCTGACCGCGTCGCGCTCGACTTCGCCGCGCGCCATGATCCAATGTAGCGAGCCGTCATCGGGCCAGACCACGCGGAACTCGCTCTCGTATCTGGGGACTCGGCCCGCAAGCGCGTCCGACAGATCGCGATCGGCTTTATCCCTGTCCTCCGGATGGACCCTGGCCAACCATTGCTCTCTGGTCTCACCAGGGTGATCGGGAGGAAGACCATGAAGCGCCAAGTACTCCGCCGAGTAGATCGCAAATTCGGATGAGCCGGGCCGGTATGTAAGGCTTCCGATGCGGCCGATCTGCTGCACGCGTCGCAGGCGCTCCTCGCTCATGCGCAACGCCTGTTCGGCGTGCTTTCGATCGCTGATATCCCGCATGAAAGCCGAGACGCCGATGATCTGGTCGGCCATTCGAATGGGACTGACGCTGAGGAGCACGGCGACGCGAGCGCCGTCCTTCCGCAGTCTGGTTGTTTCTTCCGTGATCGTCTCGCCGCGGATGGCGCGATCGAAAAACCCACGTCGGCCTTCTGGGGCTTCGGGAGGAACCACAAGATCGGCCTCCCGGCCGATCGCCTCGAACGCCGAGTAGCCGAACATCTTCTCGGCGCCCCGGTTCCAGCTTTCGATTCGCCCGTCCGGCGAATAGCCGATGATGGCGTCGGGACAGGATCGCACGAGCGCCGCCATCCGGGCGTCGGCCGCGCGAAGCTTCTCTTCCGCGTCTTTCGCCCGCAGCAGAGCGCGGATGGTGGCGATAAATTCCGTCGCCTCGACCGGCTCGGTGAGGTAGGCGTCCGCCCCGGAATCGAGGCCCTTCACGCGATGCTCGGGATCGACAAAGGTCGCCGAGGTTTGGAGAATGAGTATGCCCGGGTTCTTCTGCTTTATTCGCTTGCAGACCTCGGTGCCGAGTATGTCCGGCAGCTTGACGTCGAGCACGATCAGATCGACGAGTTCCGCCTCGATCCGGCGCAACGTGGTCTGCCCGTCGGCCGCCTGGTCGACCGTCCAGCCCTCTTTTTGCAGGATGCGGGTCTTCAGGTAGCGCCCGGCGTCATTGTCGTCGACCACGAGGAGGCGTGCGCTCGGACGATTCATTTCAAAGCTCCCGATCCAAGGGCCTCGGCGACGAGGGGCGCGAGTGCTTCCCGCGACAAGCCCGTCTTGGCGAGTATGCACTTTGCCGCGCTGAGACGGTCCCGGTCCGCCCCGTTGAGCTTCGACGAGGTCACCACGATCACCGGCACGCCTGCCGTGCTCGGCTCCGCGCTCAACCGGTCGAGCACGTCGAATCCGCTCATGCCCGGCAGCTTGAGGTCGAGCAGAATCAAGTCGGGCCGCTCCTCGCTCGCGCTGAGGAGGCCCGCTTCGCCGGTCGCGGCCTCGCAGATCGCGTAGGGCTCCCCGGCGAGGCAGCGCCGCATGATGTATCGCGAGGCGTCGTCATCGTCGATCAGAAGCACGCGCTTGGTCTTGGCGTTTTCGATCAGCTCGTGGAGCTTGGCCATCAGCCAGCTGCGCTCGACCGGCTTGGTGGCGTAAGCATCGGCGCCGAGCGTTTCGGCCTTCGCCGCGTCTTCGACGGTGGTCACGACGAGGACCGGAATCTGCCGCAGTTCGAGATCGCTCTTGAGCTCGGCGAGAAAACGCCAACTGTCCTCGCCGCGCAGCAGGACGTCGAGGATGATCGCGCGCGGCCGCGATTCGGCGAGCTGCCGGCGCGCATCGCGGATCGTCTTCGCCCGGATCAGCCGGTACGGCGACTGCCGCAGCACCGCCTCGTAGACCATCATGTCGGCGGCGTTGTCCTCGACCGCCAGCACGGGGAGGCGATTGTCATCAAGGAGCGCGTCGTCCATCAACGGCGCGCTCGATGCGTCGGACTCAACGGCTTGGACCTGCAGCGGCAAAGCGAACGAGAAGACCGATCCCTCGCCGGGCGTGCTCTCGACCTCGAGCCGGCCGCCCAAAACCTCCGCCAGCCGCTTGGACAGCGGCAGTCCGAGTCCGGTGCCCTTCGCCTTGCGCTGCAGCGGATTGTCGAGCTGCGAGAACTCGCGAAAGATGACGTCCAGGTGCTCGGGCGCGATGCCTATTCCGGTGTCGGACACCGAGAAGGTGATGCGCCCTGCATCGTCCGAGAGCGCCGCCGAGACGCGCACCTCTCCCGCTTCCGTGAACTTCAGCGCGTTGGAGATGAGATTGCGCAGGATTTGCGATATTTTTCCTTCGTCGCTCGTCATCGGCGGGAGCTGCGACACGTCCTCGAACACAAGGCTCACGCGGTCTCCCACAAGCAGAGGCCGCAGCATGCCGCGCAGCGCGCCGAACAGGTTGGCGATCGAGAACTCGGCCGGACGGATCTCGATTTTCCCGGCCTCGACCTTGGCGAGGTCGAGGAGATCGTTGACGAGCTCGCTCAGGCTTTCCGCCGCCTTGCGGATGAATTCGATCTGCCGCTCCTGCTCGCCCGCGAGCGGTCCGTCCTCGCGGCCGAGCAAGAGGCGCGACAGGGCGAGGATCGAATTGAGCGGCGTGCGGAACTCATGGCTCATATTCGAGAGAAAGCGGGTCTTGAGCTCGTCGGCGCGGCGGAGATGCTCGGCCTTCTCGTCGAGCTCGGCGTAGAGCGCGACCACGCCGCGGTTGGTGTCCTGCAGCTCGTCGTTGAGCGTCGAGAGCTCCTTGCGCTGTCTTTCGACCTCTTCGAGGCTGAACATCAGTTCCTGGTTTTGCCGGCGCAGCTCGTTGATCGGATCGAGCGCATCGGCCGTCATCAGCCGGTCGATGATCGTTTTCACGTTTTCGGGACCGAAAGAGGCGCATGCGGCGGCAGGAGCTTCTTGAGCGTCACCGAGGCGCCCTTGCCGGGCCGCGATTCGATCGCGAACTGATCCATCAACCGGCGGGCGCCCACGATGCCGACGCCGAGTCCGGTCGAGGAACGGTGTTCGCCGGCAAGAATCGCCTTGAGGTGCGGAATGCCGGGGCCTTCGTCGCGCCACCCTGATTTCGAACACCTGGGGCGCCGTCTTTCCGGTCAGAAGAAAATCGACCTTGCCGCCCGTTGCGTATTCGATAGCATTGCGCGCGACCTCAGAAACCGCCGTTGCGATCCGGGTCTGGTCGTGGCGATCGAACCCCAGCAACTCCGCGAGCACGCGCGCGCGCTGCCGTGCGAACACGACGTCCGGCTCGGCTTTCAGGGCGACCGTAAGCAGACGGAACATCACGCCATCTCAGGGCGGATGACGACAACGCTGGCGTCGTCCCGGCCCCTCCGGTGATCACGCGCGAGCACTCCTGCAACGATGGCCGGGTGGGCTTCCGAGAGCCCCGGATAGCGCCCCAAATCCCAGCGCGTGGACAGGCCGTCGCTGTGGAGAATGGCCATACTAGACCGGCCGAAAGGAACTTGGAAGGACCGGATCATGGGCGCGCCGTGTCCGGCGACTCCATTATAGGATACGAGCTTCCGGCTTTCGGCGCCCGTGACGATCGTGCCCGCGATATTGCCGACGGCGCAATAGGTTGCGTGCCCCTGCTGCGGCTCCAACCGCGCCACCGCGACAGATGCGCCGCGCGTGGGACGGAGCGCCCGATGCAACGCCGCCACGACCTCCTCGATGGGTTCCTCCCAGTGACGCTGGAATGCGGCCACCGCCGCCTGGGCCGCGTCGGCGGCATACGCGCCGTGCCCGGTCCCGTCCGTGAGGAGAAGGTCGGCCGTGAAATGGCGCTGCACGGCCGACCACCCATCCCCGCAGACGGTTTCGCCCGGACATGCGGCCTCCACGGCGCCGACCAGGAACCTGTTGGCCGCAGGCGCCCGGCTTTGCACGCGGGCGAGCACGGCCGTTCCCAAGCCGGGTTTGGAATACATGCCGAAAATGTCCGAGAGCCGTTGCACCGCGCCGAGGCCGCGTCCCAAACTTCCCGCCGTCGAGTACCCGTCGGCGAGGCATTTCTGTACGTCGTTGATGCCCCGGCCCTGGTCGAGCGCGAGGAGCTGAACGCCTTCGCCTTCGGCGTCCGCGAAGCGCGACAGCGCCATTTCGCCGCGCGACGCGTGCTTGAGGATGTTCGTCGCGAGCTCGGTCGCAACGATCTCGACTCGACCCGTGGTTTCTGCTTTGCAGCCCGCCTCCCTCGCGAGCTCGGCCGCTTTTCTGCGGGCCTCCGCGACGCGCGACGGGTCATCGATGGGAAGCAGCATGGGCGAATACGACTCGGTGCGCGGCTATTTCCAGCGGATCAGCGTGACGCGCGTTCCCTCTCCGGGACGCGACTCGATGTCGAACTCGTTGACCAGGCGCTTGGCGCCGCCAAGCCCGAGTCCAAGGCCCTGTCCGCTGGTGAAGCGGTCGCGCATCGCCTGCTCGATATCGGCAATGCCCGGGCCCTTGTCCTCGAAAACAAGCCGCAGTCCCCGTCGCAGGCCGTCGCGCAGGACGTCGATCCTGACATGTCCTCCGCCGCCATACTCGAAGGTATTGCGCGCGATCTCGCTTGCTGCGGTCACCATCTTGGTCTGGTCGACCAGGCTCATGCCCAGCCGGGCCGTCTGCGTGCGCACCTCCTGCCGAACCCGAACGACGTCATCGGAGTTGCGAATTGCAATCGTCTCACTCGCCTCGGTCAGCACGACCTTGCTCCGGGCGCTCAAGCAAGCCGTTGATGATTTCGAGGCCCTTGTCGACATTGAGCGCGGTGCGCACGCCGGCGAGCGTCAGGCCGAGCTCGACGAGCGTGATCGCGACCTGCGGACGCATGCCGACGACCACCGTGACCGCGTCGAGCACCCGAGACATGCTGGCGATATTGCCGAGCAGGCGGCCGATGAACGAGTCGACGATGTCCAGCGCTGAGATGTCGATGAGCACGCCGCGCGCCCGGCGTGCGACGATCGCGGTCGTCAGATCGTCCTGCAGCGCCATCGCCAGCCGGTCGTGCATGTCGACCTGGATCGTGACCAGCAGGCACTCGCCGATCTTCAGAATCGGGATTTGGTCCACGGCTAGCCCCGCGCCGCGGCGTGTTCGATGACCTGCCCGGTGCGCCTGAGCGCGAGCGCGAACGCGTCCGCCATCGTCGCCTTCGACACGACGTTGAGGTCGAGACCGAGATGAACGATGGTCTGCGCGATCTGCGGACGAATGCCGCTGATGATGCAGTCCGCGCCCATCAGGCGGGCGGCCGAAATCGTCTTGAGCAGATGCTGTGCGACGAGCGTGTCGACCGTCGGCACGCCGGTGATGTCGATGATCGCGATTTCCGACTCCGTATCCACGATCGATTGCAGCAGGTTTTCCATGACGACCTGCGTGCGCGCGCTGTCGAGCGTGCCGATCAGCGGAAGCGCGAGTATTTTGGACCACAGCTGGACCACGGGCGTCGACAGTTCGAGCAGCTCCGTCTGCTGGCGGCGGATGACCTCCTCGCGGCTCTTCAGGTAAATCTCGGTCGTGTACAAACCGAGCCGGTCGAGCAGCATCCCAACGTCGACCAGCATGTCCGGCAGATGGTCCTTGCGTCCGAACTTCTCACGGAGCATGCCGAACAACGGCTCCTTGAGCGCGAAGACGAACAATGCGGTCTCCGTCGGCGAATAGCCCTTGAGCGCGCGCACCGACGAGACTTCCTCCAGAATGCTGCGCGTGCCTGTCCATTCCGGCGCATTGAGGTCGTTGGGCGCACCGTTGCGCGACGCCATTCGAAGCTCGCGGATGAACTGGCCGCAGGCGTCCCGGATCTCGTTCTCCGTCATCTGGCCGCTGCGCGTCGCGCCCGCGGCCGTCAATGCGGCGATCCATCTCGCGAGGAGCTCAGCCTCGCTTTCCTCGAGAATCGTGGCGAGCGAGCCTAGAACGGCGACCATGAGAACCCCCAATGTGCTGACGGCGAGACTTGGCCAAAACCTCCGAAATCCCTCCGGGTCCGTTTACGCGCGCTGCTTGCGTCGGCTCGGGCGCTCACAGCGCTGCATCAATCCACAGTATACTTCACCCGAAACCTAGCAACCAGAGCCGCCAAGATGCCGTTTCACTTCCTCAATGTACAGCATCTTAGACGGAAGTCTTGGAAATAATGAGCCCTGCGGCCGCCTCTCCGTCGAGTAGTAGACATACCGGGAATACCCCGACTGCTTTCCAAGTAGAGTCGTGCGGCGAAAACGTCCACCAGAAGCGTGATCCGGGGGCCACCAAGGGAGAGGCGTGTCCGCGAGGCGCCCGAATTTCAAGGATGGCGCGCGGGCAGGAAGGGTAGGGTAGCGCGTCCGCTCCCAAGGTGCGCGCTGGGTCGGCGCAAGCGATCGCAGAATTCCCTTATGGAGGATATACAGCAATTATCGAGAGGCGAATCGTGGGAGAATGCCTGCGCGATGGATTGCCTGGTCAGGGATTCGACAGAAAACGACATGGCTGAGGTTCACGCGATCTATCGCCACCACGTCCTGCACGGCGCCGCCTCGTTCGAGGAAGAGCCGCCCTCCGTCGACGAACTGGCCCGCCGCCGCGCCGACATTCTTGGCCATGGCCTGCCGTATCTGGTCGCAGAGTTCGGCGACCGGATGGCCGGCTTCTGCTATGCCGCGCCGTATCGGTCTCGTTCCGCCTACCGCTACACGGTCGAGGACACGGTCTATGTCGATCACGGCCTGCACGGCCGCGGCATTGGCGGCGCGCTCCTTTCCGCGCTCGTTCACCGTTGCGAAACAGGTCCCTGGCGTCAGATGATCGCGGTGATCGGGGATCGCGACAATGCTCGTTCGATCGGCCTGCACCGGCGTCTCGGCTTTCGGCACGCGGGAGCGCTGCACGCGGTCGGCTTCAAGTTCGGGCGCTGGGTCGACAGCATATTGATGCAGCGCGCGTTGGGGAGGGGCGACGCCACTTTGCCGGCCGATGCGAGCGCGGAGGGGCCGGCGTCTGCGGAACGCGGCTCGCCCGGCCGCCTTGGTTGACCATGGCGCTAACGAGATCGCGCGCGGTGGTCGTCCCGGCGCTCGGGACGTCGCAGACATTGGCATGGGCGTCGAGCTACTACCTGCCCGCCATCCTCGCCGATCCGATCAGCGCCGGGATCGGCGTACCGCGCGCCTGGGTGTTCGCGGCGTTCTCGGCGGCGTTGCTGATCGCCGCCTTTGCCGGCCCGTTTGTCGGACGCGCGATCGACCGGCACGGCGGACGCGGCGTGCTCGTTCTGTCCAATCTCGTGCTGGCGGTCGGGCTCGTTGCGCTCGCCGCCGCGAACGGTCCCGTCGGCCTGTTCGGGGCGTGGGCGGTGCTCGGCCTGGGGATGGCGCTCGGGCTTTACGACGCAGGATTTGCGACGCTCACGGCGCTTTACGGCCACGAGGCGCGCGGCCCGATCACCGGCATCACGCTGTTCGCGGGCTTTGCCTCGACCGTGAGCTGGCCGCTGTCCTCGGTCCTCAACGAGGCGCTGGGATGGCGCGAGACCTGCCTCGTCTGGGCCGCGCTCAACCTGTTCGCCGCGCTCCCGCTCAACCGCTTTCTCCTGCCGCTCCCCGACGCGCATCCGCATCGGCGCAGGATTGCCGATGCGCCGGCAGGCTGGAGGCCTTTGAAGGAGATGGCGCTGCTGGCCTTCGTCTTCGCCGCCGCGTGGTTCGTCGCGGGGGCCATGGGCGCGCACCTTCCGGGGCTGCTCGAGCGCGCGGGGGCGACGCCGTTCCAGGCGGTCGCCGCGGCCGCCTTGTTCGGACCCGCGCAGGTCGCGGCCAGGCTTGCCGAGTTCTTCATCCTGCGCCGGGCGCATCCGCTCGTGTCCGCGCGTATCGCGCTGACGCTGCATCCGATCGGCGCCGCGGTCCTGGCTTTCTTCGGACCGTCCGCCGCCGCGGTGTTTGTCGTCCTTTATGGCGCCGGCAACGGGCTCGTGACGATCGCGCGCGGGACGCTGCCGCTCGCCCTCCTGGGCCCGCGCGGTTACGGCGAACGCACCGGTCTGCTCGGCGCGCCGGCGCGTGCGGCGCAGGCCATCGCGCCGCTGGCGTTCGGGCTCTTGCTTGACGGCATGGGCGCGTCGGCGATCATCGTGTCCGCCGCCCTCTGCCTCGCCGCGTTCGTCGCGCTGCTTTTTCTGCGGGCGAAGCCGCTCGACGCATCCGAGGAGGATGTGTGAGCCTGCTCGCGGCGCACAAGCCGACCAGCGGGGTCAGCGAAACTCGCTCAGCCAGCCTCCGGTCACCCTTCCGCCGGCTCCTTGTCGCGGACGCGCCAGAGCTGAAAGCCTTCCGTGTCGATCGCCTTCTGGATTGCGTCGCGGGAGAACCGGTGCGGCGGGGCGCGGTCTGGCGCCACCACGCCGGTCGCCGTCCATGGGCCATGCTGCTTGGGGAGCTTGTCGCCGCTCGGGTCCCCCGCGAAGGCGTGCAGCTCTTTCCTCGTCTCGGACTTGAATACGTAGATGCGCATGGCTCGATCCTTTCTCCGACCTTCTCGGCGCTTCGGGTTGCTCCCGGTTCTTCATTGCGGCGTGCGTTTTCGTCATGCACGGCCTGCTTTCTGCATCGAGACCTTGTCCGCTCTTGCAGAACGTCGTGTCGTTCGCCGGGTCAGCGGCGATACTGACCGCGCTGCGGCGGGCGCCGGTTGGGCGTTGCGCGGTCGTCCTTGTGCCGGAAGATCAGGCGGCCCTTTTCGAGGTCATAGGGCGACATTTCGATGGTCACCCGGTCGCCGGCCAATGTCTTGATGCGATGCTTTTTCATCTTGCCGGCAGTATAGGCGACAATCTCGTGCCCGGCATCGAGCTGGACGCGAAAACGCGCGTCCGGCAGGATTTCGGTGACGAGACCTTCAAATTGGATGAGCTCTTCTTTTGCCATTGCTGGTTCCTTTCGGCTCGATATCGCTCGGCGATTTCTTGCCGTCTGATTGCGGCTGACGGACTAGAACTTCGCCGCGGAATGCTCCACCGTTCAGTCTCGCTGCGCCGGTCAGGTGCCGCGCTGCAGGAAAGCGACCGAAGCAATTCCATAGTCGCCGTCGCTGGCTTTCGGTTGCTCGCGCCGGCGGCCTGGGGCGCCGCGGTCGCGTTGCTGGCGTTTCGGTCCCGACGCCGGAGGCCGCGGCGTTCCGCTGCCGCTCACCGGCTGGCGATGCGCGCGCGGGGCGGCGCGCCGGCCGGTCGCCGGAATCGTGATGCGGATGAGCTTCTCGATATCGCGCAGAAACTCCGCCTCCTCGGCGTCGCAGAATGAGATGGCGACGCCGTCCGCGCCGGCGCGCGCGGTGCGGCCGATCCGATGCACATAGGTTTCCGGCACGTTCGGCAGATCGAAATTCACCACATGCGTGATGCCCTCGACATCGATGCCGCGCGCCGCGATATCGGTCGCGACCAGCGTTCGCACGCTGCCGTCGCGAAAGGCGGCGAGGGCCCGCTCGCGCTGACCCTGCGACTTGTTGCCGTGGATCGCCTCGGCGGCGATGCCGGCCTTGGCGAGGCCGCGCACCACCTTGTCGGCGCCGTGCTTGGTGCGGGTGAACACGAGCGCGCGCTCGACCGTCTCGCGCGTGAGCAGGTCGGCGAGCATCATCGGCTTTTCTGCGCGGTCGAGATGGATGATGCGCTGGTCCACCCGCTCCACCGTCGAGGCTGCCGGGGTCACGGCGACCTTGGCGGGTGCATGCAGCATCTGATCGGCCAGCTGGGCGATCGCGTGCGGCATGGTCGCAGAGAAGAACAGCGTCTGCCGCTGCGCCGGAATCTTGGCCACGATGGTGCGGATGTCGTGGATGAAGCCCATATCAAGCATCCGGTCGGCCTCGTCGAGCACGAGGACCCCGACATCGCTCAGACGCAGCGCGTTGCCGCGCACGAGGTCGAGCAACCGGCCCGGCGTTGCGACCAGCACGTCGACGCCGTTCAACAGCGCGCGCACCTGCCGGCCCATCGGCACGCCGCCGATCGCGAGCGTCGAACTGATCCGGAGATGGCGGCCATAAGCCCGGAAGGCCTCGAGAATTTGGCCGGCCAGCTCGCGCGTTGGGCTGAGGACCAGCACACGGCAGGTCTTGCGCTGCGCCGGCCGTGCGGCGACCGACAGCCGATGCAGGATGGGGAGGGCGAAGGCAGCGGTCTTGCCCGTGCCGGTTTGCGCGATTCCGACGACGTCGCGCCCGGACATTGCTACCGGTATGGTGGCGACCTGAATTGGAGTGGGGGTGACATAGTTTTCTTCGACCAGCGCACGCGTGATCGGTTCGGCGAGGCCGAAATCCTGAAAAGAGGTCAAAAAAGAAGCTTTCCTATAGCGCGGGGGCAGGTGCGCCGCAGCACATAAGCGCTGGCGATCCCTGCCGCGGGCCGGGTAACGACATCCCGCGTGATCTGGGTGTCAGTGATCGAGAAAGAGCGAGCGAGACACCGTTTGACCGGAATCCGTACACGCGCCGCGCGGAAGTCCGTGGGGCCGCTCTGGTTCATATGTGTACCGCCCTTGTGTCCGTTTCAAGACGCCTGTTTCGAACGCGGCCCCGGCGCGCTCCGCAAAGCACGGCTGCGCCAGCTCTTTAGCCGCCTAGCGGATGCGGTTCGGGGGCCCCAAAGAGCCGACCGTAGCGGATCGCGCGCGGCGCGTTTGTGCTGCGCTGCGACAAAGACGGCTGATTTGGCTTGCAAAAAGCGCCCCCGGCCATTAGCCTTAAAAGGTCGACATTTGGCCGGACGATCGGGCCCGTTTCGCCTTTGCTGATCGCTGGGCGCAGGTTCAGACCCTCTCCAAACATCGATGAGCCGCGCTGCGAGGCACATGCGTGTCTCGTCTCGCGCGCATCAGCGTCAGCGAAAGGCGGATTGCGATGATGACGGGGACCGTCAAGTTCTACAATGACAAGAAGGGGTTCGGCTTCATCCAGCCGGATGACGGCGGCAAGGACGTGTTCGTCCATGCCTCGGCTTTGGAACGCGCCGGCATTCGCAATCTCAACGAGGGTCAGAAGGTCTCCTTCGATACTCAATTGGACAGCAAATCCGGCAAGACCGCGGTCGGCAACATTCAAGTCGTATGAACCGCACAAACACAATGCCGCGTTCGATCAGGGACTCATTCAAGCCGCCGCGTCTCGTGGGCGGCTTTATTGCTCCTGGTCGCGGTTAAGGGCGCGGAGAGAACGGCGCGGCGTATGCCGCAATGAACGGAGAAGACATGGCACACCATTTTCGATCCGGACAGACGGTGCGGCTGTGCCGCAGCCCTCGTTACGGGGCCGCGGCGGCAGGTGGCGATTACGAAATCGTCCGCCAGCTTCCCGACGACGGCGGCGAGTCGCAATACCGCATCAAGAGCATGCGCGAGCCGCATGAACGTGTCGTAAAGGAAAGCGATCTGGAACTGGGGAGCGGCGGAGCGATGAGCTTCGAGCGCGATCGCGGCTAGTTTTCTCTCGCTAATGATGTGCAATCGGCGTAGGTTTTATGCATCGCCGGCAAGGATCTGATCCAGGCGCTGGTGACTGAGAGACCGCTCGCGCTCCCGCCTGTTGGCAAGGGAGCGCAGCATGGGCAAGAGGACGGATTTCGTCCGCAGTTCGAACAGGCTCTGTGCAGACTCGCGGGACTTGATCGATCAATCGGCTGCGCTGGTGTCCGGTTCAGACTCCGCCTGCGCCGTCCACAAGGATCAGATCGCGAAGAGCAAAGAGGCCGTGGCCAAGAGCCGCGAGCAGATTTCGCGCCTGCAAGCGCGATAACGCTCGAAATGACGGTCCGCGCGCGGACCGGCTGACGAGCGCGTTGTTCGGCTGAATTGAATCCAGCTTCCCGAATTCAGCGCTTCCGGATGGTCATCCCGGGCGGCGGAGCCGTGCGCGCGCCGCGGGGCGGCCAACGCGCATGATGACGTCGAAGTAGTCGCCGCCGGAACCCGCCGAGTCATTGACCGCCAAGCCGCAGGAGCCGCACACGGCGTTCGCATCCGCGCGCCCGCCATCGGTTTCCGCCATGACGGCCGCGTCACAGGCCTCGCACCACAGAAGTTTGCGCCTGCTTTGGCGCGAGTAGGTCGGCATGTGTGAACCCCGTGAGATCGGACCGGGGAGTATTGTGCGGTGCGGCAAAGTATTGTGCGAGGCGGCAAATAGACGCGGCGTTTGCCAACCTCGCCGGCTTGGCGCGTTGCCCAGCTTTGCCGTATCACGCCACGCGCTTGCGCAGCTCGTTGATCTTCGCGAGCGCAGCTTTGCTCGTGCGGGCGAGAACCTCCTCGGCCTGGTCGGCTTCTTCTTCTTTGAGAACCTTGCTGACGTCGGCGACCTGCTGCTTGAGCTCGCCATCCAAGTCCATGAGCCGCCGGATGGCGTCTCCTTTGAGCACCGCCGTGATCTCGGCCCGCTCGGCCGCACGCGCGGCGCGGTTCGCTTTGAGGTTTCCGGCCGCCTGGTCGAGCGCCGTCTGGACGATCTTCTGCAATTCGCCGAGCGGGTCGCCCAGCACCGGATCGCTCTCCGAAACCTTGAAGCCGGGCGTGTCCGGCACCAACAGGACCGTGCCGGCGGGCATGTCGCGCATGTCCGTGTGCGGGTTGAGCGCGCGCAGCGACGCCAAGGCTTTCTCCGATTGCGGCGAACTGAGATTGGCCTTGAGCAGACGCGCGCTCAATGCCTCGAAATCCGTCCTGTCCTTGATCGTGACCATGCGCATGACGTTGTTCCTCGTGGGTTGCGCCTGCCGCCGCGCGGTCAGGCGCGAACATTCAAATGATCCCAGGTCGCGGTCGGCTGGCCCGAGCTCGGATTGGGCGGCGTCCAGCCAATGATTACCCCACTCGTGATGTTCCCGAGCACGGCCGCCTGCTTGGTCCCTGAGAATTCGATCGCAATCTCGCCGCTGCGGACGCGGTTGGCGTGCACAATGGCGATTGTCGTCGCCAGGCGGATGGTCGGCGGACGGGTGTTGATGAGTGTCTCCACCCGATTGCCATTGAACAGGCACTCGCCTTCGGCTGAAATGTCGACGGTGGGTTCGCTTCCCCTCCCGGTCAGATCATTGCCGAGCACCGACCCGCGCGCCGGCGGCGACCCTTCCGCTGCGGACCAGACCGAGGCGCGCGCGCCATTCAGGACGAGCACGCGGCCGTTCTCGACGAGCGCCGAGGCGAGTTTTCCGAGCCGCGATACGGGGTTTCTCGCGCCCAGATCGGCGGTGAGGAGCGCCGACCATCTGCCGATCGGGTCGCGCCCTTGCAGCATCGCGTCACGTTGCACCCGGTTGTGGGTCACGTCGAACTGCGTATAGGGCGCGCGCAGCATGATTCCGGCGCCGGCGCCGAGAAACTCGTCGGGCGGGCCGACTTCGCTCACCTCGTTGCCGGTCACGCGCGGGCGCAGCACGCCGAAGGTGAGGATGGCGGCTCGCAACGGGGCGCGCTGCGCCGCGAGGCCGAGCCGCCGGATCGTGTTGCCGGCGATCGTCGCGGCGTCCGCCCGCACGAGGCCGATGCCGATCACCATCGCGTCGCTGTCCTCGCGCAAAGGGCCGATGTCGCGCAGGAGATTGTTTTCGATCGCAACCGAGATCGCATCCGATCCGGTGGCGACAACAATGCCGCTGCCGCAAGTCTCGATGATGTTGAGCTTGACGATCAGCTCGCGCACCGGCGTATCGATTTCAATGCCGGCGGAGGCGAAGCCGCTCAGCTGATTGGACAAGATCTGGCACTGATCGGCGCCGCTGCGGTCGAGCCCCGCGACCATCGCGATGCCGATCGTCCCCTCCTTCGGGTCGCGCCGGCCGGTCGGGGAATTGACGATCTTGTTGCTCTCGACCCATGCGCCGTCGAGGCCGCAGCGGATTCCGTGGCCGGTGATGGCGAAGGAATTCCCGCTGATCGCGATCGAGGACGCCGGCGTTCCCAGGCCGAGCGCGCTGATGGCGACCTCCGCGCAGCCGAGCACCTCGTTGCCGAATGACGCGCGTGTTCAGCAGGTGCAGCACGGGACCGTTCAGCGCAACGGCTTCGCGCTCGCAGAACAGCACATTGTCCTCGATCGCCAATGCCGCGGCGAGCAGGAACGGCTCGCTTTCGTCTTCGCCCGTCGGCGGGACCGCGGCAGGGTCGTTCGCGACAATGCCGAGCCGGCGCGAAAATCGCGTTGTCGCTGATATTGGCGGCGGCCACCACGCCCTGCAGGGCGATCGCCGCGCCGCTTCGCGTCCGCGCCGAGGACGGCGATCACGAGCTGGCGCAGCGACAAGCCGATGCGCGGTGCGGACGCTCGATCGCCGGCTTCGCGCCCGAGCGAAATGATCGCCAGGTTCTCGATCGCGACCGCAAGGCAATCCTGCAGGGCGAAGACGCCGCCCGGGCCCGCCACGATGGTGCCCGGTCCCTGCCCGCGAATGCGCACCGAACGCGCGGCGACCATCCGCACCGGTTCGGCGACCGCATACTGGCCGGGGCCGAGGCAGACCGTGCCGCCGGTTTCGCGCACCTGGTTCACCGCGTCCTGGATGGTGAACTGGCCGCTCGGCATGCGACTCCGCCGTGACGCAGGCGGTGCAGCTGCAGTCGTGGCCGTCCGTCTGCGGCGGCGGCCAGGGATTGCGGCAGTCCGTCGACCGTGCCGGCGGCCGACGTCCCAGATGCCGAGGCGCGCGTAGTGATGATGGATGCCGCGCGGCGGCGCGCGGTCGAGCAGCTCGACCGAGGCGTCCGCCGTGCGCGCGGCGAACACCCAGTAGTCGCCGGCGCGGAAGCCCTTCGCGCCGGTGGAGGCGAAGCTCACCGTCACGCCGTTCTCGAGCAGCAGCGTCGTGCCGGCCGGCGGAACGTTGATGACGCCGGTTGAGCCCGCGTCGTCCAGGTCCTGGACCTCGACCGGCGTGCCGCTCGGATCGGTGCGGAAGATTCGTCTGCTCTGGTCCCAGCGGCGGACGCGCAGATTGCGGGCGCCGGGAGGGCGCTGTCGGGGAAGCGCCGCGGCAGCATCGCGGCCGGCAGCGCCGGCGTGAACTGGATGCGCCGCGTTGCCGTCGATCGACGGTGATCCGGCGCATCTCGCCGGGAAGCCTGCGAGAACTCGCGCACGTCGTCGGTGATCTCGACCCAGTCGCCGGTGCTGAAGCGCAGCACGTCGTCGCGGCCGAGCGTCTCGCAGCTCGAGCTCGCGTGCCCGAGATGATGCTGGCGACGCGGCTGCCGACGCTGGCGTTCTCGCGCGACCACTTGAAGGTGGCGCCGCCGCCCGGCTGCCCGGGATCGTGGATCTCGACGCGATAGAGCTGGTTCTCGAGCCCGCGATAGCCGCCGGTCGGCGGCAGCTCGCACGGATCGTCCACCGCCGCGACCTCGAAGGTGCCGGTCGTCAGCACGCCCGGTCGAAGGCGCGATCAGCGTCGCTCCAGCCGGGCACATCGGCGTCGGGCGTTGCGCAGGTCGTGCCGGCGCCGCGCCTCGTCGCGCGAGCACGCGCACCTGCCAGACCGTCTGGACGCGCGAGCGTCGTGTCGACGCCGACCGCGCTCTCGACCAGGTCGGGCTGCTCGAGATGCGTGACCTCGCGGTCCCAGACGTCGAGATAGACCAGATGGCGGCCCGCCGTCGGCAGCGCGGGCGGATCGGGCAGATAGGGCTGCGCCGCGTAGCCGGACCGCGTCGGCGAAGTCGCGTCTCGGCGAGCAGACAGTCGAACAGGCGTTTCGCCGGGTCGGCAGAGCGTGCGCCATGGTTCTCGGCCAGCAGGCCGTCGACGTACAGGCGGCCGTGGCCGATCTGCAGCGTGCCGCCGGCGACGGTGATCTTGAAGGCGTCGCGGCGTGGTCGACGAGACCGTGGCGCGGCCGAGCACGTCGCTGGCCAGCGCGCGCAGGCGGCGGTCGACGATCGCCGACGAGCTCGTTGATGTCGGCGTCGAGCAGCACGCGGCCCTGCTTCGAGCTCGACGCCGGCATAGTCGAGCAGCGGGTTGAGTCGGACTCTCGAGAAATCGGCGGCCATGGTCGGTCCTCCGAACAGGTTGCGGTCAGGTCGCGTAGAAAATGCCGGCGTGCAGGCCGAAGCGCAGGTACTCGTCGAGCCGGATGCGCAGATTGGTCTCGCGCTGCGGCTGGAACAGCGCGTGCAGCACGCCCATCTCGCCTCCGTCGTCGGCGCCCTGGCGGATCGACTTGACTGGTGGCGCGCCGCAGCTGCCCATAGCCGGGCTCGCCGTAGCGCAGCGAGGTGAAATGCGGCGAGCGCTAGCGGATCGTGCGCCTCGGGCGCGCAGCGAAAGCGGCGCGGCGTGACCGAACCGGGCGGCACGCAGGAAAAGCGCATGCAGCCCTCCTGCCGGCGCTCGGCGATGACCGGCGCCGGCCAGGTCTCGCCCGGCGCCGGCCCGAGCGCGGCGAAGAAGATGCTGTTCGACGCGAGCCGCAACAGCTCGGTGTGCACCTTGCCGATCACCGTGCACGTCGTCGGCGTGAGTTCCGCGCCGGGGCCTCCGGCGGCGTCGGCCGGCGTAGGCGACGTTGTCCGGCGCGCCGGCATCGACGATGCAGTCGGTGAGGGTGACCTCGGCATCGCCCGCCACGACTGCAGCGGACCGGTGATGCAGCGCTCGAGCGTGACCTTCGCGAACGGATGCTCGACGATCAGGCTCGGCGCGCCGGGCGCGGCCGCGCTGCCGTCCGGATTGAGCGTGCGGCCGGGCACCAGCGTGCAGTCGCGCAGCACCAGCTCGCGCGGCTCGTTGTCGGCGGCGGCGGCCAGGCGCAGCGCGCCGCCGGAGATCACCAGCCCGTCGAGCACCAGCCGGCCGCGCGCGCCGATCTGCGAGCGTGATGTCGCCGCCCGCGGCGATCAGCGGCCGCGCCGCATTGCGCGCCGCGACCACCACCTCGAGTGCCGGGCGCGCCGGCCGCCACCACGCCGTCGACCTTGAAGGTCGGCGTCTGCGCATAGGTGAGGCTGTCGCTCGATCAGCAGCCGGCCGCCGGCCGGCGATGGCGTCCAGCTCCGGCTGCGAGCGCGGCGCCGCCGGCGACGCTGCGCTGCGCTGGCAAGCGCCGCGCCAGGCGGCGTGCGCTCGTACTCGCCGCCGCCGATCGCGCCGCGCCGAGCCGTAGTGGAAGCTGGCGAGCAATGGTCCGTCGCCTGAGTTGCGCCGAGCAGCACGCGGCCGCGCTCCGGGTCGAGCGCGATCTCGCCCGCCGCGATCGCGTCCTCGTGGTTCCAGCCGATCACGTTGCCGCCGGCGTCGCGAATGTCGCGCAGGTCGGCGATCACGGATCTCGTCCGACCGGCACGCGGCGTCGGGCGGGTTGCCCGGACGCAGCAGCACGATGCTTTCGCCCGCGCCGTAATCGTCGTCGCGCGCGGCGTCCGCCGGCGGGCTCCCCTGCGCCGCGCGCACCGCCAGCGCCATCAGCCGCACGGCGAGCGGCTCGGGCACATTGATCGGCTCGGCGAGGTGGTGATGTCGTCCTCGGTCGCGGGCCGGCGGAACAGCGCAGGTCGGCGCCGAGCGGATTGACGCGGAACTTGCGGCCGCTCGCGTCGCCCGGATCGGGCGTCAGCGGCACGCGCGTCAGCCGCAGCGACTGCGAGCCGCCACAGGAAGATGCCGATGTTGGGAATGTTGTAGCGGCCCGGCGCCGCTCTCGGGCCGGCGCATCTCGGCCGTGTGCGCGAGGCTGTTGAAGGCGCCGCCGTGCCGGAACAGCGCCGCGCTGCGACGCAGGTCGGCGGTGGCCGGGCGCGTGCAGGCGCAGGTGCTTCATGTACTGCGTGGTCGCCAGCTGCTCGAAGAACTCGACCGCGTGCGCCGGCCAGTCGGTGACGTCGCGCGCCAGCTGCTCGAGCATCAGCGCCGTGCCCTTGCGGCGGCGGTAGGCGATGGTGTTGGCGACCTCGGCGCGCGGCGAGGCGACCGTCGGCGCGACGCCGTGCAGCGGGCGGTAGCCGATCAGGTCGCCGATGTAGGGCGCGACCCAGTCGGCGCAGGTCTCGATGAACTGGTCGTCGTAGAGCTGCTCGATGTTCTCCTCGAGCGCGCGCGAACTCCTCGGCGAAGGCGGCGAGCAGCGCGCGCAGCGGCTCGCCCTGATCGGCGTCGCGCAGGCGGTAGATCGCCGGCAGCAGTCCATAGAGGCGATCGGCGGTCAGCGAGTTCATGGCATCTCCTCCAGGCGGTCGAACGGCGCCGGATCGAGCGTCAGCAGCTCGGCCGGCGAGCGCCACGCCGTCCGCGCACCCGCATGCGCGAGGCGAGCAGCCGCACCTGGCGCGAAGCGCGATCTGCGCCGGCGAGCGACTGCCGCCGTAGAGCAGCGTCGAGGTCGACCGCCACGACGCCGGGCACGCGCCTGCGGCGACGGCGATCACGTCCGACTGCTGCACCGGCTGCGCCGAGATCGCGCGCGCGTCGAAGGCGAAATGCGCGCGCAGGCCGCCTCGACGGCCGCCAGCACCGCCTTCGCCGTCGAACGCCGGATCGCGCTTCACCTTGATGCCGATGCGGAACGTGCTCGAGCTGCGGCGGCGAGCAGACTGCACGGCGACGTGCGGGTCGCCGCTCGTCCTGCAAGCGCGTCGAGCAGGTTGGTCCACACCGGGCTCGCCTCGGTCAGCGACTGCGCCGTCCTGGCCGGCGATGGTGACGACGATGGTCGGGCCGCCGCGCAGCTGCAGCACCGCGCCTGCGCCTTGGCGATGCCGCGAAGGCGCGCGCGAAGTCCTCGTAGTCGAGCAGCGAGACCGCGCGGCCGAGCGTGCGCGTGGTCAGCGGCATGCTGTGCGCGGGCCGCGCTCGGCGGCCTCGCGGATCGGTGCCGCCCTCGGCGGCGAGCGGGTTGGCTGACGCTCTTCAGGCCGAGCGGCCGCGTCGACGAGCTGGGTCAGGCTTGTCGGCTCGCGACATTGCCGGCCGCGCCCAGGCCCTTGCGGTAGGTCGCGCGCACATTGTTCACGCCGCTCGGCAGGCGCGCGCCGCGCACGCCGTCGCCGAAGCACGACGCAGTTGCGGCCTTGCTCGTCGGCCTCGAGCGTGTAGGCGCGCTCGGTCGGCGCTGCGCCGAACAGCGTCGGCCGCTCCGTCCACGCGATGTCGGCGACGCGCAGCGTGAGCTCGCTCGTCGGCGCCGGTCTCGTTGGCGGCGGCGCGGTAGGTCAGCGGCAGCTGCTTCAGCTCGAAGCGCTGGAACGGCGTGCGCGGCGTTGCCGGCGCCGAGAATCTGCGATCACCGTCTCGCCGTGCGAGGCCAGCGCGACGTTGGCGTGCACGACGACGCTGTCGCGGTCGCAGCGCCTCCGGCAGCGGCGGCGTCGATCTCGAGCGTGCAGCCGGCTCGCACCGATCGGATGCGCGGCGACGAGCGTGGCCTGGTGCACGACCGCCGCGCCGTCGCTTGCGCGCCTGCCGCGAACGAGCAGCCGACGCCCCGGCAGCAGCCCGTCCGCGCGCGACGGCGACCGGAATGCTGGCGCCGCTCACCGGCGTCGGTCGACCGGGTACTCGGCCAGCGGCAGGAACTCGCTCTGTGCGAAAACCGAGGTTTCGCGCACGTGCTTGCGGAAAATCGTGTCGAGGTTCTCGCCGGCGAGCGCAAGCCGCGTCACCTTGGCCGACAGCGCAAACTCCGCGCGCGACGCCTCGCCGACGCCCGGTGACCGCGGTAGAGCTCGACATAGGTTCCAGACGGGAAATGCTCGTCGGGCCGGTTGAAGTCGCCCTTGGCGAGCACCGCGAGGCTGCGCCGCGTCCTGTCATTCGCGATGTCGGCAGAGATGTCCGACTGGACGGAATCGAGATCCACGCGGCCGCCGCCGGCGCGTCGCGTCCGGGCTCGACCGTCGAAGTGCCGGCCACTCGAGGTCGTCGGTGCGCTGCCGCCGAAGACCTGCCGTGTAGCCGTCCTGGAAGCTCGTCATTCAGGCTGCGCCAGATCGGCGCGTTGTGGCCGAACACCGCCGCGCGCCTGCGCAGCGCGATACACCGCGGGCTGGCGCGGCCGGATCGGAGTACGGCAGCATCGACCCGAGGCCGCGCGCCCAGCTCACGCGCGTGCGGTCGTGCGGCGCTGTCGGCTCGACCGCGGTGACGAGCGCGGAAGTCCCAGCTGTCGCTGGTCGGTGTTGGCGAAGAACTCGGTGCCGACGAACAGCAGCGCGTCGCCGGCCTTGAGCTTGGTGCGCGATGCCGGCGAGCCAGGCGTCGCTTGTCGCCGCGCACGGGACTGCGCGGCTCGCTCAGCCAGGGCCGCATCGCGTTCCATGCGGCGCGCGCTTCGGCGATCGGCTCGACGGTCTCGAAGGTCTGCGGCTTCTCGCCCGGGCCGGGCACGCTCTGCACCTTGCAGCGCCGGCCGTCGAGCGCGAGACGTTGCGGCACGCCGGTGACGAAGTTGCCCGGCTCGGGCGGCAGCGTCGGCCGGCGGCGTCGGCGGCGTCTCGAGCGCGAAGGCGAGCCAGGTCTCGGCCGCCACGCCGGGCCGCAGGCGGTAGCCGATCAGCTTGCCCAGCTCCTGCAGCGACACGCGCTCGACGGCGGTGCGCAGGTAGCGACTCGTTGGCGATGCGCTCCTGGTAGAAGGTGAGCACGTCGGCCGCGCAGGCGAACGCATCGATCAGGCCGATGGTGAAGTCGTCGTCGTCGCGCGTGCGCAGGCGCGCGCAGCGGCGCGAACTGCGACGACGACAGCGCCGCATGCAGGCTCGCGCGGAACTGCGCATAGTCGCCGATGCGATAGGCGATGGCCGACAGGCCGGCGCGATTGTCGAGGCTCTGCGGCGTCGCGGCCGCGACGCCGTCGCAGCAGCCGCAGGCCTCGCTGCCGGGCGGCAGCGGCGGAACGTGCGGCTTCAGGTCGGGCATCAGGCGTCGCTCATTTGCCGCCTCCTGCGGTCAGGCTGAGCCGGCCGCGCTCGCGGAAGTTCGGGTTGTTGGCGAGCTGCGCGATCTCGAGCCGGCCGATGGCGATCACGCCGTCGTCGCAGCGAGGTCGGGCTCGGGTTGCACGAGGCGCTGGAAGCGCTCGGCGCGCACCGCACTCGACGCCCTCGACCGCCTGCGCGGCGGCGACGATGCGGCTGAGGTAGACCGGCTGTCGCCGAAGGTGAAGTTGTCGGGATGGAACAGCGCCGAGGCGGCCGTCGGGCAGCACGTCGGCGCGACAGCACCTGCGCGCACCGCCCGCAGCACCTGCGGCGCGGAAATAGTCCGGCTGCGACGCAGACGTGCAGCGCGACGTCGAGCGGCACGTAGCGCGGCGCGTCGACCTCGAGGTCGTAGCCGGCCATGCGGAAGCGCTCGAGATGGCGGCGCAGCCGCGTCTCGAAGCGGCGCATCGACCGTCGCCGCCGCCGAAGCGGTCGGCGGTGACGAACACCGTGTGCCAGCTGCCGGTCCAGCGGAACGTGGCGGCGGCGCGCTGCACGTCGGGGCGGCGCTCGGCGGCCGCGGCGTAGTCGGCCGCGGTGACGGCGCGCTCCTGGGTGCGGAAGGCCTGCGGCGCGTCGCGGCGCGCGGCCTCGATGTCCTCGGGCTCGATGCCGCCGGCGGCCGGCAGCGGGTTGCGCGATCGCCGCGAACGCGCCGCTGCGTCGCGCTCGACGCATGTGCGCGATCGCCTCGGCGCCGACGTTGCCCGGCGCGCCGTTGCCGACGCGGTAGGTCGCGGCGAAGCTGCGTGCCGCGGTCGGGCCGCTTGCCGTGCGCGTCGTCGCCGAAGCGCAGCCGCGCGCGGCCGTCGTCCTCGATCTCGACGACGAAGTCGGTCGCGTCGGCGCCGCTGCCGAGCAGGTCGCGCGCGCGGCGTCCAGTGCTCGGCGACGGCGCCGAGCGCGCCGACGCAGCGCGCGATGCGGCGGCGTCGCGCGCGCGCGGGTCGATGGCGAGCAGCGCGCTGGCCGGCCACCAGGCCTCGTCGTCGCGTCGAGCGGCACGCGCGAGCAGCGCGGCGAGATCGAAGCCGTGCGTCAGCGGCGCCTGCGCCAGCGCCGGCCGGAAGCGCGGCGGCACGGCAGCGGCTCGGGCGGCGCTCGCAGCAGTGCGCGCCGGCGCCGGCCGGCGAGCGCTGCAGACGTCGGGCGCGGCACCGCGGCCCAGCGGCTCGCGTCGGCGCACGCGTGCGGCCGTGATCGGCGAGCACGATGTTGCCGCAGCGCGACGCTGACCTCCAGGCCGGGCCGCGCCGCGACCGACAGGCAGAGCGGGAAGGGCAGCGCGTCCGCGCGCGTCCCAGGCGATCTCGGTGACGTCGACGCGGCGCGTCGACCGGCGGCGTCGTCGAACAGCTGGCCCGACGGGATCGCTGCGCGAGCGTCACGTCGGTCAGCCGCACCGCCCAGCGGTGGCTGCGGTCGGCGTCGCTCGGCGACGCAGCGTGGTCGGGCTCGCGCACTTCCTCGAAGACCAGGACGTCGCCCGGCCGCAGCAGCCGGACGGTGGCCGCGCAGCGTCGCGCGCGTGCGCGCCGCGCGGCAGGCAGCAGGCGCGGTCGCCCCAGGTGTAGAAGTCGACAGCCGGTTGCAGGTCGCTCGTCGAGCAGCGGCGTCGTGCGCCGTCTCGAACACCGGTCGCGCCGGCGGCCAGCGCGTCGGCGCAGCTCGCGGCTGCCCGGCGCGAGCACCGGCGGCAGCATCGGCGCTGCGGCGTCAGCAGCTGGCGTGCCCGCGGCCAGCGCGACGTCGTTGCCGGCGACCTCGACAGTGCACCCAGGCGCGCGCGTTGCAGCCGTCGTGCAGGTGGTAGTCGACCAGGCGCGCATGGCGGCGCACCGAGACGCGCTGGCGCGCGGTGGCGAGGTAGGCCTCGTTGGCGATCGCGTCCTGGCGGTAGGACAGGTTGTCGGCGGCGTAGGCGAGCAGCTCGACCAGCGCGACGCCGACGATCGGCGGCCGAGCGCTCGGTCCAGCCCGGCACCAGCAGGCTCAGCCGGTCGAGCATCAGGCGGCGGAAGCCGCTGGTAGTCCTTGGCCAGGTAGTCGATGTCGGGCGCGCCGGCGCGCTCGGCGGGCAGGCGCGGCTGCGGCGCAGTCGAAGTCGCGTCGGGCACTCGACCTTGAACGAGAAGTCGATGCGCGACAGCAGCGGGTCGAAGCCGGCCGGCGGCGTCGTCGCTGCCGGAGCTCGGCGACGATGCGCAGCGTGTAGCGCGAGAAGTCGCCGGCGCTGTCGGTGCGGACGACCAGCGTGCGCGCCGGCTCGTCGATGCCGGTCGACCAGCGCCGGCTCGGCCTGCCGGCGGCAGCGCGTCGGCCGGCGCGCACCCATTCGATCGCCGACGCGGCGGATGCGCTCGCCGCCGTCGATGCGCAGGTTGTCGCGCGCAGTGCCGAGCGACGAAGCCGCGGCCGCAGCAGCCGCACGAACAGCGTGCGCTGGCGCGGCGCGCCGGGCGGCTCGGCGCGGTCGAGCACCTCGAGGAACTCGATCGCGTTGGCGCGTGCCGGCGCGCGCAGCACCTCGAGCCGGCGCAGGTCGCAGCAGTGGTACTTCATGACGCCGCTCCCCGGCGCCGCGAAGCTCGCGCTGCTGCGCGCTGCCGTCGCGCAGCACGCGTGTAGCGCACCGTCGACGCGCAGCGCCGCGTCGATCGGTCTCGACGTCGACCGCCTGCACCGCGATCAGGTGCGACAGGTGCTGCTGCAGCGCGCCCTGCACCAGCATCTGCGTGGTCGCGGCGAGCGTGCGTGCTGTTGGGCTCGAACACCAGCGCCAGCAGGCCGCTGCCGAAGTCGGGCCGCATCACGCGCTCGCCGGGCGCGGTGAACAGCACCTGCTCGATCAGGTCGCGGACGTGGTCGCCGCGCTCGGTCGGTCGCGGTGCGGCCGCGGCCGTCGAAGTGGTAGGGAAAGTCGAGGTCGGCCATGGTCGTCTCCCGTCACGTCGCCAGCACGCGCGTCTGCGCGACGACCGGCAGCAGCGGCGTGCCGGTCGGCACGCAGACCGACTGGCCGGCCATCGTCGCGCACCGGCGCGCCGCCCGCCAGCACGCGCACCGCGCCGACGATCCACTGCGCCGGTGACGCAGGGCGGGGTCGGCGTGCCGGTCAGCGCGCAGCCGGCGACGACGTAGGGCGTGGCCAGCGTCACCACCGGCTGGCCCGACACGCAGCACGCGCGGGAACGGCGCCAGCGGCGTGCGCCTGGCCGGCGTGCGTGCACAGCACGGTGGCGCCGAGATGGAGGATGGGAGCGGGCATCGTGCGTCCTCCTAGATGACCGTCAGCGCGCCGAGGTTGACGTCGACGGTCGGGCCGGTCATGTTGATGATCGCGCCCTTGCCGTTGGAGATGATGATGCCGACGTCGCTGACCGAGATCATCGCGCCGGTGGTGGTCTGGATCAGGATGCCGCCGGTCGGGCCCGGGCACGTCGCTGATCGACGATGCCGTTCTTCAGCGTCGTCTGCAGCGTGATGCCGGCGCACGCCGGGCGGCACGGCGTGCGCCAGCACCGGCACCTCGGCCGCGGTGCCCCAGTAGCCGCCGACCCAGATCGGATAGTCGGGGTCGCCGCGCTCGAACTCGATCCACACGCCGGAGCCGATCGGCGGCACGGTGAACATGCCGGTGTTGATGCCGGCCACCGGCACGCAGGGCATCGCCCAGCTCGACGGCATGAAGCCGGCGACGTCGGGCACCATCACCTGGATGCGGCCGATCTGCATCGGATCGATGTTGTTGACCACGGTGCCGCGGTACTTGCCGTAGAAGGGGCCGGCGCTCATGTCGGCACCGTCGGCACGGTGGAGATCAGCCCGTTGCGCGCGAGCGAGAAGCTCTGCTTGTACGAGCCGCGCTCGATCTCGTGCGTCACGCTCTTCACGTAGTACAGCCCGTCGAACGGCAGCCCGGCGCCGCGCACGCCGACCAGCTGGCGCGACTTCAGCAGGCGGCCGTAGCGCGCCACGTCGAGCCGGCCGCTGCCGAACACCGAGTCGCTGTGCTGGCCGGCGTAGGCGAGGCCCGTCATCAGCGCCGCGCGGGGCGACAGGTGCGCGGTGTCGTTGAGCTTCTCGATCTTCGGCGGCAGCGGCGGCACCAGCGCCGAGCGGCGGGTTGAGCGGCGTGACGTCGGGGATCGGAATGCCGATCGGCGCCTTGCTGATCGCGCTCCTGGAAGAACACGATCGGCATCGTCTTGCGTCTCCTTGTCGAAGTTGAAGCGACAGCTGCTCGACGTTGGTGAGCGCATCCATGTTCGGTGGTCAGCGCCGGCTGCGGCTGCGCCGACGCGGATCTCCGGCCCCCAGTAGGCCTTCGACGTGCCCGGCGCCGGGCCGGGCTCGAGATAGAACACGTAGCCCGCCTCGCTGCGCCAGGCGCTTGACGTAGGCGTAGTCGGTGCCGCGCTGCTGCGGGATGCGCTGGATCGGCAGCGGCGGGATCGTCGACGATGCTCGGGATCACCATCGGGATCACGCCGAGCGCCGCGTACTTGGCGAGGATCAGCAGCACGCGCACCGACGGCGGCATCGCCGGGAACGGGCAGGCCGGGGAGCTCGATGATGTCCATCAGCGCCGACAGGTCCTTGCCCTTGACGACGAGCTTGCCGACGCCGCCCTCGCCCGGCTGCGTCTCGACGTTGGTGGCCACGCCGTCGATGATCGACTCGGCGCGGCCGTTGATCGTGACGACGAGCACGACGCGCATCAGCGGCACGCCGCCGCCGCCGCCGGTGAGCAGGAACAGCGTGCGCAGCGGCGAGCGCGCCGGCAGCTCGAAGGTCAGCTCGAAGCCGCTCTGCGCGTCGCCCGAGCCCGTCCTCGACCTTGGCCGAGCACCAGCGCCTCCACCACCTCGCGCGGCGCCGGCACCGGCACCGGGCCGATGTAGCAGCGAGAGCTTGACGCCGCCTTGCATGAGCCGATGCGCTCGGCTCACATGCCCGGCGGGCAGCGGGATGCGCGACGCGCGCGCCCGAGCGTGTCGGTGAGCTCGAACGGATCGATCACCGCGTTGGCATCGGCGATGCGCCAGTAGAGCAGCGGCGTCGCCGAGCGTGCTGCGCCGCCAGCAGGTCGGGCCGGTCGCCGCGCGGCACGATGTGCCGCGCGGCGATGCGCGATGTCGCGCGGCTGCGGAATGAAGCGGCGCAGCACGATAGGCGCGCCGGGCTCGCCGGGGCCGCGCTGCAGTAGCGGCCGAGCGCCACGCCGTGATAGCGGCTGCTCGGCGCGAACGGGCTGGTCGGGAATCGCGCCGGCGTCGATCAGCAGTTGGACGGGATCGGTCGTTCATCTCGGTCGTTCTCCGGTCACGGCAGGTTGCTGAGGCCGAGCGACGCAGCGTCGCGCTGCCCGGCCTTGGCGGCCAGCGCCTCGCGCGCGCGCAGGTGGTTGAGGAAGATCGTGCCGCCGCGGTGCGTCGAAGCCGAGGTCGTCGGTGGTCATCACGCGCAGGCCGAGGCTCACCTTGGCGCGGATCGGATTGAGCGCCGGGTCGAAGGCCTCCTCGGTGATCGAGAACTCGGTCACGCGCACCGGCACGACGCGGCTCTTGCTCCAGACGAACAGCACCAGCGGCGCCTCGGGCGGCAGGATCTCGAGCGTGCCGGTCGCGGTCAGCGCGTCGAGCGCCAGCAGCTCGTCGACGCTCGGATTGACCAGCGCCTCGAGCGCCGCGAGCTGCGGCGCGATGCCGAAGGCCACCGCATTGGCGTTGCTGGTCGGGGAACTCGAGCTGGTCGGTCGCGTCGATCTCGGCGTCGAGCTTGATCGACTCGATCGCCGGGCCCTTCAGGCGGAACGGCTGCGCGCGCTCGCCGCCGCCATCGCCGCCCACGCCCTGCACCTGGTAGCTGCGCGTCAGCGTGTCGGGGTTGTACTGCAGCGCGATCGTGCGCTGCACCGCGCCGCCGCCCGGCGTCGAGCACGACGAGGCCGCCCTTGAGGAGCTGCGGGGAGGAGGTGAGGCCGGTCATGGCTTGCCGCCTCCCGAGCCCTTCTCGCCCGACTTCATCTTGATGGCGGCCTTGCAAGCGGCCTTGAGCGCTTCGGCCTCCTCGCCCTGCGCGCCGGTCGCATCGATGGCGCTTTCACACGCCTTCTCGCTTCCCGTCTCGAGGCCGTCGCGGATCGCCTTGCGCGCCTTGTCGCGCAGCGACTTCGACACGGGAAGTTTCCCGACCAGGGGATCGACCACCGAATCCATGACGGCGTCGATCACGGCGTCCTGCAGGCTCTTCTTCTCCCTGGGATGCTTGCGGTCGTACTCGTCGATCTTGCGCTGCATCTCCTCCATGCGCTTCCACAGATCTTCCTCGGGCGGCGGATTGGTCGGAATGGGGATCGACCCCGGCCGCAATATTTTTCGCGGATCGAGGATCGGCGGCGTCGTCGGCGTTTGCGCCGGTTTCGTCGCTGGCGCGGACTCCGGGATCGATTCGATCGTGACAAGCACCTCGACGGCGCGATTGCGCGGCTCATGGGTCTTATCGGCGGTCGCGACCAGCAGCTCCGATTCGCCCACCGAACGAGTCGCCCATTCGACCGTCGGCGGACGATCGCCGGCGAGCTTCTTTTCCAGCGCGGCCTTCACCGCGTCGGCGCGGTTCTGGCCGAGCTTGTTGTTGTGTTCCTCTTCACCGGACGTGTCGGTGTGTCCGACGATCTCGACGCGCGCCTTGCCGCGCTTGCGGAGACCGGTGTGCAGCGAAATGCCGAGCGCGATCTCCTCGATGGCCTTGTCATGCGCCGACGTGAGGTCGGCCTTGTCGAGCGCAAATTTATCGAGCACCTTCGAGAACTTGATGCCTTCGAAGTCGTCCGCTTTGTCCTTCTCCTCGGCCTTGGGCGGTTCCTTCGGAGCGTCGCTCGGCTGCTTGTCGCCGGGTTTCTTGTCATTGGGCTGCGCCTGAACGCCGACAGGAGCCCCGCCAAGTTGCTGGGCGTCGACTTCGCCGCCGCCGGTCGCCGCGTCCGCGGCGCGATCCGCCCGTGTCTCCGCGTCCGTCGCGGCGCCGCCGCGTCGCTGCTGCACGACATGCGCAAGCTCGTGCGCGAGCAGTTTGCGCCCTTCGGCGCTGTGCGGGGCGTACGCGCCCTGGGAGAACGCGATATGCCGGTCGACTGCGAAAGCGCGCGCGCCGAGTTCGTTGGCGGCGTCCGCGGCCGGCTGATCGACATGCACGCGCACATCGGCGAAGTCGGCGCCGAAGCGTGACTTCATCGACCGACGAATCGCGGTCGGCAGTTCGCCGCCGGGCGTCCGGGCGACCTTGTTGACCGCGTCTTCACCGCGCGCCGGCCGGGCCGCGCGTTGCGGTGCGCCCACGCTTCTCGGCTGGGAGTCGCGCGTCCGGCTCATCTGTTCACCTCGCCGCCGCGCGGGCCGCGCGAGAGGTTCGGCGCGAATTGTTCGAAGGGTTGCGGCTGCGCTGTCATGGCAGGAGCCTTTTGGCGACGCGCGCGGCCGTCATTGTTTCGAAACGATCGCCGACCGGCCTCGCGTCCGGCGCGGCGAATCCGTCCCGGGCTTGCGCGCCGAAGCGGCCGGCGACATCGGCGGCGCTCGGCGCGGCGCCGATGTGGCTTGCGATCTCGCTGCGAAGCGCGGCGCTGAAGGCGTCGCCGTCGAACGACCGGGCGCCGTGCACGACGAGCGAGCGGATGCGGATTTCGATGCGGCTCATGCGAAGCTCCGTGCGTCTGCTTCGGGAAGCGTGCGCTCGAGCTTCGCCGCCTCGCGCTGCGCCGCGAGCCGCAGATGCGGCATCATGATCGGCTTGCCCGCCGCCGCGGCGATGAACGCGGCGTTCAGGGCGACGCTGCGGATGTGTCCGCCGGTGAGCGGCATCCGCGCCAAGACCGCATAGTCGATGTCGCATTTGGGGCGCCGGGTCGGGAAGCTCGCGACGCCAGATTTCGCCGCGCGCCGCAGCGTCCGGGAACGGGAACTGCACGACGAAGCGGATGCGGCGCAGGAAGGCGCGGTCGAGCGCGCCCTTCATGTTGGTGGTCAGAATCGCCAGGCCGCGATAGGCCTCGATGCGCTGCAGCAGATAGGCGACCTCGATATTGGCGTAGCGGTCGTGGCTGTCCTTGACCTCGCTGCGCTTGCCGAACAGCGCGTCGGCCTCGTCGAACAGCAGCACCGCGCCGCTCGCCTCGGCGGCGTCGAACAGGCGCTTGAGGTTCTTCTCGGTCTCGCCGATATACTTGCTGACGACGGTCGCGAGATCGATGCGGTAGAGATCGAGCCCGACCTCGTTGGCGATCGCCTCGGCCGCCAGCGTCTTGCCGGTGCCGCTTTCGCCGGCGAACAAGGCGCACAGGCCGCGCCCGCGAGCGGTCTTCGCCGGCCAATGCCCCACGCCTCGTAGACGGTGTGGCGATGGCGCAAATGCTCGGCGATGTCGCGCAGCATGGTCGTCTGCGCCGGCGGCAGGACGACGTCGTCGAAGCGCGCGCGCGAATCGATGCGCTGCGCCAGCGCATCCAGGCCGCCGCGCGCGCTTTCGCGGCAGCACTGCCAGACTCTTTGCGCCAAGGTCTGGTTGCCTTCTTCTTCGGCCGGCTTGTCGCAAGGCGCATCGAGCGAGACCTGCTCGATCACGTGCTGCAGCGCCGCCGGCGACAAACGGAACTGTTGCAGGGCCGATTTCAACGCGTCGGCGAACGCATCGGCCATGCCGCTCGGCACGCGCCGTCGCGCTTGACGCTCCAATGTCTGCGCCGAGCAATCGGGCACGCCGATCTTCGTGATCTGCCGATGCGTGAGGCGGGCCAGGCGACCCGGATCGGGCATGCCGAGGAGAAGCACGGGGCTGCGCAGCCGTGCGATGAATGCGAGCGCCCGCTGTTCCTCGTCCGCGGGATGCTCGTTCGTCGGATCGAGCTCGATCACGACGACGGCGGCCAGCAGGGTCGATTCTCGGTCGACGAGCACCGCCGCTTCCGCGCGTTCCCGCGGCTCGGCCGGCAGATCGCGTGCATGCAGCCATAGACCCGCTGCGCCACAGTCTGCGAGCCCCTCCGCCGCCGTGCTCCGCAGCAGATCGGGATCGGGGCGCGATTGCGTCAGCACCACGAGCGGCGCGCGTTGATCGATGCCGCCCAGCGCGCGGGCGATGCGCTCTCCGAGCATGGAGGCGCGATCGTGACCTGTCGGCGTTTCGAGGCGCGCCACGCCGAACAGACGCTCGTCCATCGCCGCGACGCCCGTCAGGTAGTGGAGAATGCGCTCGTCGATATGGATCGGCTGCTGCGCCGGCGCGCGCCGCGCCTCGAGTTCGATCAGACGCCAGCGGCGCAACGGCGCCCGCGGCGACAGCGCATCCCAATGGGGTTGCGAGAGCGCGCGCAGCGCGAGCGAAAACGTCGGTTGCGTCGAGCGCGCGCCGTCCGGGATCGACGCGTGCGCCTGCGCGACCGCGCGGCGCAGGCCGCTGTCCAGCTCCACGCCGGCCGCGAGCAGCAGCAGCTCGCGCTCGAACGCCGACAGCCCGAAGTGCTCTGCGCAGCGATCGAGAGCGGGGAGAAAGTCGTCATCCGCCTGCGCGCAAGCAATGTTTGGCGCGCCGCTCGGCGCTTCGGCAAGATCATTCGCAGGCGGGGCCGTGGCGAGGGCGAGCATCTCGATGCGCGCCCGCAGCGCCGCGAACTGCGCCGAGAGCCATTGCTGGTTCCGCTCGGCCCAGCCCTGTCCCGGCGGCGCGTCGACGAGAAGATTGCTTTCGGGCGCGTTCATGCCGGCACCGTGATCTTCTGGGTCGCGTCGAACGCCGGCGCCGGGCCGCTGCGGTCGAGCAGCAGGCTGTCGGCGCCGTCGACCCGCAGCCGCAGCCAATGCGCGCCGGCAGCGACGCTGTCGGGGAACTCGAAGACGAGCGGATCGGCGGCGTTGGCGCGCGGCAGCGCGGCGGCCTCGACCGTGTCGAGCATGAGGGTCGCGCGTTGCTCCGGCCGCACTTGCGGGCGCGCCGACGAGCGTGACGGTCACGCGCGGCGGCGCGCCGCCGCGCGTGATGGTCGCGGCGGGAAGGCCGAGCACCGGGTCTGCGGCGATCGCCGGCGCTGGCGCGATCACCAGCGGCGTCGCGTTCGTTTCGCGCTCCTTGAGTTCACCGGCCGGGGTGAAACGCACGGACAGAGCCCATTGTCCGGCCGGGCAAGCGGCTTGCGCCGGCGGCGTCGTTGGGCAGGGTCAGGGTGAGCTCGGTTCCCGCCGCGTTAGGAGGCGACGGATCGAGCTCGACCGGCGCAGGCAGGAGCCGATGCGTCAGGCGCACGCGATGGCCCGCCCCGGCCAGCCGTACGCCGGAAATGGTGACGATCTCGCCGAGCCGCGCGCCGCTCTGTTCGCGGGGCGGCGCGGCCGTGAACAGCGTCGGCAGCGGCGGCAGCAGATCGGGACTGACGACGACGCCGCGGTCGCGATGCGTGGCGGGGTCGATGATGCCGCGCGACAGCACCGGCAGCGGCGAGCGCCCCGGCCGCGTGCCCTCGATCAGCACGACCGAGACCTGGTAGGCCGCGGACGGACGGTAGTGCGACTGGATCGCCGTCCACAGCTTGGACATCTCGTCGGTGCCCATCGACGGCCGGGCGTGATCTTGATCAGCTCGACCTGATCGGCGAGGTCCGAGCCGGCCAGCGCCTGGAAGGCCGGCGGCAGCATGCTCACGTCGAGCGGGCTCGGGTTCGAGCGCCCGGCGGATCGCGGCGCGATCGAGCACCGGCCGCTCGTGCAGCAGATGCATGCGCGTAGCCGAGCAGGATCTCCGCCTGGAAATCGGCCCGCCCATAGGCGGTCATGACGTAGTGCAGGTCGAGCGCGAGCGGCGCATTGGTGAGCCGCTCGCCGCTGGTCGCGCTGCGCGACGGCAGCCCGCCGTTGCGCCAGTCCGGCGTTGGGGGTGACCTGGTGGAGGAACAGGTTGAGCCGCGGCGGCTCGTCGGCGTTCGTCGAGATCGATCGTGTCCGGGCGCGACCGCGGTCACGGTGACGGTGGTGCCCATGGCGGCGCCGGCCTCGATCAGCCCGTTGTCGAGCAGGTTGCGCAGCACCGCGCTGACGGCGCCGATGGCGAGCGGCGAACTCATGCGCGGCTCCCGCCGGCGCCGTTGCGCAGGTAATCGGCGAGCGAGATCGCCGGTTGTTGTCGGGCCTGTTTCGATGGTTCGGCAGGTTTGCGAGCGTCGGGCGCGCGCAGCGTCGATGCGGTCGATGGTGACATGGACGACCGGCGCGGCCTCGCGTGGCCGCGCCGAGGCGACTGGCGACGGCGGCGTCGCTCAGGGGCGGAGGGTCGCGGCGGGGCATCGACGCAGCCAGCGGCGCGGCGGGCGTGTTGAAGAGCGGCGGCGCGGCCGCCGCCTCGCCCTGGGCCGCCTCAGCGGACATATCCGCCGCTGGTCGCGGCACGGCGACGTGTTCGCGCGGCGAAGGCTGCGGATCGTCGCTGCGTGCGGGCGCCGCCTTTGGCGGACTGCGTTGCGGCGCGTCGCTGGCGGCGCGCGACGATGCGAAGCCGTTGTCTCCCGCCTGACGGCTGGCGCAGCGTTCGGCTTCGGCAGGAAAGCCGGTGGCGCGTCGATGTCTTCGTCGGCCTCGCGACGGCGCGACTGAATTGTCTGCCCGGCGTCGCGGCGGCCGCGCCTTCCGTCGCGGCCGGTTCGACCGGCGGCCATTCCGCTTGCGCGAGGCGCGGCGCCGACGGGGCTGCCGACGCGAAGCGCGGCGGCAGGACGACATGCGGCGGCGCCCGGGGAGTCATGGCCGAGCGCAATGCCGGCCAGATGGGTGAGGAACGCCGTCATGCCGCGCCCGCCAATTGAAGATAAGCGGCGCGCCGGACGGGAGACAGGCTCAGCACGTCGCGCTCGGTCCATCCATAGGCGCGCGCCAGCGCGTCGATCTCGATCAGCGCGCGTTCGGCGGCGCGCTGCAGCTCGGACCAGAGCGCGCAGCCGACGTCGATCGCCGCCGACCAGCCGTGACCGCAGGCCGGACAGTTCAGCGCAAAGCCGAGGACCGCGCCGGGATCGAGCGCGTCGAGCTGCGCCGAGAGCTCCGCCACATCGCGTTCGTCGCAGCGCATCGAGCGTGTCGACGCCCGCGCACGCGCGCGAGCAGGGCGATGGCGGCGGAATGCTCGTCCGGCAGCGACCGCGATCTCCCGCAGATCATCGACGGTCGGCGCGCGCAGCGCGATCGACCGCTCTCCCAGCTCCACCTGCGTCGTGGATGAAGGCTCGAGCGAGCGCCTCAGCCGGTCCGCGAGCGCAACGCAATCCGCCATGAATTCGCAGTCCGCGCCGCAGGTCGGACAGCGGCTGCGCAGCGGCCAGGCGCGATCGAACAGGTGGCCACGCAGACGCGAGCAGTGCGGCGTTGCGCGCGCCGAGCGCCGAAGGCGGCGGGCCGAGCGCGAGCAGCAGAGCCTCCTCGCGCGCCCAGCGGCCGAGCCCCACGCCCGCTCCCACAGCGCGAGGATCGCAGACTCGCGCTCGCACGCCGCAGGTGCGCTCATTGCGCTGCTCCTCACGCGGGCTCGGTGAAGCTCGGCTCGGTCGGCTCGGTGACGTCGTAGTCGCGCTCCCAGCCCTCGTTCTCGAGCTTGATGCGTCTGGATCGCGACGGCGTTGGCGTTGGCGTCGAGGTCGGGCAGCGCCTGGAACTCCGACACCCAGCAGCGGAAGACCTTGTAGGCGAGCGCGAGCTGGCCGGCCTCGTTGTAGACCTCGATGATGATGTCCTTGCGGAAGTCCTGCAGCGAGACCTCGGCGCCGAGGCCGGAGCCGAAGTTCCACACCTTGTTGGCCCATTGCTCGAACTCGGTGTCGTGGGTGACGCCGCGCTCGAGCGTGATCGCCTCGAACTTGGTGCGGCCGGGCGACTTGCGCGCCGGTGGACGGGTCGCCGCCTTCGCGGTGCTCGACCACCTCGGTGCGTGCGCTTGAGCGCGCCACCTTGCTGATGCCGGCGACGTAGCGGCCGTCCCACTTCACCCGGAACTTGAAGTTCTTGTACGGGTCGAAGCGCTGCGGGATTGACGGTGAACTGGGCCATGGCGTTGCTCCTTAGCGCTTCTCAGGTCGGCGATTCGCCGGCGATCTGCTGGATCTTGATGACGACGAACTCGGCCGGCTTGAGCGGCGCGAAGCCGACGAGGATGTTGACGATGCCGAGGTTGATGTCGGTCTGGGTCGTGGTCTCGCGGTCGCACTTGACGAAGTAGGCCTCGCGCGGCGTGCGTGCCCTGGAACGCGCCCTGGCGGAACAGGTTCTGCATGAAGGCGCCGATGTTGAGCCGGATCTGCGCCCACAGCGGCTCGTCGTTCGGCTCGAACACCACCCACTGCGTGCCGCGATACAGGCTCTCCTCGAGGAACAGCGCCATGCGCCGCACCGGCACGTATTTCCACTCCGAGCCGCGGTCGTTGGCGCCGTGCGAGCGTGCGCGCGCCCCAGACGACGTTGCCGTAGACCGGAAAGCGTGCGCAGGCAGTTGACGCCGAGCGGGTTGAGCTGCCCGTTCTCGGCGTCGGTCATGGTGACGTCGAGGCCGACCGCGCCGGTCAGCGCTGGCCTCGATGCCGGCCGGCGCCTTCCAGACGCCGCGCGCGCTGTCGGTGCGGGCATAGATGCCGGCGACGAAGCCGCAGGGCGGGAAGGTGCGCAGCGCGCCCTGCTGCAGCGGATCGGGCGCGCGCACCCAGGGGAAGTAGAACGCCGCGTTGAGCGCATCGGCGCCGGTGATGTTGGCGAGAGCGTCCGGCATGTTGGCCGACGGTCTCGGTCCTCGACGCTGTCGACGATCAGGAACGCGCGCCGCTCGCGGCACTGCGTCTGCAGCGTGCCGATCGTCGGTCGCATCGGTCAGCCCGGGCACGCAGACGATGTTGAACAGGTCGATGCGGTCGGCGATCGCGCCCGCGCTCGAAGAGCGTCGAGCATGGCGGTGCGGAAGTCGCTGTCGGCCGGACCGATCACCGTGCCGTCATCGCCGCCGTCGATGCGTCGCATCCAGATCGACGGTGCGTGTTGGCCGGAGTCGTCGCGCTGCCGGCACCGACGGCGATGAACGCCGAGCGGCCGTTGATCACGGCCGCGACGAAGCGCGGATCGGTGTCGGTCATCGACAGGTTCTCGAACGACTCGACCACCGCGTCGTTGCTGGCAGGCATGATGACGTCGAGGCGGAAGCGCGTCGCGTCGTCGGCGCGCTGGGTCAGCCGCACCTGTAAGGCGCTGCGCCCAGTCGCCGGGCGAACTCGCGGTGATGTGCAGATCGCCCAGGTCGCGCAGGCCGCCGTCTTGCGCGCGGTCGTGCCGCATCGCGTCGGCGATGCGCAGCGACATAGGCGTCGGCGCCGCCATTGTCGTAGAACTGCTTGACGCTGTAGCCGAGCAGCGAGCGGCGATCGAGGCCGCCATAGGTGCGCTCGAAGTCGGCGAAGCTCGTCAGCCGCACCGCGCGGTCGGTCGGGCCGCGCGGCGCCCAGCCGATGAACAGCGCGATCGACGTCGCCACGCCGGTGATCGTGCGCACGCCGCTGGGAATTTCCTCGATATAGACGCCTGGCTGGAGAAGAGTGGCAGGCATGTCGGCTCCTGTTCGCTCGGTTTTCTCGGCCACGCGCCGAGTGCTTGCGTTCCCGGCAGCCGTTCGGCCGCCGCATCAAACGCCGCTGTCAGTGTGTCCAGGTCCGGTGCGTCGCCTTCAATGAACCTCCCCGGGATTCTTCCGGATCGACGCCGGTGCGACGCTCAGCGGAGTCTTGGCGCGTATCGTCGCCGCAAAGCTGCGCGCCGAGATCTTGCCGATCGAGGTGCGCCGCGGACGCAGCTCGTAGAACGAGGCTTTCTTGCCGCTCTCGGCGATCGCCAACACCTTGATGTGCGGGTGACGCCGCAGCAGCTTCAGGTAAAGATCGCGCTGGTCGCCTTGCGGGTCCTCTCCGACCACGACCACGTCGGCGCGCGCGCGGCGCACCGCGGCCGTCAGGTCGGCCTCGTCGATCACGCCGACGACCGCCATGTCGGGTTCCGCTATGACGACGTGGTGGAGCATGTCGAGCATCAATGGGGGCATTCTCGCCAGGAGGACACGAATCCGCTTCAAAGCATCGCCTCGCCTGTGTGCGAGTATGGCACTGGCCATTCCGGCGCGACTGAGCCGGTCGGTCCAATGACGATCCGGAAGAGGATGCAGATCCAAATGCGGCCGGGCTGCGGGCCGCTTCTGCGCAACGCGCATCGTCCGCGCGCTTGTCGGAGACGCCGACCGCTGGCCGTTCGGAGTGGAGGCGGCAAGAACCGGAAGGGTCTAGATCTTCTGATCCAGTTTCGTCGGGCAGTCGCGCTGCGCGGATATGCCGGGAGCGACGGAATCCATGCCGCTCAGGCGGCGCTGGCTCGGCACCGCGCAGCCGCGGATGCGGCTGGCCACTTCGCCGCGCCGGCGGACCTGCAGCTTACCGAGGATGTTGTGAATATGGTTCTTGACGGTGGCGTTCTGGATTTGCAGCTGCCGGGCGATTTCCTTGTTGGAAAGTCCCTGCATGATGAGCGACACGATCTCGTGCTCGCGCCGGGTCAGCGCGTCGTTGTCGCGGCCGACGAGTCGTTCGGAGCCCGTCGCGGCGACCCGGCTGAACAAGAGAGCGGCGATGCGCGGCGAGCAAACGAGCTCATTGCGCACCGCGCAGTGCACCGCCGTCACGACATCCTGGATCGAGCCGTTGCGCGAAACGAAGCCCGATACCCCGGCTTCCGCGCAGGCGAGCACGTCTTGCTCGATATCGGCGACCGCGATGGCGACGACCTTCAGGTCGGGCAGGATTTCACGGAACGTGGCTGGAAGATCGAGCCCGCCCGGCGTTCCGATGTCGAGCAGCGCCACATCGGGGCGCGCCGCCGCGATGCGCGCCGGCGACAGCGTCATATCCGCCGCGCCGACGACGATCACCGACGGCTGTTGTGAAAGCGAAACAGTAAGCCCGTCGCATAGCAGGCGCACTTCGCTGACGATGAACACGCGCGGCCGAAGCGTCGACGCCGCCATGGCTGGCGCCTTGCCGGAAACAGCCGGTGAGTTGGCATCGCTTGCGATCACCATGTCACGCCACCTCGCTGTAGTTTACGCGGCGGGCGCGTAGCGCGTCGGACGACAAGCGTCGATCACATGATCGCACATCGCTGAAAGGTCGCAACGGGGCTACAGCGTTTGTCTCGGCAACGTAGCCACGCTTCGAAGCGGCGATTTGTGAATTAGATCACAGGAACCGGGCAACCGAGCCCGCGGTGGTCCGGTCCATTCAAACTCATCTGAAGGCGGATTCCTCTGCAACCGCCGGCAAGACAGCGCTCAATGTGCGGCGGCGATCAGGTGAACACGCTTGTCCCGCGCCGCCGGCGCGCGAAGCGGTGCAACCCGAGGCTGACAGGAATGTGATCGGTTTCGTTTCGCCGAGCGAAGATCGCCGGCATACGCACGCCAGTCGCATACACACTAAAGCGTGTAATTTACTGAGGTGCGCGAATAGCGTGCGCAGCAGCAACTCACATTCAGACGTCATCCACCGATACATGGCGGAGCAGGTCTTCGACGACGCGGGTCAAGCGCGCGAGATCATGGTCCCGTTGCAGCCGATGGTCGCCGTCCTTGACGAGCAGCACTTCGACATCGCTGCCCGTCAGGCTATCAGCGATGCGCAGCGCGGTGGACCAGGGCACGTCAGGGTCGAGCTGCCCGTGGATGAGGCGGACCGAACAGCGCACATTGATCGGTCCGCGCAGCACCAGGTGCTTGCGGCCGTCCTCGATGAAGGCGCGGGTGATGCGCCAGGGCTCATCAGGGGTGAAGCCATAGGGCAGCGCGGTCGCGCCGGTCTCCAGAAGCCGCTGCCGACGGTCGGGCGACAGCTGCGCCCACATCTGATCTTCGGTGAAGTCGGGCGCCGCCGCGCTGCCGACCAGGCCGGCGATCGCGTCCGGCCGGGCGAGCGCCACCAGGAGCCCCAGCCAGCACCCCATCGAGGACCCCACCAGCACTTGCGGCCCATCGGCGAGCGTGTCGACGACGGCAATCGCCTCCGCGACCCAGCAGCCGATTGTCCGCGTCGCCAGATCGCCCGCGGACGCGCCATGGCCGGACAGGTCGAACCGCACGAAAGCGCGTCCGCGCTCGCGGCACCAAGCCTCCAGCGCCAGAGCTTTGACGCTGTTCATGTCCGACCGATAGCCGTGCAGATAGATGACGCCCGGCGCGCTGCCCTCGGTCCGGCGGAAGGCGAGGGCTGCGCCGTCGGCGGCGGCGAGCGTTCCAGGTCCGACGGGAAGGTTCATGCGTCTCACGCTCGCATCGTGCTGTTCGTTGTCACGGGGGTTCCTGCGGCTACGGAACCATCGTCGCGGACCGCCCTGCGGCCGCTCGGCCGGAGCATGGCGATCGCGCGGGCCTCTAAAGCTTCTTCAATCGATAGGCGAGTTGCGGGCGGGTGATTCCGAGCAGACGCGATGCGGATGACAGATTGCCATGCGCACGCTTGACGGCGTCCCGCATCATCGCCTTTTCGAGTTCATGCAAGGACAGGCCCGCTTCGAGCAACTTATCGAATAGCGGCGACAAAGCAGGCGAGTTGGCGGCGCCCGGCTTGGCTTCGCGTTCAAGGCTGCCGGACGGTCCGACGCGCATGGCGAGATCCTGCGGCAATTGCCCGTCGGTGAACAGGTGCGGCAGGTCGATCGGCTGATCGCCGTCGCCTGCCATGATGATCGCCCGTTCGATGATGTTCTCCAACTCGCGCACATTGCCGGGAAAGTCGTATTCGCACAGCGCGATCACCGCGCGCGCGGTGATCGTCGGCAAGGGCCGGCCATAACGCGTCGCGAAATGATGGAGAAAATGATCGATCAGCAGGGGAATGTCGTCACGCCGCTGCCGCAGCGGGGGAATAAGAATCGGAAATACATTCAGCCGATAGTACAGGTCCTGGCGGAAGCGCGCCTGCTTCACCGCCTCCTTGAGATCGACATTGGTTGCGGCGAGGATGCGGATGTCGATCGGGCGCGAGCGCGTGTCGCCGACCCGCTCGATCTCGCGTTCCTGGATCGCGCGCAGCAATTTGGTCTGCGCCGTCGCCGACAGCGTCGCCACCTCGTCGAGGAACAGGGTTCCGCCATTCGCCCGCTCGAACCGGCCGGCGCGGGAGGCCGAGGCGCCCGTATAGGCGCCCTTCTCGACCCCGAACAGTTCGGCCTCGACAAGGCTTTCCGGAATGGCCGCGCAGTTGACGGCGACAAAGGGCTGAGTGGCGCGGCGGCTGATTGCATGCAGGGTGCGCGCGAACACTTCCTTCCCGACGCCTGTTTCGCCGAGAAACAGCACCGTCGCGTCGGTCTTGCCGACTTTCTTCAGATAGTGGCAGGCGGCGACGAATCCGCTCGACGCTCCCACCAGGTCGAAATCCGCGGAGGGAACGCGGTCCCTGCACACGAGCGTGTCGGCCTTGCTGCGGCCGACGAACCGATTGGCGAACACCTCCGGCTGCAACGGCTCGAGATCGTATTCGGGATCGTCCCATTCCTCGATCGGCTTGCCGATGGCCCTGCACACCGCGCCTCCGGCGCCGCGGCATTCGACCTCGCGGAACAGGATCGTGCGGCCCATCATGGCGCTCGCGTAACCGCACGCATAACCAACCTGCATCCAGCAAACGGGCGTGTTGGACAGCCCGCTTGCGGAAACATGCGCTTCGACTTCGAAGGAATCCCGCCAAGCCAACTCCGCGTAAAACCTGCCGGCGTCGATCTCGGCTTCGAGCTCGATCGGCTCGATGACGGCGACTCCCTGCAGCATGCGCCATTTGAGGCCGGCGAGGAAAATGTCGCGGGTGGAGCCGGCCTCGTGCATCTTCCGAATGGCCGCGGCATCGCGGACGCCGGACGTATAGCCCATCCGCGTCAGGATACCGCGCGCTTCGCGCATGCCGATCTTATCGATCAGTTCGTGCCGAAGCGTGGAGAGCGTCGACATGTGAATGACGGCGGCGCGCTGCTGGTCGAGCCAGATGCGCCCTTCATTCAAGAAGAAGCGGAGCTTTGCGGCGAGCGCCCCAATTTCTCCGGGCTCGGTTTCCGCCGCGGTTAACGCGTCCTCGCGTTGTGCGCGAGACCCGTTGGCGCGCCCGTGCGAGCCGTTGGCGCGTCCTCGAGACTTGTTGGCTCCCGATTGAGAATAAGTTGCACTATCGTCTGAAGACGACATCCCGCTTCCTCCCCAGTCGTCATTTTTCTTTTGTCATTATCGCCGCCCACCCAACAGACAAAGCCAGTTCTTGGCTCTGGCTTAGTCGCGTCCGGGTTCGGCTGCGGCCTTTTCAGCCGTCATCGGCGGCCAGCCCACTCAGCGGAGCTGCGTCTGCCTTGCTTTTCATGATGCATGAATTTGACTGAATGATAAAGCACCGGATGCGGGGTTTTATCGATTTGATGAAATGTCCAAGCGCTTTTGTTTCGGTCGCTTTGGCTTTCCCTCTGTGCAGGCGCATAAATCCGTTCGCGGCCGACATGGCACGGATTGTGCGAGCCGTCATTTAAGAGACGGCCAATTGATGCGGCTGCCATCGTCATGGCGGCCGGTGCTGCGGCCGATCCAGCAAGAATAAAAGACCGCTCATCAGGAGCGGCGCCAAAGGGAGGATAAACCGTGCCGAGAACGGTCGCGGCGACTTGCGTTGCAGTTCTATCCACTAGCGGCGGACGGCCGGCTGCAATCGCCGACGCGCGGATGACTGGCGCGAACGGTTCTACGTCTGGCTCGCCCTCCCCGATGTGCAATCGGCGCTTCGGCCGGTGCGGCGCGGGGCGAAAGCCCGCGCCCCGCAGCGAATGCGGCGCCACGCACACCGGGGCAAAGCCGGGCAGTCTGAACGAAGCAGGCGCCCGGGCCCCGTCGTCGCGTTCGAAGGCCGCTTGGCCCGAGAGGCCGCCGCACCGCCCCAAAGACCACCATGCTTTTCGCCGCGCCGGTCGTGCGCGCGGGCGAGCGGCGAAACAGGAGATCGAGCGCCCGACAGCCTAGTGACACGCGGGCGCCCGCTGTGGGTGAACCCGCGACACAGAAAAATCCGAGGGAGAAAACGATGGCGAGCCTACAGTTCAGTAGTCCCGAACAATTGGAAACCATCCCGGGAACGGAGGGATGGGAAAGGATGTATCCTTATCAGTATCAATTCGTCAAAGACGACCCAGAGCGACAAGATTACGAAAAAAGCATGTTCTGGTTCTATGACGGCCTGCATTATCCGGAGCCGATCTACCCTTTCGACATGATCTGGGACGAGGCCTGGTATCTTGCTCTTTCCCAGTTCAACACAAGAAATCTTCAGCGTTCCGCCGGTGTATGGCGTCGATCATCGGATCGTCAATGGATACGTTTATATCACGCCGGTTCCGGTCTCCGATCCGAAAGAGATTGAAAAGCGCGTAGAGTATTTTCTTGATCGCGCCGGCTATTATTATAGCAACTGGAACCCGCTCGTCGCCAAATGGGAAGTGAAGATTAAGGACACCATCAGCAAGCTCGAAAGCATCAATATTTGTTCCCTGCCGGAGCTTGAAGACAAGCGCGTCGTCGACGAGGGTATCGGACTATCCAAAGGATACATCCTTCTCTCCGACTTTGATGACTTGATTGACCTTGGCATACGCTGCTGGCAGTACCACTTCGAGTTTCTGAATCTTGGCTACGCTGCTTACGTTTCTTTCCTCGACTTCTGCCAGAAACAGTTCCCGGACATACCCGCGCAGCGGGTCACGCAGATGATATCGGGCGTCGATGTCATCATGTACCAGCCCGACAAGGAGCTGAAGAAGCTCGCCCAGCGCGCCGTCGACATGAATCTCGACGGATTGCTGCGCGACGCCGGCGGCTACGCCGCCGCGGAAACGCAGCTCAAGCAGACCAAGTCCGGCCAGGACTGGCTCGCGGCGCTCGAAGCGGCCCGGTATCCCTGGTTCCACATTTCCACGGGAACCGGATGGTATCACCACGACCGCTCGTGGAACGACGACCTCAATGTCCCGCTCAGGGCGATCAACACCTATGCCGACAAGATCCGCAAGCAGGAGCCGATCGAGCGGCCGATCGAGCGTATCCGGAAGGAGCGCGACCGCGTCGTCACGGAATACCGGGCCTTGCTGCCGGGGGAGGAGGAACGGGCCGCCTTCGACCAGTTGCTGCAGACCGCGCGCACGGTGTTTCCGTATGTCGAGAACCACCTGTTCTATGTGGAGCACTGGTTCCACTCGGTGTTCTGGAACAAGGTCCGCGACGTAGCGGCGATCCTGCAGGAGCACGGCTTCATCGCGGACGTCGAGGACGTCTGGTACCTGAAGCGCTCCGAGATCAAGGACGCCCTGTGGGATCTCGTCACGGCGTGGGCGACGCACGTCAAGCCGCGCGGGCCGAAAGTGTGGCCGCCGGAAATCGCGTGGCGCAAGTCGGTGATGGAGAAGTTCCGCCAGTGGCGCCCGCCGCCGGCGCTCGGGGTCGCGCCGGCCGTCATCCAGGAGCCGTTCACCATCGTGCTCTGGGGCGTGACGAACGAATTGATCAGCGCGTGGGCGCGCAATCGGGAAGCGGCCGATCTTCACACCATCAAGCAGTTCACCGGCTTCGCGGCCAGCCCCGGAATCGTCGAGGGCAAAGTGCGGGTGTGCCGGACGGTGGATGAGATCGGCCTGCTGGAGGACGGAGAAATCCTTGTCGCGCCGACGACGTCGCCCTCCTGGGCGCCCGCCTTCGTCAAGATCAAGGCCTGCGTGACCGATGTCGGCGGGGTGATGAGCCACGCCGCTATTGTTTGCCGCGAATACGGCCTGCCCGCGGTCGTCGGCACCGGCCATGCCACGCAGATTCTCGAAACCGGGCGGCGGGTCCGCATCAATGGCTCGACCGGCGAGATCACCGTCGTCGAATAACGCGCATCCGCGGTTCGGGTCGGCGCGGCCGCCGACGGGACGAGGAGGGGATCGTCATGTCAAGCCGAGAGCGTCTCGTTTGCTGGTTCGACGAGTGCGACGGCAGCTCGCTTAACCTGGTCGGGGGCAAGGTGTCCTCGCTGGGCGAGCTCATCAAGGTCGGCGTGCGGGTGCCGCCCGGCTTCGCCGTCACGACGCACGGCTTCCGGCATTTCTTTCAGAAGAACCGCCTCGGGGCGGCGGTGCGCGAGCAGCTGAGCGGAATCGACGTGCGTGACGCCGATCGCCTCGAGACGGTCTGCGCGGCGCTGCGCCAGACGATCGAGCAGGCGACGTTCCCGCTCGATCTCGAAGACGCGGTCGCCGAATCCTATCGCCGGCTGTCCGTGCTGTGCAACGCGCCGGCGACGCCAGTCGCGGTTCGCTCGAGCGCCACGGCCGAGGACCTGCCGGAAGCGAGCTTCGCCGGGCAGCAGGACACTTATCTTTGGGTGCGCGGCGTCGACGACCTGCTGGACCGGACGCGGCGCTGTTTCGCCAGCCTGTTCAACGCGCGCGCCGTCGCCTATCGCGCCCGGATGGGCTTCGCGGACGAGCAGGTCGCGCTCAGCGTCGGCGTGCAGAAGATGGTCAATTCGCAAGCGGCGGGCGTGATGTTCACGCTCAATCCCAGCAATGGCGACCGCTCGTCGATCGTCATCAACGCCAATTTCGGCTTCGGCGAGTCGGTCGTCTCAGGCGAGGTGACGCCCGACGAGTTCGTCGTCGACAAGGTGTCGCTCGACCTCGTGCGGCGCGTGGTGCCGCGCAAGGAGATCTACTACGCGGTCGACCGCGCGACCCACGCGTCCAAGCTCTTCGATCTGCCCGTCGAGCGCCAGCTCGTCCAGTCCGTGCTGGACGAAGAGGTCGTCGCGCTCGCCGCGATGGGAAAGCTGATCGAGGGTCATTACCGCCGGCCGATGGATATCGAATGGGCCCTCGACACCGACGTCATCGCGGGCGGCAACATCTTCATCCTGCAGGCGCGTCCGGAAACGGTATGGAGCGCGCGCCCTGCGCGGCCCCAGCCGGGCGCGCCCAAATCCGCGCTGGACCAGATTCTTGCGACCGTGCTCGCGGGCAGGAGAACGGGCTGAAACCGAGACACGCTGCCGACAGGAGGAAAAAGCGATGCAAGTCGACGATCTGAGGGAATATGTCGAAGCCTGTGAAAAGCACGGCCTCGTTCACCGCATCGACGCCGAGGTCGACTGGAAGTTCGAGCTCGCGCACATCTCGAAGGTGAACGAGGAGGCCAAAGGGCCGGCGCTCTTGTACCAGAACGTGAAGGGCTACCGGACGCCGGTCTTCACGAGCGCCTTCACGACCCCGGCGCGCATGGCGATCGCTCTGGAACAGGATCCGTCCCTGTCGATGTGCCAGCTCTCGCGCAAGTGGATGGAGCTGACCACGAAGAAGAACGTCAAGCCGAAGCTCGTCAACGCCCCGCCCGTCATGGAGAACGTGCTCGAGGGTGATGACATCGACGTTGAAATGTTCCCGGTGCCCTGGATGTATCCGGAAGACGGCGGCCGCTTCTTCATCACCGCGGGCTTCCTGGTCACCCAGGATCCCGACACCGGCTGGACCAATCTCGGAACCTACCGCTCGCAGATACTCGGCAAGAACCTGCTCGGCTCGCAGATCATCAAGGGCAAGCACGGCGACATGCACATGAAGAAGTATCAGGAGCGGGGCGAATTGATGCCGGCCGCGGCGGTGGTGGGCGGCGATCCGACCCTGTTCCTCGCGAGCTCCACGCTCGTCAGCGCCCAGGTGGACGAATACGATGTGGTGGGCGCGCTCAAGGGCCGGCCGGTGCCGGTCTTCAAGTCGGACCTCACCGGGCTCACTCTGCCGGCCAACGCCGAGGTGATCGCCGAAGGCTTCATCGATCCCAACGAGCTGATGCCCGAGGGCCCGTTCGGCGAGTACACCGGCTATTACTCGGGCAACAAGCTGGCCGACTACCCGAAGCCGGTGCTGCGGGTGAAGCGGCTGATGTACCGCAACAATCCGGTGTGGTGGTCGACCACCGTCGGCAAGCCGATCAACGACATCCACATGATCCAGTCGCTCAATCGCACCGCCACGCTCTGGTATGATCTCGAGACGATGAAGGTGCCGGGCATCCAGAGCGTCTATCTGCCGGCGGCGGCGACGGGCCGGTTCTGGGCGGTGGTGTCGGTCAAGCAGATGTATCCCGGCCACTCCAACCATGTCGCCAATGCGGTGATCGCCTCGACCACCGGCCATTACGGCGTCAAGGGCGTGATCGTCGTCGATCACGACATCGCCGCGGATGACTGGGATCGCGTCCTGTGGGCGCTCGCTGTCCGGTTCGATCCCAAACGCTCGGCGCAGATCATCGATCGCGGGCGGTCCACGCCGCTCGATCCCGGCCTGCCGATCGAGGCGCGCGAGATCACGAGCCGCATCCTGCTCGACGCCTGCGTTCCCTACGAGTGGAAGCAGAAGCCGACGGAGATCTTCATGGACCGCGAGGTGCTGACGAAGGTCTCCAAGCGCTGGAACGAATACGGCTTCGCGAGCGCCAGTCCGGTCGCCGGCATGATCGACCGGCTGACGAAGCCGATCAGCAAGAGCAAGCACTAGGGCCAAGTTCCGGCGAAGGTGAAAGCCCTCGCCGGGAACCGCAAGCGTCGGGTGCGCGCGTCCCTCTCCTTGCCGAGCGGGACGCGCCGGGCACGCGAGGCAACCGTCTTGCGCCGCGCTGCGGGGGGAGACGGCGTCGGTCCGCCACCGGGAGGAAGCGCGAATGATCGTAAAAAACTGGATGAACCCGATGCCTGCGACCATCCCCAGCGACATGCTGGTGTCGAAGGCCAAACGCGTTCTTGTCGAACAGAATTCTGCGGGCGCTGCCGGTGGTCGATGACGGCCGCCTGCGCGGCCTGCTGACACGGCTGAGCTGCCTGCGCGCGGTCGAATGCGTGACCCGCACCGAAGACCCGTGCGAGTTCGATTACCTGGTCAACCGGCTCAAGGTCAAAGACGTGATGTTGCGCAATCCGCAAACGGTCGATCTCGACGATCCGATCGGCGACTGCCTGCGCCGCGGACAGGAAGCCAAGATCGGGCAATACCCGGTGATGAACGGCGACAGCGTGGTCGGCCTGGTGTCGGCCTCCGAAATCCTCACGCTCGCCGCCGAACTGATCGGCGCGATGCGGGAGTCCAGCAGCATCAGCGTCGGCCCGATGACGATCGGACAAGGGACCCTGGGCGAGATCGCTCGGCGGGTGGAGGCGGCCGGCGCCATGCTCGAAGCGATCTTCACGGTCGCCCGCAAGGACGACGGCGGTCAGGCCCGGGTGGTGGTGAATTTTTCCGGCGCTGCGCCGCAAGCGGTCGCCGCCGCGGTCACGGCCGGCGGCTTCCGGGTGTTCGAGGCGAGCGCGCAGGCGACGCATGCGGGCTTTGCGACCGCGGATCAGGTCAGCCGATGACGTCCGCGTTGCGCCGCGTCGCGGTTCGGACGCCCGGTCCGGCCCGCATGGTCGAAGCGGAGGCGGTCATGATCGGCCGCGACGTGCTCGTCTACGTTTTCGGCGGCGAGAAACCGCATATCGGCGCGGTGGCGGCCGCCCAGCCGCGGCCGAGCCTGTCCGACCCGCACAAGCTCAGCGCGACGGCGTCGGTTCTGACCTTTCCGGCGCACAAGGAGGACGTCGTCGTCAAGTTCGTGGCGGAGGCGCTGGCGGCGCGGCTCGCGACCAATGTCGTGGTCACCGCGGGAATCCATTGGGACGACATGCGCCCCGAGGACATCGACGACGTCGTCGCGGGCTGCCGCGGGCTCGTCGATCAGCTGGAACGCGCATTGAAGACGGAGGGCGGAGCATGAGCAGGCCGTTGATCGTCGCCATCACCGGAGCGTCCGGGGTCATCTACGGCGTCGAGCTTCTGCGGGTGTTGAAGCAGCTCGGCTCGCCGACGCATCTCATTCTCAGCGAATCCGCGATCCGCAACATCTGCATCGAGACCGAGTTTTCCCTGGCCGAGGTCCTCGCAATGGCGGACTTCGTTTACGACAACAAGGATATCGGCGCCGCGGTCGCGAGCGGCTCGTTCCGCACGCGCGGCATGATCGTCGCGCCGTGCACGATCAAGACGCTCTCGGCCATCGCCAATTGCTTCAACCACAATCTCATCGTCCGCGCGGCCGACGTGACGCTGAAGGAACGGCGCACGCTGGTCCTGATGGTGCGCGAGACGCCGCTGCACAAGGGTCACCTCGCGCTGATGACCAATGCGGCGGATATGGGCGCGGTGATCCTCCCGCCGCTGCCCGCCTTTTATCACCGGCCGCGCAGCATCATGGACATCATTCATCAGAGCGTCGGCAAGTCGCTCGATCAGGTCGGCATCGAGCACAATCTGTTCCAGCGCTGGAACGGGGCGGGCAGGGAGGACGGCGCCGATCGTTACCGCGCATTCGAGTGCGCGGAGGAAGGCGCGGAGGAGGAACTCGACGCAGCGATGGACTGAAAGCCGCGCGGGTTCGCCGGGCGCGTCGCGCGCATCGCGCGGACTGCCGCCGGCCCGCCGCGGCTTTGTGTTCGGCGATCGAACCGCTCACCCGATCAAGCAGAAGCAATCCGCGCAAAGGATGCGGCAAGAGCGATAGGGCTCTCAGGAGGCAGTCATGACCGAGGACGGCAGGAAAGGCATTCTGATCATCTGCAATCTCGATACGCGGGGAGAAGACATCGCGTTCGTCAAGGACGTGATCGAGAACCGCGGGCACAATGCGATCCTGCTCGATTTCAGCATGGAGGAGCCGCCGCCCTTTCCCGGCGACATCACCTGCGAGCAGGTGGCCGAGCGCGGCGGCCTGCCGATCGACGCGGTGCGCGCCTATTACCGATCCAATCGCGAAGCGGCGACCGACAACCAGATCAAGGGCGCGGCGGCGATCGTCGACGACCTCATGAAGCAGGGGAAGGTGCAAGGCGTCATCGGCATCGGCGGCGCCACCGCGACGCTCGTCTCTACAAGCATCATGAGGCGGCTGCCCTTCGGCCTGCCCAAGCTGATGGCGACGCCGATGGCCGCGCATCCGGCCTATATCGACAAATATGTCGGCACCCGCGACATCACCATGCATCATACCGTGTTCGACATCGTCAAGATGAACCCGCTGCTCAAGGCGCAGATCGTCAATGCGACGGGCGCGATCTGCGGCATGGTCGAGATGACGCAGGGAACCGAGTTCAGTTTCGACAAGCCGGTGGTGGCGGTCTCATCGTTCGGCTTCGGCGAGATGGCCGTTCAGGCCGCGCTCGGCCTGTTGGAGGAGGCGGGCTTCATCCCCGTCGTGTGTCACGCCCAGGGCAAGGGCGACAAAGCCATGGAGGAGATGATCCGCGACGGCGCCTTCGCCGGCGTGCTCGACATCTGCATCGGTGGCGTCGTCGAGCACCTGTTCGGCGGCAATCGCGACCCCGGTCCCGACCGCCTGATGGCGGCGGTGCGGCGCGGCATCCCGATGGTGCTCGCCCCGTGCGGGCTCGACATTCTGAGCTATGGCGGACATGCCGAGAAGCTCGCTGGAATCGGGAAACGTCCGCGCTACGTCCAGGACTCCCTGCGGGTCCAGGTGCGCACCACGGCGGACGAGTTGCGCCAGGCCGCCGACGTGATCGCCGAACGGCTCAATCAGGCGAAAGGCCCGTTCACCTTCCTCGTGCCTCTCCAGGGCTGGTCGTCGCTCGATCGGGAGGGGCGGCCGATCTACGATCCGGCCGCGGACGCCGCGTTCGTCGCGCGCCTGAAAGACAGACTGGCCGACAAGTCCGCGATCAAGGAATTGGACCTGCATCTCTACACGCCCGAATTCGCGCAAGCCGCGGTCGCGGAATTCGTCGATCTTTATGGTCGCCATGCCGCGTGATCGAAAGCGCAGGCCAGCGACGGCCGAAAGCGAACCGGCGTCACGGATCGCATGTCCGGCGCTCGTGCATCGATCCGGCCCTGCACGAAACCGGCGCCCTTGATCGCGAGATGGGAGAGACACTGATGGATGCTGCGGTTGACGGCATACGGGTCCCCGGCAGGGACGCCGAGCGCTTGCGCCCACGCCCGACGCGCGAGGCGGCCGAGGGCGCGGTTCGCACGCTGATCGCGTGGGCGGGCGACGACCCGGAGCGAGAGGGCCTCGTCGACACGCCCGACCGTGTGGCGCGCGCCTATGAGGAGTGTTTCGCGGGATACGGCGTCGACCCCGCCGCACTGCTCGCCACGACATTCGAACACACCAATGACTGCGAGGACATGGTGGTGCTGCGCGACATACGCATCGAGTCGCATTGCGAGCACCACATCATGCCGCTGCTCGGCAAGGCGCATGTCGCTTACCGGCCGGCCGGCCGCATCGTCGGCATCAGCAAGCTCGCGCGCGTGGCGGAGGCTTTCGCACGGCGCCTCCAGAACCAGGAAGCATTGACGGCGCAGATCGCCGACTGCATCGACACGGTCCTGCGGCCGCATGGCGTCGCGGTCGTCATCGAGGCCGCTCATCAATGCATGACGACGCGCGGGATCGCCAAGCCGGGCGTCAGCATGGTGACGCGCCGGCTGCTCGGCGTGTTCCAGACCGATGTCGAGCTTCGGCGCGAATTCCTCGCGATGATCTGTGCGCCGCGCACGGCCGGCGGGTGACGTCGACCGCGCGAACCAAGGCCGCCGCTGCGGCGCTTACCCTCGAGCGCCGGATCGCGCTCGATCCGGCTGTCCCGGTTGTGTTTCTACGGACGCGTTATTGCTGATTACCAGCGCTTATAAAGGGCGTTGGTGGTCGTCACAGCGGGCGTGTGAGGTTTTCGAGTGCCCCGGCGAGCGCCGGGGGGAGTGAAAACGTGTCCAGCCAGAAGATCGAAGCAGCCGCGTGCGCCGTGTGTGGCGGCTTGTTAGGCGTCTTCGCGACTCCGCCGCCTGTCTGGAAGGGTTCCGCGAGCAGCCGATTGCTTGAATGCGGCGTGTGCGGGAAAAGGCGGATCGAGGCCTACCAAAACAGCGAAACCTATTTCGACCTGATCATGCGGGCCGGACGCCACATTCGTCCCGCGTGACGCTTCGCGGCGCGGCGCCATTGTTCGTCAGACCGACGACTTCGGACAGGCGCGCCGAGCATGGTGGCGCACGGCATATCGTGCCGTGAACGAGGTCGGCGCCGAATTGCAGAGTCCTGCCGCGGTTTGCCTGCCCGCACGGACCCCAGGACGCTCAGCGAGCCTGTGTTGCATTATCCTGACAAAGGAATAGCGTGGCGGCCGTCGCTTCCGATATTGGAAAACGAAAAGAAAACATCAGAGGGATACTTGCGCAATGATCGCTCGCAAAGAGACTACGACTTTCACGATGAAACAAGATCACGACGAACTCCCTGAAGTGCGGTTCGGTCAGCAACAGAAGCCGGAAACCGGTCAGTTCCGCCTGCAAGTCGACCGGCAAACGAAACGGTCCTATGCGACGTACGAAGCCGCCGCGAAGGACGGAATGGTGATCAAGAGCAATTTCCCGCTCCTTCAGGTGGCGGTATACGACCGCGTGTCGAGCGTAGAGACCATCCTCGAATCGCAAAAAACTGGGGAATGAGTAGGAGGAAGCCCGTCCGTCGATCGTCAGCCCGCACCGCGAGCACAGCCGCAATCATAGGAATTCACCGACCAGCATCGACCATAGCGGTGGGTCGCGCCGGCCGATGGCGTGTTCGATCGCCGGCCCGGGCACTACGCGAATCTGGTTCAATCGACCCGTTCGGACGTGCTGTCGTCCGCATCTTCATAATGTTTGTCGAGTTCCCATTTCAATCTGTCGAGCAGGTTCTTGACGTTGTCGAGCGCCACATCCCGCTCATAGGTGCCTATCGGCACCTGCAGATCGTGCCGAATCCGAGAGTTGTCCGATAGGAATTGCTCCACCATCGCCCCGGCGACGGCGCGACGCTCTTCGTTAGGCCAGGTTGTCGGGAGAGGCTCGATCTCTGGCAACAGGTCCAGCCCTTCTGCAGCCCGCCTTTCATTCTCCTTCCTGCGCTCCTCGACCAGCATCTGGTCGAGTTGCACGACGTAGCGGGCAAATTTTCTGAGGGCCTTGACGCTGTTCCTGAATTTACAATGATATTCGAGCCAATGCTCCGAATCCGGGATCGTCTTGAGCCGTAGGAACGACCCGCCCGCCTTCTCCACAACCGCCGCAAGATCCGGCAGATACTTCTCGTCGAATTGCCCAATACGAGCAAGAATTTTTACCTTAGCCATGACGCACCTCGTATTCCAAGACATCGCTATATTGAAAATCGTTGGAATCGCCACCCTGACGATTCCGTTCTGAGACTTCGCTGCGAATATATTGCTCGATCCGCGTCGCGCCCGGCGCTCGATTTGCCCTGGGCTGGCTCGTCGCGGCGTCCCTTGCTCATAACCGGAAATTACCGGACGCACAAATGATCGCCCGCCGCGTTCCGGTTCGCCATCATTCGGAAAAGCGCTCGATATGCGCGTGGGGTCCGCATCGCTTGCGCGACGCGTTGATCTCCTCTTCGGTCGACTGCTCCACGCCGATGAACAGGTTTGCGCAGCGCTCACCCGCATGAGCCCGGTCGGCTGCGCCGGAATTGCGGCGCTGTCCCGGTTTGTGAATCCTGGATCAGGAAGACCATCAGAAATGTGACGGCCGGGGTTCCCGTATAGATGGTGCGGCGACGGGCCGGAGGTGGCAATCGCAGGCGCCACCGCGCCCCGAACGAGAACCGTCGCCCGCGCAAACGCGGAAACGCGAGTGGCTCCTCGCGCGCGGCGCGCGAAGGTCGCCCGGGCGCGAGCCCGCGCAAAACAGGTTCGAGGTGTCGGCGCGGGCCGCCATCATCATACAGGAACAGGAACGCCCTTGATTGTGCGCCGGTTTGACACAGATCACTCGACCCGGATCACACAGTCGTGTTTAGGCGACGCCGGGCGCAGCGGGTACGTCTGCACCTTCAGGGGGCGCACATCGATGATCCGCGACGACCAGTTTCGCCTTCTGTTTGAGGCGGCGCCGAACGGCATGATTGTTGTCGATCAGGCCGGAGCAATCACCTTCGTCAACGCGCAAATCGAAAAGCTCTTCGGCTATTCGCGTGGGGAACTGATCGGACAGCCTGTCGAGATTTTGATTCCGGAGCGGTTTCGCACGGCGCATACCGGGTTCCGAGAGACGTTCGCAAGCAACCCGCGACCGCGGCCGATGGGAGCCGGGCGCGACCTGTATGGGCGCGGCAAGAACGGGAATGAGTTCCCGGTCGAGATCGGCATCAACCCCTTCCGCTCCGAAGACCGCGCGTTCGTGGTCGCTTCCGTCGTCGACATAAGCGAGCGCAAACGGAACGAGGAGCATATCCATTTCATCATGAACGAGCTGTCGCATCGTTCCAAGAATCTCCTGATGGTCGTGCTCGCCATCGCCAATCAGACGGTGCAAAGAGCGACAAGCTTCGGCGCGTTCCAGACGCAGTTCGAAAGCCGCCTGATGGCGATCGCCCGCTGCCATGACCTGCTGGTCGAGCGGGGATGGGCGGGCGCGTCGATCGAAGCGCTCATCATCGCTCAGCTCGAGCCTTTCACCGACACCGCCGCGCGCATCGACGCCGCGGGGCCGCCAATCATGCTTCATCCAGAAGCGGCGCAGAATATCGGGCTTGCTTTGCACGAGCTCGCGATCAATGCGGTGAAATACGGCTCGTTATCGTCCCCCGAAGGACGCGTCGTCATCCGCTGGGATGTGGACCGGGAGCGGACGAAGAAATTTCGCCTGTCGTGGGAAGAGCGGGGAGGGCCGCCGGTCGATCCTCCGGCCTATGAAGGCTTCGGTCATAAGCTGCTGAGCCGGATCGCGAAAGATTCGCCGGACAGCGAGAGCGGACTGGTGTTCGGTCCGGAGGGGCTCTCGTGGCGGCTGGAGTGCTCGGAACAGCTGTTGCTGCGCCCATAGCTCCTCGTTCGCGGCGCTCTTCATCTCTGACGCCACGTCGTTCGAACCTCAGTTGTCATGCCCCGCGGAAGCGAGGGCATCCAGTAAGCATGGATCCTGACTGATGTTTACTGGATAGGCCGCTTTCGCGGGCGACGACGGCAGGAGATCGGTCAATTCCACGTCAATCATCCGACGGCTTACGACGGCTTGGCGCTCAAATTCGATCAGTGCACGGCAGATTGGTCTGGCACTGCCCGCACGACGCAGCCCCACGCGGCGCAGGCCGGTGGATGTTCTGGTCGCCGTTCGTCATGCCAATGCGGCTATCCTTGCCCGAGTCGCTGATCGCGCCGACCGGACAGCGCTTGATGCAAGCGCCGCTGCTTCCGTCACCAGATCCGACCGCCTTGTCGCGTGGGTCGAGATTCGGCGCAGCCCGCCCTCCTGCTCGGGAATGTTGTCGTTCCTGAGCATCCTCGTCCACGCGTTGCTGGGCAAAGTCGCCGACAGCACGACAAAAGATCGAACGCCTGCGCCTCGGCCGGCGACCGGCTCGTGAGAGCCGGTGAGGATATCGTACCACAGCCCATATTTTACGCCGACAGGACGTCGATGCGATCGCGTATCATTTGAAATCGCGATAAAACCATACAGAGAACACATTTCACAAAAGGCTAGCGTAGCGTTCATATATCATCGGTATGGTATATATCATTCCCGACGAGGTGCCCTAGCGGCGGTTGGGGGTCTGCCTATGCAACGGAGATCAAGGCATGCGAAATCTGAAATCGGCCTCATGGCGACAGGGGCCCTGATGGGTTGCGTCGGTCTCGTCGACACCGGCAACGCTCAGGCGATCTATGGCGGTGGCGCGACGTTCCCGGCCCCGGTCTATCGGTATCTGTTCGACTGCTGGCACACGCCGGTCGACGGCAACCCGCCGGCGGGCGGCCCGACGGGCTTTCTCGCGCCGTTCCCGATCGCCCCGGCGTGCCCAAATCCGGCTGGCAATGCGAGCGGAGTGATGGCGCAGATCCTTTACGCTCCGGTCGGTTCGGGCGGCGGCAAGCGCGCAATCAAGAACCATGACTGCAGCAGCGCCGCGACGGGGCTCGGCACGCCGGCGGCCGCCAACGCGGTCCCGTATGTGTCAAGCCAGTTGCCGGCATACGGTTATCCCAGCTGCCATTTCGCCGGCAGCGATGACACCTGGAACGCGGCCGACGCGGCGGACTGGGTTACGAAGGGCAACCCCGCAAAGTATGGACTGCTGCTGCAGCTGCCCGCTTTCGCGGGTTCTGTTTCGATCCCGTTCAACGGAAATGATGGAACAGGCGCGCCGCTCAACATCGTCAATCCGACCCCGGCGGGCGGAAGCAGCGGCCTCAACCTGTCGCGCAAGGCCCTGTGCGGCATTTTCTCCGGCCACATCACCCAGTGGAGCAATCCGACCCTGACGGCGCTCAATGGCGGCGTGCCGCTCGGCGCCGGGCCGATCACCGTCGTGCATCGGTCCGACGGCAGCGGAACGACCTTCGTTTTCGCCCAGGCGATGTTCGCCCAATGCATCGGTGAGTTCGGTCCTAACAGCGAAAGCGATCCGACGATTGCGTCGTGGGCGTTCCCGTGGATCCGACCGGAGCGTCGGGGCAGGGCCGTGCCCGGCTGTAATCTACCGCGCCGCCAATGCGCTGAACTGGGAGGATCTCGGCACCAACCAGTGCGGCGGCGTCGATCCCGGCGGTCCCCGGCACCTTCGCCGCCGGCAGCGGCAACGCGGGCGTCGTCGCCGCGGTCCAGTCGACCAACGGCGCAATCGGCTACTCGACCACTGACTTCACGCAGCCGATCGTTCCCACCGGTCCGAAGAACGCCAACCTGCAGTCTCAGTACGACCTCGACAACGCGACCGGCCTGTTCCAGCCGCCGACGGACACCACTGCGGAGACGGCGATTGCGTCCGCCTTCCCGCGCTTCGACAGTACCTCGCGCATCAATCCGTTGAACTGGAGCACGCAAGCGGTGGTGCCGAATCCGATCCTGCCGGGTTCGTATCCGATCGTCGGGTTTACGTTCCTCAACCTCTATCAATGCTACGACCCGGCGCCGGCCACTCTCAGCGGGATCTTCAGCTATCTCACGTTCCATTACGGGAACGCGGCGGCGAAGACCATCATGCGGAGTCAGGGTTTCGCTCCGGTCACGGACGCATGGTATAATGAAATCGTTGCACTCGTGACCACCGGTGCCTCCGCCATGGGCGCCGCGGGCGGCGGCGCTTGCGCCGGCGTCGGCCCGGGCGCCTGATCGGTCGTTCGACAACTCCTGAAAAGGGGGATGTGCGCCCGGCGCCCGCCGGGCGCACATTTTTCTTGTCGATCGAGCAGCGGAGAATGCACCGAATGACGCTCGGCCGAAAAGCGGCCATTGCAAGGGGGCTCGTGATCAGGATCGATACGGCGCTCCTCGTCGCAAGCGCCGTAGCGATCATCAGTAGCGTCGCCGCCGTTCCCGGCGCGGCTGGCGTGCTCGGGGCTGGCCTTGCGCTGACGATGCTTGCAATCGCCGCCACGGACGCACGGCGGTTCATCATCCCCGATCCGTTGAACGCGGCAGGGCTCGCCCTTGGGTTCAGCCATGCGGCGTGGGCGAGCGAAGGGGAGACCCTGGCGGCCGCCGTAGGGGGCGCAGCGCTCCGCGCCGCGCTGGTCGCGCTATCCTTCTTCGTCCTGCGTGCGCTTTATGCCCGGTACCGCGGCCGCGAGGGGATCGGCCTGGGTGACGTCAAGCTCGCCGCGGTGGCCGGAGCTTGGCTGGATTGGCCGGTCATTCCGATCGCGATCGAAATCGCCGCGCTCTCGGCGCTCGCCGCCTATGCGGTCCGGCGCTACATATGTCGTCGTCCGCTCCGGGCGACCAGCGCGCTGCCGTTCGGCTTGTTTTTTGCCCCGGCCATCTGGTTCGGCTGGCTCTTGGAAGCGACGGTCCTCCAGTCGCTTTGACGTCCTCGCCATGCGGTGAAGGCGCCGCGCGCGGTTCAGAACCGCGGCCGATCCGCCCATTCGAGCGCCAGATACTGACCATATTCGATCTGTCCGCGCGTCATTTTCGACGCCACCGCATCGCGGAGCCGCAGGTAGTATTCCCGCGAGCGCTTCGGCGCGCCCGCCGCCGCCAGGTTCAACCACTTATACGCGGCGATGTCGTTGAGCGGGACACCGTGTCCCTTGTCGTACATCAGGCCAAGCAGCGACTGGGCGGAGGTGTTCCCCTGTTCGGCGGATCGGCGGTACCAGTAGGTCGCGGCGTCGTAATTCTGGGGAACGCCCTGGCCGGTGGCGAACATGAAGCCGAGCAGCATTTGAGCTTGGGGATTGCCGCGTTCCGCGAGCGGGCCGAGGAGTCGGGCGGCCGTTACATAGTCCTGGCGCGCGAACGCGCCCCTGCCGGCGGCGAGGGCGTCGGCGCGCGCGAAGGTCGTCATTCCGAGGCCGAGCGCCGCCGCGACGAGAATGATTCTGGCTGATTTTCGCACGTTCCTGCTCCTGATCGTTCCGCTTCGTCGTTCCCGTACGCGGCGCCTATCGGTAATTCGGCAGAATGCGAACATCGGGTCCGACCGCGCCGAGAGAGCCGCGCATTTTGGTGCGCAGTTCCTCCGCGACGAAATGCGCATCGACGCTATCGCGAATGATCTGCGGCCGGATGAAGATGATCAATTCGGTGCGTATGATACCCCGGTCTCTGTGCGAGAAGGCCTCGCCGATCAACGGGATTTGGTCGAGCAGCGGGACGCCCGCGCGATTCCCCGCTTGGCGTTCGCTGATCAGGCCGGCAAGCAGCACGGTCTGGCCGCTCGCCACCGCAATCGAGCTGCGCACCTTGCGCTGCGAGATTGTCGGCGTCAGCGTGCTCGGTGCTGCCGACGTTGCGGGACGTTGCTGATCTCCTGCTCGATATCGAGCCGAACATTGCCGTTGGCATTGACGCGCGGCAGCACGCGCAGGATGATGCCGGTGTTGCGATAGTCGATGGTGTTGACCACCGTGTTGCTGGTGGTCAGCACGGTGGCGCTGCCGGTCGAGAACGGCACCTCGTCGCCGACCTGCAATGTCGCCACCTGGTTGTCGATCACGACCACCGAGGGATTGGACAGCACCTTGACGTCGGTCACGGTGTGCAGCGCGTCGAGAATCGTATTGGGGGACAGTTCGGGCCCGATCAGGAAATTGAAGCCAGGAAGGGCGCGATTGATGAATGCATTGACGACGCTTCCGGCGGCGCTCGCCGCCGTGGTTGCGGCGGTGGCCGCCGCGGGACCGCTGAGGGCGGTGGTGTTGAGGGCGGAGCCGGTATCGGCCGGCAGGCCGATATTGCGGCTTGCGAGGAAGAACTGCACGCCATAGCTCAGGTCGTCGTTGAGCGTGACTTCGGCGATGGTGGCTTCGATGCCGACTTGCAGCTGCGGCCGGTCGATCTGGCGGATCGTCTCTCGATGATGCTGAAGTCCGGCTGGCTCGCATAGATCAGCAGCGAGTTGTTGACGCTGTCGGCCGTGATGCGGACGTTGCTCTGCAGCAGGGGCGCATTGCCGCCGCTCGTCCCGCCCCCGTGCCGCCCCCGCCCCGGCTGTCGAACAGACCGCCGCCGCGATTTTCGAAGAAACTGCCCGGCTGAGCGCTGCTCCCGGTCGCGGCGGCAAGACCGCCCGGGACGCAGCGGCACCGCTGGATCCCGACCCGGATCCGCTCCCGCCGGACTGTTGCTGTGAGCGCCCGCCAAGCCCGCTGCTGGAGGATTGGGAGCCGCCGCCACCGGCCGATAGGCGATTGGTGGCGGAGCTTGCGCTCGAACTCGAGGAAAGCCCCGACCCGGGCGCGATCTGACCCGCCGTGCTGTCGAGCGAGGAGGTCGAACCGCCGCCGCCCAGGAAAATATTCGTTGAGCAGGCCGCCATGTTGCGCGCTTCGCCGAATTTCACCCGGTAGACGTGCACGCCCGAGCGCGCGGTGTCGGCCGCGTCGAGGCGGCGAATCCAGGTCTGGACCTGGCGAAGCGCCTCCGGCTTGCGGGTCACCGCGAGCACCGCGTTCATTCGGCTGATTGATTGGAACTTGACCAGGTTCTGGCTCAGTCCGCCCTCGCCGGAATCCATGATCTTTTCCAATCTCGGAAATGACCGGCTCGGGCGCGCTGTTTTGCACCGGGAAGACGCCGACCGATTGACCGCGCATCCAGTCGGCATCGAAATTGAGCACGACGTTGACGGCGTTCCGGCGCTCGCTCCCGCTGCCCTGGATCAGGACGAGGTTGCGAGCGGGATCGACTCGCACCATCCCGGCCTTGGTTGCGAAGCTGTCGACCAGCTTGAGGACCGTCTGGGCCGACACGTATTGCAGCGGCACGACCGAGACGCCATGGCCCGGCTCGGCGCGATCGGCGGCGTCGAATCCGCCCGCGCCGACGGCGTCGGCCTGCGGCATGAGGCGATAGCCGGTGCTGTCGCGGACCAGCGCGACGCCGCTCAGCCGCAGCGCGTTCTCCAGCACGAAAGCGATATCCGACTTCGAAACCGGCCGGCCGGACGCGAGCGTTACCGTGCCCTGCACGCGCGCATCGATGGTGTAGCCGACGCCGAGAATATCGCCGAGAATGACCTTGGCGACCGACGCGACCGGCGTGTTTTCGAAATTCAGATCGTAGCCGTCGCCGCCGGCGGTCGATTGCTGCCGAACCGACCCGACCGGCGGCTCTTCCGACGCCGAAAACGACGCTGGGCCTGACGCCATATCCGGTGCTCGGCCGCTCCTGGCCGACTTGGGTCGGGGACCGCGGCAAGAGGTCGAGCGATCTCACTCTTTCGATGGGCTCCACCGGCAGCACATTGCACGCGCCGAGCAGCGCAATGCTGAGTGCGAGGGAAATGGTGCGGACGTCGATGCGGCGTGCTGTCTGTCGGCGCACGGATTGTCCTACTCGTATCATTTACGCTCCCGTAGCGCCGCGGTCGCAGATACTGAACTTGCGTTCTTAGTCGCCCTCTGTGACAGACATACGATAATTCATGAGCATATCGTGTCGACCCGACCGTGCCTCGCGGCCGTGCGTCTCTCGTGCCAAGATTCGGACGGACTGGCGGAAATTTTCTATGAAGCCGCTCCGTTCAATCGATAGACGCGTCACATTTTCACCACCAAATTTCGGCGATAATTAGACTATACCATAATATCGTTATGCGTGGTCTCTCCCGGAACGATGAAGATGGCGGCGGTGATAACAAGCGATCTCGTCAAGCATTTCAGCGAGACGATCCGGTTTCCGGGTCAGGCGCACGCCGACGACGCGCCGACGGAGGCCCCCGACGGTGAATCTCGTCTCCGAAAGCTGTGGGAGCGCAGCGAGCTGTCCGCCGCCGACTTCGCCGATGAGGTCGCGCGGTTCTGCGACCTGCCGCGCGCCAGGCTGCCGGATCTGCTCGACGCGCGTCCGCTCGTCCAGGAGTTCTCGCGCCGCTTCTTGCGCGAGATGACGATCTTCCCGTGCGAAGCCGCGGCCGGCGCGCGGCTCATCGCGGTCGCCGATCCGAGCGATTCCGCGGCGATACAGGCTGCGATCATCGTGCTCGGCGAGCCGCTCGCGGTTCATGTCGCGTCGTTCGAGGACATCGCGACCGCTGCTCGACCGGCGGCTTGGCGACGACCAGACGAAGCCGGGCGAGGGGGCGGAAGCGGCGCCGTCCGGGAAGACGATATCGACAGCCTGCGCGATCTGGCGAGCGGCGCGCCGGTTGTGCGCGCGGTCAACGATCTGTTCGAGACGCGCGGTCGAGCTGCGCGCGAGCGACATCCACATCGAGCCGTCCCGGACCGGGCTCGTCATGCGGATGCGGGTCGACGGCCTGCTGCGGCATCGTTCCGGCTCCGCCCGGCGTGCTGCCGCAGGCCGTCATCTCGCGCATCAAGATTCTGGCGGGCCTCAACATCGCCGAGCGGCGGCTGCCGCAGGACGGCGCCGCGCGCGTTCGCGTCGCGCGCTCGGAAATCGATGTGCGCGTCGCGATCATGCCGACGCAGCACGGCGAGTCGCGCGGTCATCCGCCTGCTGCCGCAAGGATCGCGGCCTGCTCGCCATCGAGAAGCTCGGCTTTGGCGCGAACGATGAAAGCAAGTTGCGTCGCCTGCTGACGTTGCCGCACGGCATGATCGTCGTCACCGGGCCGACCGGCAGCGGCAAGACCACGACGCTCGCGACCATCCTGTCGATCCTCAACGAGCCGACCCGCAAGATCCTGACCATCGAGGACCCGGTCGAATACGAAATTCCGGCATCAACCAATCGCAGGTCGAAGCCGTCGATCGGACTGACCTTCGCGACCGCGCTGCGCTCCTTCGTCCGCCAGGACCCCGACGTCATCATGGTCGGCGAAGTGCGCGACGCCGGAGACCGCCCATATCGCGATTCACGCCGCGCTGACCGGCCATCTCGTGCTGACCACGCTGCACACCGAGACCGCCGCAGCCGCGGTGCCGCGGCTGCTCGATCTCGGCGTCGAGGCGTTTCTGCTGCGATCGACGCTGCGGGCGGTCATCGCGCAGCGGCTGGTGCGGCAGCTGTGCGATCGATGCAAGGTAGCCGCGCAGCTGACCGAGTCCGACATCGGCGGCCGATCCGCGCTATGGCGCGGTCGGCTTCGAGCGTCGGCGAAGCGATCTACGAGCCGGTCGGCTGCGAGCGCTGCGGCGGCACCGGATATCGCGGCCGCAACGGGGTGTTCGAGGTTCTGGAAATGACCGACGACGTTCGCCGGCTGATCGAGGCCGCAGTCGACTGGACGTCGATCGACAAGTCCGCCGATGCGCAACGGCATGACGACGATGGTCGACGACGGTGTCGCCAAGTGCCGCAGCGGCATGACGTCGCCGGCGGAGGTCCTGCGCGTGACGACGGTGCGGTGACGCATGCCGAATTTCCGCTATCGCGCGCTGACCCAGAACGGCGAGATCGTCTCCGGTTCGATCTCCGCCGCGAGCGCCTCCGAAGTGTCGCATCGGATCGAATATCTCGGACTGGTTCCGATCGAGACCGCGCTGGACGGCAGCGGCGCCGCGGGCTTCTCGTTGTCGCTCGCCGCCTTGTCGCGACCGCGTCCGGAGGACGTCACCATTTTCACCCGCGATCTCGCCCTGCTGCTGAAGGCCGGAGCGCGCCTCGACGACGGCTTGGAGCTGCTCGGCAATGACATGGATGTCGGCCGGCTGCGCCCGGTGGTGCTCAAGATCAGGGCCGCGATTCTATCGGGCGAGAGCTTCGCCGAGGCGCTGGCGCGCCATCCCGCGCTCTTTCCCCCGATGTATGTCGCGCTGGTGCGAGTCGGCGAAATGTCCGGCACGCTCGATCACATCCTCGAGACGGTCGGGAGCGAGCGCAGCAGCGCCGAAGCGCTGCGTCGCAAGCTCACCGACGCCATGCATTATCCGCCTTCGTCCTGCTCGCGGCGGGCGGCGTGTTGATCTTCTTCGTGGTCTTTGTGCTGCCGCAATTCTCTTCGGTGCTGAACGATTTCAACGCCAAGACCGATCCGTCGTCGAGATCTTCATGGCGCTGTCCGACCTCCTGCGCGCCCATGGCGGGGAGATAACGGCGGCCGTCGGCGCCTCGATCGTCGCCGGTTGGCTGCTGTGGCGCAGGCCCGGCGTTCGGGCCGCTGTCATATCGGAGATCTCGCGGCTGCCGATCGTCTCACGGTGTTCGACTTCCACCGCACCGCGCTGTTCTGCCGCAATCTCGGACTGCTGCTCGGCAGCGGCGTGACCCTGACGGCGACCCTGCGCATTCTGGTCGACATCATGACGGCGACCGGAAAAGCGGATGTCTGGACGGCGATGGCCGACCGCGTTCGGCACGGCGGCAAGCTGTCGGACGCGCTCGCGGCGTCAACCATTCTGCCGGCGATGGCCGATGCGCATGCTGCGGCTCGGCGAAGAAACCGGGCAACTGCCGACGCTCTCCGGCCGCGTCGCCGAATTCTACGAAGCCAAGCTGCAGCGCCAGCTCGACCGCATCGTCGGGATCATCGGGCCGGCTGCAATCGTGACCATCAGCATCGTCGTTGGCGGCCTGATCGTTTCGGTCATGACGGCGCTGCTGTCGGTCAGTCAAGTCGTGGGATAAGCGAAGGAGAAACGGTCGTGAGATTCGTCGCATCAAGAAGGCCGGGGCTGCCGGCACGGCGATCCGCGCAGCATGGCGAGCGAGGATTCACGCTGGTCGAGATGCTGGTGGTGATCACCATCATCGGTCTGATCATGGCCTTGGTCGGGCCACGGGTCCTCAATTATTTGGGCGACTCGCGCATGAAGAGCGCGAAGATCCAGATTCAGAGTCTCGCGAGCGCGCTCGACCTTTTCTACCTTGACGCCGGCCGCTATCCGAGCAGCGCCGAGGGATTGGCGGCCCTGGTCCGCCCGGTGAACGGCGTCGCGGCGTGGAACGGGCCGTATCTTAAAGGCGGCGTGGTGCCGAGCGATCCGTGGGGCAACGCCTATGTCTACAAGGTGCCGGGAGAACGCAGCGCGTATGAAATCCGTTCGTTCGGGGCAGACGGTCAGGAGGGAGGGACCGGGACAACGTCGGACATTACCTCGGCGCAGGAATGACTCGTTCGCCGCGACGGCGGGATTCACGCTCGTCGAGATGGTCTGCATCGTGGCGATGGTCGCTTTGCTGGCGGCGATCCTGCTGCCGCGCGTGCCGCGCGGCACGTCGCGTCCGCGCCTCGAGGCCTATGCGGTCGAGGTCGCGGCCCTGCTCAAGGCCGACCGCAATGCGGCCGTGCGCCGCCGCGGATCGGTCGCCGCTTCGGTTGATGCGCGCGAGCGGCAAGTCAGCTCCGGGTCCAGCCGTCGCACGGTTCAAGTCGCCGACGACGTGTCTTTCGACGCGTTGTTGCCCGAGCGCTGCAATGGTCGGCCGGCCTTCTCGACCATCAGCTTTCTCGCAAACGGCATGTCGTGCGGCGGGGCGATAAGGCTGACGCGGTTCGGCTCAGGCTTCGAAGTCAGGGTGAACTGGTTGACCGGAGGGATCGACATTGTGGCGCGGAACGCTCCGTGAGCGCGGGAGCGAGGCGGGGTTCACTCTCATCGAGGTCGTAGCGTCGCTCGCGCTGATGACGGTAGGACTGGCGGCCATCGGGTCGCTGTTTGCGACGATCGCAAAAGGAACGCAAACGCTCGAGCAGCACGTCGCGCTGGTCGAGACGGCGCGTCTGGTGGAAACCAGCCTTCTGCAGCGGACGGATCTTTGGCGGAGCGGCGTCGGCGGCGAAAGTTCGGGGCACCAATGGGAAATGCGCATATCCCCGTTCATCGGAGGCGGCCAGGCTGTCCCCAACTCGCCTTGGATTCCGCAGCGCATAACGATCCGCGTGCGGTCTCCCGCCGGTGCGATGCTCTCGCTCGACACGATACGCCTGCAAAGGGGGCGGCAGTGATGATACGCCCGACGCGCCGGCGTCGCTTGACTGCCGGCTTCACTCTGGTCGAGGCGCTTGTCGCGACCGCTTTGATGGGTTTGGTTCTGGGCGCCATTCTCACCGTCACCAAACAATGGCTGCCCAACTGGAACCGCGGCCTGGCGCGCGTCCAGCGCAATGAGCAAGTGGCGATCGCGCTCGACCGCCTCGTCGCCGACCTTTCCGCCGCCGAAAACGTATATCCCAACCGCGAGGTCAGGCGGCCGCTGTTCGATGGAAATGAGTTGTCCGTCACATTCGTGCGTTCGGCAATAGGCCCTAACACGCGGCCCGGCCTTGAGATCGTGCGTATAGCCGAGACGGCCGACAGTTCGGGTCCGGTTCTGGTGCGGATGCGCGCGCCATTCGTCCCGCTTGCGACCGGCGATCCGACGATTGAACAGATTGCATTTGCTGATCCGGTGGTTCTGTTGCGCGCCCCGCTGCGCGTCTCATTCTCCTATGCAGGACCTGACGGCGCGTGGAAGGGGGCTTGGCAAGGCGCGACTTATCTCCCGGCGGCGGTCCGTTTCCTGGTGCTGGACGCCGTCGCCGAACGGGCTCTCGCGGTGTCAACCGCCACCCGCGTTCACGTCAACATGGCGGCTCCGGAGCCCGAACAGATCGAGGAACCGCCTCCACCCGCAGCGACGCCGCAGAGCGGCGGCGCGCCGACATTGGGACGGTGAGCATGGCCCCGAGACGCCGCCATGGCCCGCGATGCGATCAGGAAGGCTTCATCTTGGTCGCGGCGCTGTGGATCTTGTTGGCGCTCGCCACGATGGCCTCGGTCGCCTCCGCCTATGTGTCCCAGTCGGCCGTGGCGCTCGCGGGCAAAGACGAACCGCTGCAGAGCGAGACGCTCATTTCGGCCGGCCTTGAGCTTGCCGCCTACCAGCTAGCCACGCCCGCCACCGGAAGGCGACCGACGCGGGGCGCGTTTCGCTTCCGGTTGGCGGGCGCCGATGTAGCCGTCGAGTATGTCTCCGAAGCGGCGCGCATCGATCTCAACGCAGCGCCGAAGGCGATGATTGCCGGATTGTTCGCGGTTCTTGGCGCGCGCGCCGAGGCGGCCGAGCAATACGCACAGCGCGTCATCGAGTGGCGAAACGCGCCGAAACAGAATGCGGAGGACAGCGAGGTTTCGCTCTATCGCGCCGCGGGTGTCGGCTACGCTCCGCGCCGCGCGCCGTTCAACCATGTGGACGAACTCTGGCTCGTGCTCGGACTGCCGCCAGCCTTGGTGGAGCGCGCGATGCCGTTCGTCACAATTTATAGCGGGCGGCGCGACGTCAACGTGCTCGATGCGCCGGCCGAGGTCATCGCGGCCTTGCCCGGCATGTCGTCCGGGCGGCTCAACGCCTTTCTCAGCCAGCGTGACACGCTGCCGCCCGATCCGGAGTTCATCGCCCGCGCGCTCGGCGACCGACAGGTTGGCGCTACGACGAAGGGCAGCGATGCGTATCGCGTGCGCATACTCATGACGTTCGCCGATCGCCGAAGAAAAATGGCCGAAGTGGTCATCATGTTCATGGAGCGCAGCGTCGGGAGATCCCTACCGGGTGTTATCGTGGCGGAATGAGATCGATCCCGCGACCGGAGCGCGCGGGCCGGGAGCGAGCTGATGAGTATCGTAAGCGAAACGATCGCCATGTTCACGGTGTGGATCGAACTCCGTCGCGCGCACGATCAAAGGCGTTTTCGACCGGTTTGAGCGAACGCGGCGAATTGAGTTCATCGAAACGGAACAGGGCGAATTCACCATCGGGCTCCCGCAGGCGGCGGTGGATAAGCCCGGAAAACTCGTTCCGCATCGCCTCCGCGGTTTGGAAGGGAAACGCGACGAGCTTCCGCCGGAATGGGCCGCCGCGATCCAAGGCAGCCGGGCGGAGATCGTGCTGAGATCGTCGCGCTTTCTGTTTCGCCCGCTCGGGCTGCCGAAGCAGGCAAAGGATTATCTCGAAGGGATCGTGAGAGCGCAGATCGATCGGCTGACGCCATGGAGTCCCAGCGATGCGGTTTACCACTGGACACGCCCGCAAGAGGTCGGCGAGCGCATCACAGTGGTCGTCGTGGCGACCGCGCGAAACATGGTGAGCCCGCTTGTGCAAGCGGTCAGCGATCTCGGCGCTTCGAGCGTCGAGGTCTCGACGCTTGCGCCTGACGCTGACCTCGCCCGGATCACGGTCTTCAACCAACTGAACGCCAGCGCGTCGAACTTGCGACGATTGCGGAGGGCGCTGCTTGCGATCTTCGTGTCGACCGGGCTCGCAGCGGCGCTGTCGAACAGCGCGTCCGGATTCGTCGCTCAGCACTACGCCGAGCAGAACCAGCAGAATTCAACGCCGGATCGCCGACCGGCGCGCGATCATCCGGGGCGGTCAAGCCGGCGGCGAAAGCTCGCCGCTCGGACTGCTCGAGCGTCGCAAGCATGCGAGCGCCGCAAGCGTCATGGTGATCGAGGCGCTGTCAGCGGTTCTGCCGGACCATACCTATGCGACCGAGTTGCGGATCGAAGGAGACAAAGTTCACATAACAGGCGTTACGCGCGATGCTCCCTCGCTGATCGAGCTCTTGGAACAGTCGCCGCATTTCGCGCGAGCAGCCTTCTCCGCGCCGACCACGCGTGGACCGAACGAGCCAGGCGAACGCTTCCACATCGAGGCCCGGATCAGGCCGCATCACAAGTTAGGCACATGACCGGCCTCCGTCGCGTCGAGAACGTCCTCGCCCGCTTCCCAATTCCTGCGGCCGTCCTCTATGGCGCCGTGGTGGTCGCGTTTGTCGTCTCTACCGGCCAGGCGGCGCTCGACATCGCCGCGCAGCAGGAGGCGAGCGCGGGCGCCGCCGATATTCTCGCTCAGCTCGAAGGTCGCAACCCTGCGCAACTCCGGGCGATCATCGCCCGCATTCGTCAGCGTTCCGACAGGCTCTCCGTTTCTGGAAGGCGCGACGATTTCGGTGGCCGGCGCCGCGCTCTTGCATCGCGTGGCGGCGGCGATCACGCGGGTAGGCGGCAACCTCCTGTCGTCCCAGGTGGACCTGCAAGGCGCCCCGTCCAAGCCGGGATTCGTCACGGTGACGGCGAGCGGGGAGATCGAGCCGGCCAGGCTGCAGCCCTTGCTTTATGACATCGAGGCGGGAATGCCCTTTCTGTTCATCGATCAGATGGCGGTCCAGGCGCCCGCGAGTTCGGTCAACGCGCAGGGCGGGAAATTGCGCGTTCTGCTGTCGGTGTCAGGGCAATGGCGGGGAGCGAAATGATCGTGCGAATTGCGGGATTCCTGTTCATCGGTCTGTTCGTCCTCACCGCCTGCGCGCAGAGCTTGGCGGCGACCTCGCCGCAGTTTTCTGACCCGCGGGAGGACGCTCTCGCGCAGCAAGCGCCGGCGCCCGCCAATGCGGTCGCGCCGGCTCCGCGTGCAGCGGCCGAACCGGCGCAGAGCGGGAACCCGCTTTGGGCCGTCCCGCTTGGGCGGCTGTCTGCGACGCGCGACCGTCCGCTGTTCTCCGCCTCGCGCCGCGCGTCGCCGCCCGTGGTCACCAACGCCTATCAACTCACGCCGCCGCCCGGCCCGCAAAAGGCGCACGAAGAAAAGCCGCCATTGTCGCTGGTCGGCACCGTGGCGGGAGGCGCGGAGGGAATAGGCGTATTTCTTGATACGGTCGCCAAGACCGTGCTGCGGCTCAAGACGGGAGAGGATCATAAAGGCTGGAAACTCGAATCGGTCAGACGCCGCGAGGTGGAGGTCAAGAAGGGCAGCCAAACCGCGATACTGGAGCTTCCCGCGCCGAATATGAGCAAACCCCATGGCGCGCCGCCCGGACCTGCGACGCCGTCGACGGCGCAGGACGTCAGCTCGGGATCAGGCGCGCCAGGACCCGGCCAAGGCATAGCCGCCGCTCCGGCAGGAATGCCGTCGCTCTCCAATCCGTTTCCGCTGCCGCCCGGAGTTCCGTCTGCGCCGCCGGACCAGAACCCCCTAAGGCGCCCCGCCAGTCCACCGCAGCAGTGATCAGACGGTAAGGCCCTGCGAGCGCCTTCCCCTTCAATGGTCGGCGCGCAGCGGTCGATTCTTCCGCCGGCGATACAAATCGGACACATCGGTGTCAGTGAACATTTGATATGATGTCAATGCGGACGCGCTACCATTGGTCCCTGAAACGAGAGCAGCATGCGAGAAGTAGCGATATATCCCATTGTAGCGATACCCCATTTTGGGCATAGCATATGATGGGATCGCCCCCAGAACGGCGTCCGCTCGGTGGTTCGACGAGACTGCTGACGTCGGCCCTCCTCGCCAGCGTGAGTCTGCTGGGCATCCTTGCCGTCGCCGGTCCGGTTCAGGCGTTTAACCTAAAGAATGTTCGGGGCGTTTCACCGGCCGCGGGCGCAATTGCGGCGCAGCAGGCCGCCGCCGCGCAGGCCGCCGCCGCGGCGCGCCAGGCCCAGGCGGCGCTGGCACAAGGCGCGGCCGCTCTGGCGGCCGCGCGCAAGGCTCAGCAGGACGCGCGCGCGCTCGCTCTGCAAAGTTCGACGAAAATTCCGGACGGTCTCACGCCGGGCGGACTGGTGCGCGACCCCGGCGTCGCCAGCGACGTGACCCTGTGGACGGGCGCGGACGCGCCGCGGCAGAAAACCGAAAATGGGCGGACCGTCGTCGACATCGATCAAAAACAACAGAAAGCGATCCTGAACTGGCAGACCTTCAATGTCGGTCAGAGCACCACGGTCAACTTCAACCAGAAGGCCGGCGATTGGACCGTCCTGAATCGGGTCAAGGACCCGAGCGTCATTGCCGGCGAAATCAATGCGAAGGGCGGCGTCTACATCATCAGCCGCAATGGGATCACCTTCGAAGGCCGCTCTAAGGTCAACGTCCATGCGCTGATCGCCTCTACGCTCGACGTGGGCGTCCTCGGCGCCCCGCGGGACGCGCGAGACTTGTTCTTCATCAATTCCGGCATTGGCTCTCCGAGAAGCTTCTCGCTCGCGGTTTCCCCGAATGCGGCCGGGGCGTGGAGCGCAGCGGAGAGCAACAGCTCGGGCGAGATCAACGTAAAGGCGGGGGCCTCGATCGCCACCGATATCGTGGATCTCGACTCTCCCGGCTTCGTCTACTTGTTCGGGAAGAACGTCTACAATTCCGGCAGCCTTTCGGCTCCCGCCGGCGAGGTCGCGATGGTCGCGGCGCGGACAGTCTCCCTGGTCCCCGGCGGCTATTGGAGACTCCCGACAAAGGTGCTCCCGGAAGGCGTGACGTATCGCGGCACGGATTTCCAGATTACGCACTTCGCGACCAACTACACCTCGGGAACGGGCGACTCAGGCGGTGTCCCGCTAACAACCGCCTATGCGCCGGGCACGGGCCTCGTCGTCCATGACGGCCTGATCGAGACCCCGCGCGGCTTTGCGGTGATGAATGGCGACCGGATCACGATCGGCGCCACCGGCGTCATAGCGGCCGAGACCAGCATCAGCCGCAACAGCATGGTGCTGCTGCGCGCGGCGACCAGCGTCGCGCTGAACGGCACGATCAGCTCCCTTCCGTTTGCGGGCGTCGATCCCCTGACGCCGGACGGCCTGCCGCAAGGCGCGAGCCCCGGCAGCACGGTGCAGACGTTCGCTCCGGCCTATATCGAGATGTCCGCGCAGGGCAATGTCTCGGTCGGCCCCACAGGTCTCATCTCTGCGCCCTCCGCGTCGGTGGCTCTCCGCGTCACGGACTTCACAATCAATCCCGATCAGCGTTTTCTAGCGAACAACAAATTCTTTTCTCTCGGGGGCACCACCGACACCAGAACTGTCCGGTCCAGCGTCGCCGGTCCGCTCCGCGTGCTGCTCGCGCCCGGCGCGACGATCGACGTCGCCGGGCTGCAGGACGTGGTGCTGCCCGCGTCCTACAATTTCATTTCGTTCCTAGCGCGCGGCCTGGAATTCGCCGACATGCCGCTGCAGCGCAACGGTGTGTTGTTCGGCAAGACGCTGTGGATCGACATCCGCGCGTCGGGCACTCGCAAGGACGGCACAAGCTGGGTCGGCACGCCGCTCGCCAATGCCAGCGGCGCCGTCAACGCCGTGCCGCGGAGCATCTACCAGCTCATGACGGCCGGCGGGACCGTGGAGCTGAAAACCGACACCGCCGGCGGCGCGATCAGTACGGGCAGCGAGGTGGTGCTGCAGAACGGCTCGATCATCAACACCGCGGGCGGCCATGTGCGGTTCCGGCCCGGCCTCGTCCCCGTCACCCGGCTGGTGGGAATTGATGGGCATATCTACAGCATGGAGAATGCCGATCCCAACATGATCTATGTCGGGATCGCCGGCCAGTTCACCGTTCAACATCCGCGCTGGAACGTCACCGAGACGTGGTTGAACGGGACGATGAAATACGAGCCCGGCTATGTCGAGGGGCATGACGCCGGCGGGGTCGCGGTCACCACGATCAACCCGGTGTTGACGGGAGCGCTGCTGTTCGGCTCGCCGGCCGGCGAGCGGCAGATCGTTGCGGGTTTGGCGCCGGATGGACCGGGCGAGTTCGCGCCCACCCAAGCGACACGCAACCAACTGCCCTCGCAGGGTTATCTCGCGCTCACGACGCCGTCGACCGTCGTGGTCGGAGCGACCGGGTCGAGCCTGCCCGCCGACTTCGACGCCGAATACAACAAGTCGACCTATGCGGCGGACGGAAGGCTCATCGGACAGGGAAAGGCGCTGCCGCAGGCGAACCCGACAAACGCCGCGGTCGACGTGTCGTCAGCCAATTTCAGATCGACGAGCGCGTACCAGACGTTCCTGTCGTCCGAGCTGCTTTCCGCCTATGGCCTGAGCGGGCTCTCCATCACTGCGAACGATCTCGTCCTGACAAAAGGCAGCAGCCTGAGCCTGGCGGCGGGCGGCCGGTTCTCCGTCACGACCGGAGGGGCGATCGACATCGCCGGCATGGCGTCGGCGGCGGGCGGCGAGATCAACCTGCTCGCCGATCGTTACGGCATTTGCGAATTCCGCTGCTTTTGGATTCGGGTTCAAACCATCCGTCACCCCAACCCCGGCCGGCGGCTTGATGCCGTCCAATATCTTCGTTGGAGGCGTGCTCGACGTGAGCGGCCGCTGGGTGAACGACGCCGGCCGGTTCGGGACGGACGCGTTGGGACCCGGCTTCATCAATGGCGGCCGCATCTCGATCGCAACGAGATTCAGCAGCGACGCCAATAACGATACAACCGGCAGCATCCTGCTGGCGACGGGCAGCCTGCTCGACGCGTCCAGCGGCGGCTACATTTCGTCGCAGGGCATTCCCCAGGCGGTCTCGCCCGGGGTGATGGACGGCGCCGGCGGCGAGATTTCGCTGGCCCTCTATCAAGGTCCCGTCTTCCTGGCCTCCTCAGCCGCTAACCCCGCACCCCCCGATCGCGGCCAAGTGGCCGAGCTTCGGCTCGACGGCGTCCTGCGGGCCTATGGGTTTGCGCGCAATGGCACGCTGACTCTCGGCGCGCCCAAGACCATCCGCATTGGCGGGCAGAAACTCGCGACCGACGGGCTTCATCTGCAGGCGTCGTTTCTCAATCAGGGCGGCTTCGGCACCTATGTGATCCAGTCGACGCCGCAAGCCTGGCCTGCGAGCGATCCCGCAAGCCTGACCGGAACCATCGCGGTCACGGCCGGGACGAGCATCCATCTGCAGCAGCAGAATCTGAACAGCCTCGCCAATTACAGCGAGACGCCGACCGGGACCAAAATCTCGCAGACGGCGTCGTTGACGACATTGCCGGACGACCAGCGCGCTCCGGTGGATCTCACGCTCAAATCAAACAATATCCTGCTCGACGCCGGAGCGACGATCGCGACCGATCCGACAGCCGCGATCACGCTCGGCGGGACGCCCGATTACGTTAGGGGCACGGACAATCGCGCATCGAACGTGCTGCTGCTCGGCCGCATCGTGAATCACGCCGGCACGGTGTCGATCAATTCCCAGCGGACCTGGTTCGGGCCGAATGCGCTGATCGACCTCTCGGGAACATTCATCGCGAACTCGCGCTTCGGAAGGCCCAAGGGAGCGCTGGTGAATGGCACGCTGCTGGCAGGCGGCAGACTGTCGGTCGAGGCGGCGAATCCGACCGACCTCTCGCCCCACCGGAACCCAGCCCGTCTCCAATCCCAACCTGTCCGATACCTACCTGGTGTCCGAGGCGGGGGCCGTCGTGGACGTATCGGGCGTTTCCGAGACCTCGATCGAGGTCCTGAACGCCAAGTCGAAGATCATCGCGCCAACGACCTCCACGGCGTGGAGCAATGCCGGCACGGTGAGCATCAATGCCGGCGCCTTCGTATGGGGCGGCGCGTTCCGCGCGGACACGGACCCGCGCGCGACGGACGGCGGGACCCTTATTCTCGGCGGCGCAGCGTTGGCGAGCGGCGCGGCGACCTCGTCAATCACGCTGCAGCAGGACTCCACCGCGCTCATCGCCAAGCTGTCCGCGGCCGCCACGCCGACAATCGCCTCCATGCCGAGCCAGGCGCAACTCTTGTTGCGGGCGGGACTGACCGCGGCGTCGCCGATCGTCGCCGCCGTCGACAAGCTTGCGCCGTTCGGCAACGTGTTCCTCTACAGCGGAACGTCCGTCGGCGGCGCCTCGCGCATTTTCACAAGCCTGCCGGGCAGCGCCTACGGGCAACGCGCGCCCACCTTCGGCGACGTCGTCATCAGCGGAAATCTCGACTGGACGGTGGCGAACCGACTGCACATCGCGGCCAGGACGATCACGTCGGCCGCGCAGAACAGCGTCAGCATTGCCGCGCCCTATGTGCTCCTCACGGGCGCGGGCGGTTCGGCCGCCGCGGGCGACAGCACGATCACGGTTCGAACCGGCGCGCTGGACATCGAGGGGGCCGCGTTCTCTCGCTTCAAGCAAGTCAACCTGATCAGCTCGGGCGACATCCGCCTGAGCACCCCGAGGGTGGCGGACGGCGTTGGGCAGACGAACGCGAACGATCCGTGGATATTCACGGGTCAGTTGACCTCGTCCGGCAACCTTCTCATGGACGCGCGGCGAATCTATCCTGTCTCCGCGGTCAACTTCACGATTAGACTTCCGGCGACGTCACGTTCCAAGCAAGCGCGGGCGTCGACACCGAAATCCCGCTCTCGGCCGGCGGCAGCCTCACGGTAGCGGCGTTGAACATCACCCAGAACGGCAGCCTGTTTGCGCCGCTCGGCCGCATCACATTGGGCGTCGGCGGCGTCACCCAGAAAGTCACGTTCGGAGCAGGCAGCTTCACGTCCGTCTCGCTCGCCGGAACGGTCACGCCCTATGGCGAAACCGTTGACGGGGTCAACTGGTACTACAACGCGGAGCTGCGCCCGATCGAAAAAGTCAACCCGGACGGCTCGCGCGACGTCGCTTTGCCTTCGAAGGTCCTGACGTTCAACGCCGGCTCCGTCACCATCGCGCCGGGAGCGACGATAGACGTGCGCGGCGGCGGCGACCTGCAGGCGACGGAGTTCACCCCGGGCCCGGGCGGATCGCGCGACGTGCTCGCGACCTCGACCAGCGGGCAGACCGTGTATGCGCTCATTCCGTCGCGCAATGACGCGGTCGCCGCGTTCGACATCCACTACACCACCGCGCGCGCCACCGGCGCGTCGGGCGACGCCTATCCGCTCGCCGGCACGCAGATCACGATAAAGGGCGGAAACGGCGTCCCAGCCGGCGTTTACACGCTCTATCCCGGGCACTACGCGACTTTGCCCGGGGCGCTGCGGGTCGTCTATTACGGAAGCAATCTCGGGCGCAATGTGGCGTCCGGCGCCAAGCTGCCGGACGGCACCGTGCTGGTGTCCGGCAATTTCACGCAGTCGACCAATCCGGGAACCTACTCCTCCGGCAGCGAGCTGTTCGCCGTGCAGGCCAGCTCGGTCTGGCGGCAATACAGCGAATACAGCTTCAGTAGCGGCAACGCCTATTTCGCCGAGGACGCGTTGCACAGGGCCGTCCCCGTTCCGCGCCTGCCGATGGACGCGGGGCGGCTCGCCTTGATTGCGCAGCAGGCGATCACGATCGAGGGCAGGGCGCTCACCGCGCCTGCGCCGGGTGGCCGCGGCGGTGAGTTGGACATCGCCGGTCCGAAGCTTGCCGTGGTCAAATCCGCGGCCGACGCCCCGTCCGGCTATATCGCACTCAACGTCAAACAGCTCAACGACTTCGGCTTCGAGAGCATTCTCCTCGGCGGCCTGCGCAGCGACACCGTCACCGGCACCATGATCACGCCGAGCGCCGCCAACGTGCTGGTCGACACCAGGGGCGCAGCGTTTACGGCCCCGGAAATTCTGCTGGTCGCCCAAGTCGTCGGTGAAATTCAGACGATCACGGGAACGGCTGAGATTGATATCGGCGGCGGCCAGTCTCTGACGGCAACTGTCGGATTTAATGTCATAGCGCCGGTGGCGGGCAGCGGTTCGATCACAATAAAGGACGGCAGCATTATCGAGACGAGCGGGACGATCGGCGGGTTTGCCCGGACCTATTATTTCGCTGCTCCGAGCACCCCCACGACCGCGCAAAGCGTCGCCGACGCTGTTCTCGGCCAGCTCGATCCGACCGGCTCGCTCATCACCCAGGCGGATCTTGATAAGGTGCCTAATAGCGTCTTCGCCAACCCGAGCAGCATTTTTGCGCTGCAGAACTATTCGTACGGCGTGGGCGCTCAGCCGGGCCTCGGCGCGCTCTTCGTCGCCACCCAGGACTCCCGTCTTGTCGTGTCGGGGCCAAGCGGCGGTCCGGTCGCGCCGCTGACGATCCAGTTCGGCTCGATCACGGTGCCGGGCGTGGGGACCTTTGGGGTGGCCGGCTCGATCACGCTGCCCGGCCGCGACGGCGGCAAGGTCGCAATCGAGTCGGGCGCGACGATCAAGACCCAGGAGCTGAGCCTGCAGGCGACGGCGCAGACCCGCGCCATCGTGATCGATCCCGCGGCTTCCATTCAGGCCAGACAGGTCAACCTCGCCGCCCGCACCATCGGGATCGAATCCAACCCGAACCCCGGCCGCTTGGACAGCCTTCTGTTGTCGGGGGCCAATCTGAACCAGCTTGCCGCCGTGCAAGGGCTCGCGCTCAAGGCTCTGGCCGGGCCGATCACCTTCTATGGCGACGTCGTATTCGATCCCGGTCCGATCATGGAGCGTCTGACACTGGACGCCCGGACCATCATGGGAACCGGGGGCAATGTCGCGATCAATATCGGCGGCGCCGTCAATCTCCTCAACAGCGGGACCGCGAGCGAGTCGACGAGCGTCAGCAACGCCGGAGCCTTCGCCCTTACGGCGTCGGAGATCAATCTCAACGGCGGCATCCAGACGATCGCCGGCTTCTCGCACCTGGCCTGGACGGCGAGCAAGCGGGTTTTCGTCGGCGGGCCCGGGGAGCTGCGCCTTGGTCAGGGCGGGGCGACGGTCGGGCTCGACATAACCTCGCCGAACATTCTTGTGGGCAGAAACGCCGGAGCGGGGTCGGGCTCCTTCGCTCTCACGACGCTCGGCGACGTCTTCATCGCGCGTCCGCCGGGGGCGGCCGCCGACCCAGGCGTGAGCGACGAGATCGGTGGAAACTTTCAGCATCATCGCCAACAGCATCTATGTCGGCGGCACGATTCAGGCGCAAGCCGGAACCCTGACCTTGAACGCGACCGGTTCGAACGTCGTATTGCCGGACGGAACCAGCGCCGCGCTCAAGCTGGGCGAGAGCGCCTATATCGGAGCGGGCGGCTACAAAAAGACGCTCGTCGACGTCGACACCTATGTGCGCGGCGGCAAGGTGGCGCTGCAAGCCGACAAGGGCGACATAGCGCTCGCTTCTGGCAGCGTGATCGACGTCGCGCAACCCGCCGGAAGCTTCGGCTATGGCGGCGAGATCGAGGTGACGGCGCCGCTTGGCCGCGTCGCCCTGAACGGCGAACTGCGCGGCCGTGGCGGACCGGGACTCGGCGGCCGCTTCAAGCTCGACATGCAAGGCGGGCTCGACGACGCAAGCTTCAACTCACTCGTGGATCGGCTATATGCGGGCGGCCTGACGGGCGCAGTCGACATTCACACGCAGACCGGAAACCTGGTGCTTTGGCCGGGTCACACCCTCAAAGCCCATTCCGTGACGCTCACCGCCGACGACACGCGTTGGGACGCTGCGAGCGGGTTCAATGGACAAGTGGTCATCGGCGGGACGATCGACGCTACCGGCTATCCGGGCAAGACATCGGACGGCGCCGGGCAGGCGGGCGGTCAGGTCGAACTTTACGGCTACAACGCGGTCACGTTGGCGAGCTCCGGCAGAATCCTGGCATCGACGGAACACGCCGACGAGCGGGGCGGCGACGTGACCCTCGGGATTGCCTGGGGCACGAAGAGCTGGAGCGCAAGCACAAAGACCGGCGGTATTGATCTGCAGCCGGGCTCCGTCATCGACGTGCATGGCGGCGCGAAGGGCGGGCTTGCCGGCGGCACGGTGACGCTGCGCGCGCCTCTCGACGGCGCCGACGACGTCAAGATTGCGCGGATCGGATCGACCATCATCGGCGCGCGCTCGGTGACGCTGGAGGGGTTCGTGACCTTCACGACCAACCCCACCGGCGCTGACGGCATCTACGACGCCCGCTGGGACGGCGTGATCGATCCGGCCGGGCTCGCCAACGGCAGGTGGACCAATCTGACCGGGTGGACGCTCACGGGAAGCAGCGGGTCCGGCTACACGTCCGTTCCAACGGTGACTTTGACCGGCGGCGACGGCAATGCGACGCTCGTGGCGAGCCTGAAGATCAATAGTTGGGTCGTGACAAGTGGGGGCAGTTACGACGGCGTACCCCAGGTTACATACGTCTTGCCCGACGGCACGATCGCTACCGGCCCGGCCGTGATGGGCGTCGGAAGCATTACGGTGTCTCCGTCCTACCAAACTTTCCCAGGCTTCGCGGGGGCGTCTGCGGACGCCATCATATCGGACGGCGCACACCAGACGAGTGCAAGGGCCTCGGTTGATGCGAATGGCGTTCTCAGCTTCACCGTTACCAACCCGGGGACCGGGTTCGGCCAGCCCACGATCATCTACATCCCCGCCGCCGGTCTTTATCTCTATGCTGGTGCTGGCGACTTCTCGAGCAAGCTCACCGTGGTTGGCGTCACCGCGGGCGTCGGCGGCGCCGGCTACACCGCGCCGGCCGGCATCACCTTCTCCGGGGGCGGTGGAACCGGAGCGGCGGCGGCGGCCAATATGGGCGTCGACTTCAAGATCACATCCATCATCAGCGGCTATAGCAGCAATATCGCACCAACCATAACGATCAGCGGCGGCGGCGGAACCGGCGCCAGCCTGGCGGTCACCGGATCGGCTACGAACCTCACCGGCAACACGGTCAATGGCGTGTTCACGCCCGATTCCACCTTCCTCGCCTCCACGACCAACAAGCTGTTCGATCGGTATACCCCGAGCGCGCCGGGCATTTTCACGGCCGATCCGAGCGGGCAAGGTCACATCGACTTCTATACCCAGACGTTGGTGGACGTGGTTCAGGGACGCTATGTCAACGGCGGGAACAATTACGGCTTCACGGGCGCGATCAGCCGGCTGCTCGTCGCGCCGGACGGAACGGTCAGGCTGACGGATGGAGCCAATCGGCTCGATAAGAGCGTCGTGCATTTCCAGCCAGGGATCGAGCTGATCAACCCGCTCAGCTCCGTCAATGGCGGCAATATCACGGTCGCCAGCAACTGGAATCTCGGCGGCCGGAACGGCGGGCGGTCTAATCAACAATAGGTACGATTTCAACACGAGCTATGTGGACTTCGACTATCGATACACCGCGAACTACGGAACGCTCGCCAATCCAGCTTACGCGGTCGAGCCCGGTGCGCTGACGTTGCGCGCGACGAACAACATCAACGTGAACGCCTCGATCTCCGACGGTTTCTTCCAGTTCGCGAACTATCTGGATTCAACCTATGTTACCCAGGTTCAGAGTTATGTTAGCTCAACTCCAAATTCTCCCAGGAGAAGCATGGATGGTTCTTTTTATTTGTTGAATTACTGGGCAGCCGCTCCGAGCGCGCCCTACAAAGCTGCGGCGAACGAAAAAAGTCCGAGTTCGCCCGATCTCTCCGCTGCGGACGTGTTCCCGCACACGCTGAACGTATGCACCGTGGATTGCACCGCGCCGAACGTCAGGGCGTTCACCACGCCCAGCTCCTGGTCGTACCGCATGACCGCCGGCGCCGCCACGGAAAGCGCAAACCCGAGAGCGAGGCAGTCGCTCGCGGCCGTCCAGTCGGTCGGGGGGGACGTCGTCCTCAACAGTCACGCCACCTACCAGCAGCGACATGGTATCAGCGGCACGAGCGTTGGCTTGGTCAATCTTCCGACCATGCTGCGAACCGGGACCGGCGACGTCACCATCGCCGCGGCGCGCGACGTGATTCTCAAGGATACGGCCGCGCCCGGCGTCATCTATGCAGCCGGCGTGAATGCCGCGCGGCTGGCGGATCCCGGCTATGTCCTCACCGGCGGAAATGTCGTCGCGCAGAACACGGAAGGTTTCCTGGAGCCGCGGGTCCTGGCCTACGGGTACGATTCAAGCCTTTCTGTTTGGAGCTTGTACGGCCCGCCGACCGCGGCGGCGTTCCCCGAACAAGGCGGCGATGTCGAGGTTGTGGCGCAACGCGACATCCAGGGTTTCCGCGACGTCGCCGCCGCCAACGGAATGCCCGCAAATGCCTACTACACGCCATGGCTCTTGGCCAATGCCGGCATCAGTCCGTCGGCGACCGCAAGCACGTTGGGTGCGGGCGTGTTCGCGCCGTCCGGAACCGCAATAGCATCGCAGTCAGCGTGGTGGATCCAGTATGGCAGCTTCCGCGAAGGGATTCTGAGCGCCGGAGGCAACGTGACGGTGGAGGCCGGACGCGATCTCAAGGACGTGTCGGTGTCGCTGCCGAGCACCGGGCGGGTCAGCGGCGGCCTCGCTTCGCTCGGCGCCGGCGTGGTGAGCACGCCGGTGACCCACGTCTATGGCGGCGGGAACATGACGGTGCGGGCGGGACGCAATCTGATCGGCGGTTCGTTCTACGAAGGGTCCGGCCACGCGAGCATTTTGGTGCGCGGTTCGGTCGGTCAGAACGGGACTCTCAGGGTCAGACCCTCTCAGGGCGTCACGACCTTACCCAATTATCCGCTGCTTGCCGTCGACTTAGGGCAGATCAGCTTGGTGGCGGGTGGGACTATCCGGATCGGCGGCGTGATCAACCCCGCTGAGTTGCATCAACAGAGCGCTCGCGCCGCAAATCCCGGAGACATTGCAAGCAGTCCCAATGTTCCTATCCTTATGGATACCTATGGTCCGGACAGCAAGGTCAGCCTGGTCGCGATCGCTGGCGGACTCAATATCGCGTTGCCACAAACCGCGGGAACGACGTCATGGACTACGACGGGACGGGTTTATCCGGCAAGCTTGGAAGCGATCGCCTTGAACGGCGACATCACGACCACCGGTCTTGTTAGCCCAGCCTTTGGTAGCGCTGTACCCGGGATCGTGCTGAGCGGTTCGGAGCATGGGACATTCAAACTGCTCGCCCAGGGAAGCATCGATCTGACCGGGGGCTACATTATTAGCCTGAACGCCGCGCCATCGTTCTCGGCCGGTCCGTCGCTGCTCGATGCGGCGTTCGATCCCTACCGGCCCAACAACGGCATGGTTGGCGCCTTCAGCACTCCGGTTCTCGCGCATGAGGACGACCACGATTCCAATGTCGCGCGGATTTACGCCGTCTCCGGCGACATCAAGGCGGTCGGAACGGTCACCAGTTCAATCACAACGCAGAACAATATTCCTACCGCCGCGACGACGACCGACATCGTGCGGATCGAGATCAATCGGCCTGCGAAGATCTACGCCGGCCGCGACATCATCGATCTCAATCTCATTGTTCAGAACATCGATGCAGCCGATGTCAGCACCGTCGTCGCGGGTCGCGACATCGTCTACAGCTATCCCGGCGCTGCGGCTATTCCCACCTCGCCGGTCAGTCCAACTGTTCTCGGAGGTCCCGGGTTGCAGGTCGCCGGACCAGGCTTCTTCGTCGTGGAGGCAGGGCGCGACATCGGTCCTTTCCTTCCCGCGACGCGCGACACGACCCAGTATACGCGCGACCAGGAAGGCATTGCGTCGGTCGGCAACACCAGCCTCTGGCCGGTCGGAAACCGCTACGTCAGACAAGGCTCGATCGGGACCTACAACACGAACCTTCTCGGCCCGGCCAGCGCCGTCACCAAGAAGCGCAACCAGCTTCTGCCCTCGGCCGGGGCCGACATCATCGTGATGTTCGGCGTCGCCAACGGCGCAGACTATGACGCGGTGATCCGAACCTATATCGATCCGACCAGAGCGAGCCTTGTCACCCACAACTATATTCGCGAGTTGGCGGAATTTCTGAACCGCATCGGTTTGGGAGACCTCGACGAGGCGGCGGCGTGGGCGAAGTTCCAGACCTTGTCGGCGGACCTGCAGCACGTTTTCGTCGATCAGGTGTTCTTCGCCGAGTTGAAGGCGGTCGGCGTGGCCCAGCAGGAATCCTCCGGCAATTTCCAGCGCGGCTACGAAATGGTCAACGCCATGTTCCCGGCGCGCCTCGGCTACACGGCGAACGGCCTCGGCGGCGGCGCGGGCGGCGCCAGCCAACTCGTCAAGACCGGCGACCTCGAAATGAACCACGCCACCATCCAGACGCGCTTGGGCGGCGACATCTTGATCTTCGGCCCGGGCGGGAGCATCCGGGTCGGCTCGCTCGCGGTCGAGCCGAACCGCCTCCTCAAGCCGAACGACATCGGCATCCTGACCTTGAGCGGAGGCGGCATTTCCACGTTCACGGACGGCAGCGTGCTGGTCAACTCGAGCCGCATCATGACGCAGCAGGGCGGCGACATCCTGATGTGGAGTTCGAACGGCGACCTCGACGCGGGCCGCGGCTCCAGGACGACGCTGTCGCTGCCGCCCCTGCAGGCGGTGTTCGACTCGGACGACTACCAATCGGTCGATCTCGGCGGTCTCGTCTCGGGCGCCGGCATCGCCGTGGTGAAGACCTCGCGGCGCGCCCGCGCCTCCAACGCGTATCTGTTGGCGCCGCGCGGCGTCATCGACGCCGGCGACGCCGGCATCCGGGTCTCCGGTGATCTGGTCCTCGCGGGCGTTCGGATCGTCAATGCCGATAACATCAAGGTTGGCGGCGTCACCACGGGCACTCCGACGGTGACCGCCCCCAATGTCGGCGCACTGACGGCGGCTTCGAGCACCGCCGGGTCCGCGACAAGGGGCGCGGAAACGACGCCCGGCGGGACGCGAGGGGCTGACAAAGCCTCGGTGTTCATCATCGAAGTCATCGGCTATGGCGGAGGCGACGACGGGGACGATCAGACAAAGCCGTCTCCCGGGCCTGCGCAGTCGTCTGCACCGGACGGGGCGCAGCCGAGCGCGACGCCGCAGTAGTCGACGCGACTTATTGGATCGCCGGAACTGTCATACAGGTCCGCTCGGCAGTGTGGGGCGGGCGCTCATATCGGCAGGCGATCCGGTAAGTACAATGACGATTGCAGCCAAACCTGCATTCTTATCATTATAACAAACTAGCGGTCGCGGGATGATATACTGGTTGTCTTGGTTCGACGCTATCAAGAGATCGGGATAGGCGAACCAAGCCGGCAAAGGGGACGAGCGATGCCTGGAAGCGAGGCGCGGCTCTGCTGTTGCGCAGCGGCTTTGTTGGCGTGGCTGGCCCTCGCCGACGCTCAGGCCCAAGAATTCCGTTCCGCCGGGTCAGCCAGCGCGCCTGCGCAGCGCGAGCTCATGATCGGCGGACAACCGTCTCCCGAACCAAAGCTCCAACGATGCATCGAGGTGATGATCGGCTCCGATCGCGAGTTCGGCTGCCTCAACCAGCAACTGAAGCGCGAGGTCGACCAGGTCAATCCGCTGTTCAATGTGGCGCCGATTGATGCGCGGTCGCCGGATGTTCGCGTTGGCAATGTCAACGAAGCGGCGCTGCGCCAGCAATACGGGTCCAATTTCGGGCGCTCGGCCTACCCGTTCCGGCCGCCGCGGCCGGTTTTCAGCAATCCGCGTCGCTGATGCTCGCGCGAGGCCGACAGCGGCCCAACCATGGCCCAAGAGGTGAATCGCCCTGCCGCGCGGCGGCGCGGATGGCGATGCAAACGCTTGTGGCGCTCGCTCTCATGGCCGCTGGCCCCGCGCTTGCCGAACCGCATGGAGGGGATGAGGACTCGCCGCAGGGGACGCCCGCAGCATGGCCCGGAGATGAGGCTAATCGCGACGCATCTGCGCTCCCTGCCTTGACGTCGCCGGCGGGAAAGCCACTTACGCCGGCAGACCTGCCGCCGCCGAACGTGTTTGCAGCGCGAGCCTGGTCGCGATCCGCGGTTTCGATCACCGGGCGGGAGCGGGGAGCCGGTCGGGGGGCATTTCGCGCGATCATCGCCCGCGAAGCGTCATCCGCCGGTCTCCCTCCGGAACTGGTCGACGCCGTGATGGCGGCCGAGAGCGGCTACAACCCTTCGGCCGTCGGTGCGGATGGAGAAATCGGGCTGATGCAGATCATGCCAGCCACGGCGCGCATGCTTGGCTTTGTCGGGTCCGCGGAAGAACTCGGGCTTCCCGAGATCAACATTCATTTTGGCGCGAAATATCTCGCCGGCGCGTGGCGTCTGGCGGGGCAGGATATCTGCACGACCGCCATGAAGTACCGCGCAGGGCACGGCGAGACCCGTTTCTCGTTCCGATCGGTCGATTATTGTAAGAGAATCCGGGCGCATCTCGCGGCGGCCGGCTTCCCGGTGACGGGCAGCGTGCCGCCGCCGTCATTCGGTCCCCAGTTCGGGGCGAGCCATCGCGGTCGGCCCTTATCGCGCATTGGGGCAAGCACGGTCGATCTTCATGCGCTCAATGCCCGCTTGCGCAAACTGACCGACAAAATCGTCGTGCACGCTGTTCGCTGAGAGCAGACTCAGGCCTGAGCACAGCTCGGATCACATCCGTTGGTCGCACGTACCATTGCGTACGGTATATTATGCGTGATAATCGTCACAATTTAGTGATGTCCCATCGTTTTAATTCGCGGGCCGGAATACTCATTATCGTAATGGTGCCGCTTGGCTTGCTCAGATAGGGATGCATTGCGTAATCTGCTTGTGGCCGATTACGCGGAGTTGACCAGGCGGCTCTCCCGTCGCCTCGGATCGGTCGATTTTGCTTCCGACGTCCTTCAGGAAACCTATCTGCGCCTTGAGCGGATGAATGAGACCGGATGCCGGAGTTCGAAGGCCTATCTCTTGCGCATAGCGGTCAACATTGCCCATGATCGCCGGCGGGCGGAAAAACGCCAGTTGTTCGAGGCCGAGGCCGACAGCCTGATCGACATCGCTGACGATCGACCGGATCCTGCTCGCGTTGCGGAGGCGCGGTCCGAGGTCGACTTGCTCAGGCGCGTCATCGCCGAACTGCCGGACCGGCGGCGACGGGTCCTTGTCTCGTCGCGGCTCGATGGCATACCGCATCGCGAAATCGCCCGGCGTCTCGGCATCACTGTGCGTACGGTTGAAACCGATCTGAAGCAGGCGCTCGAACATTGCGCTCAGCGGCTTGGGCGTCCGCCCGTTCCGAGACTTCCCGCGCGGCCAAATGCGGCGGCCTATATGTAAGGGCCCCGGGGCCGAAGGGTCTCCCGTCGTGATGGCGCCTCACAAACGAAGTCGGGAGCCGGCAAGCGCCTGCACGCGACACTCGCTGCAGCAAGGCGCCTGCTGAAGGGGCTGCGGATGCGGACTGGCGGGCGGCAGCAGTGCTTGGCTAAGCTAGGGCACGCCTGGCGCCGCGCCGGGCGGGCGAAATCGCGATAATTGCGCCGGGCCGACGTCTCATAGCCTTGGCGCGTCACTGGCTCGAGCCCTTGCGTTATGATAATATATCGTAAGAAGCGCCAATAAACTCAGGTGCGGACGTTAAAAAGAGACCGGATGCGCCGAACAATGCGCGAAAAGACAAAAGATGATCACATTGGCTTTGCCATCAGCGGACTTCGGCTAGCTTGGTTCAGACCGACGAATGTGATCTACTAATGGTATTAGCATTAATACGACATGGTTGATGATTTCGGATATGCGCGACTCGACGCGTCTACTGTAAGGGGGGACTAGACCAGCGGTCGGCTGGTTTTGTCCGCTTGCCCGGGTGGCGCTCAATCCCAAGCAAGACGATCGAGGGCACAAGTGAAGGGGGTTTCTGAAGAGCAAGCGGCGGCGCGCGGCGCAGCGCGGCGGCGGCGAATAGCGGAGGGGCGGGCTTCGCCGCGTCATGTTACGACGGGGCGGACCGTGACCTTCGGCTTCGCATTTCTTTTTGCGCTTTTGCTCGACGGTAGCTCCATCGTCTTGGCTGCGCCCGTTGAGGGCGGAAGCCAAGGCGCTCAAGGGAAGGCGGCCGCAGGCGCGGGCTCAGGCGATGCTCAGCCGTCGGGCAAGCGCGCGGAAAATCCCGCGGGAGCGAAGCCGGACGCCGCGCCGGCGGCAACGGCGGCAGCCACGGCGAAGCCAAGCGGCGAGGTCGAGCGTTTCGACATCGATGAATACCGCGTCGAGGGGGCCGATACGCTTCCCGCAGCTTGATGTCGAAGAGGCCGTCTACCCGTTTCTCGGCCCGAACCGCACCGCCGCCGATGTGGAGAAGGCCCGCGCGGCGCTCGAAAAGGCTTATCACGACAAAGGATTTCAGACGGTGGCCGTGGCCGTCCCGCAGCAGAACGCGCGCCGCGGTTTTGTCGTGCTGAAGGTGTCGGAGAGCCGGGTCGGTCGGTTGCGGGTGAAGAATTCACGGTTCTACGATCTCGCCGCGATCAGGCAAAAGGCGGGCTCGCTTCACGAAGGCAAGCTGCCAAACCTCAAAGAAGTGACCAAGGACGTTCTTTCGCTCAATCAATGGCCCGACCGGCGCGTCACTCCGGCGCTTCGCGCTGGCGTCACGCCCGGCACCGTCGACGTCGATCTGAATGTCGAAGACAAGCCGCCTTTGCACGGCGGCGTCGAGCTCAACAACCGGCAAAGCCCGAACACGACGCCGCTGCGGGTGAATGCCTCTGCGCGGTACGAAAATCTTTGGCAGCTCGGTCACTCGCTGAGCATGTTCTATCAGGTTGCGCCGATGCGGGCGAGCGACGCGAGGTGATCTCCGGCTCGTATCTTCTCGGACCGATCTCGACCAACTGAATTTCTTGTTCTACGGCCTGAAATCGGACAGCTCGGTGGCGACCGTCGGCGGGGCCAATGTGGTCGGTCCTGGCCAGGTGATCGGCGGCCGGGCCATCGTAACATTGCCGGCGCGCGGCGAGCTTTTTCACACTTTGTCGTTCGGCGCTGATTTCAAGGATTTCAGACAACTCCTGACGCTCAGCACCGACTCCTTCTCGTCGCCCGTAACATATGTCCCGATCGTTGTCGGCTACGGAGCGAATTGGCAAGGCGAAGGTCGGTTGACGCAGCTGAACGCCAGCATCACCTCGGGTGTGCGCGGCATCGGCAGCAGTCTGGAAGAGTTCGACGCGAAGCGCTACAAGGCGACGGGCAGCTTCTTCATTTTCCGTGGAGACCTCTCGTACACGCACGGAGCTACCCGACGGAGCCGAATTGTTCTTCAAGGCGCAGGGGCAGATTGGCGGACCAGCCGCTCGTGTCGAGCGAGCAGTTCAGCCTTGGCGGACTGGACACTGTGCGCGGATATCTGGAGTCCGAAGTGCTCGGCGATTACGGCGCAGCCGGCCACGGTCGAACTGCGCAGCCCAAATCTCATCCCTGTGGATCCGGCGGTCAAAGTCAACGTGTTTGACGACTTCCGGTTCTTTGCGTTTGCCGACGCTGGCCGCGCCAGAATCAAGGAACCGCTTCCGAGGCAACCGCAGCTGTACGAGCTCGCCAGCTACGGCGTCGGCGCCCGCATCAAAGTGATGCAGGCCTTCAACAGCGTCGTTCTGGTCGCGTACCGGTTATCAAGCGAATTGGAGACCGTCGCGAATGATCCGCGTCTGTCCTTTCGGATCTGGGGTGAATTCTGATGCCGCGCCGGAACACGAGATCGGCATGCTTGTGGTCGCAATGGTCGCCATTGGCGGTCATGCTGACGATCATCGCCGTTCTGGGCTTGTGGCCCGGACCCGGCGGCGGCGTGGTGGAACGATCAGTGGAGCCTGCGCAAGAAAATCACCGATCGACACCGGACCCTCGGGCGCGAGCGTCAGCGATCGCGATCGGTGCTACGCCGCTGCTGGTGCGCCTGCATGTCGGGAACTTCCGGTTTGGCTCGGCCAAGGAGGACGGTGGCGATCTCCGGTTCGTCGGTGCAGACGACAAGACCCCGCTCATGCATCACGTCGAGAAGTACGATCCGTTGCTCGGCGAAGCGCTGGTCTGGGTCAATGTTCCCGATCTGAAGCCCGGAACAAAGTCCGACATCTGGCTCTACTACGGCAACCCGAAGGCGCCGGCGGCGGTCGACGCAAAGGGCACCTACGATCCGGACACGCTGCTGGTCTATCATTTCGCCGAGCGCGGGACGCCGGCGCAGGACGTCGTCGGCGTGGGCGAACCATGCGCAAAGCGTCGTGCCGGGCGCCGACGGCGCGATCATCGGGCAGGGCGCGCGACTTGACGGCCAGACGGTGCTGACTTTGCCCGGCTCGCCTTCGATGGTTGTTCCCGAGGGCGGCTCGTTTACCTGGTCGGTCTGGCTGAAGATTCGCGGCGCCGCAGCCGCGCGCCATACTCTTTTCCCGGCGCGAAGGCGATAACGGCCTGCTGATCGGCTTGGACGATGGCGTGCCTTTCGCCGAGGTGAACAACGCGGGCGTCACCCAGCGCACCGGTACAGGCGCAGCGATGACGCCGGGAACCTGGCGTCATCTGGCTGTGACGGCCGGGGACGGTCAGATTAATCTTTATGTCGACGGCAATCGGTTCTCCAGCGTCGCCGCGACGCTGCCGACGATGGCCGGCCCCGCCCAAGTCGGGGCGGATTCGACCGCGGCTGCAGCGGCTCCCGCTGATTCTGCCGCACCCGACAGCGTGCCGACGCCCGCTCCGCCCGAACAGCCCTCTGCTGACGCCGCCGCGGTCGCGCCTGCCGCAGTCGGCTTCGTCGGCGATATTGACGAACTTCAACTCGCGAAGATGGCGCGCTCGGCCGGGTTCATCAAGGCGGCGGCGATCGGGCAGGGGCCCGAGAACGGCAAGCTCATATCGTTCAGCGTCGACGAGGAAACGGCGAGCTGGTTCAGCGGCTATTTCGCTGTGATCCTGCAATCGGTGACGCTCGACGGCTGGGTCGTCATCGGACTGCTGGCGATCATGGCGGTGATCAGCTGGGTCGTGATCGTCGACCGGGTTTCGTACCTCAACCGGACCGGCAGAGGGCAATGCGATCTTCCTGAAGCTGTTCCGCGAGAGCGGCGACCGATTTCGAGAGCCCGCTCCGCATCGACGACCCGAATGTCGGCGGCGGCGTGGCCTTGGCGAAAAGGATGACAAGCAGCTCCAGCAGTCGCCGCTCTATCGTCTGTTCCGGCTCGGCTCGCAGGAGATCCGTCGCCGCTTCGTCACCAACGGGCGCATCCGGCGACTCTCGCCGCAGGCGATCGAGGCGATCCGCGCGCGTCCTCGACAGCGGGTTCGTGACGCGAGACGCAGCGTCTCAACCGGCTGATGGTGGTGCTGACGATCGCGATCTCCGGCGGGCCGTTCCTCGGCCTGCTCGGCACCGTCATCGGCGTCATGATCACCTTCGCGGCGATCGCGGCGACCGGCGACGTCAACGTCAACGCGATCGCGCCCGGCATCGCCGCCGCGCTGGTCGCCACCGTCGCCGGTCTCGGCGTCGCGATCCCGGCGCTGTTTGCCTACAACTACCTGATCACCCGCATCAAGGACGTCGACCAACGAGATGCAGGTCTTCGTCGACGAGTTCATCACGAGAATGGCCGAGTCCTATCACGGCGTCCCGAGCGATCCTCGAAAAATAGCGGCGGAGTGAGCCATGCAGGTCCAGTCCGACAGCAAGCCCTACGACGACATCAACATCACTCCGATGCTCGATCTCGCCTACGTGCTGCTGGTGATCTTCATCATCATGACCACGGCGACCGTGCAGGGCATGAAGGTGAACCTGCCGAAAGCGAGTGCGGCGCCGAGCCTCGCACAGCAGACCACCAAGGCGATCACGGTCACCAACGACGGCAAGATCTTCCTCGACACCATTCCGGTCACGCTGTCCGAGCTCGAGCAGCGGCTGGTGCAGCAGCGCGCGCTGACGCCGGAGTTTCCCGTGGTGGTGCGCGGCGACAGCCAGACCCAGTACCAGAACGTCATCGACGTGCTCGATCTGCTCGGGCGTCTCAACTTCACCCAGGTCGGCTGGCGACCAAGCCGCTTGTCAGGTGACCATGCGCGGCAGGACGCAGCATGACTTGGCGTGACCAGGACGAAGACAGCGACAGCGGCCGATCGATCCGCAGTCACGGCGCTTTGCGATCGGCGCCGGCGTGGTCGTGCTCGCGCTGTCTGTCGCTGGCGGCGATCATGGTGATGCTCAGCGGCGACAAAGATCCGCCGCGCAAGGTGCAAGAGCTCACGCTCGACGATGGTGCACGCCGCCTCCGCCACCGCCGCCGCCTCCGCCGCCGCCGCCGGAGCAGCAGCCCGAACAGAAGATGATCGAACAGACGCCGGTGAAGCAGGAGATCATCGAGGAGAAGCCGGTCGACATTCCAAAGGATGCGCCACCGGACGCCGAGAACGACGAACCGTCGCCGGGTCCGCTCGGACTCGACGACGCCGGGCAAGGGACCGGGCGATCTGCTCGGACGGCCGGGCGGCACGGGCTTCATGGGGCCGGCGGCGGCGGCGGAGGAGGCGGCACGCCGCTGGGGCTGGTACGCGAGCATCGTGCAGTCGCAGATCGAAGCCGCGCTGCGCGCGAACGAGAGAGACCCGGTACGCGGTCGATGCAGGTCCAGGTTCGGCTGTGGTCGGACGGAACGGGGCGGGTCAACCGCGTGCAGCTCGTCGTCGTCGACCGGCAATGCCGAGCTCGACGCGATCATCCGCGATGAGGTGCTGGGCGGCATGCGCTGCGCGAGCCGCCGCCCAAGGACATGCCGATGCCGATCATCACCCGCGTGACCGCGCGGAACGCCGAGTTGAGCGCATGGAGCCGCGCACAGCGGTGCAGTTTGGCAAGCGAGTGCAAATGGGAGGATGGCTTCATGTGGAGAGCGTGAACATGAGCACGCTGCGGCTGACGTCGACGGCTGGTCTGTGCGGCGGCGTCATGCTGGCGGCGCCGGCCGCTGCGCAGGATGGCGCCAGCCCGTCATGGCAAGCGGCCGACGGTCTCGCGCGACGCTCCGCCGTCGTCGAATGCGACCGTCAACCTGATCAATCTGCTGGTGAAGCAGAGCATCGCTCAGCGAGGAGCAGGCGGCGGCGCTGATCAAGCAGGCCGACGACGAGGCCTATGTCGCGCGCCAGGCCGTGCGCGATGCCGCCGCCAAGGCGGACGGCGCCGAAAAGACGGCGGCGGCCGCGGCAGACGCGGTCTCGCCGCCCGGCACCAAGCGCGTCACCTACGTTCCCGAGATCGTCAAGCAAGCAGCTGCGCGAGGAGATCAGAGCACGAGGTGATGGACGAAGGCGAAGAAGGAGAGGCTGGGCCTCGCCGGGCACGTATCCGGAATGGGTGCAGCGCATCCGATTTTACGGCGACATGCGGGCGCGCTACGAGGGCGACTTCTTCCCCAAGGGCAACGACCCGTTTCGGCGGTCAACTTCAATGCCATCAACACCGGCAGCCCGTTCGATGTCGAGCGACATTACCAACCCCAATCCTATCTGGCCGACCTATAACACCGACCAGGACCGCAATCGCGTCCGCTTGCGCGCGCGGCTCGGGCTGGACGCCGATCTGTTCGAAGGCTTCTACGGCAGGGCTTGAGGATCGCCACAGGCGACAGCAATTCGCCGGTGTCGTTCAACCAGACCCTGGGAGGCTCGGGCGGCAATTTCAGCAAATATGCGGTCTGGCTCGACCGCGCCTTCATCAAGTACCGTACCTGGGACGATCTGACGCTTCAGCGCCGGCCGATTCGACAATCCGTTCTTCTCCGACCGATCTGGTTTATCATCGCGACCTCGGCTTCGACGGCTTCGCTATCCAGGTCAAGCAGGAAGTCACGCCGGGACTTCACGCCGTTCTTTGCCTGCGGGCGCGCTTCCCCGTATTCAACACCGCATCTCGACGCTGGCCTGAACGTCCGATCTTACCGGCCCGGCAAGTTTCCCAGCCACGACAAATGGATGTTCGGTGCGCAGTCGGCGGCATTGTGCGCCGGTTCTGATCCTGAAATCACCCTCACAGTGGCGCTGCCTACTACGACTTCACAAATGTTCAGGGGCAGCTCTCGAGCCCCTGCTATGTGCGTTACGAGCCAGCGACATCTGCGACACCGACCTGACGCGGCCGTCCTTTGCCCAGAAGGGCAACACCTACATGCGTTGCGCAACATATCCTCCGACCTCACTTCAACTCGATTTCCGCCACTCGTCGTACCAGTATTTCGGTCTTGCCGCGGACTTCCGCGACGTCGTGCTGAGCGGGCGGCTCGATCTCGGCCACTTCCACCCCGTCCATATCATTCTCGATGGCGAGTACGTCCGGAACATCGCCTGGGACCGCAATGCCGTGGCAGGCCGAAGCCGTTCGCCAAACGAGCCTGATTCGCACGCACGGCCGATGCCGCCCCGGCCCACAATCTATACGGCGGCAATCGAGGGCTGGCTCGCGCGCGTGACGGTCGGCCACCCAGAAGCTCAAGGGACCTGTGGGACTGGAACGCTCATCGTCGGCTACAAGTAGCTGGAATCAGACGCCGTCATCGATGCCTTCGCCGATTCCGATTTCGGGCTCGGCGGCACCAACCTCAAGGGCTATTTCATCGGTGGCAACGTCGCCCTCGGGCCAGAATGTGTGGGCCTCGGTGCGCTGGATGAGCGCCAACCAGATCGCCGGCCCGCCCTATGCTGTCGACATCGTTCAGGTCGACCTCAATGCGAGGTTCTGACCATGCGGGCCTTGCGTCTCTCCTTGTCGTCGCCTTGACGCATGCTGATCTCCGACGCCGCACGCGCCGATCGGAAGCCGATCGCCTGCGCGAGGCGCTGCGCAGCGCCACGGCGCAGTTGCGCTCGCTCGAGGATCAGCGCGCGGCGCTGCAGGCCAAGCTGACCGCGGCCGAACGGAGCGGGATCGGCTGCGCAAGCAGAACGAGGCCTACCGCGCGCAGGTCAAGGAGGCCGAGCAGGCCTATCGCCAGGCGGTGAAGGACTTCAACGAGCGGCTGACCGAACGCGACGAGTCGCTGGAGACAGTGGAAGAGCGCCTATGGCGAGGCGGCCAGCGTCGCCCGCACCAAGGATGCCGAGCGCGCCAAGTTCGAAGCGCGAGGCGACGGCGTTCAAGGCGAGCAGCCAAGGCCTGCGAGGCCAAGAACGTCAAGCTCGTCAAGGTGGCCGCGACATTCGTCAGGCAATATGAGGCAGATGAATCCGCTGGAGAAGGTCGTCGTGCACGAGCCGCGTGATCGGGCTGAAGCGAGTCGAGCACCAGAACGCCGCGCAGGACTTTCGCGATAAAATCGCTCGATCAGAAGGTCAAGCCATGATCGCCAAGGCCTGCTCGGCTTGCTGCCGCGCTCCTGGCTCAGCCGTGTGTCGGCCTGCCGGCAACGGCTGCGGCGCAGGCGCAGCCGCCACGCCCTCAGCTCTCGGCGCCCCAGGCCGCCGCGCCCGCTCAGTGCGCCGCCCCGGTCGGCCCCGCCGCCCGCCGGCAGCGGTCGCCAGCGGAAGACAACACGGCGCGTGAAGGGCGGCGAGGTCATCGCCCGGGTCGGCGACAAGCGACGTGACGGCGGAGGAGGTGCGCGCGGCAATCGCCATGCTGGATGCCCGCCAGCAGGCGGCGCTCGCGCGCGATCCGGCGCTGCTCAGCCAGACCGTGCGAGCCCTGCTCGCGAACCGCCTGGTGCTCAAGGAGGCGTCTCGCGAAGAAGTGGGACCAGCAGCCCAAGACTGTGGCCCAGATCGAACGCGCCCGCGAAAACCTGATTGTCGAGACCTACCTTCAATCGATGACCGTCGCCGCCGGAAAGTTTTCCGAGCGAGGCCGAGATCAAGTGCGGTCTACGAGGCCAACGCCAGCGCATTCCTGGTTCCGCGTCGGTTCCGGCTGGCTCAGATCGTCGTCGCCCTGGCGAAGGAATGCCGACAAGGCGGCCGAGGATGAGGCGCAGAAGAAAGCTCAATGATCTGCTGAAAAAATTGAAGCAGCCGGGCGCAGATTTCGCGGCGGTCGCAAAGAGCGAGTCCGACGAGAGCGAGAGCGCTGGGCGCGGCGGGGAGATCGGGTGGGTCGCGGAATCCGATTTGCGGCCGGAGATCCGAGGCCAGATCGTCGCGCTTCCCAAGTCGGCGATCGCGGAACCGATGCGCCTCGATGACGGCTGGCACATCCTCAAACTGCTCGACACAGAAGCATCTCATACCCGGCCGCTGGCGGAGGTGCGGGAGGCGTTGGCGGCGCGCATCCGCGCGGAGCGGGCGGAGGCCAATCGCCGAGCCTATCTGGCCGAACTTCTGAAGCAAACTCCGCCTGTCATCAATGAGATTGCGCTTTCGAAGCTGATCGAGGGAGCGCCCGGCCCTGCCACACGGTGAGTTGGATATCGCGGACGCGATCCACCCGGATCACATACGTCCGCCGCCGGCGGCGAAGTCCGCATAGGTCGCCGCCAATCCTTGTCGCAGTTCGGTTCGCGCATGCCATCCGAGCTGCGTCAGCTTTGAAACATCGAGCAGCTTCTGCGGCGTTCCATCGGGGCGAGACGGGTCAAACGCGATCTCGCCGCGGTAACCGACAATCTCGGCGACAAGTCGCGCAAAGTCGGCGATCGTCATGTCCTGTCCCGTGCCGATATTGAGGAAGTCGTGCCCGGAATAGTGCTTCGTCAAGAACACACAAGCGTCTGCGAGATCGTCAACATAAAGGAACTCTCTGCGCGGCTTTCCCGTCCCCCAAACCGTCACGGTTGGCGCGTCGCTCGTTTTTGCTTCGTGGAAGCGGCGGATCAGTCCGGCCGGCACATGACTGTGTTCCAGGTCATAGTTGTCGTTCGGGCCGTAGAGGTTTGTCGGCATGACGGCGATGAAATCCGCGCCGTATTGACGCCGATACGCCTCGACCAACTTAAGACCGGCGATCTTGGCGATCGCATACCACTCGTTGGTCGGCTCAAGCGGCCCCGTGAGCAACATGTCCTCGCGGATCGGCTGCGCCGCGAGCCGGGGATAGATGCAGGACGAGCCGAGAAATAGGAGTTTCTGCACGCCGACCGCGAACGAGCCCCGGACCAGGTTCAGGGCGATGGCCAAATTGTCGCTGATGAAATCCGCCGGGCGGGCGCTATTGAATGCAATCCCGCCGACCTTGGCGGCCGCGACCACGACGAGATCGGGCTTTTCAATCGACAGCCACCTCTCCACGGCATCTTGCCGGATCAGATCGAGCTCTGCCCGACTGACGGTGAGGATATCGCAGCGCTCCGCGCTGAGCCGACGGACGATTGCGCTGCCGACCATGCCCTTATGGCCCGCGACGAATACCCGCTTGCCGGCGATGTCGAACATCGGATTCACCGGACGCACTGGTGCTGAGCTATCGGTCGCAGTCACAACAGTTCCCTTGCGGATGTTCGCTTTTCGCCGGAACGCGTCGGCGAAAAGACCAGGATGGGCTTCCCTGATCGCCCGTTGGCTCGCCTGCGCGGCCTAGGAGCGCGCCCCGATGATGGTTCTTCATGTCGTCCGCGAAGCAATTCAAAGCCGCGGAATTGGCGATGAGCAAGATACCGAGGTCGACCGAAGGAAATGTCAATCATTTCTGGCTCATGGGCCGGACACGGCAAGCGTGGTGCGCAACGACGCGCTCTTCGCAGCGTGCCGAAGGCCGTAATGTCAATCGTAATAGTTCTTACGCCGCATCTCTCGGCTGAAGCCGGCGAGGTCACCCTTGACCATCTCTTCGACAAGCTGGTCGAAGGTCGTGGTATGACGCCAGCCAAGCTTCCGCTGCGCTTTCGATGCGTCGCCGAGGAGGAGCTCGACTTCGGTCGGACGGAAATAGCGCGGATCGACCTCGACCAGGATGCGCCCGGTTGCTCCCTCGACGCCCTTCTCGTCGAGGCCCGATCCTTCCCATCCGATGCGCTTGCCGACGAGCGCGAAGGCTTTCTCGACAAACTCCCGCACGGAGTGTTTTTCTCCGGTCGCAAGCACGTAGTCGTCCGGCGTATCCTGCTGCAACATCCGCCACATGCCCTCGACATAGTCGCGCGCATGTCCCCAATCGCGTTCGGCGTCGAGGTTGCCAAGATAGAGCCTGTCCTGCAGCCCGAGCTCGATGGCTGCAACGGCGCGGGTGATCTTGCGCGTGACGAATGTTTCGCCCCGGGTCGGGCCCTCATGATTGAACAAAATCCCGTTTGAAGCATGAAAGCCGTAAGCTTCGCGATAATTGACAGTAATATAGAACGCGTAAAGCTTGGCTGCGGCGTAAGGCGAGCGCGGGCTGAACGGCGTCGACTCGTTCTGCGGGATTTCCGTCACTGCGCCGTAGAGCTCCGAGGTCGACGCCTGATAAAAGCGCACGCGCTGGTTCAACCGGAGAATGCGAATTGCTTCAAGAAGGCGCAAAGCGCCGAGCGCGTCTGCATTGGCAGTGTATTCTGGCGTGTCAAAACTCACCTGGACGTGGCTTTGCGCCGCGAGATTGTAGATTTCAGTTGGTTGCGTCTCCTGCACGATACGAATGAGGTTCGTTGCGTCAGTCATATCGCCATAGTGAAGATAGAAGTTGCGAAACGTTTCGTGCGGGTCCTGGTAGAGATGATCAATTCGTCCGGTATTGAAAGAAGAGGAACGGCGCTTGACGCCATGTACACGGTAGCCTTTCGCGAGCAGGAGTTCGGCGAGGAAAGCGCCGTCCTGGCCGGTTGCTCCCGATATCAACGCGACGCGTTCCGTCATACTGCTCGGTCCTGTTGCAGAATGCGCCAGGAATGGGCGACAATCGGCGACGCGATAAGGTTCAAGGTGCTCATCGTTACGATAATGTACCATTGATATGGCGATACGATGAGAGAGCGATCACGCCTGTGTGACGCGACCAGGCGACGGCGATTGGGCGCGTCGGCCGCTCCGAGCCGCTTGTGGACCGTCGGGCGATCGCGCTTCCGCTTTCCAAGTACGCTGCTGTTCGGTGCTAGTTGACGGAAGCTCGTAGGCAGGCAAAAGGCTCCACCGGCGGCCGCGGGGACGGCCTGACTTCATCGGCGCCATTTACTACGTGCGACGGGCGTTCCGATGTACGAACCAAAAACCGGATTCGAGCGTCTTCGAAGTGAACGCCTTCGCCATTGATGAAGAAGTTATTGCTGATCAGGTTGTATTTTGGAACGCCTGGTTCATCGATCAGAATATCAGCCAGGTTTTGATAACGCGAGCGGTAGGGCTCGCGGTCATACGGCACTGCCGCCAATTTGCGGCGGATTTCGGAGGATGGATCGGCAACGTGTCTTGCCGCCCAGGTTAGCCCGCGTGCGTCGACAAGGACGCCGTATTCGTTCGCGTTCATGATGATGTTTTCAGAGATGATATTGTCGCGTCCGCCGCCGACAAGAACTCCCCTGTTGACGTTCACGAGGACGTTCCGCCGCACCAATACGCCACTCGCGCCGTCATCAAGATAAATCCCTTTCACTTCCCGGTTCTGCGCCGGCGTGATCACATGAATGAAATTAGCCTCGACGCAAGAACCCCGCGCGGCCCAGTCTTGTCCGGTATAGATGGCGCCGCAATCACCGCATTCGGATACAATGCGGCTGATGACGTTGTTGCGAATGATGTGGTCGTTCCCCTGAAATCGGATGCCGTCGGATGGACCGTCGGAAATCATGTTGGACTCGATGACGTTGCCCACTCCGTCAACCGAAATCGCCGCCCGACCGCTGCGCGTGCGACGCGCGAATTGGAAGAGCGCGTTATTCGTGATGCGGTGATTGGCCGGAGCTAGCGTTTGCCTGTCTCCCGCATCGAGCCAGACGCTTTCGTCGCCGGTATCGTGAACGACGGAGTTTTCCAGCGTGACGTTGCGACCACCCTCGATCGCCACGCCGCGCATCCCGGCGTTCGCGACATGAATGCGTGTCAGCCGAATCCCGTCGCCCTTTATGATCCGAATGCCATCCCCGCGCACGCCGAGTATGCTCAGCCCCTCGATGCGCACATTGCGCGCCTCGACGATCTCGATCGCATGCTCAAGGATGGAGGCGTGGACAGGACTGATCGTCGCGTCGGGCAACCAGACGGCGAGCACTCCCCCGGCGCGATCGAGATAGTACTGACCCGGCGCGCTGAACAGACTCGGCGCGCCCTCGAGCGAGGCGAAGTCGCCAGATCGGGGCAAATATCCCGGAGCCTGCGCGATGCGAATACGGCCGGATTCGGCGTCGACATCGGCGACGCGAACCCGTTGGTAGCGCCAGTCTGCGCCGGGAAATCCCGAGAACCACACATCCGTACGGCCGATCAATTTGGCGATCGGCGCGTCCCGAATAAGCACGCGGCCGTCGCTTCCCGCAGACACGATTTCCGAGTAGCCCCGGGCCGGCCATCGCGCGGGCGACAGCGGACGGCCGTTTGCGAAAAACTCGGTTTCCGCCGGCGAGCGAGCGAAAGAGTGGCCGCGCGGCGCTTCAAAGCCGAAATCGAAAATGCCGGCGGCGGCGACAGAGAAATACGTCACATGGCGGCGAGCCGATTCCGGCAACTGTCGTTCGATATGATCAGGGACTTGCGCCAAGGGAGGCCCGACCGCCTTCCAACCAACAAGCTGCACGTCGGCTCCGGGGGCCGCGCGTAGCGTGACGCCGCCCTCGCCGGCAATGCGCGAGTCGATGACGAGCGGCTTGTCCAGTTGGTAGACCCCGGCCTGCAATTCAATGACAAGCTGCCTCTGCGGGTCCGATGTGCGTTGCGCCGCAGCTGCCTTCAGCGCGGCGTCAAGTGACATACTCTTTCCGGAACTATTCGATGCCGGCGGCCCCTGCGGCGCGGCGAACAGAATCACCGGCGTCTCCGACGCCAATGCGCTGGGTGCTTGAGCGTGTATAACCGCGACGAGGAGCACAGCAAGCGATACCGACGTGCGGACGGCAACCAGGCTAGCCGACGTTCTCGCGCCGCCTTCGTGCTGCCCTGACCGTGAGCGAAAAGCGGAAACAAGTCTGGGCATGGAGTTATCCTTGCGAAAGGTCGCGCGCTCACAGTCCAGGTCCCGAGCGGCTCAAACCGAATGAGCAGGCTCGACATTTGAACATCGCCCAGCCGCGCGAGCGCTCACACCGGTTCCGCGGCGGCAGCGCTCGCGGGCCGGCTGCTGAGCACGGATTGCCTTGCGCGAACACCACCGCGGGAGCGCAAACCGCATCCGATCCATTCATGCATGGGTTGAGGGCGCCTCGTGAAAAGCCGAGCCATGGCGCGTCCGGAGCGAACTCGAAGCCGCTAACTCGTCTGGTGCGGTGAGGAGTGTCAGGTGATGCACGGGCCACTCCGTTGAGATCAAAGAACACCCATTGTCGATTTAATATGATACTAGAATATGACAATCTATCAGCAGTTAGCGCAACCGGGGTATCATATCGTAGTCAGCGCAGAAGAACGACCGCGACATGCATGGTTCGATCAGAGCTTCAGCGGCGGATGGCCGCGGGGACCGATCGTCATAAAGGTGTTATGATAAGTGCAGAATGATGGATGCGCGAAGCCAAAAAATGGCGATAAGGATGGGTGCAACAGGGCGCGGGCAGGTCCCGTGTGTGGTTGCCGAGGCTGACGGCTGGGACGCTCGGCCACGGGCCTCTCTCGGGCAATTAGCAAGCGGGCGTTCCGTTCAGGATGTTACAGAAGTCTTCGGCGCACACGGATCGGGAGGAGGGGCGTGAGACCTCTCCGGCCGAGTTCCTCAAGGCGGCGCTCGGCGCGGCGCGGCGGCAACTGTCCGTCATCTTGTTTGTGACAGCATTTGCGGCGGCGATTGGGCTGGTCTATTTGCTGATCACGCCGACGCGGTACACGGCTGTCGCCACAATGGTCATCGACACGCGTAAGGTGCAGCTGTTTCAGCAGCAATCCGTTCTAGGGGACACGCAAGTCGACGCCGGAACCGTTCAGACGCAGGTTGAGATCCTCAATTCCGAAAACATCAGCTTGGCGGTAATCCGGGAACTTGATCTGATCCAGGATCCCGAATTCCGCAGCCTAAAAGGAGTTTTCGGCGCATTGGTCGCCTACATTCCAGGCCTGGAAGCATTTCTCGTAAGCTGGGCGACGACGAATCCGTCCAACGAGTTCGAGCGCATTCGGACTGCTCTACATCGGTTCGAAGACGGACGGACCATCAAACGCATCGGGCAGACCTATGTCATAGAGATCAGCGTCAGGTCTCTGAGCCCGGAAAAGGCTGCTCGAATTGCCAACGCGATCGCTGAAGCCTATATCGTCGATCAGCTCGAAGCGAAATACGTCGCCACCCGACGCGCCAGCGTATGGCTGCTGGATCGAATCAACGAACTTCGTGCTCAGGCGTCTGCGGCGGAACGCGCGGTTGTGGAATACAAGGAGAAGAACAACATTGTCGATACCGGAGGACGGCTTGTCACCGAGCAGCAAATAGCCGAACTCACCACTCAGCTCATCCAGGCGCGCGCAAGCAGAGCAGAAACCAAGGCCCGACTCGATCGCATCAACGAAATTCTGCGCGCGGAAATTCCTAACGAGTTGGTTGCAGATGCGTTGAAAAACGAAACAATAATCAAGTTGCGGGGGCAATACGTCGATATCGCGAGCAGGGAGGCGAATTGGTCCGAAAAATACGGGAGCCATCATCTCGCTGCGATAAATCTGCGCAATCAGATGCAGGAGATACGGCGCAACATTTCGCAGGAACTCAAGCGGATTCAGCAGGCCTACCAGAGTGATTACGATATCGCCCGAGCGCGCGCGGATAGCTTGAAGAACAGCCTGGAGAACGTCGTTTCTGAAACCCAGGTGACCAATCAGGCGCAGGTCCAGCTTCGCGAGCTGGAGAGCAAATCGCAGACATATAGAACCATATACGACAATTTCCTCCAGCGCTACATGGAGGCGGTTCAACAGCAATCCTTCCCGATCACGGAGGCAAGGCTGATAAGCCCGGCAGCGCCTCCGCTCGGCAAGAGCTCCCCCAAGACTGCGGTCGTCCTAGGTATCGCGGTCGTGGGCGGCATGGCGTTCGGTTTAGGTATTGCCTACGTGCGGGAACTCGCCAACAACGTGTTTCGGACTGCCGGCGAAGTCGAAAATGCTCTGCAGACGAGCTGTATCGCGGTTGTTCCGGCGATTAAACGCGCAGCGAACGAAAACGGAAACAAGGCCGGGTTCTCGATCGTTCAACTAAGCGCCTCCTCCGGGTGGAACGACGATCAACTCATTTACCGCGTCATAACGGAGCCGTCCTCCCGGTTTACCGAGGGGGTTCGATCCATAAAGGTCGCCGCCGACCTCAATGGAATGGCCGATCTGAAGAAGGTGATCGGCGTGACCTCCACGATCTCAGGCGAAGGAAAATCGACGATCGCCGCGAGCTTTGCGCAACTCATCGCGCATGCCGGGCGGAGCGTTGTGCTCGTCGACGCGGACTTGCGGAAGCCGTCGCTGTCAGCCGCGCTCGCGCCCGACGCGGTCAGTGGGTTAGTGGACGTCATTGCCGGAAGGTTGGCCGTAGAGGAGGTGATGACGACTGATCCGAAAACGGGTTTGGCGTTTCTTCCAGCGGGTCAGACCTCAGACATCATGCACACGAACGAGCTGCTGGCGTCGTCCGGAATGAAACATGTGATCGAGAGCTTGCGGTCGACCTACGATTACATCGTCCTTGATCTTCCGCCGCTGGCGCCTGTGGTCGATACGCGCGTTACGCCATGCATTGTCGATTCTTATATATATGTGATCGAATGGGGGCGCACGAGAGTGGATGTGGTGGAGCAGTATTTGTTCGGAGCTCAACCTATTTTTGACCGTCTGCTCGGAGTAGTTCTTAACAAGGCCGATCAAGCCGCGTTTATCGACGAGACGCCTAAATCGCATGGCTATTTCCGGAAGCGGTACGGATTCTAGTCGCATGCCTGGCCCGGCGTGCGGGAATCTGCGGCATGAGCGGACACACGATTGAGCAGCGTTACGTCACTGGCGACGGTCGGGGTTTTTCGTCGACGACGCTTGACTGGACACGGACAGGACCGCCCGTCAGCGACAAACCCAAACCGGACGCCACGCGATGCCCGAGGATGTCGCGAGGCGCATGTATCGAATGCAACTGCGTTTCCGGCGAACATACCCGAAGGGATAAGGATTGGCCCAAAATGAAATGTTCTTCATTGAGACGACGGCAATCTGCCCGAGCGCGCTCGGCGCGGCGGCCAGGACGGCGCTACCGGCCGGTGCGCTGAACGACGTCGCCAGGAACACGCTTGAGACGACACCGAGCGTCGTTTTCCGTGGCATCGAAGTCTTCCCTTGGCGGGACCGGCGGACGGCGGAGGTTCAGTTCTTCAGAAGGCGATTTAGGCGTGGTGACGGGTGAAGCGCTCAGTGATGTCGCAGGGATCAGTTCGGCTGTTGCGGAAAGGTCGCTGGTCCGCCATTGGTGGGAACACGAGCTCGTCGCGAGCGCTACTGGACGCCGCGGCGGAAGATGAGCGAGGCATTGGTCCCGCCGAACCCGAACGAGTTCGAGAGCGCGACGTTGATTTCTCGCCGCTTCGCTTGGCGGGGCGCCAAGTCGATAGGCGTGTCCACCAACGGATTGTCGAGATTGATGGTGGGCGGAGCGACGCCGTCGCGCATCGCAAGAATCGAGAAGATCGCCTCGACCGCGCCGGCGGCGCCCAACAGATGGCCGATGGAAGACTTGGTGGAAGACATCGTGACCCGGCTGGCAGCGCTCCCCATCATGCGTTGCACCGCCGCGAGCTCGATCTCGTCGCCTAACGGCGTGGAACTGCCATGCGCATTGATATAGTCGATTTGGCACGGCGGAATGCCGGCCCGCCTGATAGCCATCTCCATGCAGCGGTAGGCCCCGTCGCCATCCTCGGCCGGCGCCGTGACGTGGAAGGCGTCCCCGGAAAGGCCATAGCCTATCAACTCGGCGTAAACGTGAGCGCCGCGCCTCTTCGCGTGTTCGATTTCCTCCAGCACAACGATCCCGGCGCCTTCGCCCATGACGAAACCGTCGCGATCACGGTCGTAGGGGCGCGACGCGCGCGTCGGATGTTCATTGAACGACGTGGATAACGCTCGGCACGCTGCGAACCCGGCGATCGCAATTCGGCAGACCGGAGATTCCGCTCCGCCTGCGACCATCACGTCGGCATCGCCAAGCATAACCAGACGCGCCGCGTCGCCGATCGCGTGCGCACCGGTTGAACACGCCGTCATCACGGCGTGGTTCGGCCCCTTAAGGCCGTGCGTGATCGACACATAGCCCGCGGCGAGATTGATCAGTCGCCCGGGGATGAAGAACGGCGATACGCGGCGAGCCCCGCGCTCCTGCAAAACTAAAGCGGTCTCCGCTATTCCCTCCAGACCGCCGAAGCCCGAGCCGATCAGCACGCCGGTGCGGATCCGATCGTCATGCGTCCTGGGCTCCCAGCCGGCATCCTTGATCGCCTGACGTGCGGCCGCCAGCGCGTAAACGATGAAATCGTCAACCTTACGCTGCTCCCTCGGCTCGAGCCACTGGTCGGGATTGTAGGTTCCATCGGAGCCGTCGCCGCGCGGGATCATGCAGGCTATCTTGGCGGGCAGATCTGACACGTCGAACTTCTCGATCTTGCAAGCCCCGCTCTCGCCGGCGATCAGCCTGCGCCACGTCGCTTCGACCCCGCACCCGAGCGGCGATACAATGCCCAATCCCGTCACCCCCACGCGCCTCATGTCCAACCGCCCCCAGCGCCGACCCGCTCTTTGACGCGCAATGCTTAAAACGAACAGTACATGGTAACATACCATATTAATGCTTGATGACGATGGTATGTCGAGGCAAGCCATCCAAGCGTTTGCGGTTAGGTCGAAAAGCGCGGAACCAGGGCGCATACGTGACGTTCTGTCGGCGGCAGACTCGACTATGCAGGCCGATCCGCAATCGTTGCGGCTCAGAATATGGTTCTTGAAATGATATCTGCATTGCGATATTTGTCCTCGACGTCGCTCGAATTCCCAACAGGGGACAAGGCGGCGTATCGGTCGCAGCATGTTGTATCCCGATCCTTGGCGCAATCTGCGCTGGTCAAGTCGGCCCCGGCGTTCGAAAGTACGACTGCTTTCCGGCTCCTACCGTGCGCTGTTCGAGCGACGTCTCACCGCGCGTTATGCGCCGCTCGCCATCTGACCATGAAGCGAACACGCCACGGAAAGAGGCATCCGCGTGTGGAGACATATACGGCGGCTCCTCGGTTCTGACGAGGTCTGGCTGGTTTCAGCGATCATAGCCTCAAAGGTTCTGGCATTTATCATTACGATTCTGATCACACGAACTCAAGGAACGTCGGCGTTGGGATTATACTCCGCCACGGTAAACGTGGCGGCGTTCTGTTTCAAATCCCTTCGTCGCAATGCTGCAATACAACGCCACGCTGCTCGCGAAGTCGCGGTACAAGCCGGTCGAACGCCGGCGGTTCGCTTGGGCGCATGCGCCGGGGACGATCATGTTGGTGGGACTCGGGCTGCTCAGTTTCGCGGTCCTGGCGCCCCAAAGCGGTCTGCCGAATATCTGGGACGACGGCAACGGTCTGAGTTGGATAGCGGCGTTTTCCGTAATGTTCTATCAGATTGTAGGGTCTGTTGCGCTCGGAGCGCTGCAAGGCGTAGGCGAGTTTATCAGGCCGGCGCAATGGCGAGTCGCAGTCACCGCGTTCGTTGTTTTGATCGCCGTGCCGGCGATATACTGGGGCGGCTTGAGCGGCGCATATGCAGTGCTTGCTATCAATTCAGTGGTTTTGCCGCTGATGCTTGTCTGGATGTATCTGCAGGCCGAGAAACAGTATGGCTGGTGAAGCATCGGCGTCAGTGGAACTGACTTTCTATGCGTGTTCTCACTCGGACCTACTGGGAAAGTTCTCCGACCGTTCTCACCGCATGGTTCAGCTCTGGGGTAGGCTGGTTCTGTTTCATCTTTCTGGTAAATACCTGGCACGGTCCGAGCGGCTTGGGATGGGTGTCGCTTGCAGTTCAGTGGGCAACGCTGATGTTGGTTCCGGTTTCCGGTTTAGGCGGCATGACCCTCAAACGCTTGTCGGACGCGAAGGAAACCGGAATAGCGAAATCGGTGCGAAAAGCGATATACAAGGAG